>NZ_JAVJNG010000001.1:0-677976 GCF_038806185.1 Domibacillus sp. 8LH | reverse complement strand
GAGGCTGAAGAGGCGCCCCTGCTAAGGGTGTAGGTCGGGTAACCGGCGCGAGGGTTCAAATCCCTCCTTCTCCGCCATATGGCCCCTTGGTCAAGCGGTTAAGACACCGCCCTTTCACGGCGGTAACACGGGTTCGAATCCCGTAGGGGTCATTCAAAAGCGAAAAGCACCCGGAAGTTATTTTAACTTCCGGGTGCTTTTTTATTTGCAAAATTTTAGCATAAGGATTCGTGTTATTTTTTAAAAAATAAGGGAAGATAATAAATAAATATGGAAATAAAGAAGGGAAATCTGTTTTTTTAAAGAATACTAAACAATAATTCAATTATAAATACGGAGTTATTCCGCATTTTCCTCTTTTCACTTCACCAAGAATACATAAAATAAAGGGTGTGGACCATGTCATCAGAAACATTTTATCCAAGCGATTTTGACCTCCATTTATTCCATGAGGGAAATCTTTTCAAAGCTTACAAACTATTTGGAGCGCATGTTCAAAACGAAAAAACCTGCTTCGTTTTATGGGCTCCCAATGCAAGAAAGGTTCGAGTAATTGGTGATTTTAACAGCTGGGATGGACTAGAATATGAAATGCATCAAGTATCTGCTGAAGGAGTATGGTTTTTAGAAGTTCCACGTAATTTGGAAGGATCATTGTACAAGTATGAAATTGTTGCACAAAGCGGCAGAGTTATGCATAAAACCGATCCATTTGCTTTTATGACAGAACTTCGTCCAAATACAGCCGGCGTAGTGAAAACGCTTGATCATTATCAATGGCGTGACGAAGAATGGCTGCGCAGCTTGGAATCATCCTCTGTTTATGAGGAGCCGCTGGCTATTTATGAAATGCATTTAGGTACGTGGAAAAGAAAAGGAAAAGGTGAAAATGACCTTTACACATATAGAGAGTTGGCTGATATGCTGATTCCACATGTGAAGGAACAGGGATTTACTCATATCGAGGTTATGCCGATAACAGAGCATCCTTTTGATCGCTCATGGGGCTATCAAAGCACAGGTTATTTTGCAACTACACGGCGTTATGGAGAGCCAAAAGATTTTATGTACTTTGTTGATGAATGCCATCGCGCGGGGCTTGGGGTTATTTTAGACTGGGTGCCTGGTCACTTTTGTAAAGATGCGCATGGCCTGCATAATTTTGACGGAAATTTCAGTTATGAATATGAAAACAGCTGGGATCGTGAAAACTATGTATGGGGAACAGCCAATTTCGATTTAAGTAAAACAGAAGTACATAGCTTTTTAATTTCAAATGCTCTTTTTTGGATGGATTATTACCACATCGACGGATTTCGTGTCGATGCAGTATCCAACATATTTTACTGGCCTAACCGTGACGGATTAGAAGCAAACCCACACGGCGTCGCATTTTTGCAAAAATTAAATAAAGCCGTTTTTTCATTTAAGCCACAAGCGCTTATGATTGCAGAAGATTCAAGTGACTGGCCGCAAGTAACCGCTCCCGTACATCAAGGCGGCATAGGTTTTAATTACAAGTGGAATATGGGCTGGATGAACGATGTGCTTGAATATATGGAAACACACTGGAACGAGCGCTCTCAAAAACATCACTTGATGACTTTTTCCCTGATGTACGCCTACTCGGAAAATTATATTTTGCCTTTTTCACACGATGAAGTCGTTCATGGCAAGAAGTCCCTGCTTGATAAAATGCCGGGTGACTACTGGCAAAAGTTCGCACAACTGCGTTTATTGCTGATGTTTATGATGGCTCATCCGGGCAAAAAGCTGCTGTTTATGGGAACAGAGCTTGCTCCTTTTTCTGAGTGGAAAGATCTGGAGGAAGTGGATTGGCATTTAACTGATTACGACATGCATCATAGTTTCAACCTTTATTTCACAGAACTGCTGCACTGCTATCAAGCAGAACCTGCATTATTTGAACGTGATCACAGTCCGGAAGGCTTTGAGTGGATTGATGTTCACAATCACCAACAAAGCATTTTGTCTTTTGTACGAAAAGATAAAGAGGGAAATCCAATCGTAATCGTGTGTAATTTTGGTGAATACGGGTACAGTGATTATAAAGTAGGTGTTCCGGAAGCAGGGCAGTATGAAGAAATATTAAATAGTGACCGCGCATTGTATGGAGGATCAAATCAGGTGAATAACGGTTCTATCGAAACGGTATCAGACACGTTCCATGGACAGCCTGCTTTTGTAGAAATAAATATACCGCCATTTGGAGCAGTTTATCTGCGCCGCGTAGACGAAAAAGGGAGGAACTAACATGGCAAAACAAAAATGTGTAGCAATGCTTCTGGCTGGAGGAAAGGGAAGCCGTTTAAAAGAATTGACGGAGAACCTTGCAAAACCAGCAGTGCCATTCGGCGGAAAATATCGGATCATTGATTTTCCGCTTTCCAATTGTGCCAATTCAGGAATTCATACAGTCGGTGTACTTACACAATATCAGCCGCTTGTCTTAAATTCATACATCGGAATTGGAAGTGCCTGGGATCTTGACCGTAAAAACGGCGGGGTAACCGTTCTTCCTCCTTATAGTGAGTCGTCTGAAGTAAAATGGTATTCCGGAACAGCAAGTGCGATTTATCAAAATTTAAACTATATTAAGCAATATGATCCGGAATATGTCCTGATTTTATCCGGTGATCATATTTATAAAATGAATTATGATACAATGCTTGATTACCATATCGAAAAACAAGCAGACGTAACCATCTCTGTTATTGAAGTGCCATGGGAGGAAGCAAGCCGTTTTGGCATTATGAATACAGATGCGGACTTTAATGTAACCCGTTTTGATGAAAAGCCTGAAAAACCGGAAAGCAACTTGGCTTCAATGGGCATATATATTTTTAAATGGTCTGTTCTCCAAAGATATTTAGAAATGGACGAAAGCAATCCTGACTCATCCAATGACTTTGGAAAAGACGTTATTCCTGCTATGCTGGCGGATAATTTAAAGCTGATTGCTTATCCATTTAAAGGCTACTGGAAAGACGTCGGCACAGTAAAAAGCTTATGGGAAGCCAATATGGATCTGCTTGACGAAAAGCAGGATCTAAACTTATTTGAATACTCTTGGCGCATTTATTCCGTGAATCCGAATCAGCCGCCACAAATTATCGGCTCAAAGGCGAAAGTTCAGCATTCGCTTGTGAATGAAGGCTGCATTATTGACGGGGTGATCGAGCAGTCAGTCATGTTCCAGGGGGTAGAAGTGGAAGAAGAAGCTGTACTGAAAGAGTGTGTAGTCATGCCAAATGCCCGTATAGGACGCGGTTCCTATATTGAGCGCGCGATCGTGATGGGTGATCTTGAAATACCAGAAAATACAGTTATTCGAAACGACTCCAATGATATTTTGCTGGTGACTGAACAATTCTTAATGGAGCACACTGAACAACAATCGAAAGTGGAGGAAGCCTAATGAAAAAATCGATGCTTGGTGTTATTGATGCAACTATGCTTCCAGGGGAAATGGGCGATCTTGCCCTTTATCGCTCCCCCGCAGCGATCCCTTTCGCGGGCCGGTACCGGCTTATTGATTTTGTGCTCTCCAATATGGTTAATTCAGGAGTACAGAGTGTGGCAATTTTCCCAAGATCTCCTTACCGCTCGTTAATGGACCATTTAGGTTCAGGGAAAGACTGGGATTTGAATCGTAAGCGCGATGGCTTGTTTTTCTTTCCTTCACCAACAAAAGAAGGGCAGCTGGACCGCATGTCGGAGCACCTTGACTACTTCCACCGCAGTGATCAAAAGTATGTGATCGTTTCAAACTGCACAACAGTAGCAAATATGGATTTTGCTCCTGTGTTGGACCGGTTTATAAAGCAAAATTGTGATGTTTTGGAAGTTACCCATAAAGGTGAATCAACTTATATTTATCTTCTCTCGTTAGAGCTCTTGCTTGACTTAATTGACCGGCGTAATGAAACAGGATATGAATCTGTACAGGCAGCAGTTGAAGATGCATCTTCTTCGTTAATAAAATGCCAATACGAATTTGAAGGTTTCCTACAACGGATCAAGACAGTGGACGATTACTACCAAACAAGCATGCAGCTTCTTGAAAAAGACAAGTGGAGCGAGCTGTTTAATGAATTTCAGCCTATTTATACAAAAGTAAAAGACGAGCCGCCAACCAATTATCTCGCAGGCTCACACGTTACAAACGCCATGATTGCCAACGGCTGCATCATCAGCGGGGAAGTCAATCATAGTATCGTTTTTCGTGGCGTAGCCATCGGCAAAAATTCGACGGTTAAAGACAGCATCGTTATGCAAAAAAGTAAGATAGGCGAAAATTGCGTGCTGGAGCACGTCATTATTGATAAAGATGTATCAGTACAAGATGGGGCTATTTTGCGTGGAACGCCGGAAAAGCCGCTTGTCATTAAAAAAGGATCTGTTGAAAGTGCGGTGACCAGTTCGTGAAGGTTTTATTTGCTGTTTCAGAATGTGTACCATTTATCAAATCAGGGGGCCTCGCCGATGTGGCAGGGGCCCTTCCTAAAGAATTAGCCAGTATGGGAGTGGATGTACGGGTAATCATGCCGAAATACGGCACGATTCCTCAAAAATATCAACAGGAAATGAAACAAGTCGCTGTTTTTACTGTGCCGGTTGGATGGAGAAATCAGTATTGCGGCATTTTTGAGTTGAAGCAGGATGGCGTTACTTACTACTTCATAGATAATCTTTATTATTTCCAAAGGGGCAGCTTGTATGGCCATTATGACGACGGAGAGCGTTTTTCTTATTTTACAAGAGCGATTTTGGATTCTTTAAGTCATTTGGACTTTTTCCCAAATATCCTTCACTGTCATGATTGGCACACAGCCATGATTCCATTTATGCTCAAAGTTGAGCATCAGCACCGGCCGGGATATGAAAAAATACGGACCGTGTTCACCATTCATAATTTAATGTTCCAGGGGATTTTCCCGCCTGAAGCCGTAACCGATTTATTAAACTTACATAGCCAGCATTATCAAACGGGCCAGCTTGAGTTTAATGGCAATACAAACTTTATGAAAGGCGCACTTGTCGCTGCCGATGCGATTACGACTGTGAGCCCGACATACCGAAATGAAATTTTAAATTCATATTTTGGAGAGCGGCTTGAAGGCGTTCTGCAGGAACGGCAGGGTGATTTAAAAGGTATTTTAAATGGGATAGATTATTCCATTTATAATCCAGAAGCCAATGAGATGATTGAACCCTACAGTGTTGAAAATATGGCTGGGAAAGCGGAGAACAAGCGCCGTATTCAAGAGTTTTTCCATCTGCCTGTTCGTGAGGATGTTCCGGTTATCGGTCTTGTATCCCGCTTAACAGAGCAAAAAGGACTGTCGCTCATCCAACATGTTTTTCATGAAATCATGCAGGAAGATGTGCAATTTATCCTTCTTGGCAGCGGTGAAGCCCAGTTTGAAAACTTTTTCCGTGAAATGGAATGGGTGTATCCGGAAAAAGTCCGCTCCTATATTGGATTTAATGAGGAGCTGGCCCATCGTATTTACGCAGGATCTGATTTATTTTTAATGCCTTCCCAGTTTGAACCTTGCGGTCTTGGCCAGTTAATTGCCATGAAGTATGGTTCGCTGCCTATTGTTCGTGAAACAGGGGGGTTAAATGATACTGTTCATTCATACAATGAAGAAACCGGAGCAGGCAACGGATTTTCATTCAGTAATTTTAATGCCCATGATATGCTGCATACCGTGAGCAGGGCGCTGCATTTTTATCATGAAGAGCCTGAAGTATGGGCGAAAATTGTCGAGCATGCTATGCAGGCGGATTACAGCTGGTCGCAATCTGCTAAGGAATATATGAAGCTCTATGAGGATGTATCCAACAGGAGGGAAAGTCATGTTTTCTGATAAACAAGCATTTCAAGACTCGTTTAAAAAACGTTTGGAACAGTCCTATAGCATCAGCTTTCAAGATTCTACACGTTCCCAGCAGTTTGTTACGCTCAGCAGCATGGTTCGCGAATACATCAGCAGCGAGTGGATTGAAACAAATGAACGCTATCGAAAAAGCAACAAGCAGGTGTACTACTTGTCCATAGAATTTTTGCTCGGACGCCTGCTTGGACAAAATTTAATTAATCTTGGTTTGTATGAAAAACTGGATTCGTGGCTGTCAGATTTAAACATTCCGCTTCATGAGCTGGAGGAGATTGAGCCGGACGCTGCGCTTGGCAACGGTGGCTTAGGCCGCCTTGCCGCCTGCTTCCTGGACTCACTGGCTTCTTTGAATTTACCAGGACATGGATGCGGTATTCGTTACAAACACGGGTTGTTTGAACAAAAAATGGTCGACGGTTTTCAAATGGAGCTGCCGGAAAACTGGCTGCGTTATGGTTATGTATGGGAGATACGAAAGTCTGATTTATCAGTCGATGTCCCGTTTTGGGGCAGTGTCGATGTGATCGAGCGCGACGGTGCAATGAAGTTTCGTCATGTAGATGCGGAATACGTACGAGCTGTCCCGCATGATATGCCTGTTGTAGGCTATGGCGGAGAAACCATTAATACATTGCGATTATGGAGCGCAGAAATGTCTACCATGACACCGATGCATGATGTGCTCAAATACAAACGGGAAACGGAAGCCATTTCTGAGTTTCTATATCCTGATGATTCCAATGATGAAGGAAAGATTTTGCGCTTAAAGCAGCAATACTTTCTAGTATCTGCGAGCATCCGTTCTATTTTACGCCGCTTTCTCAGCACTGGCGGGGAATTAAAGGAGCTTCATGAACATGTAGCGATCCATATCAATGATACTCATCCGGTATTAGCTATACCAGAATTGATGCGTCTTTTGCTTGATGAGTATCAGCTTTCGTGGGAAGAAGCATGGAATATTACGGAAAAAACATTTGCTTATACGAATCATACTACTTTGTCGGAAGCGCTGGAACGCTGGCCGATTCGTTTATTTAAACCACTCCTGCCGCGTATTTTCATGATTGTGGAAGAAATTAATGAACGCTTTTGCAGAAGTTTGTGGGAAAAATATCCTGGTGATTGGTCAAGGATTGAAAAAATGGCCGTTATCGCTAACGGGGAAGTTCGTATGGCCCATTTAGCCATTGCCGGCAGTCATAGTGTGAACGGAGTAGCGCGCCTTCATACGGAAATCTTAAAAAATCGTGAAATGAACGATTTCTATCAGTTTTATCCGAAGAAGTTTAATAACAAAACCAATGGCATTACCCACCGCCGCTGGCTGTTAAAAGCAAATCCAGAGCTTACATCCCTGTTAACAGAGGCGATTGGCGACGGTTTTCACAAAAATGCGGCAGAGCTCTCTAAGCTCGCACCTTATGCTGACGATGCAGCATTTCAGGAAAAGCTATGGGATGTAAAAATGAAGCGGAAAGAAATATTAGCTAAGCGTATTTTTGACCAAAACGGCATTCAGGTCGATCCGTCGTCGATTTTTGATGTGCAGGTTAAACGTCTTCATGCTTATAAGCGGCAGCTGTTAAATGTGCTTCATATCCTGTCTCTTTATAACCGGGTAAAAGCAGATTCTTCTTACCAGATTCCGCCGCGCACTTTTGTATTTGGAGCAAAAGCATCACCGGGCTATTTTTATGCGAAACGAATCATTAAATTGATTCATTCGGTAGCGGACCTGGTGAATAATGACCCGGCCACAAAAGGGCTGCTTACTGTTGTATTTATGGAAAATTACCGCGTGTCTCTGGCGGAAGATATCATTCCGGCAGCAGATCTTAGTGAACAAATCTCTACTGCAAGCAAGGAAGCATCCGGTACTGGAAATATGAAATTTATGATGAACGGAGCCATTACCATTGGCACGCTCGATGGAGCGAATGTGGAAATTTTAGAACAAACAGGTCCTGAGAATATTCTTATCTTCGGTTTAAAAGCAGAAGAAGTGATGGCGTATGATAGAGAAGGCGGTTACCGTTCGATGGATTACTATCACCATAATCCGCTCATTCGCCGTACGCTTGACCAGCTTGTGGATGGCACGCTTGATGATAAAGGCTTGTTTAATATCATTTATGATTCTCTTCTTGGAGAGAATGATCAATATTTTGTGCTGAAAGATTTTGAGTCTTATTGCAAAACCCAGGAAGAAGCAGGCCGGATTTATACAAACGATTCGGAACGCTGGCGCAAAATGATGGTCCACAATATTAGCGGCTCCG
Organism: Domibacillus sp. 8LH; assembly: GCF_038806185.1. Lineage (NCBI taxonomy): Bacteria > Bacillati > Bacillota > Bacilli > Caryophanales > Bacillaceae > Domibacillus > Domibacillus sp. 8LH. Next base: position 669,767 of record NZ_JAVJNG010000001.1, on the reverse strand, counting down.
GCATTTTTTCCAGCGACCGTACGATTCAGGAATACGCAAAAGGCATTTGGCATATTTAAAAAAATCCAGCGACATTACGTCGCTGGATTTTCATTGTCTTCATCACGGTCTTCTTTATACAGTTCGTTGTAATTCTCTTTGTCTTCTACAAAATCAGCAGGAGTCTCGGAAGTTCCGTAATTTGCTGCATCACTAAAACTGTCAATGCCGTCATCCGGATGGGAGAGACGGTCTTCCGGCACGCGGTCGGTTTCAGGTTCTTGATCTGGTGTGTGATCTACAGAATAAAGGGTTGTTGGGACTGCCTGAAGACGCTCAAATGGGATTTCCTCACCACTTTCTTTACAAATGCCGTATGTGCCACCTTCCATCGCCGCAAGAGCAGCCTCGACTTTATCCAACTCATCCCGGCTGTGATCATCAATGGCCATATCCCGCTCCCGTACATACAATTCCGTTCCGGTATCCGCTGGGTGATTGTCGTAAGAAGACAGCTCTCCTACATCCTCGTTATCGTTATCCTGCTCCAGCCGGCCGGTCAGCTGCTCCTTTTGACGGAGCAATTCTTGTTTGAGTTCGTTTAACTGTTCTTGTGTAAGCATAAGTTGCCTCATCCTTTCATCTATATCCTACTCTATAGCCGTTTTGACATAGAAAAAAACCCGATTGTTTGATCGGGTTAAAAAAGGTAGCTGATGCATAAGCCGAAAGCAAGAAGGAAGCCGTAAAACGTATTGGTCTGGGCGGTCGCCTTCATCGCCGGCATCATTTGAAATGGAGGTTCCCCGCCTTTGCCTTTAAAGCCTTTCACTGCTTTTATGGCTTTTGGAATGCTTAAGTATGAAAGAAACAGCCAAGGGGAACCTGAATCTGTGAATAATAAAACAATCACCCACAAGAAAGTGATGAAAAAAGATGCAGCAAGAACAAAAACCGAACGGTCATGGCCAATTAAAATAGCTATTGTTTTTCGGCCGGCTTCACTATCGCCAACACGGTCACGAATATTGTTGGATAAGTTAATGCTGCCAACAAGCAATATAATAGGAAGTGAAAATAAAATCGCTGTTGTGGACAGGAAGCCCGTTTGAATATAAAACGAAATATAGATAATAATGCCGCCCATAAAAACGCCAGATGCCAATTCACCAAACGGTGTATAAGCAATCGGAAGGGGGCCGCCTGTGTACAAGTAGCCGACAGCCATACAAATGATGCCAATTAAGCCGATCCACCATGAAGAAGCGATACAAATGTATAGACCGAGCAAAAGCGCGATGCCAAAAAAAGCGAAAGCCATATAAAGAACGGTTTTCGGCTTAACACCGTTGCGTACAATAGCACCTCCGATACCAATTGATTTTTCTGTATCAAGGCCACGCTTAAAATCAAAGTATTCGTTAAACATATTTGTTGCTGCCTGAATAAGCAAAGAGGCAATCAACATCGCTAGAAACAACGGAATATGCAGGTCTGTATGGGCAAGAGCCAGCGCCGTTCCAAGAAAAACAGGAACAAACGCAGCTGTTAACGTATGAGGCCGCATAAGCTGCCACCATATTTGAAAGCCAGTGTCAGCAGAGGGGGTTTGATTCATTCTTCTTCTCTCCCAATTTTCATTGTGAACAAATAAACAAATGTCCTTCATCAAGTGTAGAAAACGGAACCAAAAGTGTCAATCCTTTTTCAATAGGATATTAATCTTGAATTTTTTCCGAAAAATCGAACATCGTTTTTCGGAAATGAAAATGTAGCACAAGTGGTATATAATAAGAAGGAAACATAAAGCGCGGTTTAAAAGCCGCAATGTCTTAGTGCCTTAAGGGGCCAAAGAAGTTTGACCCTGTGTGGTCGGCACAATGGAGGGATTTCATTGGCTATGATAAAGGGGCACCCGCTTAAAGGGGCCTTTGTTGATTTTATAAACGAAATAAACGGTTCGACTTTATTCAGTTATGTAGAAAAAGTGGAAAAAGGCGACCCGATCTGTTTTTACGAGAACGGAAAAGAATGGTACAAAGGAGAACGGTTTTATTTCAAAGACCGTGATGGGGAAAGAACGATTGCAGGACTCGGCAGTGTACAGACGATCCAAAGCAGCAAAGCCGAGCGGTTTGAGGATGTGGAAGGGCAGTGGGATGCCCTGATGAAGCGTGCTTCCATCCATAATCCTTATGATATTTACGGGACAGGGCCCGTTGCATTTGGCGGTTTTTCATTTGATCCGCTTCGCTCTCAAGGAGAAGAGTGGTCCCGCTTTGCACCGTCTTTTTTTTATGTGCCGGAATTAATGATGACGGTTTATGGCGGTGAAACATATGTAACGATCAATATGATGTGCGAAGATGTAGAGTCAGGCCGGTTATTTGATCAAATTGAAGAACGGAAGCAGGCCATTTTGTCAGATTTGAAGCGTTCATTCGAAAAAGAAGCGGTATTAATGGAGCTTCGTGCTGGGGATACACAAGCGTGGAAGGAGTCCGTTCAAGCCGCGGTTCATCGAATTGAAGCAGATGACGATCTGAAGAAAGTAGTACTGGCCCGCAAAGCAAGCGCTGCTTTTGATGGTACTATTTCGTCAGACCGCATTCTTCGCCGCTTGGACGAGGGACAGCCGGACAGCTTCGTTTTTTCTATTGAAGCAATGGACAGCTGTTTTTTAGGTGCTTCTCCTGAACGGCTTGTGAAGAAACGGGCACAAACCGTTTTAACAACGTGCCTTGCCGGTTCAACAGGCCGCGGTGCAACAGAGCAGGAAGATGAGCAATTAGCGGATGCACTGCTGCATGACAGTAAAAACCGGATGGAACATGACTATGTTGTGCAGATGATCCGAGAGGAAATGCAGGCGATGTGCGATTACGTGGCCGTACCGGATGCGCCGGTCGTAATGAAAGTAAGAGATATTCAGCATCTGTATACGCCGGTCATCGGAGAAGCAGACAAGGACGAGTCTATTCTGCGGTTTGTTCAGGCACTTCATCCAACTCCTGCACTTGGCGGACTTCCGAGTGAAAAAGCACTCGGTGTGATCCGTGAACTGGAAGATATGGACCGGGGCTTTTATGCAGCGCCGGTTGGCTGGATGGATTACCGGAAAAATGGTGAGTTTGCGGTGGCGATTCGCTCTGGATTACTGGTACAGAACGAAGCATTTTTATATGCAGGCTGTGGAGTAGTGGCGGAGTCTGTTGCGGAGATGGAGCTTGAGGAAACAAACATGAAGCTGCGGCCGATGCTGCGGGCGATCGGAGGCGGCAATGAATAATCATCAGGACAACATGACACAATACAATGCACATTTTATAGACAGCCTGGTCCGTTCGGGAGTCAAGGAGGCGGTCATCAGCCCCGGCTCCCGTTCGACACCGATGGCGCTATTAATGGAAGAGCATCCTCGGCTGCGCACTTTTATTCAAGTGGATGAGCGGTCGGCGGGTTTTTTTGCGCTTGGGCTGGCTAAAGCCACACAAAATCCTATTGCACTTCTTTGTACATCCGGCACGGCGGCGGCCAACTACATGCCGGCAGTAGCGGAAGCGAAAATCTCACGCGTTCCGCTTATTGTGCTGACATCAGACCGTCCGCCTGAACTCCGGGATGTTGGCGCTCCGCAGACGATTGACCAGCTTCACTTATACGGTCATACAGCAAAATGGTTTGCGGAAATGGCCCTTCCGGAATCAGATCAGTCTGCGTTGCAGTACGTCCGCACACAAGGTGCCCGGGCGGTTTTTGAATCACTTGCTGAACCGGCAGGGCCGGTTCATTTAAATTTTCCTTACCGTGAGCCGCTCGTACCGGATTATGATGGTATTTTTGAACGAATCAAAATCCCTGCTCCCGTTCGGCTGATTTCTGGCAGAAAGGTGCCGGATCCGATTATGCTGGATGATGTAGCAGGAGCACTCAAAGTCGAAAAAGGTCTTATTGTAGCGGGAGAGATTGTGAAGCCGGAGATGTCAGAAGCGATCCTTTCGCTTTCCGAAAAAACAGGCTGGCCGGTTGTAGCCGATCCGCTTTCGCAGCTTCGTACGGACAAAACAGTGATTGACAGCTATGACGCCTTTTTACGTGATGATGAGATGAAAGACGCGTTAAAACCAGAAGCGATCGTTCGGTTTGGTGCGCTGCCGGTCTCAAAATCTCTCATGCAATATATGAAGCGTCAGCAGGATGCGGTGCATGTAATTGTAGACGCAGACGGAGGATGGCGTGATCCTTCCCATATTGCGACCCATATGGTGAATGTAGATGAAGCCGCTTTTTGCCGTGAAATGATACAGAGATTGGAAGGAAGCCGCTCTTCATGGTACACATTATGGCAGAACGTAAACGAAGCAGCCCGCTCGGAGATGAAAAAAGCAGAAGGCATGGACGAAGGTTCATTGTTTCGGCAGTTTTTAGAGGCAGTGCCATCCGGCTCTTCTGTTTTTGCAGGAAACAGTATGCCGATTCGAGATCTTGATTCCTTTTTATTTTCAGGCGAACAAACTCTTCGTCTTCACGGAAATCGTGGGGCAAACGGTATAGACGGTCTTGTTTCTACAGCTCTTGGCATTGCCGCAAGCGGGGAAAAGGTTTATGCTGTTATGGGAGATTTATCATTTTTTCACGATGTAAATGGTTTGCTGGCGGCCAAAATGAACGGCCTGTCGATGACCATTTTAATTATGAACAACAATGGCGGCGGCATTTTTTCTTATTTGCCGCAGGCGGGGGAACGAAAGCATTTTGAAAGGCTGTTCGGCACTCCGTCTGGCTTAAAGTTTGATCATGCAGCTGCACTTTACGGCTGCCACTACGTTCGAATTGAGAACAGCGGCGAGCTTCAAAGAGAGCTGTCCGTGAAACGGGACGGAATCACCATATTAGAAGCATTAACGGATCGTTCCCAAAACACAGCGATTCACCGGGAGTTATGGCAAAGAGCGATTGCAGCTGCAAAACAGGTGATTCAATGACCATTTTTCGTCAAGTAAAAGGCGAAGGAGAGCCGGTTTTATTGCTGCATGGTTTTACGGGAAATTCTTCTACGTGGAAAGGCTTGGACGAGCATCTTCCCTTTCAGCTTGTGATGCCCGATCTTGCCGGGCATGGACAAACGAACTGTTTAGCAGCAGATTTGGAAACAGAAGCTGAATCTCTTAAAAAGATGATGAATGACGCCGGTTTTTCTTCTTTTCATCTTATCGGTTATTCAATGGGCGGCCGCCTCGCTTTGGCTCTCGCGCTTCTTTACCCAGAGGCGGTCCGGTCTTTGGTGCTGGAAAGCACTTCACCGGGGCTCGAGAGTGAAGAAGAGCGTGCAGCAAGGCGGCAATCAGACGAAAAACTGGCTCAACGAATTGAACAGGAAGGCGTTGCCTCGTTCGTTGATTTTTGGGAAAGTATTCCAATGTTTGCTTCGCAGAAAAAACTGCCAGCGGCTGTTCAAGAGAAGGTCCGGAGGGAGCGCCTGGCCCAGTCGGCAGAAGGGCTGGCGTCGTCACTTCGTTTGATGGGAACCGGCAGCCAGCCATCGTATTGGAACCGGCTTCAAATGCTTAGCATGCCTGTTTTGCTGCTTACAGGAACGCAGGATGAAAAATTTACACGTATCGCCTGCCGGATGAAGGAGCGGCTTCCATTTTGTGAATGGATTCAATTTGACGGAGCAGGCCATGCAATTCATGTGGAGCAGCGCGAAAAATTTGGTACAATAGTAAAGACGTTTTTGTTGAATCAAAAAGGAGGACAACAAAGTGGCAATTAATTGGGTAAAAGAACGCGAATACGAAGACATTAAGTATGAAACGTATAATGGCATTGCCAAAGTGACGATCAACCGTCCCGAAGTACATAACGCATTTCGTCCGAAAACAGTCACGGAAATGATCGATGCATTTGCATATGCGCGTGACGATTCTAAAATTGGCGTTATTATTTTAGCCGGTGAAGGCGGAAAAGCATTCTGCTCCGGCGGTGACCAAAAAGTGCGCGGCCATGGCGGCTACGTAGGAGATGACCAAATTCCACGCTTAAACGTGCTGGACTTACAGCGTTTGATCCGTGTTATTCCAAAGCCGGTAATCGCAATGGTGGCAGGCTATGCAATCGGCGGCGGTCACGTGCTTCACGTTGTATGTGATTTAACGATTGCAGCAGACAATGCTGTATTCGGACAAACAGGACCGAAAGTCGGCTCCTTTGATGCTGGTTACGGTTCAGGCTACCTGGCACGCATCGTCGGCCATAAAAAAGCGCGTGAAATTTGGTTCCTTTGCCGTCAGTACAATGCGCAGGAAGCATTGGACATGGGTCTTGTAAACACGGTTGTACCACTTGAAAAATTAGAAGAAGAAACGGTGCAGTGGGCGGAAGAAATGCTTTCAAAGAGCCCGACGGCGCTTCGCTTTATCAAAGCGGCTATGAATGCGGACACAGATGGTCTTGCAGGCCTGCAGCAGTTTGCAGGTGATGCGACGCTTCTTTACTACACAACAGATGAAGCAAAAGAAGGACGCGATTCGTTCAAAGAAAAACGCGATCCGGACTTTGGCCAGTTCCCAAGATTCCCGTAACGAAATCGAAAGAGTGTCCTATACCGGACACTCTTTTTTTAAATGGAAAGGATGACCATAATGAACATGCCAAACTGGCTTCAGCAGCGTGCTTTTTTAACTCCTGAGCGAACGGCTCTTGCTTTTTATGACGAAACGTGGACCTTTTCACAATTGTTCGATAAAGCATCCATGCTGGCAGATCAATTGAAGGCAGCGGGAATAAAAAAAGGCGACTATTGCGGTGTGCTGGCAGGAAATCGTCCGGACACGGTTTTTCTCATTCATGCTCTTCAGCAGATCGGCGCTGCAGCAGTGATGCTAAACAGCCGGCTGGCCGCAGAAGAACTGGCCTGGCAGCTCCAAGATGCCGATGCTGTGTGTCTGTTGTATGACGGGGAGCATCAGAATAAAGCTCATTCTGTGAAAGATATACGTTCTTTTTGTTTTACCTCATTCGAGAAAGCAGCGAAAGAAAACAAGCGTGAAATGTTTGCTTTAGAGGACATTTGCTCGCTTATGTATACATCTGGTACAACAGGACGGCCAAAAGGTGTTAAACAGACGTATGGCAATCATTATGCCAGCGCGACAGCTTCAGCTTTAAATCTTGGTCTTCACTCGGACGATGCCTGGCTTTGTGCGGTGCCTCTATTTCATATTTCAGGGTATTCTATTTTAATGAAAAGCGTGTTGTATGGAATGGAAGTGTGCCTCGTTGAAAAATTTGATCCGAACTATGTAAACGGACTGTTACAAGAAGGACGAGTGACCATGATTTCAGTTGTCACGGCCATGCTTTCTTCCATGCTGCATACACTCGAGGGAGCGTACCACGCCCGGCTTCGCTGTGTACTTCTTGGCGGAGGCCCTGCTCCTCTTTCCATATTGGAGACGTGCCAGGCAAAAGGGATCCCTGTTTACCAAACGTATGGCATGACTGAGACTTCCTCTCAAATTGTAACGCTCGCACCAGAAGATGCTTTCCGGAAAATCGGTTCCGCCGGCAAGCCTTTGTTTCCATGCGCGATCCATATTGATGGAGAAGACGAGGGAGAAATTTGGGTCAGCGGCCCCAACGTGACGCCAGGCTACTTAAACCGCCCGGACGCGAACGAGCAGGCTTTTCAAAACGGCTGGTTTCGGACTGGAGATATCGGCCGGCTTGATGAAGAAGGATTTTTATATGTGCTGGACCGCCGTTCCGATTTAATTATTTCTGGCGGTGAAAATATTTACCCGGCCGAAATCGAGTCCGTCCTTACCGGTCATCCAGCCCTTTTAGAAGCCGGGGTGGCGGGTGTGCCGGATGAGAAATGGGGAAGTGTTCCCGCTGCTTTTTATGTGGCACAGTCTCCGGTTTCGAAAGCGGAATTGATGCATTTCTGTCAGGAAAAGCTCGCCCGTTTTAAAGTGCCGGCTTATTTTATTGAAGTAGAAGTCCTGCCGAGAAATGCGGCAAATAAATTGCTCCGACGTGAACTGGCGAGGCAGTGGAGTGAGCGTTATGAACATTAAGCGGCTCACGATGCATGTAGTAGAAATGCCGCTGAAAGTGCCGTTTTACACACACTTGGAAACGGTCACGAAGCGGGAAGCGATTATCATTGAGGTAGAAGACCGGGATGGGACAGTAGGCTGGGGAGAAGCGTCCGCTTTTTCTACGCCATGGTACACGGAAGAAACGGTGGCCACAGAGTGGCACATTATAAAGGACGTGCTGTTTCCGCTGCTGAAAGAGCATGACATTTCTCATCCGGCGGATGCATCGTCCCTTTTTTGGGCTGTACGGGGCAATCAGATGGCTAAAGCGGGTGTAGAATCAGCACTATGGGATTTGTACGCTAAAAAGCTGGATCAGCCGCTTTTTGGAGTGCTTGGCGGAACGCGCTCATCCATTTCGGTCGGAGCGGTTGCTTCAGGAAAAACAACGGACGATATGCTGGAACGCATACAAGCTCATGTAGAAGCTGGATATAGGCGCATTAAAGTAAAAATCAGCCAGGGCTCCGACATCGAAATGCTGACAGCGATTCGTAAAGCATACCCACACATTTCGCTGATGGCTGATGCCAATTCAGCCTACTCGCTGCAGAATATCGATCATTTAAAAACACTTGATACATATGGGCTGATGATGATTGAACAGCCGCTTGAAGCAGACGACATGTGGAACCATGCAAAGCTGCAGCGCCAGCTTAAGACACCGGTTTGTTTAGACGAAAGCATCCGTTCTTTCCACGATGCCAAGTGTGCGGTTGAAATGAAGGCCTGTCGGGTGATCAATGTAAAATTCAGCCGGGTAGGAGGAATATCGGAAGCAAAGCGCATTCATGATTACTGCCTTCAACAGAATATCGATATTTGGGCAGGTGGAATGATTGAATTTGGCATTTCGCGCGCACACAATGTGGCGCTTGCTTCGCTTCCAGGATTTACGATGCCGGGTGACATTGTCTCCACTGACTATTACTGGGAAGAAGATTTTATTGAGCCCGGCATTTTTGTTCAAAACGGCCGGATTCACTTGTCGCAGGAACCAGGCATTGGCTTCGGAGTCAGCCGGAAGCGAATAGAAAAGCAGCGAAAAGCGGTTCATTCCGCTTAATTCAATTTCTTTTTTTTAGCGGCCACTTTTCGGGCACATAATCTACGCCGCCAGGGTGAAATGGATGGCATTTTAAAATACGAATAACAGCAAGCAGTCCGCCTTTTAGGGCTCCATGCTTTTGAACGGCTTCGTACCCATAATGGGAACAAGTCGGATAAAAGCGGCATGAAGGCGGCTTTAGCGGTGAAATTCCTTTTTGGTAAAAGCGGATCAAAAACAAGAATAGCTTTTTCATTTTTCCTCCTGTTTTTCATATGCGGAGTTTTCTTTTGGCGGATCAATCGTGTGTTTGTAACGGTATCCTTTTTGAATGGTGAATAAGGCAAGAGCCAGTACAACGAGAACAACAAGCACAGAAACGATAAGGACCATCATCATATCCGACAAGGAAATCCCTCCTTTTTTCATAGTGTATCACGTTTTTGTTTAGTTCTGTATAGGAGTGGTATACTAAAAAGGTCGAGATAAATTTGAAAATGTTGGAGGAGATTCTTTTATGTCAGAACAGCTAATCAGCAGTGTAAACAAACAGGTTGCAAACTGGACGGTGCTTTATACAAAGCTTCATAACTATCATTGGTATGTAAAAGGACCTCAGTTCTTTACGCTGCATGCAAAATTTGAAGAGTTATACACTGAAGCAGGCGGACATATTGATGAGCTGGCTGAGCGTCTTTTGGCGCTGGACGGAAAGCCGGTAGCAACGCTTCGTGAATCCCTTGAACTGGCCACGGTAAATGAAGCAGAAGGGCAGGAATCTGCGGAAGAAATGGTACAGTCAGTTGTCAATGACTTTACAACGCTGACTAGCGAATTAAAAGAGGCAATGGATTTAGCCGCTGAAGTAGGCGATGAAACAACAGGCGATATACTTCTGGCAATCCACCAAAGCCTGGAGAAGCATGTTTGGATGCTTAAATCATTCCTAGGAAAATAATGAACAAGCCGAGCCGATAAGAGCTCGGTTTTTTTATGAAAGGAAACAAAAAAACGGAGAATGAGTATTCTCCGTTTTTTCTTTATGTATTAATGGAGCAGGCGGTTTCGGTCGGCAGGTATTTGATCCTGGTTGAATTTTTCTTTTAATCCTTCGTACAAATAAACGCGGAACAGCCAGGCAAGTTCTTCATTCGGCATTTCTCCAATGATGGACAGGATATCTGTCTCAGTCATTTCACCAAGAACGGTCAGCGTGATCATATCCAGGTCGTCTTCTGTTCCCTGCAGCCGGCCGCGATACAGTTCAAACAATTCATTTACAAATTTCATCGCTGTGCCTCCTTTTTAAGAATATATATATAGTTATACATGAAAACGCTATCATATTCCAACTTTTTTTATTGAATGAAGAAAAGAAAAAGCGCACATGCTGTAAAAAGGAGGGATTGATGTGGAAAAACAGCCTTACTATATTGCCATCGCGAATGGAGAAATTCAATCACAGCCGGATGTGTCCCCATGGAATTTTCGTGTTTTTGCCAATGATAGGGAAATACAATCGCTGCGTGAGCTGTTAAATGGAATGAATCGGGAGGACTTTGGCTCGTTTTGGCGGGCGCACGTTCCTGCTATTCCGTATCATGAAGATCAAAACAATGACCGATATGACGACTATATGATGGCCGTATACGAAAAAATCTATGAACTTGGAGATGAAGACGCACGACAACATATAAAAAAGTGGAGAAATAACGTATAATAGAGAGAAAGCAAGCAGGGGTGAGGGATGCCGGTTGCACAGTTTTACCGATCAAAACAATTATCCTGTTACGATGGTGTTTACAAGAGGGGCGTTTGGAAGGGTGCCGTCTCACGTTCTTGTTTTATGCCGATTCGAGCATTCTTGGCTTTTAACAAAACATAAAGTGCGAGGTCTTGAATGTCCGGGCGGAAAAAGAGAACCGGGTGAAACGCTTGAAGCAGCAGCCCACAGGGAAGTGGCAGAAGAAACGGGGGCCGCGATATCCGGTTTGCACTTCATAGGTGAGTATTATGTTCATGCACCAGAGCAGCCGTTTTTAAAAGCGGTTTTTTTTGCGCACGTAACGGATATAAAAAAGAAACAAGATTATTTAGAAACAGACGGTCCATATATAGAAAAGGATGATTTGCTCGAAGCGCGCTTTGGAGCTCATTATTCCTTTTTAATGAAAGATGAAATGATTCCGCTCGCGTTATCAGAAGTAAGGAGAAAGGGGCTGGTCTAATGGAGTGTATACCGTACCCATCGCCAAATCCACATGTACGTCTTTTCCTGGTTCATTATAAGTCTGCGGGTCTTTTAGTAAAAGGCTTTTTAGCGGAGCCGGCTGATCAGGAATCGTACGAAGGTTTTTTATACTTGCGAGGCGGTATTAAAGGCATTGGCATGGTGCGGCCGTCAAGAGTCGCCGAATTCGCTGCAGAGGGATTTATTGTCTTCGCACCGTTTTACAGAGGCAATCGCGGCGGAGAAGGAAATGAAGACTTCGCTGGAGAAGACCGCGAAGATGCCTTTAGCGCTTTTGACCTTTTAAGAAATCATCCGCGTGTAAAAAATGGCCGGATTCATGTGTTTGGCTTTTCACGAGGCGGCATCATGGCTCTTTGGACAGCCATCCACCGGCCGGTATCTTCACTTGTTACATGGGGCGGCGTATCCGACATGAAACTTACGTATGAAGAAAGAAAGGATATGCGCCGAATGATGAAACGTGTGATCGGCGGAACGCCCCAAAAAGTGCCGGAGGCGTACGACCGGCGGACACCCCTGGAAGAAGCCGGCCTGATCACAGCGCCCGTGCTGATTATTCACGGCCGCAGTGACAAGAATGTATCGGTAGAGCATGCTTATCGGCTGAAGGAAGCTGTGCCGCATGCAGACACGATGTATTTGGATAAATATGATCATTACATACCACCTGCAGTAAACCGTCAGATTGTCGGTTACATTGCAAAATGGATAAAGGGGGACTAAAATCATGGGAATGCCTATGGAACTAAATACGATGATTGTCACAAAAGGAAATGAAGTACGGGAGGAAGAAAATCGGTTCGTTCTTCAAAAAGACGGCTACCGGCTGTATCCAATTGATATTCCAATTGCCGTGTTTAAAACAAAGGACAGCGAACAAAGCGGTACCGCCCTCATTAAAAAAGTAGAATGGCAACAGGAGAAAACGACCATTACGTATACGCTCGTTTCTTTGAAATCAACGAATTAAAAATAAAAGCCCGAGAGACAGTCCCTCGGGCTTTAAGAGTGTAGACGAAAAGTAAGAAAGCCCGAAGGATTGATCCTTCGGGCTTTTTGTAGGGGTTAAAGAAGCGGACCGCCTTTTTGGGCAATTTCATCTGCTACACCGCTGAATTTTTTGAAGTTTTCCCGGAACTTTGCTGCTAATTCCTGCGCTTTTTGCATAAAGGCTTTTTCATCCGCCCATGCCTTGCGTGGAATCAAAACATCATCCGGCACACCTGGAACATGAAGCGGAATTTCCAGGCCAAAAACTTTTGTTTTATAAGTTGGTGTGTGCGCCAATTCGCCTTCTAGAGCAGCTTGAATCATTGCACGTGTGTAGGAAAGCTTCATTCGTTCGCCAGTTCCATACTCGCCGCCTGTCCAGCCTGTGTTCACGAGGAAAACTTGCACATTTTGCTCATCGATTTTTTTGCCGAGCATTTCTGCATAAACCGTTGCATGCAAAGGCAGGAACGGTGACCCAAAGCAAGTAGAGAACGTTGCCTGAGGGCTTGTAATACCGCGTTCTGTACCAGCAAGTTTAGACGTATATCCGCTTAAAAAGTGGTACATTGCTTGTTCTTTCGACAGTTTGCTGATTGGAGGCAGCACACCAAACGCATCTGCAGTCAGGAAAATAATCGTATTCGGATGGCCGGCAACGCTCGGGTCTACAATATTATCAATGGCTTGAAGCGGGTAAGCGGCCCGTGTATTTTCGGTTAATGTGTTATCGTCGTAATCCGGCTCCCGTGTTTTAGAATCAAGAACAACATTTTCAAGAACAGAACCAAAACGAATCGCATCAAAAATTTGTGGTTCTTTTTCGCGTGTCAGGCCAATTGTCTTTGCATAGCAGCCGCCTTCAATATTGAACACTCCGTTGGCGGACCATCCATGTTCATCATCGCCAATCAAACGGCGGTTTGGATCAGCGGAAAGCGTCGTTTTTCCAGTACCCGAAAGACCAAAGAACAGGGCTACATCTCCTTCGTAGCCGACGTTTGCTGAGCAATGCATTGGCAGGACATTATTTTGCGGCAGAAGGTAGTTCATCACAGAAAAAATGGATTTTTTCATTTCACCGGCATATTCTGTGCCGCCAATAAGAATAACACGCTGTTCAAAGGAAACAATAATAAATGTTTCAGAGTTTGTGCCATCTGTAAGAGGATCCGCCTGGAAAGAAGGCGCTGACAAAATAGTGAAGCCTGCGTCATGTGTTCTAAGCTCTTCTTCTGTTGGACGAATGAACAATTGGTGCGCGAATAGGTTATGCCAGGCATATTCATTTATAACCTGAATCGGAAGGCGGTGTTTTTGATCCGCGCCGGCAAAGCCTTTGAAAAGAAACAGTTCTTCTTTTTCTTTTAAATGAGAAACCACTTTTTCATACAAGCGGTTAAATGCTTCTTCAGAAATCGGCTGGTTGACTGAACCCCAGTCTATGCTGTTTTCAACAGATGCTTCCCGGGCAGTAAACTTGTCTTTTGGGGAGCGGCCTGTATATTTGCCTGTTTCGGCGCGAACAGCACCGGACGCGGTTAAAACACCTTCGCCGCGCTGAAGTACCTTTTCTACAAGAACCGGTACAGAAGGCTGAACGAGAATATTGGAGCCTTTGAGCAGCTCAGTTAATTCGCTGGAAACAGTTAAAGAGTTCATCATGTACAACCATCCTTTATTTGAGTTTTAATGTGTTTGATTAACTTGAAATTAGTATAACACATTGAAATGAATAGTCTATACTATTGGATGAAATTTTTCGTATATTTTTATATTTTTTGGGTCATGCTAGTAAATATGTGAATTTAATTAAATAGGAAGAAAAGCAGGATACACAAAAAAAGCACCTTTAAAAATTGTTTGCTTTTTGAAAGAGAAACGGGTTGACACGAAGCGCGATATTTCGTAACATTGACACTTGAACGGATACTCTTATCCTGAGTTGGTGGAGGGACAGGCCCTGTGAAACCCAGCAACCTGCCGTACTTTACGGACAAGGTGCTAAACCTGAGCAAGGATCAGCCTTGGACGATAAGAGTGAAAGGCCCGAGTGAAAACAACCTTTCCTCTCTCAATGCCGGGAGAGTTTTTTTATTTTCTGGATCACCTGAGGGAAATGAGTACCGTACACACACTGATTTTAAGGAGGAATTTTTTCATGACAAAACAGCGCCGTCTGTTTACATCAGAGTCCGTAACGGAAGGACATCCGGACAAAATCTGTGACCAGATTTCCGATGCGATTCTTGATGCCATTCTTGACAAAGATCCGAATGCCCGCGTGGCAGCGGAAACATCTGTAACAACTGGACTTGTTCTTGTTGCAGGGGAAATTACCACTTCTTCTTATGTGGATATTCCAAAAATCGTTCGTGAAACGGTAAAAGAAATCGGGTATGTTCGTGCAAAATACGGATTTGACTCTGAAACAGCAGGGGTTTTAACATCTATTGATGAACAGTCACCTGATATTGCAGCAGGGGTTAACGTAGCTCTTGAAGCGCGTGAAGGCCAAATGACGGATAAAGAGCTTGATGAAATCGGTGCCGGAGACCAGGGCTTAATGTTCGGTTTTGCGTGTAACGAAACAGAAGAGCTTATGCCGCTTCCAATCTCACTTGCTCATAAATTGGCACGCCGTTTAACAGAAGTGCGCAAAAACGAGACACTTGATTACCTTCGTCCAGATGGTAAAACGCAAGTAACAGTTGAGTACGATGAAAACGGCAAACCTGTTCGTGTTGATACAATCGTTATTTCTACGCAGCATCATCCAGAAGTAACACTTGAGCAAATTCAAAAAGAAATTCGCGAACAAGTGATTAATGAAGTGGTTCCAGCCGAATTAATCGACGCGGAAACAAAATTCTTTATTAATCCAACAGGCCGTTTTGTTATCGGCGGACCTCAAGGGGATGCAGGCTTAACAGGCCGTAAAATCATTGTGGATACGTACGGTGGATATGCACGTCACGGCGGCGGCGCATTCTCTGGTAAAGATCCAACAAAAGTTGACCGCTCTGCCGCTTATGCAGCACGCTATGTAGCGAAAAACATCGTAGCAGCAGGCCTTGCGGACAAATGTGAAGTACAGCTTGCTTATGCAATCGGTGTAGCACATCCGGTGTCAATTTCAGTTGATACTTTCGGAACCGGAACAGTAGCGGAAGAAACGCTTGTTGACGTAATCCGTCAAAACTTCGATCTTCGTCCAGCAGGCATTATTAAAATGCTGGATCTTCGCCGTCCGATTTACCGTCAGACAGCAGCTTATGGCCACTTTGGCCGCACGGATGTAGATCTTCCGTGGGAACGTACAGATAAAGCAGAAGCACTGAAAGCAGCTGCGAAGTAATAAAAAACCATGCCCAAATACTCGGGCATGGTTTTTTTATGCTTGAATAGATTTATAATACTGGCCTTTTTCAGCGTATTCACGCACGATACGTTCCATGTCTTTGCGGTCTTCTTCATTTACATTTCGCACTACTTTAGCAGGCCGTCCGAAGGCCATTGTATTTGGAGGAATCACCTTACCCGGCGGTACAAGGCTGCCAGCGCCGATAAATGCACCTTCTCCGATTTCGGCATTATCTAAAATAATGGATCCCATGCCGATCAGGGCGCCTTTCCGAATTTTACAGCTATGTAAGATCACTTGATGGCCAATTGTCACTTCATCTTCAATGACGAGCGGGTTGTTTGGACTTTGATGAAGAACGGAATTGTCCTGGATATTCACTTTACTGCCAATGATCGTCGGTGCAACATCTCCGCGTATGACGGTATTATACCAAATAGTGGATTGTTCGCCGATCACGACATCTCCTGTAATCGTTGCATAGTCCGCAACGAAAGCGGATTCAGCAATAACCGGCTGTTTATCTTTATACGGATAAATCATGGTTGAGGCCCCTTTCTTTTTTGTCTGTTATACCGTTTTATTTTATCGAACAGCAAAAGATTTGTATAATAGAAAAAACGGTTGTCGTTTTTTGAAGGAGAGAGCACTATGTGGAAATGGGAATGTGAGGAAAAGCCAAAAGGCGTGATTGTGATGGTGCATGGTGCCCTTGAACACCATGGCCGGTACGGCTGGCTTATTGAAATGTGGCGGCAAAACGGGTTTCATGTTGTCATGGGAGATCTGCCTGGACAGGGAATGACTTCACGTGCAAAACGTGGCCACATTTCATCTTTTAAAGAATATACGAATGAATTATCGGATTGGGTGCAGGCAGCGTATCAATTTAACATCCCTGTGTTTTTGCTGGGCCACAGTATGGGCGCGCTTGTGATTACCCGCTATTTACAGGAGGAAAAGCCGGAGATCGCTGGGGTCATTATGTCGTCTCCTCTATTTAAAATGAAACATGTGCCGCCTAAGCATTTAAACGTGCTTACACACGGCTTAAATTCAATGACCCCGTCCTTGAAATTTGATTCAGGCATTACGTCTGAAATGGCGACCCGGAACGAAGAAATTTGGGCTTTTGATGCTGAAGACTCTTTGTTTGTCCGGAAAGTATCGGTTCGGTGGTACAGAGAAATTGTGCAGGCCATCAAAATCGCAACAGCTGGACCGGGAGAAGTGCCGGATATTCCTCACTTGATTATGCAGGCGGGAGAAGACCGGATCACCGACGGAAGTACAGCCCGTTCATTTGCCAAAAAGCTGGAGCTGTCCGAGCTGCAATACAAGGAATGGCCGGGCCTTTATCATGAAATTTTTAACGAACCAGAGCGGGAAGATGTATTTCAATATGCGCTTGATTTTGTCCACAACCGATTGCGGTCGCTCGGTTTTATTATGGAAAAGTGAGGTAAGAACATGACAGTCCCTACGAATTCGCTCCTGTTAATGCGAAAAATATATAAAACCATTTTCCCTGCTGTGAAAACAGAATGGATCAAATGGAAGGCATTGGCGGAACAAATACCCAATCCGGAACTGCGCAAGCAGGCAATGGACGTGTATGAGAAAAAATACTTTCACTGCGAAGCAGGCGGTGTGATTTCAATGCTGGCTGGTAATAGCCAAAAAGAAGCGATCTCTTTTATTGTGCCTTATCAATTAATTTGTGATTATCTCGATAATTTATGCGACCAGACTACATCATTTGATCCGAATGATTTCGCGGCGCTTCATGAAGCGCTGCGTGACTGTTTTTTTCCCGGCCAGCCTAAAAGCGATTATTATCGATTTCGTGAAACCAAGAATGATGGCGGCTATTTAGATGCATTGGTTGATGGCTGCCGCCAGGTGGTGGAAGAAACACCTTCCTTTGCAGCGGCAAAACCGCATGTGCTGGATTTAAGCCGCTATTACAGCGAACTGCAAATTCATAAGCATGTTCGCGAAGAAGAGCGGGAAGAGCGCCTGATCCGCTGGTTTGAGAGTTACAAAGCGGATTTACCGGAAATGGAATGGTATGAGTTTGCCGCCTGCACGGGTTCGACAATCGGTGTATACTGCTTAATGTCTTGTGCGATGCAGCCGGCGTTTACGCCTACATACGCCAAAATGGTGCGTGACTGCTATTTTCCATATGGGCAGGGCATTCACATTTTGCTCGACTATTTTATTGACCAGGAAGAAGATATGGAAGATGGCGAGTTAAATTTCTGTACATACTACAACAGCGAAACAGAAATGATGGAACGGTTTCTTCACTTTTTGCGCCAGGCAAAGAAAGGAACCGAACGGCTGCCGCACGCTAAGTTTCATTCATTTTTAATTGAGGGCATTGTGGCTGTTTACTTATCGGAAGAAAAAGCGGCTGTCAAAAAAAGCGTGCGGGGACATTGCCGCAAGCTTGTCCATACGGCTGGAGCGGCCAGTATTTTCTTTTACTGGAATGGCAGAACCTATAAAACATACCGGAAAATGCGCCAGGCCGGCCGGTAAAAGGAGAGGGGCATATGAAGCTTAGTATATTGGATCAGTCTCCCTTGTCGGAAGGACAAAGCGCTATGAAAGCTCTTCAGGAAACGGTAGAGCTGGCTCAATGGGCGGAAGAACTTGGTTATGAACGGTTTTGGGTATCTGAGCATCATGATGCAGATACACTCGCCGGCTCTTCGCCAGAAGTGCTGCTCGGCCATTTGGCAGCAAAAACAAACAGCATTCGGCTTGGCTCAGGCGGTGTGATGCTGACGCACTACAGCGCTTATAAAGTTGCTGAAAATTTTAAAGTACTGTCTGCGCTTGCTCCGGAGCGAATCGATCTAGGTATAGGGCGGGCACCAGGCGGTATGCCGAGGGCTTCGTTTGCCCTGTCGAATGGCCGGAAGCGGGAAAAAGACCGCTTTCCGGAACAAATTGATGATGTGCTCGCTTATTTGTATGATCAGCCCGTTCCCCATCCGTATTCTGGTGTCAAGGCAACTCCTGCTCTTGAAGTACCGCCTGATGTGTGGCTGCTTGGTTCAAGCCCGTCCAGTGCAGCGCTCGCTGCCCAAAAAGGGCTGCCGTACGTATTTGCTAAATTTATTAATGGCGACGGGGGGCCCGATGAGCTGGCTGAGTACCGGCGCACCTTTCAGCCGTCTCCTCATTTAAAGGAGCCAAAATCCGCTGTGGCCGTTTTTCTTGTATGTGCAGAGACAGATGAGGAAGCCGATTTTCTTGCGGGAAGCCTTGATCTGTCCCTGATGATGACCGGCCAGGGGATTCGATCAACCGGCACACCTTCACCGGAAAAAGCAGCGGCTTACTCATATGGGAAGTTTGAGCGGATGCATGTTGAAGAAAACCGAAAGCGTATGATTGTGGGAGGACCGGACACTGTTCGAACGCAGCTGGAGGAATTAGCGGAAAAATGCGGGACGGATGAGACCATGGCTGTGACGATCTTGTTTGATTTTGAAAAAAAGAAACGCTCCTTTCAATTACTTGCTGAGGCAGTGGGTAATAAAGAGCTCCTTTAAAAGGAGCTTTTTTTAAAAAATAACATTGACAATGAGAATCATTTTCGATAAGATTTACCTAGTTAATGATAATCATTTTCACTTAGAAAGGACGAACAACATGAAGCGTAAATTATTTTCAGTTTTACCGCTGCTTATGATCATAAGTGCTCTTTTCCTAGCCGCGTGTTCTCAGGAGAAAGAAGAAAGCGGGCAGGAAAAAGAATCAAATACAAAAGCAGAAACACGTACATATGCATCAGAAGAAGGTGACATTGAGATTCCGGCCAACCCAGAACGGGTAGCTGTCATGGCTGCTACGTATCCAGGGAATTTCCTCGAGCTTGGTGTAACTCCTGTTGCGATTACAGACTGGTCTGCTAAAAGCAAGTTTTTAGGTGATAAGCTAAAAGATGCAAAAGTAGTAGCACCAGATGATTATGAAACGTTGATTGGTTTAGAGCCGGATTTGATTATTACGTATACAGGAGACGAAAACATGGCGAAATACAAAGAAATTGCGCCAACAGTCGGACTGTCTTACGAGAAATACAATTATCTTGATCAGCATCTTGAAATCGGCAAAATTTTAGGCAAAGAAGAAGAAGCCCAAAAATGGGTAGATGAATGGAATGCAAAAGCAGAAGAAGCGAAGAAAAAGGTTCAAGAAGCGATTGGAACAGATGCAACAGCAACTGTAGTTGAAACATTCGGTAAAGACACGTATGTATACGGAAAAAACTGGGGCCGTGGAACAGAAGTCATCTATCAGGCTCTTGGCATGAAAGCCCCTGAAAAAGTAGAAGCGGAAGCGTTTGGACCAGGCTATAAGGCCATCTCTGCTGAAGCGATTCCAGAATATGCGGGTGATTATATTTTCGTTGGAGAAGGTGCCAACGTATCATCTTCAACATTTATGGAAACAGACTTATGGAAAAACATTCCGGCTGTAAAAGCAGGGAATGTGATCACATTTGACTCGGATTCTTTCTACTTCAATGATCCGATCTCAGTTGAAAAAGAACTTGACTTTATCGTAGACGCTTTAACGAAAAAAGCGGCACAATAAAGGGAAGATCCGTATGAATCATACAAGTGAATTACAAGCAAGCTCCCGTCCAAAGACGGGAGTATTCGTTCTTTTAGCAGGATTTGCAGGTTTATTGATCAGTCTCGCGCTGTCCGTTTCGGTTGGGGCAGCAGAACTGACGCTGAAAACGGTTTGGGAAGCCATTTTTTCATTTGATCCAAGCCGTGAAGCAGATCAAATTATTATGGGCATCCGTCTGCCAAGGGAGATTGGAGCGGCGCTGACGGGAGCGGCATTTGGAACAGCAGGAGCTATCATGCAAGGGGTTACACGTAACCCGCTGGCGGAGCCGGGCCTGCTTGGCTTGAATACAGGTGCAAGTCTTGGCCTTGCGTGTATGCTGGCCTTTTTTTCTGCCAGCTCTTATACAATGGCTATTCTTTTTTCTTTTGCCGGTGCAGCTGTCGGAGCTGTTTTATTATTCGGCCTGGCTTCAATCAAAAAAGGCGGCTTCTCGCCGCTGCGCATTGTACTCGCAGGGGCCGCCATTTCTGCTCTGTTAACGGCACTTGGAGAGGGTGTCGCTCTTATGTTTCAGTTGTCACAGGACCTTGCTTTCTGGCAGGCCGGGGGTGTTTCCGGGACAAGCTGGCCTCAGCTTAAAGTGCTGGCTCCGGTCGTTGGAATTGGTCTGCTGACGGCTATTCTGCTGTCGAGGTCGCTGACTATTTTAAGCTTTGGCGAGGAAATGGCTAAAGGTCTTGGACAGCGGACAACGCTTATAAAAGTGATTTTAATTTTGATCGTGCTTATCCTGTCTGGGTCAGGTGTCTCTGTCGCGGGACCGATTATGTTTATTGGCTTAATGACTCCACATTTAGTCCGGGCGCTTGTCGGAACGGATTATCGGTGGATTATTCCGGGCTCAGCCCTTTTCGGAAGCATGATGCTTGTGCTGGCTGATACAGTAGCCCGTATGATTAACCCGCCATTTGAGACACCTGTCGGCGCGGTCATTTCTGTTGTCGGCGTGCCGTTTTTCCTTTATCTTATTCGCAAAAGGGGGCGGCTCACACAATGAATGATCATTTAAAGAAAAGAGCAAGACGCGTTTTCACCGTGTCAGCTGTACTTCTTGTTGTTTTATTTATAGCAAGTGCTGCGTCGGGAAAAGCGGCTGTTCCGCCGATGCGTCTTCTAGAAACGCTGCTCGGTAATGGGACACCCAGAGAAGAGCTTATTTTGTACAGCTTCCGCCTGCCGCGCATGATGATTACGATGCTGGCCGGAGCGGCGCTGGCCGTCTCGGGCGCGATATTGCAAAGCATTTCCCGCAATCCGCTGGCTGATCCCGGTATTCTCGGCATTAACGCGGGAGCGGGCTTGATGGTTACCATTTACGCGTTGGTCTTTACGCCGCAGTCTTCTACATTTTTATATATGGTGCCGCTGTTCGCGTTTATTGGCGGCATGGTAACGGCACTCATCATTTCTGCGGTTTCCTATCATAAAACAGAAGGCCTTGATCCGATCCGTCTTGTGTTAGCAGGAGTCGGTATGGCGATGGCAATGGCGGGCATCATGCTGATCCTTGCTTCACAGTTTGACTCGCGCGAATACGAATTTATCGCCGGCTGGCTTGCCGGCGATATATGGGGCAATGACTGGAACTTTGTAAAAGCATTGGTGCCATGGCTCATTGTCTTGATTCCGGCCGTATTGTGGAAATCAAATGTATTGAATCTATTAAACTTAAATGAAGGCACTTCTGCAGGGCTTGGAGTAAGAGTCGGCAGGGAGCGGATTGTGCTGCTGCTCGTTTCCGTTGCACTTGCATCAGCAGCTGTGTCAGTGAGCGGCGGCATTGTGTTTATCGGCTTGATGGCTCCGCATATTGCAAGAGGATTAACAGGACCGCGTCATCAGCATTTTGTGCCGGTTGCGGCAGTCATCGGCGCACTGCTGCTTCTTGGAGCAGATACGATCGGCCGCCTGATGCCGTTTACAACCTCTGTACCAGCAGGGATTATTGTCACATTGATCGGCGCTCCATATTTTATGTATTTGATGGTTAAAAAGTAATCTCCTGCACAAGAAGATATCTCAATTTGTAAAAAAGCTTCCTCCTTTTAAAAGGAGGAAGCTTTTTATATGGCCGGGCGTTTTTCAATTGCGACAATAAAAGGGGGCGTGTTTACTTGGTTAATAAAGCCGTATTGCATGACATGCGCCCGCTGCTGGTCAAGACCGGCAGCAAATTCAACCACTGCATTCCGCTCATCAGCGCCGCCTGCATGGCCATGGTATACAACGAGTACAATCAAACCGCCGGGTTTGAGCATATCAAACAGCTGGCGGATGGCTTCAATAGTGGTATCCGGTCTGGTAATGATCGATTTGTCGCCTTTTGGCAGATAGCCGAGATTAAAAATGGCCGCATTGATCCCTCCGTGATAAAAGTCTCGAATATGCTTTCGGACCTCTTCATGGCCGCTATGAAACAGCGAAACACGGTTTGAGAAACCCGCTTCTGCTACGCGGTTTTTTGTATTATGAATCGCCTGTTCTTGAACGTCGAATGCAAAAACGCGGCCGTCTTCGCCGGCCAGCCCGGCTAAAAATACCGTATCATGTCCATTGCCGGCTGTAGCATCGACAAAGCATGGGGCATCTGACAGGGTTTTTTGAATGAGAAGCCGCGCGAACGGCAAAATTCCATCTAGCGTCATGGCTGCACAATAGCTCCCTTGTAGAACTTGCCCTGCCACGTATCGCGCTTTTGCATTTCGGCATGAATGGCATTCAAGACTTCCCACTTATTGACACTCCACATCGGGCCGATCATCAGCTCGATTGAGCCGTCACCTGTAATGCGGTGGACAACCATTTCCGGCGGAAGGATTTCAAGCTGGTCTACAACAAGCTTCGCATAGTCCTGCATCGATAAAAAATCCAGCATGCCTTTTTCATACTGTTT
This sequence comes from Domibacillus sp. 8LH, assembly GCF_038806185.1. Taxonomy (NCBI): domain Bacteria; kingdom Bacillati; phylum Bacillota; class Bacilli; order Caryophanales; family Bacillaceae; genus Domibacillus; species Domibacillus sp. 8LH. Next base: position 646,472 of record NZ_JAVJNG010000001.1, on the reverse strand, counting down.
GACAAGAGGTGTCCCTTTTAAAAGGTGCAGCAAGTGAATTTTAATGCCCTGTACATCTAAATCAGCGATAGCCTGGGCTGTCTCCATCATCATTTCGGGAGTTTCAAGCGGCAGGCCGTTAATTAAGTGCGAGCAAATACGGATATTGTGCTTACGCAGCTTTTCAACGCCTTCCACATACGTTTGAAAATCGTGGGCACGATTAATAATACGGGCTGTTTTTTCGTGAACGGTCTGCAGGCCGAGTTCTACCCATAAATACGTACGCTCATTCAGTTCAGCCAAATAGTCAACAACGTCATCCGGAAGGCAGTCCGGACGCGTGGCGATCGAAATACCAACCACATCATCCTGCTTCAGGACTGTCTCGTATTTTTCACGAAGCACGTCAACCGGTGCATGTGTATTCGTATATGCCTGGAAATACGCCATATATTTTCCGTGCTTCCATTTTTGGTGCATTTTTGTTTTTATATTATGAAACTGTTTTTCCAGCGGGTCAACCCGGTCGCCGGCAAAATCACCCGATCCTGCTGCACTGCAAAATGTACAGCCGCCAAAAGCAACCGTGCCGTCGCGGTTAGGGCAGTCAAATCCGCCGTCAAGTGCTACCTTAAATACTTTATGACCGAAGTGCTGCCGCAAATGATAATTCCATGTATGATACCGTCTGTCGTCGCTTGCGTACGGAAACGGGTTTGTCATCATTCATTCCTCCTTTAAAGCTCGTTTTAAATTGTAGCATGAAGAGGGAAGCGGGTAAAATGCGCTTGCATATTAGCTGGAATTTTTCTAAAATGAAAGGTAAAGATTAATGAAGAAAGCCGTCGGACTAATGCTCCATTTTGGGTAGAGAAAAGCCTCTCCTGTCCCACTCGCTGGGCAGGAGTTTTCTATTAGGTCTATTATGCGGGCCGCGAAGCGCGGCGTATTCAGTTTTCGATCGGCAGTACATAAACGGAAGGCAGGTTTCAACATGAATTTTGATCACAAAAAGATCGAGCAAAAATGGCAGCACTATTGGGAACAAAATAAAACTTTTAAAATGAACGATGATTTGGATAAGCCGAAGTTTTACGCACTGGATATGTTTCCGTATCCATCAGGCGCCGGGCTTCACGTTGGTCACCCGGAAGGCTATACGGCAACGGATATTTTAAGCCGTTTTAAGCGTATGCAGGGGTACAATGTGCTTCATCCAATGGGATGGGATGCATTCGGGCTTCCGGCAGAACAATACGCGCTTGATACTGGAAACGACCCGGCCGAATTTACAGAACAAAATATTAATAACTTCCGCCGTCAAATCAAATCACTCGGGTTTTCTTATGACTGGGATCGTGAAATCAATACAACAGACCCGGATTATTATAAATGGACACAGTGGATTTTCCTTCAATTGTATAAAAAAGGGCTGGCATATGTAGATGAAGTGCCGGTTAACTGGTGCCCGGCACTAGGAACGGTTCTTGCAAATGAAGAAGTGATTGACGGGAAATCGGAACGCGGCGGCCACCCGGTTGAACGCCGCCCGATGCGTCAATGGATGCTTAAAATCACGGCTTATGCGGACCGTTTAATCGAAGATTTAGAGGAATTGGACTGGCCAGAGAGCATCAAAGATATGCAGCGTAACTGGATTGGACGTTCTGAAGGAGCAGAAGTAACCTTCAACATTGACGGCCATGACGAAACGTTTACGGTGTTCACAACGCGTCCAGACACGCTGTTTGGAGCGACGTATGCTGTTTTGGCTCCTGAACATCCATTTGTTGAAAAAATTACAACAGCTGAACAAAAAGAAGCCGTCGAGCAATATATTGATGCAGTCAAATCAAAAAGTGATCTTGAGCGGACCGATCTTGCCAAAGACAAAACCGGTGTTTTCACAGGCGCTTATGCCGTAAACCCGGTAAATGGTGAAAAAATGCCGATCTGGATCGCAGATTATGTATTGATCACATATGGCACGGGTGCAATTATGGCCGTTCCGGCACATGATGAACGTGACTATGAGTTTGCGCGGAAATTTGATTTGCCAATCAAGGAAGTGGTAGCCGGCGGAAATGTAGAAGAAGAAGCCTATACAGGAGACGGCGAGCATATTAACTCAGACTTCCTTAACGGTTTAAACAAAGAAGATGCGATTGCGCAAATGATCGCCTGGCTCGAAAAAGAAGGCATTGGTACGAAAAAAGTGACGTACCGTCTTCGTGACTGGCTGTTCAGCCGCCAGCGTTACTGGGGTGAGCCAATTCCGATTATTCACTGGGAAGACGGTACAATGACAGCTGTTCCAGAATCAGAGCTGCCGCTTGTATTGCCGAAAACGACGGAAATTCGCCCGTCCGGCACTGGTGAATCACCACTTGCTATTATCGAAGACTGGGTGAATGTCGTGGATCCGGAAACAGGCAAAAAAGGCCGCCGTGAAACAAATACAATGCCGCAATGGGCGGGAAGCTGCTGGTACTACCTGCGCTTTATCGATCCTACCAACAAAGAAGCGCTTGCGGATGCCGATCTTTTAAAACGCTGGCTGCCGGTTGATATTTATATCGGTGGAGCAGAGCATGCTGTACTTCACTTGCTATATGCGCGTTTCTGGCATAAAGTGCTGTATGATATCGGTGTGGTTCATACAAAAGAGCCATTCCAGAAATTGTTTAACCAGGGAATGATCCTTGGGGAAAACAATGAAAAAATGAGTAAATCAAAAGGCAACGTCGTTAATCCGGACGAAATCGTGGAAAGCCATGGTGCCGACACGCTCCGCCTTTACGAGATGTTCATGGGCCCGCTTGAAGCATCGATTGCCTGGAGCACGAACGGCGTAGAAGGAGCACGCCGCTTCCTTGACCGCATTTGGCGGTTGCTTGTGACAGATGATGGTTCGTTAACATCAAAAGTAGGCGAAGGCGATACAGCGCTTGAGAAAGTGTATCACCAGACCGTGAAGAAAGTAACGGAAGACTATGAAGGCCTTCGCTTTAACACAGCCATCTCACAAATGATGGTATTTGTAAATGAAGCGAACAAAGCCGAAACGATTCCAACAGAATACGCAGAAGGATTTGTGAAGCTTCTATCACCGCTTGCTCCGCACTTGGCAGAAGAGCTATGGGAAAAGCTCGGCCACAGCGAGACGGTAACGTACGAAGCATGGCCGCAATTTGATGAGTCAAAGCTTGTCGATGACGAAGTCGAAATCGTCTTGCAGCTGAATGGAAAAGTAAAAGCAAAACGTATGGTATCTAAAGACGCCACGCGTGAACAACTGGAAGAACTGGCTATGCAGGACGAACAGTTTGCAGCGGAGCTGGCCGGTAAAACGGTTCGCAAAGTTATTGCTGTACCGGGCAAGCTTGTGAACGTTGTAGCCAACTAATGTTGAGGGGATGAAGAATATGATTCCAACGATTACAGCAGAAGAAGTACGCCAAAAACTCGAAAACGGCGAAACATTAGCCCTGATCGATGTTCGTGAAGAAGATGAAGTTGCAGAAGGCATGATCCCGGAAGCAGAGCATATCGTCATGGGAACCATTCCTGGTGAATTGGATCGCCTTGATCCAGAAACCGATTATATCATCGTATGCCGTTCAGGTGTACGTTCTGAGAATGTGGCCCGCTTTCTCATTGAAAACGGCTTTAAAGCCACAAACATGACAGGCGGCATGCTGAACTATACAGGTGAAACAGCACCGAAAAAATAAAAAACTGTGCGGAGCGAGTCCGCACAGTTTTTTTATTTATCGAACGGCTGCTGCATTGGTGCCGGCAATATGTCCGGTAATAAGAGCCGCCGTAATATTGTAGCCGCCGGTATAACCATGAATGTCGAGTATTTCCCCACAGAAGAAAAGGCCGTCTTTCTTTTTAGAAGCCATCGTTTTGGGCTCGATTTCTTTTACGGATACACCGCCGCCGGTTACAAACGCTTTTTCAATTGGCAATGTTCCGTGAACGGACATTTTAAATGACTTAAAAAGAGAGGCGAGTTCACGGATGGACACTTCTGATAATCCGTTTCCAGATGTCTCAAGATCGATGCCGGCCTGCTGGAGCAAAAAGTGCAGATATCGTTCCGGCACCATTTTTTTTAAGCTGTTTTTCACTGCTTTTTTCGGTTCTTCTTTTATCGTTTTGCGGATGGCAACGCCTGCGTCATGTTCATTTCCGTCTGGAAACGCATCGATGGCCATTTGAACGGGAAAGCCGTTTTTCCTGCCTTCTTTCACGACGTATTGGCTGCAGCGCAGGGCAGCAGGGCCCGATAAACCGAAATGAGTAAACAGCATATCCATTCGGTGAGTAACAAGCACTTTGCCTTTTTTATTGAGTACCGACAAGCCGACATCCCGAAGAGCAAGCCCCTGCATAGAGCGGTTTACAATAAACGGCTCTTTTGACGTAATGGGCACCTCTGTCGGGAACAGCTCGGTAATGGTATGGCCCGCCTGCTGGGCCCATGGATAGCCATCGCCGGTAGAGCCTGTCTGCGGCACCGCTTTTCCGCCTGTTGCCAGCACTACTGCATTCGAATGAATATCTTCGCCGGAGGCCAGACGGACACCGCGTATAAATTCCTCATCCATCAATAATGAGTCAACAGGCGAGCCAAGGCGCATATCGACCCGAAGGCGCTTAAGCTCACCGAGCAGTGCTTCCACAACGTCCTGCGCCCGGTTTGAGACCGGAAACATTCGTCCGTGATCTTCTTCTTTCAGTTTCACGCCGAGCTGTTCAAAAAAACGGATAATGTCTTCATTACTGAACACAGAAAAAGCGCTGTACAAAAAACGGCCGTTACCGGGAATGTGCCGGATAATTTCTTCAACAGGCAGGCGGTTTGTTACATTACAGCGCCCGCCGCCGGAAATTTGCAGCTTGTTTCCCGGTTTACGCCCTTTATCAATAAGCAGTGTGCGTGCGCCTGCACGGCCGGAGGCAATCGCTGCCATCAAGCCGGCCGGTCCGCCGCCCACGACGATTACGTCATACATATAGTCACCTCATTGTTCGAACTTTGTTCATTATAGCAGATGGCGAAAAAAATTGTCAGACACGAGAGAAAGAGGTACACTAGCAAGTGATGTTTAAAGAGAAAAAGAGGGATTCAATGTATGTCATCCAATTTGATCCGAGGGACGTTTATCCTCACACTTGGCACGTTTATATCTAAATTTCTTGGCTTGTTTTATGTTATCCCGTTTTACAGTATTATCGGAGGGGAAGATGCGGCAGCGCTGTATAGTTATGGCTACGTGCCCTATACGATTTTTATCAGTATCGCCACTGCAGGGGTTCCGCTTGCTGTCTCTAAATACATCGCAAAGTATAATGCGATAGAAGAGTATGCCGTTGGCAGGAAGCTGTTTAAATCGGGCATGGTAATTATGCTGATGACTGGTTTTGCTGCTTTTCTTATTATGTATTCATTTGCGCCTTTCTTTGCACAATTATCATTAAATGGGGAAGAGACGACTTATACGATTGAGGACGTCACGACCGTTATACGCGCAGTCAGCTTTGCTCTGATTATCGTTCCATTTATGAGCATCACGCGCGGTTTTTTCCAGGGGCACCAATCAATGGGGCCATCAGCCGTTTCAACGGTTGTAGAGCAAATCGCCCGTATTGCTTTTCTATTGGCTGGAGCTTATATTGTGATTTATGTGATGAACGGATCGGTCGTAACAGCGGTCAGCGTTGCGACATTTGCTGCTTTTATCGGTGCGGTATTCGGACTGATTGTGCTGTACGTGTATTTCTTCAAGCGAAAAAAGCATTTGGACAAGCTCCTTGAGCAGGATAAAGGACAAGCAAAAGTTTCATTATTTGGGATGTATTCAGAAATTGTCGTGTATGCCATTCCGTTTATTTTTGTCGGCATCGCGATTCCGCTTTACCAGCTTGTCGACCAGTTAACCTTTTCCCGTGCCATGTCTCAAATTGGTTTAGCCGATCAGGCAGTATCGGCATTTGGGATTTTAAATTTCAGCACGCAGAAGCTTGTCATTATTCCCGTTTCCCTTGCTACTGCATTTGCCATGACGCTTGTTCCGATGGTCACGAGCTCATTTGTAAAGGGAAAAATGGATGTTGTCACGCAGCAGCTGAATAAAACCTTTGAAGTGCTGCTTTTTTTAACGGTTCCTGCGGCGGTCGGTATGGCGCTTTTAGCAGAACCGCTTTATACCATTTTTTATGAAGCGAGCGCGCTTGGCACAGACGTACTTCGTGTGTATGCACCGATTGCGATCTTATTTGCTCTATTTTCCGTTACGGCAGCCATTTTACAAGGAATTAATGAACAGCGTTTTACGGTTTTAAGTTTATTGACCGGTATATTGGTTAAGCTGTCTTTAAATATTCCACTTATTAAATTGTTTGAAACAGAAGGGGCCGTTTATGCGACTGCACTCGGCTACTCCACTTCTATTATCATCAATCTGGTTGTCATCCGTTTTTATGCCAATTACTCACTTCGCCCGCTTGCGAAAAAAATCGGCTTGATTATTGGGTTTAACGTGGTGATGGCTGTGGTTGTGATGGCCCTTTACGGAGTGCTGTCTTTCGTATTGTCGGCACAATCGGACGGTCCTGCTTTATTGATTACCATCATCTGTGCTGGCGCTGGAGCCGTTGTTTACTTTGTACTCAGCCAGAAGTTTGGCCTGCTTGATGAGGTATTCGGTTCAAGGCTGGATGGAATTAAACGAAAACTACGCTTGAAAAAAGCATAAAAGGAGTAACGCTATGCGCTTAGATAAATGGCTGGCCAATTCTGGCATCGGTTCCCGCAAAGAAGTAAAAAAGCTGTTAAAATCGGGAGCCGTAACAGTGAACGGAAAAGTAATAAAAGATGCAAAGCAGCACGTTCATCCTCAAACAGATGAAGTGATGCTGTTTGATGAGCCGGTTGAATACCGTGAATTTGTTTACTTGATGATGAACAAGCCGGCAGGGGTCATTTCAGCAACAGAAGACAAGCGGGACGAAACAGTGGTGGATCTGCTTGATGATATGCATAAGCATTTTGACCCGCACCCGGTCGGCCGCCTTGACAAAGACACAGAAGGGCTGCTTCTTTTAACAAATGATGGACAGCTGTCCCATTCTTTGCTTTCACCGAAGCATCATGTTCCTAAAACATATTTTGCCCGTGTCCGCGGCCATGTAACGGAAGAAGATGCAGCAGCTTTTCAAGAAGGGGTAACGCTTGATGACGGCTATCATACAAAGCCGGGAGAGCTTGTTATTTTATCAGCAGGCGAAGAGTCGGAGATTGAGCTGACGATCACGGAAGGAAAGTTTCATCAAGTAAAGCGAATGTTTCAAGCCGTAGGTAAAGAAGTTCTTTATTTAAAAAGACTATCGATGGGCGGTCTTTTGCTTGACGAAGAATTGGAGCTTGGCGAGTACCGGGAAGTAACAGAAGAAGAGCTTGCTTTACTACGTGAAAGCTGAAAAAACGGCTGCCTGAAGAGGCGGCCGTTTTTTGATAAAAACATTATGATGTCATCCGAACTTTCTTTTCTGTGGTTGTCCATTTTCCACGTGTGGGGCTAAAAACAAGCTCATTGTAAGCCAGTACATTCAAGTCGCGTTGAATGGTTCGCGGGGTGATGCCAAATTCATCTACAATATCCTGCGTTGTCACAGTTCCATTTTCTTTAATGAACATATAGATGGATTTTATGCGAGTCAGCATCCGATTTGTAGTAGGCTTCAAAAAACCACTCCCTCATCTTTTTTCCCGTGAGACATAACGACAGCAGGAGACATAAAATGATGATATGATAAGCTGATTCAGACATCTCCTTGCACCTGTTTAACAGGCGCTAAACTGTCTGACAATTACAGTGTACTGTATTTACAGAGATTATGCTAGGGAAAAGAGCTTAATTTACAAGAGATTTACCCTTTTTTAATAATATTATGCCTGATAACAAAAAAAATGTACGTATTTTGGTAAAAAAATTGAAAAATAAATCTTTTGTAAAGAAATTGGTTAAAATGCCGGTTCCCATGTAAAATGAAAAAAGGAGGAATGCTTATGCGTACCATTAACTGGCGAAATGAAATTAAAAAACGCGAAGGCGAATTGATTCAGGATTTGCAGTCGTTAATTCAAATTCCAAGTGTGAAAAGCGATCAGGCAGCAGAAGATGCTCCTTTTGGAAGGGAAGTACGGCAGGCGCTTGATTTTATGCTCGAACTGGGCGAGACAAGCGGCTTCCGTGTAAAAAACACAGGAAACGTAGCTGGACACCTTGAAATGGGACAAGGAAAAGACCTGATTGGTATTCTATGCCATGTTGACGTTGTGCCTCCGGGTGACGGCTGGTCGTATAAACCATTTGAGGGAGAAGTGGAGGACGGCAAAATCTTTGGACGCGGGGCGATTGATGATAAGGGCCCGACTATTGCAGCGTACTATGCCATGAAAACCGTTCAGGAATTAGGCATTCCGCTCGAAAAGCGGATCCGGATGATTGTGGGGACTGATGAAGAAAGTACGTGGCAATGCGTGGAGCATTACTTTAAAACAGAAGAAATGCCAGGAGTCGGATTTGCGCCTGATGCAGATTTCCCGATTATTTTTGCAGAAAAGGGGATTGCGGATGTCCAGCTGGATCTGACCGTTCCGGAGCCCGGACAAGCTGATATCCAAATCGAATCGTTTAAGGCGGGCAGCCGGTATAATATGGTTCCGGATTATGCAAAAGCAGCCGTTTGGATTGAAAAGCAGCATACATTATTTTTACAAAACTATACAGAGTATATAAAAGACAACGACTTAGAAGGCTCTTATTATATTGACGGAGGAATTGTTTTTCTCGAAATGAATGGCGTATCTGCTCATGCAGCGGAACCAAAGGATGGACAAAACGCTGCGCTGTTCCTGGCCGATTTTTTAGTCAAGGAAGCGATTGATCCCGCCGCCTCTGCTTATTTGCAGTTTGTTGTAGATTATTTCAAGGATGATACACGGGGGCACCAGCTGGACATTGCCTCAACCGATGCAGAAATGGGCGATGTTACAGTGAACGCGGCCTTGTTCTGCTATGAAAAGCAGCAAACAGCGCAAATCGGCTTGAATATTCGATATCCTGTTTCTTTTTCATTTGAAGAAGAAATACACAAGCTTAAGGAATCTCTTTCTCCTGTTTCACTACAGGTTTTAGACAACAATCCTCCGCATTATACAGAGCCGGATGATCCATTTGTCCAAACGCTAAAGCGAGTGTACGAAGAGGAAACCGGCGAGGAGGCGAAGCTGCTTTCGACCGGCGGCGGTACATATGCGCGGGCTTTAAAAAGAGGCGTTGCGTTTGGAGCCTTGTTTCCTGGACGGGCTGACGTTGCCCATCAGAAAGATGAATATGCGGTCTTGGATGATCTGTTCCGAGCTGCGGCTATTTATGCACGGACTATTGTCGAGCTTGCTGGAAAAAAGAATTAAACAGAACCCTGCCATAAGAGCAGGGTTCTTCAGCTTGTAGACAAACAAAATCTTTTGACAAAGTATCTCTTTGTTTCTTTTTTGCTCAAGAAGTCCGGCCGGCTTCCTCTATCGGCTCTTTTTAAGAAGCGATGTTTCCCCCGAAAATTTCCTATCTTTTTTAAGAGAAAGCTCATTTACTCATCTTGAAATACATCCGTAGACAAGTACCGTTCGCCTGTATCCGGAGCCAGGCAAATGACCATATCATCTTTTGATAAAGCTTTAGCTGCTTGGATCGCGGCAAAGCATGCAGCACCGGCAGATGGACCGACCAAAATCCCTTCCTCAGCAGCAAGGCGGCGGGTAATATCATAGGCGTCCTCATCTGTAATTTTAAAGATCGAGTCATAAACCTCTGTATTTAAAATAGAAGGGATAAACCCAGGGCTCGTACCGACGAGCTTGTGCCGGCCAGGCTGGCCGCCTGATAAAACAGGGGATCCGGCCGGTTCTACGACATGAACAGCTAAATCAGGGAATTGCTTTTTTAGTTCTTCCCCTGTACCCGTAATTGTTCCGCCTGTGCCTGCAGTTGCCACAAAAGCAGCAAACCGCTTGCCAATCTGTTCTACAGCTTCGGAAATTTCCGAGGATGTTGTGCCACGGTGGGCATCCGAATTAGCGGGATTGTCAAACTGCATGGGAATAAAACTGTTTGGAACACGTTCGGCCAGCTCCAGTGCTTTGCGGATGGAGCCAGGCATTTTTTCATCTCCCGGCGTCAAAATGACTTCTGCACCATATGCTTTTAAAAGGTTGATGCGTTCCTTTGTCATCGTGTCCGGCATCACCAAAATGGCTTTGTATCCTCTGGCAGCCGCGTTCATCGCAACACCGATGCCTGTGTTTCCGCTTGTCGGTTCAATGATCACAGCTCCCGGTTTTAACTTTCCTGATTTTTCTGCCTCTATAATCATGTTATAAGCAGCGCGGTCCTTTACACTTCCGCTCGGGTTGTAAAATTCTAATTTTACGTACACATCTGCTCCGTGTTCAGGTGACAAACGCTGCAGCTTTACGAGCGGTGTGTCGCCAATCAGTTTGGCAATATTATCAACCACTTTCATCAAACGTCACCCTTTCTTTGTTCAATTAAAGCATATTACTCGAACAATTCCAATCGAAATACAGTGGATGAGAAAAGACGACTTTTCTTGCGGGTTTTTGGTAAACTAAAAACAACAATTGGCCGAAAAAAGGAGTGTAGGGTATGCAGCCACATTATTTTTTTGCACTTGTTCTTCCCGATGATGTGAAAGAAACGATTGCGGATGAAATGAAAGGAAGAAATGAGATTTTTAAACGGCTGGTCCATAAGGAAGATTACCATTTGACATTGGCATTTGTGGGCGCAGCTGATCTTTCGGATCTGGAAAAAGCCTGCGTGTTTATGGAGGAAAACATAAAACATATACCTGTTTTCGAACTTAAACTGACGTCGTTTGGTACGTTTGGCCAAAAAACGTCTCCCCGTATTTTCTGGATTGGAACGAATGAGCCTTCTTCTCTTTTCGATGTGCAAAAAGAGGTGGCAGCTGCGTGCCGGAAAGCAGGAATTTCCATAGATGAAAAACCGTTTCGCCCTCATATTACCACTGCGCGAAAATGGACGGGTTCCGAGCCGTATGTGCCAGATGTACTTCCGGAATGGCCGTCTTTTCCTGCAGCTGAAATTGCTTTGTATGAAACGAAAAGGGCAGCGGGTCCAAAGTACGTGAAAAAATGGTCCTGTCTATTAAGCGGGTCAGGAGAGGAAAGAGAGCCATGGCGCAATTAATTAAGCTTCAAAATTATATCTCAAGATATGAACAAGACCCTTTCCATTACCCAGCCCGGTATGTTCGGCTGAAAAAAGGGGAGTGGGAAAAGTTTCATAACCAGTGGGAATACCAGCGGAGCACGGGAATAATACATACAGAACCCGGCGAAGAGGAAAATTGGCTGCTGGAAGAACCAAAGGAAAAGCATTTTTTGCTCCGAGGGTTGTTTTCTAAAAAAGAAAAACGGGTAGAAACAGAGCCCGGGCCTTTGCAGGAAGATGAAGCTTTGTTTTCAATGAATGAATCAGAATTCATATACTTACAAACAGAAGAGGATGTAAAAAAAGCATTCGTTGATAAAATGTTTGCTTTTCAAGTGAAATGGGCAAGTTCAACGCTGCTGCATCAGTCACCGCTCGACCACAAATATTATGTGGATGAGCAGCTGAAATTTTTAGCCACGCGTCTGCCGGATACGTTCCTCATTTTGTATAAGCCGGTTTTTCGCTTTCGAAAAGCCGTTGTCGAGCTGGACATTGTACTGATCACACCGCTGCAAGTCTGGTGCCTTACATTTTTGGAAGAGCAGGACGAAGCGGTTTTTACCGGTTCTTCTGACCGGTTTTGGATGAAGCGTTTTCGAGAAACGGAATCTAAAGTGTTAAGTCCTGCCGTTTCATTGGCAAGAACAGAAACGATCGTCAAAAAATTGCTCCGGCATCATGAAGTGGATATTCCCGTTCGAAAAGCGATTTTATCTCGAAACGGCTACATTGATGACCCGTCCGCACCAGCAGACATATATTACATTGATAAGCGTGAATTTCCCCGCTGGTTTCAAGAAATGAGACAGTTGTCTTCACCACTGAAAACGATTCAGCTGAAAGCAGCAAAAGTTTTGCTTGCACATGCAGATTCGATCAGCCTGCGCCGCCCAGAATGGGAGGAGGAGATATAAATGATTTCAACCCGTCCGTTTAATGCATATTTAGATACACTGACTGAAGTCGCTGTTTTGCTTCCAAAGCATTATTATTCAGGGAAGTCTTCTGCTTTTTATATTGAGAGCGGGGGCAACGTAACGAAAATGGAGCTTGTGAGCGTACAGGAATTGAATGCAGAAATAAAATACACGTGCCGCTTAAAAGAAATGCCGGAATTTGGCCGGGAGCATGTTATTTTAGATGAACGCCTTATGCGTACCGATTTGCAAATGGGCGGTGTAATCCGGACGAAAGAATTCGACCGGCTCTTTTACTACGAAGGTGAGCTGGGAAGCATGTACACACCGGAGAAAACCTCTTTTCGAGTGTGGGCACCAACGGCAACTGAAGCTTTTGTAAAGTTTAAAGAAACAGAAGAAGCTCCGCTTCGCTATATGCCGATGAGAAGAGGACCATCCGGTACATTTGAAGCAGAAATAAACGGAAATGCAGAAGGTTTTTTTTACCATTACCAAGTGCGGGTCAATAATATCTGGCATGAAGCGGTGGACCCTTACGCAAAAATGGTTTCTGTTCACAGCGAGTGGGCACGTGTTGTCGATGATGAAAAAATGAAGGTGGAAAAGCATCAGCTCCCTCCTTTTTCTTCTCCGCTCGATGCGATTATTTACGAAGCTTCCATTCGTGATGTTTCGAGCCAGCGGGAAAGCGGCATTAAGCACCGGGGCTTGTATCTTGGACTCACAGAGGAAGGGACACAAAGTCCTGACGGGCAGCCGACTGGACTGGATTATATTACATCGCTCGGTGTCACCCACGTACAGCTGATGCCCTTTTTCGATTTTTTTGGTGTATCTGACACAGATTTTTCCGCCAACTACAACTGGGGCTACAATCCTCTTTATTTTAACGTACCGGAAGGAAGTTTCAGCTCCAATCCAGCCGACTTGTATGCACGTTCAGTAGAGCTGAAGCAAATGATCGAAGCATTTCATAAAAAAGGGCTCCGAGTCATCATGGATGTGGTGTATAACCATGTATTCGTCCGGGAGACTTCCTCGTTTGAAAAGCTCGTTCCGGGCTACTTTTTCCGCCAGGGAATCGACGGAATGCCTTCAAACGGATCAGGGTGCGGAAACGACTTTGCCTCAGAGCGGAAAATGGGCCGCAAGTTTATTTTAGATTCTCTTCAGTACTGGATGGAAGCCTACAATCTCGATGGATTTCGTTTCGACCTGATGGGACTGATTGATGTGGAAACGATGAAGCAGGCAGCCAGCCGTCTTCGCCGTCATAATCCAGGTCTTATTCTGCTGGGAGAAGGGTGGGACTTAAACACCGCGCTGTCCGCTGAGGAAAAAGCAGCGATTCGCAATGAACATGCACTGCCGGAGATTGCTTTTTTCAATGACCGGTTCCGTGACTCCATTAAGGGAAGTACCTTTCAGCTGTTTGAAACCGGTTTTGCGTTTGGAAACAGCAAGATGCTCGACAATGCCTTTGCCGCACTGACGGCCAATGTCGGATGCAGCGGTGTGGACCGGTTGTTTCACTCGCCGGCCCAGTCCGTCAACTATGTAGAATGTCATGATAACTATACACTATGGGATAAGCTTGAAGCATGCTTTCCAGGAGATACAGAAACCAATAAGAAAAGGCATCTTTTGGCCACCGCTATTGTGCTTTTCTCCCAGGGAATTCCGTTCCTGCATGCCGGCCAGGAATTTTGCCGGACAAAGCATGGAGTTGAAAACAGCTACACAAGCTCAGATATCATTAATCAAATGGATTGGCGCCGCCGTGGTGAATTTGTAGACCATGTGCAATATGTGAAAGGGCTGATAGAAGTCCGAAAATCAACGGGGGCGTTTCGTCTTAGAAAAGAAGAAGCCATTTGCTATCATATTGTTAAATGGCCAGCCAATGCGGATACACTAACTGTCTGGCTGAAGGATGTCGGTTCGTACGGCAAGTGGAAAGACTTGGTTTTAAGCTTTAATACGGGTAAAATGGCTTCGACTTTTGCACTTCCAGAAGGAGAAGAATGGCACCAGATCGTTTCAGGTACTGAAGCTGGAACAAAGCCGCTTCAAACGGTGAAGCAGGACGCTTCAGTAGAGCCGTTCAGCTGTGCCGTTTTTGCCAGATAGAATGTTTCATAAAGGAACTGGTCGAAAGCGCCGATTCATGATACAATATGTCAGACGATAAACGAACGATACAAGTAATAAAAAAGACAGCGATTGTTTCTCGAAGCGGCTGCTGTCTTTTTTTTATGAAAAAGGTGAGGTTTTTGGAACACTTTTTGGGAAGAGATTGGGAAATCATGCCTGCCGGAGGCGTAACAGGAAAAGCTTTTTTTGCGCGCCATGCTGGACAGGAGCTGTTTTTAAAGCGAAATTCTTCTCCTTTTCTTGCTATGCTTTCAGCTGAGGGAATTGTCCCAAAACTTGTTTGGACAAAGCGGCTTGAAAACGGCGATGTGATTTCCGCGCAGCATTGGATGAATGGCAGGGAACTTGGGCCGGAAGAAATGGAGTCAGATCGTGTTGCCCGGCTGATGGGGAAAATTCATTCATCCAAACCGCTTTTAAACATGCTCAAACGGCTTGGAAAACAGCCTGTACTGCCGGCAGCTACTTTATCTGATATCCGTTCCCAAGTTCATTCGATGTCTGCCCATCCGGTTGTCTCGGATGCGCTCCGTTTTTTAGAAGAGGGTCTGCCAAATGTGCCGGATTATCAATTTGTCGTATGTCACACAGATGTAAACCACCATAATTGGCTCCTTTCTGACGAGGACGAGTTATTCTTAATTGATTGGGATGGTGCCATGATTGCCGATCCGGCGATGGATATTGGCACATTGCTGTTTGGATATGTGAAACGGGAAAACTGGGCCGAGTGGCTCAATCAGTATGGCTTGGCATTAACACCAGATTTCTTTCACCGCATGAAATGGTATGCGGCAGCACAGCTGCTTTCATCTATTGAGTGGAACCGTGAAAAAACCCGCTTCCACGATATGAACCGCGGTTTAGCTTCTCTGCATCAGCTGTTGGAAGCAGAGCATAATTTATTTGGAAATGGAGAGAACAGGCAAGATGCGTTTACGAAATAAACCATGGGCGCACGAGAAAATCAGCGCTCATCCACAATATATTGTTCCAAACCCTGAGGAAGCAAAAGGGCACTGGCATGAAATTTTTGGCAACAATAATCCGATCCATATTGAAGTAGGAACAGGAAAAGGCCAATTTGTAACAGGAATGGCAAAACAAAACCCTGATATCAACTATATCGGGATTGAAATGTATGAAAGCGTCATTGTGACGGCGCTTGACCGGCTTATTGAAGCAGACCTTCCTAACTTGAAACTGCTCAATGTAGATGGGGCAGAGCTGCTCAATTATTTTGAAAAAGGGGAAGTAGGCCGCGTTTATTTAAACTTTTCTGACCCATGGCCTAAAAGCCGCCATGCCAAACGCCGTTTAACCTATAAGACATTTTTAAGCTTGTATGAATCCCTTATGCCTGAGGGCGGGGAAGTGCATTTTAAAACTGACAACCAAGGGCTGTTTGAATTCTCGTTAAAAAGCTTTTCCGAATATGGTATGCTGTTAACGTTTGTCAGCCTGGATCTGCACAACAGCTCCTTTGAAGGAAATGTGATGACTGAATATGAAGAAAAATTCTCGGCAAAAGGCCAGCGAATTTACCGTTCGGAGGCCCGATTCCAGCCGCGTGCATAAAAAATCCCAAACGGGTCGAACCCGTTTGGGATTTTTGTTTTATACAGGCTGCACGTTTAACAGTGTGCCCGTTTTTGCATCTGCTGAAAATTCAAATTGTGTATTTCCGGAATCGCCAGGGCGGGAAATACCGCCTTTATAAACGAGTACAGGAAATCCATTGTTGTCAATTTGCTCCGGCTTCATTTGAATCCAGGAACCATCGACCGGTCCATTCTGTTTAAAGGTCTCTTTTACTTTTTTCAATACTTTTTCAGGTGGAATATTCATTGATTTGGACGTTTGTTTTTGAATCAAAATGGCGGCGGCTGCTCCAGCGGCTGCGCCGATCAAAAAAGCGGTTCGATCCCATTTTACCATATTGAAACCCCCTGTTTATCTAGTTGATTGCTTCTTTAGTATACAAGAAGACGAAAGGACTGAAAACTAAAATGCGCTTCAGTCCACCTTGAGCGTTATTTTCGGTATAATGAACAAAAGAAAAGCGGGAGGAATGGAGCAAATGAATCAGGAAACTAAAAATATGTTTAAAACGCTGACAGAACTGCCGGGTGCACCGGGAAATGAACATGCCGTGCGCGCTTTTTTGAAAAAAGAGATGGAGCCTTATGCTGATTCTATTATTCAAGATCACCTTGGCAGCATATTTGGTGTGAAAAATGGGGATGAAAATGGGCCGCGTGTGATGGTAGCAGGCCATATGGATGAAGTCGCTTTTATGGTAACCGCGATTACCGATAATGGAATGATTCGCTTTCAAACGCTTGGCGGCTGGTGGAATCAAACCATGCTGGCCCAGAGAGTCCGTATCTACACAAGGAATGGTCCGATAGAAGGAGTGATTTCTTCCACGCCGCCGCACCTGTTAACGGAAGATCAACGCAGTAAACCGATGCAGATTAAGCACATGCAGATCGATGTAGGAGCAGACGACAGAGCAGACGCGGAAGCGATTGGCATTAAGCCGGGTCAATCTATTTTGCCTGTCTCCCCATTCACACCAATGGCAAACCCGAAAAAAATCATGGCGAAAGCCTGGGATAATCGATATGGATGCGGATTGGCGCTTGAGCTGCTCAAAGAGCTTCATGGAAAAACAGTCCCGAACATGCTGTATTCAGGCGCAACCGTTCAAGAAGAAGTAGGTCTTCGCGGGGCACAAACCGCTGCCCATTTAATCAACCCGGATATCTTTTTTGCGCTGGATGCAAGCCCGGCCAACGACGCAACAGGGGATAAAAAGGAGTTCGGACAGCTTGGCAAGGGAGTTCTTTTGCGTATCTTTGACCGCTCTATGGTGACGCATGGCGGTATGCGTGAGTTTATACTTGATACGGCAGAATCAAACAGCATCCCTTATCAATATTTCGTATCGCCCGGTGGTACAGATGCGGGCCGTGTTCATACGACAGGAAGCGGCGTGCCAAGTGCCGTGATCGGTATTTGTTCCCGGTACATTCATACACATTCATCTATTATTCATACGGACGATTATGATGCGGCCAAAGAACTGCTCGTTCGATTGGTCACCAGTATGGATAAAGCGACGGTTGATACGATCAAGCAATACTAAAGATGGGGGGAGACGGATATGTCTACCATGAAATTAAAAAGAGAACTTGAACAAACGCTTAAACAGCCGAATCGAACCATCGTATACGACCGTGAAAAAGAAGAAATGCGGATTGAAAACAGTGAAACGAAAAAAGGCGTTACAGTGGCACTGGGCGGCATTTTGGCTAAATTTGAAGGCAATGTTCAAAAAGCAGCTGAGGAAACGATTTATTATGTAAATGAAGCGTTAAATGCATTCGATGGAGCCGGGCAAAAAGAAGAAAAAGAAAAGCAGATTTTTCCGGTAATCCGGGCCGCCTCCTTTCCAACAGAGGCGGAGGAAGGTGTGCCGCTTTTTTGGGATGAACATACAGCAGAAACCCGTATATACTACGCGGTTGATCTTGGTACCACTTACCGGCTGATCGATGAGAAGCTCATGAAAAAAGAAGGATGGACAGCAGAGCAAATACGGGAAATAGCCCGTTTTAACCTGCGCTCTCTGCCGCTTGAGATGAAACAGGATACAGTAGCGGGAAATATCTTTTATTTCTTGAATTCAAATGATGGCTATGATGCCACCCGTATTTTAAATGACCGGTTTTTAAAGGAAATGAGTGAGAAAATAGAAGGAGCGATGACGGTTTCTATTCCACATGGGGATGTACTCATTATTGGGGACATTCGGAATGAAACAGGCTATGACATATTGGCACAGATGGCGATGAGCTTTTTCGCGGCCGGCCGTGTTCCGATCACCGCTCTTTCTTTTGTGTATGAAGAAGGACACCTTGAACCAATCTTTATTTTAGCTAAAAACCGTCCGCGTAAAGAGTAACGTCTTTAGCGGACGGTTCTTTTTCATCCCCATCTATTTTCCCAAAATTTCGTTTTTCTGTTAACAAATCGTGTATAGTTGGTACAATGAAAAAGACTTTAAGGAGAAAGAGTGATTACAAATGAGTCTGTTTAAAAAAATTCTCTCCTATTTCAGAGAAGAAATTGAAATCATTGAAGTAGATGAAACGAAACCAGTCGATGCTGATACAGTTGAAGAGCCAAAACCAGAGCCGATGGAAGAGCCGCCGCCGCGCCAGGCTCCAGCCCCTGCTTCTTTTGAGCAGAAGCGCGCCATTCCTTCGCTTCCATCCGTGCAGCAGCTTTCTACGCGTGTAGCATACCGGTATCCGACTGTAAAGCGGAGCGGGCATGAGGAAAATCCACGCCGCTCACCGCGCCTCACCCGGCACGAGCCTGCTTCCGCTGCGCCGGTTGAATCATCGTGGAATGAGCAGGGACACAAGCCAGCGTATACTTCTGCATCAGGAGCATCACGTATTGCACCGCGTCCGTTTAAGCCGACAGAGATTCCGTCACCTATTTATGGATTTCGGTCCCGGCCGGTGAAAGAAGATATACGCAGTGTACGCAGCGAAGAGCGGGAAAAAAGGAATGAGCCGCTTCTGCTGTTTTCAAAAGAGCAAGCGAAGCGTCCGCTTGAACGGCAGAAGGAAGCACCTATACAAGAGGTGCCAAGACGGGAAGTACCAAAGCCGAAGGAGGAAGAGGAGGCGCCGGCACAAAAGCCGGCCGTTCTTTATCCAGAGAAAAGCATACCTTCCGAGCAAAAAGAAAAGCCGAGAGAACGGCGCCATTCCCCTTTTAATGTTGTCATGCTGAAGAAAGATCGCGAGAAAATTGCAAAGCCTAAGCCGGCATTGAAGCAGCAGCCCCAGTCCGCTTCTGCGCCATCCAACATGCCTGCCGCCAAAGCCAAAGAGGACAAGCCGCCTGTACAGGAACCGACGGTGATCCCTGAGAAAATAAATCGTCCGCCGCTCTCGTTTTTAACACCGCCGGCACAGGAATCAGCTAACGATACTTGGGTACAGGAGAAGTCAGCTCTGCTGAATGAAACATTGAAAAGCTTTAATATCAATGCACATGTGACTGGAGTAACCACTGGCCCGTCTATTACGCGCTTTGAAGTAACACCGGCGATCGGGGTTAAAGTGAGCAAGATTGTTAGTTTAACAGACGATATTAAACGCAGTCTTGCCGCGCGGACGATTCGAATTGAAGCACCAATTCCAGGCACCCAGGTGGTCGGCATTGAGCTCCCTAATGAAAAAAGCCGCCCGGTCTATATCAGTGAAATTATCGGCCACAGCCGTTTTCAATCACATTCCTCGCCGCTGGCTTCTGCGCTGGGCCTTGATATTGCCGGAAATCCGGTTGTGCTGGATTTGCAAAAAATGCCGCACGGGCTCATTGCCGGTGCGACTGGCTCAGGGAAAAGCGTCTGTATTAATTCCATTTTAGTTAGTCTTTTGTACAAAGCAGCGCCTCATGAACTCAAACTGCTTCTCATTGACCCGAAAATGGTTGAGTTAACGCCGTATAATGGCATTCCGCATTTAGCGAGCCCGGTGATCACGGATGTAAAGGCAGCGACTGCGGCATTGAAATGGGCTGTAGAAGAGATGGAACGGCGGTATCAGCTTTTTGTCCATGCAGGTGTAAGGGACATGGCTTCTTACAATGCAAAAGTGAAAGCATCGGAATTTAATGAACCGCATCTACCGTATTTGGTCATAGTGATTGATGAATTGGCAGATTTAATGATGATGGCTCCAGGGGATGTAGAGGAGTCGATTTGCCGGATTGCCCAAAAAGCCCGCGCCTGCGGTATTCATTTGATTGTGGCAACCCAGCGCCCGTCCGTAGATGTTATTACAGGGTTGATTAAAGCGAACATTCCAACGCGGATTGCCTTTTCGGTTTCTTCACAAATTGACTCGCGCACGATTTTAGATAAAGTAGGAGCGGAAAAACTGCTTGGAAAAGGGGACATGCTGTTCCTAAATAACGGCGCGAGCGAATCTGTCCGTCTGCAGGGAACGTTTGTAACCAATGAGGAAATTGATGAAGTGGTTCAATTTGCAAAAGCCCAGCAGCAGCCTGATTATTTGTTTAAGCAGGAAGAGCTGCTGCAAAAAGCAGCCGTTCATGATGAAGAAGATGAACTGTTTCAAGAAGCCTGTGAGCTGGTAGTCCGCCAGGGAGGCGCTTCGACTTCTATGCTGCAGCGGAATTTAAAGGTAGGCTATAATCGTGCTGCCCGCTTGATTGAAATAATGGAAGAAAAAGGTCTTGTTTCTGGCCAGCGGGCGGGACGGCCGCGGGAAGTGTTGATTTCGGAAGAAGAGCTGCTGACTTATTTCGAAGAATCAAATTAACCGGCCGGTGCATATGCACCGGTTTTTTGAAGAATAGTCACACTCTGAAAAAAATGCTATAATGGACAAATGCAATGATTGACTGCCTTCCGTTTCAAATGAGGCGGGAATACATATACTACATGTAAAAGGCTAGAGAATGCTGGAGGTTTAATGATGACAACCTATCATTTTGTTGGAATAAAAGGCTCTGGAATGAGCGCCCTCGCCCATATTCTTCACGATAAAGGGTATACCGTGCAGGGATCTGACGTAGAAAAAACATTTTTTACACAAAAAGCGCTTGAAGAAGCAGGCATTTTAATTTTGCCATTTAACGAAGATAATATTCAAGAAGGCATGACAGTTATTGCGGGAAATGCTTTCGGAGATGATCACGAAGAAATCAAACGCGCTCATGAAATGAACGTGCCGGTGATCCGCTATCATAAGTTTTTAGGAGATTTTATTCAAAACTTTACGAGCGTGGCGATTACAGGATCACATGGGAAGACGTCTACAACCGGCTTGATGGCACACGTTGTAAGCGGCTCGGCGCCAACGTCTTATTTGATTGGAGATGGAACAGGCCGCGGAGCAAAAGATGCAGCTTATTTCGTATTTGAGGCATGTGAATACCGCCGTCATTTCCTATCTTATTCGCCTGATTACGCCGTTATGACGAATATCGACTTCGATCATCCGGATTATTTTGCTGATGTGCAGGATGTTATTTCTGCTTTTCAACAAATGGCCATGCAGGTAAAAAAAGGTATTTTCGCATGCGGTGATGACGAGTATTTGCAGGGCATTCAAGCGAACGTACCGGTTGTTTTTTATGGCTTTGGCGATGAAAATGATTTCCAGGCACGCAATACGTCTTTTGACGAAAAAGGAACCACTTTTGATGTGTTTGTCCGGAATGAATTTTATGCGACGTTCCGAATTCCTGGATACGGCGATCATAACGTTTTAAATGCTCTGTCAGTCATTGGTTTATGCCACTATGAGGATATTGATACAGATATCGTAAAAGAGCGGCTGCTGACATTCTCGGGTGTAAAACGCCGATTTTCTGAGAAGCAGGCAGGCGGACAGGTGCTGATTGACGATTATGCGCACCATCCAACTGAAATTCGTGCAACGATTAATGCAGCACGCCAAAAATATCCAAACCGTGAAATTGTAGCTGTATTCCAGCCGCATACATTTTCTCGTACACAGGCTTTCCTCGATGCATTTGCAGACAGCTTAAATGGAGCAGATGCGGTTTACTTGTGTGATATTTTCGGATCAGCTCGTGAGAACCATGGCAAATTGACGATTGAAGATCTTCAGGAAAAAATTCCAGGTGCGCAGCTTATAAAAGAAGACGGCACGCCGGTTTTAAGAAAGCATGAAAACAGCGTTTTAATTTTTATGGGCGCTGGTGACATTCAAAAATTCCAGGCTGCTTATGAAGAACAGCTTGCTTAACGAAAAATGCCTGCTGCCGTTACCCGGCAGCAGGCATTTTTTTTGTGGAGCAAATTCACTTTTTACTTTAAGTTTTCTGGATTCAAGCCTTCAAGCTCCAGCAGAACAAACCGGCCATCCTTTCGGATCAATACATCATCAAACCATATTTCACCGCCGCCGTATTCCGGACGCTGAATATTGACCATATCCCAGTGAATATTCGACTGATTGCCGTTATAAGCATCTTCGTAACATTCACCGGGCGTGAAATGAAAGCTGCCGTCAATTTTTTCATCGAATAAAATATCCTGCATCGGATGAAGAATATAAGGATTGACACCGATGGCAAATTCACCAATAAACCGAGCCCCCTCATCAGTATCAAAAATGTCATTAATTCGTTTAACGTCGTTGGCATGTGCATCAATAATTTTCCCATTTTCAAACCGCAGTTTTATGTTTTCAAACGTAAAGCCATTATAAGGAGAAGGCGTATTAAAAGAAATAACGCCGTTCACAGAATCACGCACAGGCGCTGTGTATACTTCACCATCTGGAATATTCAGCTGGCCCGCGCATTTAACAGCAGGAATATCTTTAATGGAAAAAGTTAAATCTGTTCCAGGTCCTTTAAGCTGTACGCGGTCTGTGCGGTTCATGAGCGCTACAAGCGGCTCCATCGCTGCATCCATTTTGCTGTAGTCCAGGTTGCATACATCGAAATAAAAGTCTTCAAACGCCTCTGTGCTCATTTTGGCAAGCTGCGCCATAGAAGATGTCGGATAGCGAAGAACAACCCATTTTGTTTTCGGTACCCGAATGTCACGGTGTACCTTTTTGCCGATCGTATTGCCGTGGATTTTCATTTTTTCTGCCGGCACATCAGCATGCTCATTTATATTATCACCGGCCCGCAGACCAATATAAGCGTCCATTTCCCTCATTACATTCGCTTCGAAATCGGCCATAAGGTCAAACTGGCCTTCCTGCGCACCCATCAGAAGCGAGCGGTCTACTCTGTGGTCCTTTAACAGCACGTAGGGCCATCCTCCAGCTTTATATGCTTCTTCTACCAGCGCAGTGACCAATTCGCGCTGCAGGCCAAAGTTTTCAATCAATACTTTTTCACCGGGTTGTATTTGGCAAGAGTAGTTGATCAAATTGGCAGCTAATGTTTGAATGCGTGAATCTTTCATAAAATCATCCTCCTAATCCTTTTTATTGTACGATTTCCCGAAACTTTGTGCAAAAAGCAGGAAATTTAATTGTAAAAAAAGAAATAATAAAATTAGTGTTTATAATCATAGGCACAGGGTAATTTTATTACATAAACATACGTTGGAGGTGTCCCGGAGTGGAAATTATTCTTTATTTGAGTGCGGCAGTTGCGGCTATCGCGTTTTTAATTCTGGTCCTTAATTTGTCCAGAACATTAAAATCCGTCGATAACACGCTTGATACGCTGTCCCGTACAGTTGACCGCCTAGAAGGGCAATTAAAAAATGTGACAGCGGAAACGGCTGAACTGTTACATAAAACGAATGCGCTGGCTGAGGATGTTCAGCATAAAACGGAGCAGCTTAATACAGTTGTTTATGCTGTAAAGGATGTTGGTTCATCTGTTCATAACTTGAACCATTCATTGAAAAAGGTGACAACAACCGTTGCATCCCAAGTAGAAAAAAATCAATACAAAATTTCTCAAGCTGTGCAATGGGGAAATGTTATAAAGCAGCTGGTTGACAAATTTAAACAGGACGAAAAAACCACAGCAGGTTCCCCGTCCCCAGCAGGGCGCACGGAAGCTTTACCAGCCCCAGCTTACAAAAACAACGACATATAAATGACTAAAAAGTAAAGCATAACGACTAAATTTGAAGAGGAGCGTTTACCCATGAGAACTAAAAACACATATGATCAGTTTAATATTAAAAAGAATGGGGTTAATTCACCTCAATATCCAATTCAGGCTCAGCCTCAATATGACAGCTTTGATTTGAGTACAGACCGTTATGATTATGAAGAGTCAATGAATACGAAAGACTTTGTTACAGGCGCTATCTTTGGTGCAGTTGTTGGTGCTGCGGCCGCTTTGGTGCTTGCACCTAAATCAGGTACAGAACTGCGCAGCAGCTTAAATTCGCAGGCCGGCTCTTTAAAAGAGCGTGCCAGCGGCTTAACGGATACGGCAAAAGATAAAACATCTTCTTTAACAAGCGCAGTGCAGGAAAAATCTTCTGCTTTAATGGATAAAGTAAAGTCCATGAAGTCATCTGACAATGCTGACTCAGGAACTGGAACAATGAATTTGGATTCGGCATCGCTGGATGAGAAAAAAGAAGATGCAAAATCGGTTGTAGACAGCGTAGCAGAAGCGGTAAAAGATAAAGTAGATACAACAGCTGATACAGCTAAAACAAAGCTTGATGAAACAAAAAAGGCGTTTGACGAAGCAGAAAAAGCAAAAAATAATTCAAATCAAACAAGTAGCAATACATCAAGCAATACATCAACCTCAACAGCAACGGTTTCGAGCACAACAGCATCAACGAATGCTACTTCTGCCGGATGGGTGGACCCAGCTGACAAAGGTATTAATGAAAAAAAGAAAAACGGCGGTTTAAATAACAACAATAACAACAATAACAACAGCAACAGAAATAACAACAACTCAAATAAAAAGTTTAACAACAAATAAGAACAGGCCGGACTTGTTCCGGTTTGAGAGTGTAGACAAAGTAAGAAAGCAGGCTGATTGAAAACGTCTGGCTTTCCTGGAACGCTGTCGGCTGAGAAGAGGAGTGACCTTTCGGGATCATGAGCATTCACAGCTGGCAAGTGACGCCGAAAGCGGGCGTTTGTCAACAGCTTAAAGCCGGACTGGTTCCGGCTTTTCATTTTGAAAAAGGAGCTGTCAGGATGCAGAAGATTATGTATATTGCGGAGTTTGAAGAACTTTTGGAAAGAAACGAGCCTTTCTTTTTACTAAAGCATAGTACCACATGTCCCATCAGTGCTTCCGCATACGAAGCATACGAATCATTTATAAAAGACCCTGCTTCTGGTCAGCAGGGGGTCTACCTGGCGGTCCAGGAAGCGCGGGAATTATCCAATCATATTGCTCAGGTGACGGATATTCGACATGAATCTCCTCAGGTGATTTATTTTAAAAATGGAAAACCGGAGTGGAATGAATCTCATTGGAAAATCACAAAAGACCAGCTTGCTTCCGTTCTATAAGTCAAACCCAAACGAATTTCGTTTGGGTTTTTTTTTAGTTCTTTTACTTTAATGCTTAAAAGCGTTTTAGTGATAAAGTAAAATTATCGTGACTTTTCCAAACGGTTGATTTATAATAAATGTAATTAAGAATTGAATACGGCACTTGTTTGCTTTGAATTGAGGAAATATTTCGATTATATCAGTGTGGAAGGATGAGACATGTGAGCAATCAGGAACTAGAACAGTTAAGAAGCAGAGTGGATGAAATGAATGTCCAGCTGCTAAAGTTAATTAACGAACGGGCAGAACTTGTTCAAGAAATCGGGCGCATCAAAGAAAAACAAGGTGTTAACCGTTATGATCCAGTTCGTGAACGCTCGATGCTTAATAATTTACTAGATAAAAACGATGGACCGTTTGAACGTTCCACTATTGAACATATTTTCAAAGAAATTTTCAAAGCAGGTCTTGAACTTCAAGAAGATGATCACCGAAAAGCGCTTCTTGTTTCAAGAAAGAAAAAGCAGGAAGATACTGTTGTGACGGTGCGGGGCCATAAAGTAGGCGATGGCAATGTTACGTTTGTTTTTGGACCTTGCGCGGTTGAATCATACGAGCAGGTAGCAGAAGTGGCAAAATCGATCAAAGGCAAAGGATTGAAAATGATCCGTGGCGGTGCCTACAAGCCGCGTACGTCTCCATATGATTTCCAGGGACTTGGCTTAGAGGGGCTGAAAATTCTAAAGCGCGTAGCAGATGAATTTGACCTTGCTGTTGTCAGCGAAATTGTCAATCCGGCTGATATTGAAACAGCCTGTGAATATATCGATGTCATTCAGATCGGTGCCCGTAATATGCAGAATTTTGAGCTTTTAAAAGCAGCAGGGGCTGTGAAAAAGCCTATCTTGTTGAAACGCGGTTTAGCGGCTACCATTGATGAATTTATTAATGCAGCAGAATATATTCTTGCCCAAGGAAACGATCAAGTCATTCTTTGCGAGCGGGGCATTCGTACTTATGAACGTGCTACGCGAAACACGCTTGACATTACCGCGGTGCCAATTTTAAAACAAGAAACGCATCTTCCTGTTTTCGTAGATGTTACGCATTCAACTGGACGCCGTGATCTTCTTCTTCCAGCGGCAAAAGCAGGTATCGCAATCGGGGCAGACGGAATTATGGCAGAAGTGCATCCGGACCCGGCCGTTGCCCTGTCTGATGCAGCTCAGCAGATGAATTTGCAACAATTTGATGAATTTTATGATGAGATTTTAAAATCTGTAACAGTAAAAGCATAAAATTAGAGCTCCTGTGTTTGCACAGGAGCCTTTTTTCGTTAATATAGAGAGAAAGAAACGAAAAGGAGCTATTACCCGATGAATATTACGATTTATGATGTAGCAAGAGAGGCAAACGTGTCGATGGCAACAGTATCGCGCGTAGTAAATGGAAACCCGAATGTGAAACCGGCAACAAGAAAGAAAGTAAATGATGTAATCGAGCGTTTAGGCTATCGTCCGAATGCGGTTGCACGTGGGCTGGCGAGCAAAAAAACAACAACTGTCGGGTTAATCATTCCTGACATTTCAAATATTTTCTATGCAGAGCTTGCACGCGGAATTGAAGATATTGCGACTATGTATAAGTACAACATTATTTTAAGCAACTCGGATCAAAACGAAGAAAAAGAAATGCATTTAATTCAAACGATGCTTGGCAAACAAGTAGACGGCCTTATTTTTATGGGCAATCACATTACAGAAGAGCATGTAAAAGAATTTGACCGTTCACCAGTACCGATTGTGCTGGCGGGATCTGTTGAAACATCCGGAAAAACAGCTTCTGTTAATATCGATTACAAAGAGGCCGCTCGTGAGGTGATGCAGTCTTTAATTGAAAACGGTCATAAGCGTATTGCTTACGTAGCCAGCCCGTTCCATGATGTGATCAACACAGAGTATGCGCTTGCGGTATACAAAGAGGTGCTTGAAGAAGCGGGTCTTTACGATGAATCCCTTGTTGTAGAAGGCGATTACACATATGATTCTGGAATTGAAGCATGGGAGAAGCTAAGCGAAGCAGATGAAAAGCCAACGGCTGTATTTGTTTACAATGACGAGATGGCTCTTGGTGTTGTTCACACAGCTCAAGAAGCAGGTCTGTCTATTCCAGATGATCTTGAAGTAGTCAGCTTCGATTCAACAAAGCTGTCTTTAATGGTGCGTCCTCAACTGACAGCGGTTGCGCAGCCGCTATATGATATTGGTGCCGTTGCAATGCGTTTGTTAACAAAGCTGATGAACAAGGAAGAAGTAGAAAACCCAGTCGTGGTACTGCCGCACCGCATTGAAAAGCGCGGCTCAACGAAAGCATAAGAAAAACAGCATAAACAATAAAAACCGGGCAGGCACAGTGTAAAAAAACTGTGCCTGTCCGGTTATTTTTTTTGATCACGGAGCGGATAAAGAAGCTTGTCCACCGTCAGCTGGTTCTTTTCTGTAATTTCGCTTTTTCGTGGGATAGCAGGGTACATATCAGGCGGATCTGTCCAGGACGAGGGAAGGGGATGCGGTGCTTTCGGCTGCCACTTTGCCGTCCAGCCCTCTGGAAATGTTGCGGCAAGATGCTGCTGTCCGCTCATCTCGAGCCATAGTAGAGACCAAGCGCGCGGAACAACACGCCATATATCATAGCCGCCCCCGCCAACCGCAATCCAGCGGCCATCACAGTATTCGTGAGCGAGCTCATGGGCCAGTGCTGGAATATGCTTGTAAATGTTAATCGTAGCGGACAAGTGCGTTAGCGGGTCATAATAATGGGCGTCCGCACCGTTTTGCGTTAAAATCACATCCGGCTTGAAAAAGTGCGTCACTTCACGCAGCGTCGTTTCATAGGAAGCGAGCCAGGACTCATCTTCTGTAAATGCATCGAGCGGTACATTAAAAGAATAACCATAGCCTTGTCCATGTCCTCGCTCTGTTACACTGCCTGTTCCGGGGAAAAGGTAACGCCCTGTTTCATGAATCGAATACGTTGCCACATCCGGATCGTCATAAAAAGCCCACTGCACACCATCGCCGTGGTGGGCATCTGTATCTACATATAAAACCCGTGCTTTGTACTTTTTTTGCAAATACTTGATTGCAACGGCACTGTCGTTATAAATGCAAAACCCCGACGCTTTTCCGCGAAATCCATGATGAAGGCCGCCCCCTAGATGAATGGCATGATTGGCCCGGCCGGTCATCACCTGGTCAGCCGCGGTCAAAGCGCCGCCGACCAGAAAAGTACTTGCTTCGTGCATGTCTTTAAACATCGGTGTATCTTCTGTGCCAAGTCCGAATCCTTCACCGATTGATTCAGGCAATTCACCGCGTCCCGCTTTTTTTACTGCTTCTACATACTCACGGTCATGAATAAGCGTCAACTCTTCATCATCTGCCATACGAGGTTCAATGATCTGGCTGACGTCCAATGCATTCAGGTGACGAAGCAAATCAAGGGTCAGCGTAAGGCGAAACTGATTAAAGGGGTGATGTTCTGAAAACCGATATCGCAGTAATTGATCGGAATAAATAAAAACGGCATCATGGTTCATGAACGAATCCCCGGCATGTTTGGCCAAAGCACCTCATGGCCTTCTTTTTTCAAATCGTCGATGACGCCGACCGGATTCATCGTTCGAATATGTAAAACAATCACTTTATGTGTTGCAGCTGTGCGGTCCGGATAAACAAGAACACTTTGTACATTTACCCTCCGATGATGCATCACATGTAAAATCTCATATAAAACTCCTGCCCTATTCTCCACACGAACTTCGACGCGTGAACCAGGCTGGTTAACACCTGTGAGCTCTACAAAGGTATGAAGAACGTCGGTTTCTGTCACCAGCCCGATCACTTTGCCGTTTTGAACAACGGGCAGGCAGCTGATATGATGCTCATAAAAGGTTGCAGCGGCATCTTCAACAAAATCGAGCGGGTGTCCTGTAATCACATTTGTTTTCATAATAAGGCTGAGCGGCTTGTTTAATTGTTCAGAGCCGTTTTCTTGTTTTAAAATGGAGGGTGTCGCGTCTTTTATGTCTCGATCAGTCACCAGTCCGGCCAATGTATGATCTGCATCCAAAATAGGGATATGGCGGATTTTATGGTCACGGCAAAGCTGAAGAGCGGCCCCGATCGTATCGTCAGGGGTAAGTGTATGTATATGGACTTTCATAATTTCTTCAAGGACCACTGGTCAGCCCTCCTTTCTTAATACATAAAGCGGTTCATAAAACGTACCTGGTCAAATTTTCGAATTGATTCCTGATCTACTCTTGAACCAATTCGGACCATTAAACAATTCGCAGGATGAGAGCTGATTTCTGGATCGTCGGTTGCGTACCATACAAGTCCGCCGGCACCCATCATTTTCTCCATGATTTTACGATATTCCCACACATTTAAACCGGTTCCTTTTAAATCCCAATGCCAATAATATTCGGTTGTAATGGTAATATAGTCCTCCATTTGGTCATCCATCATAGCAACGTGCAGCAGCGTTTGGCCGACCCGTGCTCCCCGGTAATCCGGCGCTACTTCAATCGCGCCAAGCTCTATAAGATTATCAAGTTTTGCTTCTGACCACCGCTCTAGAGGGTCGGGATACAAAAAAGTAACATACCCAACGATCGTTTGATCATTTCTTGCAATAATAATCCGCCCTTCGGGGAGACCCGCAATTTCAATAAGAGCTTCAAGCTGCTGGTCAGGCTGGCGAAATGCTACCAGTCCTTCATGGAACTTGTACTCTGCAAGCTGTTCCGGCTCAATAGGACCTTCTACAATCAGTGTCCCGCTGGGTGTTTGTAATTCTTTTGAGTAATAGGTTTTGATATGTTCCATTAGGTCACCGCCTTCATAAATCTTCTATCCTAACCATATACATAAATAAACAATAAATAAAGCGTTTTCACTAAATTTTCATAGAATCCTTACAATCTTCATAATTTTAATTTTGTATAAATTGTGAAAAATATGGATGTGTTATATAATAAGGGAGCATTCATCATACAAAGGGGGAATCGGTTTATGAAATTGGAAGCGCTATCAGCTGTACAGGGAAATTATAATTTAGCAGATTATGATCAAACATATGCCTCTTTTGATTGGAAAGAAGCAGAGAAAGCTTTTTCCTGGTCCCAGACAGGTAAAGTAAATGCGGCATATGAAGCGATTGACCGTCATGCCGAGTCTGGCAAAGGGGAAAAAGTGGCGCTTTATTACCGGGATGCCAGCCGCAGTGAGCAATACACGTTCGCAGAGATGAAAGCAAATACAAACAAAGCAGCCAATGTACTAAAGCAATACGGAGATCTTCAAAAAGGAGATCGTGTCTTTATTTTTATGCCGCGTTCACCGGAGCTTTATTTCGCAGCATTAGGGGCAATTAAAGCAGGAGCTATTGTGGGGCCGTTGTTTGAAGCATTTATGGAAGGGGCTGTGCGGGACCGTCTGGAAGACAGCGAGGCACGCATGATTATTACGACGCCGGAGCTTGCAAGCCGTGTTCCAGTGGATGAGCTGCCGAAGCTGGAAAAAGTATTTATCGTGTCCGACAGCGTAGAAGAGGACGAAAAGCAAATAGATTTTATGCAAAAGTGGAAAGAAGCATCAGACCAGTTTGAGATTGAATGGGTAGATCGTCAAGATGGGATGCTGCTTCATTACACATCTGGTTCGACTGGAAAACCTAAAGGGGTTTTGCACGTACATAATGCAATGATTCAGCAATATCAGACAGCCAAGTGGGTGCTTGACCTGCAGGAAAGTGACGTTTACTGGTGTACAGCGGACCCGGGCTGGGTAACAGGTACAGCTTATGGCATTTTCGGCCCATGGCTGACAGGCTCTACAAACGTCATTGTTGGGGGACGCTTCAGTCCGGAGGCATGGTATGGAACGATTGAAGAGTATAAAGTAAGCGTTTGGTACAGTGCGCCAACAGCTTTCCGCATGCTGATGGGCGCTGGTGACGAAGTTGTGAAAAAATTTGATCTGTCGTCCCTGCGCCATATTTTAAGTGTTGGAGAGCCATTAAATCCGGAAGTTGTACGCTGGGGTAAAAAAGTTTTTGACCTTCGCATTCACGATACATGGTGGATGACAGAAACAGGGGCTCAAGTGATTTGTAACTATCCGTCAATGGATATTCGCCCGGGATCTATGGGTAAACCAATTCCTGGATTGAAAGCAGCGATTGTAGATGACCAGGGCAATGAGCTGCCGCCAAACCGAATGGGCAATCTGGCGATTAAAAAAGGCTGGCCGTCTATGATGGCGGCGATTTGGAACAATGAAGCCAAATACGAATCTTATTTTATGCCGGGTGACTGGTATGTATCCGGAGATTCCGCATACATGGACGAAGACGGTTATTTTTGGTTCCAAGGCCGCGTAGATGACGTCATTATGACAGCTGGTGAGCGTGTCGGCCCATTTGAAGTAGAGAGCAAGCTTGTCGAGCATCCAGCTATTGCCGAAGCAGGCGTGATTGGAAAACCAGACCCGGTCCGGGGCGAAGTGATCAAAGCATTTATTGCGCTTCGTGACGGATATGAACAATCGGACGACTTAAAAGAAGAAATCCGCCAATTTGTTAAAACAGGCCTTGCTGCTCACGCTGCTCCACGTGAAATTGAGTTTCGTGACAAGCTTCCGAAAACACGCTCGGGCAAAATTATGCGCCGTGTCTTGAAAGCATGGGAGCTTGATCTGCCAACGGGTGACTTATCGACGATGGAAGACTAACAAGTTTGAACGGCTGCTCCGCAAAAAAAGCGAAGCAGCTTTTTTAGTGAAGCAGGAGCATCACGTAACAATAGACAATTTCCGTTTGACAAACAAAGTGGTGCAGGCTACAATGTGTGTTATATTCAATAAACAAAGCGATGAACGGAATAAGTAGTCTGCTGTCCCTGTTACAAAGAGAGCTTTCGGCTGGTGGAAGAAAGCACAAACAGTGAGATGAATTACCTCCCGGAGCTTTCGCCGTGAACAATAAGTAGCGGCTGACGTCTGCCGTCGTTACCGGTATAGAGTGGAGAATGATTTTCTCAAGCCTGGGTGGTACCGCGCGTAAACAGCGTCCCTGCATTGATTGCAGGGGCGTTTTTTTGTTGAAAAAGGAGAGGATAATATGGAATTGTTAGAAGACTTAAAATGGCGGGGCATCGTCTACCAGCAGACAGACGAAGAAGGCATTGAAAAAATGCTGAAAGATGAAAAAATTGCTTTGTACTGTGGTGTCGATCCTACAGCAGACAGTATGCATATCGGTCATTTGCTGCCATTTTTAACACTGCGCCGCTTTCAGCAGCACGGCCATAAGCCTATTGTGCTGGTGGGTGGAGCAACGGGAACAATTGGCGACCCGAGCGGTAAAAAAGAAGAGCGTACGCTGCAGACGATGGAGCAGGTGCAAAAAAATGTGAACGGCCTTCGTGCTCAGCTGGAAAAAATCTTCTCAGTAGAAGGTGAAAATGGCGCTGTTCTTGTCAATAACTACGACTGGATCGGGTCTATGGATGTAGTGACATTCCTGCGTGACTTCGGAAAAAATATTGGTGTGAACTACATGCTGGCCAAGGATACAGTCGCATCACGGCTTGAGAGCGGCATTTCGTTCACAGAGTTTGCTTATACGATTTTACAGGCGATGGATTTCTACTATCTTCATAAAAATCACGGCTGCCGTATGCAAATTGGGGGCAGTGATCAATGGGGCAATATTACAACCGGCCTTGAAATGATCCGTAAACTAAACCCAGAAGGCGAGCAGGCATACGGCTTTACCATCCCGCTTGTAACGAAATCAGACGGAACAAAATTCGGAAAAACGGAAAGCGGCGCAGTATGGCTTGATCCGAAGAAAACATCTCCTTACGAGTTTTACCAGTTTTGGATTAACACAGCGGACGCTGATACAATCCGCTACTTGAAAATTTTCACGTTTCTTTCAAAAGAAGAAATCGAAGCACTTGAAGCATCAATGAAAGAAGAAGCGCACCTTCGTAAAGCACAAAAAGCGCTTGCAGAAGAAATGACGCGTCTCATTCATGGAGAAGAAGCGTTGGCTCAAGCGATCAATATTACAAAAGCGCTGTTCAGCGGGGACATTAAGTCATTATCTGCTGATGAAATCGAGCAGGGGCTTAAAGACGTTCCAAGCTACACGGCAGAAGGAGAGCTTCCAAACATTGTTGACCTGCTTGTCGACGCTAAAATTTCTCCATCAAAACGCCAGGCGCGTGAAGATGTGCAAAACGGCGCTGTATCGATCAACGGTGAAAAAATGACAGACACGGCTTATGTTTTATCGGAAGAAGACAAAATGGACGGCCGATTCACTGTCATCCGCCGCGGGAAAAAGAAGTACTTTTTAATTCAGTACAAGTAATTAATAAAGTGCATATGCATTCAAAAAACCGTCACGCAAAGGGGACGGTTTTTTTGCTTTTTCGATCGATAAATAGAGATTGCTGTTTTATGGTAAAATAAAGAGCAGAGAAAAACAGGAGTCAATCCATTTTGTGATGAAGTCAGGGAGTAATTATATCAGATGAACACATATTTTAATTTAAAAAGAATCTATTATATTGGAATGGGATTTGTGATAGCAGCCATGATTACAGGGTTGTTATGGGGAAATCCTCATTTTCATCAAATGGATTCAATCTTTATGATGCATGCACTTCTTGTAGCCGTGGTTTCTTTGTGCCTTTTCATGTATCCTGCTTTTCAAAACCGGATGATGAAAACTGTGCTTATTTTGGCAGCCATCGCGTATTTTTATACGATTTTCTTCCTTTATCCAGATACGTGGTCTACGTTTATTTACATTTGTTTGATTCCGGCTATCTCCATTTTATTCTTTGATCCAAAGCTTTTTTATTTAACGCTGTTTATGAATACGGCCGCTATTACAAGTATTATGAGTTATGTCATGATCACTCAAAAAGGCGGGCTGTATGTTTTAATGAAGCAGGATCTAATCGGAAATATGATTAACTTTTTCGGCAGCCAGATTATCTTGTGCCTTCTTTTTTATCTGACCTACTTACGAATTAAAAAACAGCGTCTTTATTATGAACAAATTCAGCAGGCGGAGCGAATTAAAACAGCCGGACAATTAGCGGCTGCGGTTGCACATGAAATAAGAAATCCGCTAACGGTTGTAAAAGGATTTTTGCAGCTGTATGAACAAGACTCTTCATACAATGAAGAAGCAAAAAAGCACTTTGCTTTAATGATAGATGAGCTCAATACCGCGGAGGAAGTAATTTCTCAATTTTTAACGCTTTCTGCGCCAAGCAAAGAAGTGAGTATGGAAAAAATAAAGATAAAAGAAAGTCTCTGCAGTGTAGTGGGCCTGCTCCATTCATATGGCCTGCTGCATGCAAACCGGATTGAGTTAGAAGCGGAGGAAGAGTGTACTATTGCGGCCAATCAAATGGAATTCAAGCAATTATGTATTAATCTCATTAAAAACGCGATAGAAGCGTCTGAAGATGGCCATTCTGTACTTGTTCGGGCAAAACGGGTTAAACAGAACGTGGAAATTAGCATTATCGATCATGGAAAGGGCATGTCAGAAACGGAAATTCAATCACTGGGCACTCCTTTTTATTCATTAAAAAGCAAAGGAACCGGTCTTGGTTTAATGGTTTGCTTCAATATCGTAAAAAAATATAAAGGAACCATACGTTTTCAAAGTGTAAAAGAAAAGGGAACAACGGTAACACTTCAATTTCCTTTGTATGAAGAGATGATGTAAATCTATTGAGCATAAAAAAACACCAGCTGTTATATACATAACAGCTGGTGTTTTGCGTAAATCCATAAAGCGATAAAATTAACGAGAGTAGAACTCTACGATAAGCGCTTCGTTGATTTCTGCTGGAAGTTCAGAACGCTCTGGAAGACGAGTGAACGTACCTTCAAGTTTATCAGCATCAAACGTCAAGTAGTCAGGTACGAAGTTGTTTACTTCTACTGCTTCTTTGATGATAGCAAAGTTGTTTGATTTTTCGCGAACGCCGATTGTTTGGCCGATTTTCACTTGGTATGATGGAATGTCAAGGCGTTTTCCATCAACTGTGATGTGACCATGGTTAACAAGCTGACGAGCTTGACGACGAGTGCGGGCAAGACCTAAACGGTATACAAGGTTATCAAGACGTGATTCAAGAAGAATCATGAAGTTTTCACCGTATACGCCTTTTAGTTTACCAGCGCGGTCAAACAAGTTACGGAATTGACGCTCAGTCACGCCGTACATGTGACGAAGTTTTTGTTTTTCTTGAAGTTGTTGTCCGTATTCAGACATCTTTTTACGCTGGTTCGGGCCGTGTGGACCTGGAGCGTAAGGGCGTTTTTCGATTTCTTTACCTGTACCGCTAAGAGAAATGCCTAGACGGCGGGAGATTTTCCAGCTTGGACCTGTGTAACGAGCCATTGAATGACTCCTCCTTCTGTGTTTTTATTTTGTTGTAAAATAAAAACCGGTGTGAATAACTGCCAGCACATTTTGTTTTCATGCACCATCGCCCTGCAGCAACGGGTTACACGATGCCCCTTTTCCAGATTGATACCGGATAAAGAAACAAAATGACATCTAAACAGCGAACACATAGGCTGCATTTATTTTACACAAAGAATAGTATATAACGTGCCTGTTATAGTGTCAACCTTTTCTTATAAAAAGCGGACGAGTGTTTCGGCAAACTGAACGAGTCCTTTTTCATCCTCTTCGTCAAAGCGGTTTGTTTCCGGGCTGTCAATATCGAGCACACCCAGCAGCTCGCCATCTTTAATAAGGGGAACGACAATTTCAGACCGTGATGCGGCGTCACAGGCGATGTGTCCCGGAAATGCATGTACATCTTCAATACGAAGTGTTTTTCGCTCAGCAGCAGCAGTTCCGCATACACCTTTGCCGAACGGAATACGGACGCAGGCAGGAAGTCCCTGGAAAGGCCCAAGTACGAGTCCGTTTTTGTTTTCATCAAGTACGTAAAACCCAACCCAGTTAATTCGGGGAAGAAATTGGCCAAGAAGAGCCGACGCATTGGCTAAATTGGCAATCGTATTCGTTTCTCCTGTCAGCAGTGCTTCTAACTGCTTATTTACAAGTGAATATTGTTCTGGTTTTGTTCCAGAGTAAGCGGCGGTTTGAAACATGTTTAAACACTTCCTTCTATTATAATAGTACGGTCAATTTGCTCTAAACCCTGACCAATACCGGCAGCCGCGTGAGCATCGGATCCGTAAACGAGCGGAATACCGAGCGAATGAGCGGTACGGGCAATATCAAGAGGAGGATATGTTTCACCGCAAAGCGGTTTAACAAAACCGGCCCCGTTATAATCAAGCGAATAATTGGCCTGTTTAATGGCCTGCAGCAAGCGGTTTATATGCGGCTCGAACGATG
The DNA here is from genome assembly GCF_038806185.1 of Domibacillus sp. 8LH. NCBI lineage: Bacteria > Bacillati > Bacillota > Bacilli > Caryophanales > Bacillaceae > Domibacillus > Domibacillus sp. 8LH. The sequence continues at coordinate 609,572 of NZ_JAVJNG010000001.1, read as the reverse complement.
TTGTGCACGGATACAGGAGCTGAAATTTACGCGCAAGCGTAATATGTCCAATTCGGGTTGGCTTAAAAGGCCCGAGATTTGCTTGTACAGACTTCAATACGGTATCATAGTATAATTCATAGACAAATTCAATCGATCCGGCTTCTTTTATGATTCGTCCAAATTCTTCTTCACTGAAGTCGACGCAGACAAATCGTTCGTTCAACGGAAGAAAATGAACGGATAAAATCGCATCATCTAAAAAGGGACCGTATTCTGTTAGAAATTGAGTGGTTTCTTCTTCGAAACCTGTGATGAAATCTACTTCCAGACCGGTATGGATGGTAAGAGAAGAGGCATATTGCTTTTTCGCGTTTTCCACTTCTTTTAAATACTGTTCAAGGTCGCTTTTTCGCATAGAACTGTCCCGGTTTGGTGCAGGGTCTATAAAGTGGTCCGGCAGCGGTGCGTGTTCTGTAAACGTAATTTCTGAAAAGCCAAGCTCAAGTGCACGCTCAATATACTGATCTAATGAATCGGTTGAGCCGTGCGGGCAGTATCGTGTATGAATATGTCCATCTCTAAGCATGCGAAAAAACTCCTTTTTCTTTTAAAAAGCACTTATTTTGACATTTTTTTGTGAAAACCCGCTTAAAAAAACGTAAGTTCCCATTAAAAATGTGGACAATCATGCTATTATTAATGATAGTGAAATTATACGCAATTGACTGAAAGGACGCAATGAGGCGTTTTCTTTCTATACATACTATTTATCGTGGTTACGAGGGGGCTTATGATGGTGGAATTTGTCATTGGAGCGATCATTGTCGTACTTGTTTTTTTCATCTATACAATGATGAATAAGAAAAAAAACAGGGCTGAAATCGATCGGCTGGATATGAAGAAAACAGAACTGCTTCACCGGCCGGTTCATGAAGAGCTGGCTAAAGTAAAAAGACTTAATATGACAGGGCAGACAGAGGCTCTGTTTGATAGATGGCGCACCGAATGGGATGAGGTCGTAACCATCGATCTTCCAGCTGTGGATGAAAAGCTTTTTCTTTCAGAAGAGCAGACGGATAAATTTCGATTTGGCGCCGCCAAAAAAACAAATAATGAGATTGAAAACCGCCTCCATCAAATTGAAAAAAAAGTAAATAATATTTTATCGGAACTCGATCAGCTGGTTGGAAGTGAGGAAAAAAACCGGTCCGAAGGTGAAGACATGCACACACGCCAGCGTGAAGCGAAAAAAAGGCTGCTTGCTCATCGTCACACTTTTGGCAAAGCGGCATCCGTGCTTGAGGTGCAGCTTGAGGTGCTTGCAGGCCGTTTTGAAAAGTTCGCCGATTTAACAGAAGAAGGCAACTATCTTGAAGCGCGGGAGCTGTTAATGGAAATTCAAGCGGAAATGGATGCGATGGAGCATAAGATGTCGCGCATTCCTGTTTTAATGACAGAGGTAAACCATACGCTTCCGGCTCAATTATCGGAAATCGAGCATGGCTATAAGGAAATGAAGCAGGACGGCTATCTGCTCGATCATTTACAGATTGAAAAAGAAACAGCTGCTTTAAAAGAAGAGCTGAGCCGCGGACGCGATCTTCTTTTGAAAACAGAAGTAGGAGAAACAGAGCTTATTGTGTCCGATGCCAGAGACAGTATCGAATTTTTCTATGATCTGCTTGAGAAAGAAGTTATGGCGAAGCATCAAGTGTTAAAAGATGAAGGTGAAACGGGCACGGCTATTGCCGGGATCAGTGACCAGAACGAGGAGCTGCTCGAAGAAACCGATCTCGTGAAACAAAGCTATCAGCTCAGCGGAGAAGAATCCGATGTGCCGAAACGGCTAAAAGAGGAAATTTACCATCTTGAGAAACAATATGAAATTTTACACGGGCGTATTCAAGAAGAAAAAACGGCTTATTCGTTCCTTCATGATGAATTAAAAGAAATCCAGGCCCGTATCGCCGAAATGAAAAAAGAGCAGCAGGGCTTTGCTGCTTTCCTTCAAACGCTTCGAAAAGACGAGGTAGAGGCGGCAGAGGAACTGCACGGACTCAGAAACCAGCTTCAGCAGATTATGCGGAAAGTAAAGCAAAGCAATCTACCGGATATCCCAGATTATTACCGGGAAATGAGTGAAGATGCGCGTGTGCGTATTCAGCAGACGAATACACACTTGAATGAAAAACCGTTAAATATGAAAGCAGTGCGGGAACAGCTGGATACAGCAAGTGCCTCGATTGATCATCTTGCTAATAAAACAGACGAGCTGATTGACCAAGTGGCACTGGCAGAACGAATGATTCAGTTTGGCAACCGGTACCGCCGCACGCATCCTGCTGTGGGACCTAAACTGAATGAAGCCGAGCTCGCTTTTCGCCAGGCAGATTACAGTAAAGCATTGGAACTGTGCGCGACAGCGATTGACAAAGTGGATTCCAAAGGGCTCAAAAAGTTTGATGCCCAGTACAAACAAGAACAATGATAATGCAGAGCCGCCTCGAGAAAAAGAGGCGGCTTTTTTTGACTCAATATGCTAACATGGATAGGTAAAAAAAATGAGGAGCAGCGCCTATGATCTATTTTGACAACAGTGCGACAACGATGCCCGATGATTCGGTGCTCGAGACATTTATAAAAGCAAGCAAGCGTTTCTTCGCCAATCCGTCTTCCCTTCATCATGCAGGCATGGAGGCAGAACGATTTCTTCAAAAAGCGCGTACTCAAGTGGCTTCGCTATGTGGAGTGTCAGCGTCCGAAATTATTTTTACATCGGGCGGTACAGAATCCAATAACCTGGCGATCAAAGGTACGGCACAGTTCTACAAGGGCAGGGGACGGCACATCGTCACGACTCAAATTGAGCATCCTTCTGTTTTTGAGGCATGCCGCGATCTTGAACAGGATGGATTTCGAGTGACGTACGTAAAGCCGTCAGCAAACGGGGTTGTGACGCCGGCGGATATTGAGCAGGCGATAACAGATGAAACGATTTTGGTTTCTGTTATGCACGTGAACAATGAAACGGGTGCAGTGCAGCTCATCCAAGAGATCGGCCGTATCATCCAGCAGCATCCGCAAACACTATTTCATGTAGATGCTGTTCAGGGATTTGGCAAAGTGCCGCTTAATCTGGAGGATTGGGGTGTTCACCTGATGTCTGTATCCGGTCATAAGCTGCATGGATTAAATGGCACAGGCTTTTTATTTAAAAAGCACGGTATTCACCTTGCTCCTTTGCTTTCGGGCGGCGGGCAGGAAAGTGGCTTCCGAAGCGGCACAGAGCATACGGCTGGAGCGGCTTCACTGGCAAAAGCCGTTCGTATGGCGTTTGAGTCGGATATGGAACCGGTGCGGCACATCACCGAATGGCTGTATCATGAACTGGGAAAACGTCCATGGGTAAACATTCATACTCCGATTGCTCAGTCTGCTCCACATGTTTTAAGTTTATCTTTTCCTGATTTAAAGGGGGAAGTTCTTGTACATGCACTTGAACAGGAAGAAGTGATTGTTTCAACGACCAGCGCCTGTTCTTCGAAGCTCGCAAAGCCAAGCCGGGTGCTTCAGGCGATGGGCATCAGCAGCGAACTTGCGGCTTCGGCAATTCGCATCAGCTTGTCATCCCGCAATACGATGAAGGAAGCTGAACAATTTATCGAAGCGTTGGACCGGGTCGTTCCAACGCTCGCAAAAAAAAGGAATGAACGAACATGAATTATGACCGCGTATTGATCCGGTACGGTGAAATGTCCACAAAAGGGCGGAACCGGAGTAAATTTACAAATAAAATGAAAACCAACATTAAACGTTTGTTAAAAGATGATCGAATTGGTGTAGAAGCGCAGCGGGATCGGATGTTTCTTTATTTAAATGGAGCATCTTTTGACAAAGTAAAGGATGCGCTTGTCCATGTGTCGGGCATTCAATCCTTCAGCCCGGTAATGAAAACAGCGCAGAATATTGATGACATAAAAGAAGCAGCACTGGCGCTGGTTGAAAAAGCAATGGATGGCAAACCGGCTTCATTCAAAGTCAATACACGCCGGGCAGACAAACAGTTTCCGCTTGATACGCATGAGCTGAATCATGAAATTGGCAGCTTTGTTCTACGAAAAACGGAACAATTAACGGTAGATGTACGAAATCCGGATTTCATCTTAACGATCGAAGTAAGAGAAGAAGGGGTTTATTTATCTTCAGAAACGATTCCTGGAGCAGGCGGCATGCCAGCGGGCGCTTCAGGTAAAGCGGTTCTTCTTTTATCCGGCGGAATTGACAGTCCGGTTGCCGGTTACATGATGATGAAGCGCGGCGTCGAAATCGAAGCAGTTCATTTTTTCAGCCCTCCCTATACAAGCGACCGGGCTAAACAAAAAGTGATTGATTTGGCAAACGTACTGACAACATATGGCGGCAATGTCCGTCTGCATATCGTGCCGTTCACGAAGATTCAGGAAACGATTCACAAGCAGGTGCCGGAAAACTACACAATGACCTCAACACGGCGGATTATGATGCGCATTGCTGACCGCATTCGTGAACAGACCGGCGCCCTGGCCATTGTCACAGGAGAGAGCCTTGGACAGGTAGCCAGCCAGACGATGGAAAGCATGGCTGCGATCAATGATGTAACCAACACACCAGTTCTTCGGCCGCTCATTGCAGTAGACAAACTCGAAATCATGAATATTGCCCGCAAAATCGGTACGCATGACATTTCGATTCTTCCGTTTGAAGACTGCTGCACGATTTTTACGCCGGCTGCACCAAAAACAAAGCCGAAAACGGAAAAAGTCCAGTTTTTTGAAAGCTTTTTAGACTTTGAACCGCTGATTGAAGAAGCGATTCAATCAACCGAGACAATGTTGCTTCCAAACATTGAAGAAGAAATGGACGATCTTTTGTAAAACACCGCGCCTGTGAGCGCGGCTTCTTTTAACAAATATTTCGTGTGTAGAAATAAATGAGGTGAAAAAATGCAGGACGAACGAAAAGCCGGCATGATCTATACAGCCGGTTCGTATGTAATATGGGGCTTGATTCCGATTTACTGGAAGCTGGTCAGCGGTGTATCCGCTTATGAAATACTTGCTAACCGCGTGATATGGTCATTTATTTTTATGATTTTGCTGCTTGTTCTGATGAGAAAGCTTGCTCCGCTGGGACAAGTGTTAAAAGAAATTACCGCTCACCCTAAGAAAGCGGCGGCACTTGCAACGGCTTCTGTTTTAGTCAGCATTAACTGGTTTGTGTTTATTTGGGCAGTTAACAACAACCATATTATTGAAACAAGCATGGGCTATTATATCAATCCGCTTATGAGTGTGCTGCTTGGTATTCTTGTATTGAAAGAAGCTCTTTCAAAAGCACAAATCCTTTCTTTTATTCTGGCGGCATGCGGTGTGCTCATTATGACTTTTTCCTATGGCTCTTTTCCGTGGGTATCGATATCACTGGCGGTTTCGTTTGCGCTTTACGGACTGGCTAAGAAAATGATCAGAATGGATGCTGCAGTGGGATTGACGATCGAGACAGCTGTTGTGACGCCGATCGCTGTTTTATATTTGGTTTTTCTTTCATCGAACGGAACCCTTCAATTGTTTTCCGGCAGTGTACAAACGGATCTTCTGCTTATCGGAGGAGGCGTACTGACGGCCGTTCCCCTTCTTTTATTTGGTCACGGCGCCCAAAAAATACCGCTTTATTTAATTGGTTTTTTACAGTATATTGCTCCGACAATGACGCTGCTGCTCGGTGTGTTTTTATACCATGAGCCTTTTACACCATCCCAGCTGCTGTCGTTTTCTTTTATTTGGAGTGCGCTCGTTGTTTTTACATTTGCTCAATTAAAAACGGTTCAAAAGAAAAAAGCCGTTATTTAACTCTTTTTCATTGCATTGGCATTGGTCGATTCAGTATGATGTATGTATAATGCAGAATGTGGAGGGAATTATAGATGGCAAACGTAACATTTAAAGGCAATCCAATGACATTGATTGGCGATGAAGTAAAAGTAGGAGACAAAGCGCCGGACTTTACTGTTTTGGCGAATGACTTATCTCCAGTCACGCTTGCAGACACAGCAGGCAAAGTGCGTTTAATCAGTGTAGTGCCTTCGATCGATACAGGTGTTTGCGATGCGCAGACACGCCGTTTTAACGAAGAAGCAGCTAAATTGGACAACGTTGAAGTATTAACCATTTCAGCTGACCTTCCATTTGCTCAAAAACGCTGGTGTGCAGCAGCCGGTCTTGAAAATGTGAAAACATTATCAGATCACCGTGATTTTTCATTTGCACAAGCGTACGGTGTTGGAATGCAGGAACTTCGCCTTCTGGCTCGTTCTGTTTTTGTAATCGATTCAAGCGACACTGTTACATACGTGGAGTATGTTGGAGAAGGAACAGATCATCCAGACTACGCCGCAGCAATTGAAGCTGCAAAAGCAGCAAACTAATTTAGTACAGGCTCGGTTTGCAGCCGGCTTTGACATTTTGTCGGAGCCGGCTGTTTTTTTCGACAGGAAAGTGAGGTTTTTTTATGACACAGGAATTAACAGTAGAAAATTTATTTGGGGTATTCGATGAATCGGCCGCTCTTCTAAGCCGTCTTTTGTCTATTCCCTATTTAGAAGCGCTCGGTGAAACGGCAGAAAATCTTTTTCACGGGGATGTTATCCAGGAAGAATTAAATGAGATGGATGAAAAACGCCTGCAAAAGCTTTACAGCAGCGCACAGCTCGACCGCTATTCAAAAGAAGCGATCCGCAAAGCGTTTCAGCTCGCTATTTTAAAAGGCATGAAAGAGCATGTGCAGCCCAATCATCAAATGACACCGGACTCGATCGGTTTGTTTATCGCTTATTTATTAAGAAAAAGCATGGGAAAAAACACTTCTTTTACCCTTCTTGACCCAACTATTGGAACGGGAAACCTCGTGGCCACTGTGTTAAATGAGTTTGACGGCAAGGTGGAAGCGTACGGAGTTGACCTTGATGATGTGCTGCTTAAGCTGGCATATGCGGTAGCCAACCTCCTGCACCACCCTATTACGCTGTATAACCAGGACGCGCTGGAGCCGCTTTTAATCGATCCAGTTGATGTTGTTGTATGCGACCTGCCGGTTGGTTATTATCCAAATGATGCTCGGGCGTCTTCTTACAAGCTAAAAGCGGACAGCGGCCATTCATATGCACATCATTTGTTTATTGAACAGAGCTTACATCACACCAAGCCGGGCGGCCAGCTTTTCTTTATTATTCCAAATGGTCTTTTCGAATCGCCGGAAGCGAAAAAGCTGCAGGCTTTTTTAACGGAAGAAGCGTATATCGAAGGTGTGATCCAGCTGCCGCAAACCCTTTTTAAAAACAAAAATGCAGCAAAAAGTATTTTGATGATCCGGAAAAAAGCACCGGGTGTGAAAAAGCCGAAGGAAGTATTGCTCGCAGCAATGCCGTCTTTAACGGATAAAAGGGCAACAGCGTCTATTGTACAAAAAATTGATCGGTGGTTTGCAGATTATCAGAAGGGATGACCAATATGTGGACAAAACGGGATCAGGCTTACTGGGATGAGTTAATGGCGTGGGAACAGCAGCTTGCAGCTGATCAAAACAGCACAGTAGAAGAAGCGAATTCTTTTACGAGCCAGGCCGCAGCTGTCCTGCCGGAAGAGACGCAGACGTTCCTCGCTGAAAAAGCGGATGAAGGTTTAAAGAATATTTATGCGGTTATGCACAAAACACAGCTTCAAAACGAAGTACGCAGTCGAGTGCTGGCTGTAGCACGGGTTTTTGATGATGAAATCGAAACGCTAGCACATATGCGCCGCCTGCCCATTGATCAGCTTCATTACATAAGCAGCCAGCAAACAGCCCGCAGCCGCCTGCTTGCAGCTGCACAGGGGGCTCTTACGGGAACGGGAAAACTTTTGCCGCTGGCAGCCGATGTGGTTTCACTGCCCCTTATTCAGCTGCATGTTATTGAAGCAACTGCGATGTCCTATGGTTTTGATTTGAACGAATCGTTTGAGAAAGAAACTATCCTTCACGTACTGTATACAGCCATGCTCCCGAAGCATTTAAAAGTAGATGGATGGGCGCAGCTGATTACGGAGGTGGAAGAAGGAACATCTTATATAGACGGCCGCTGGTCCTTCAATGAGTCGATGCTGCGGGAGCCGCTGCAATATATCATCAAGCTGGCAGCTGTCAGGGGATTTCGCCGCCAGAAAATGTCCGGCCTTCCGCTCCTGTCAATGGCCATTGGCATTGGAGCAAGCTGGCGGACAGTAAACGAAACAGCAGTGTTGGCGGAACGATACTATCAATACCGTTATTTGCATGAAAAAAAGAACCGGAATTAAAAAACCGGTTCTTTTTTATGCATGTGTTTTTTTGCCTCATCTACGTCTGGAGATGTTCTAAACCAAAGCCATAAATCATTAATAATAGAAGCAAGCTCACTGATCTCTGTATTCAGCCGGCACGATTGGTCAAAGCTCTCTTCTTCATTTAAGGCGGCTTGTTTCCTATTAATTTGCCCTTCAAGTTCGCTGATGCGGTCTGGGATGGTTCCTCGGATCGTTTCCCATTCGAGAGTGATCTGCTGGCGTTCATTCACAGAATAAGAAAACCAGTCATGCTGAAGCGCAGGAAGAGGAATGCCCAGGCGTTTATCATATTGAAACATTTGGTCACCTGCTTTTAACGGGTTTCTTCCATAGTAAAAGAAAAAAGGTAAAATAGCAAAAGAGCTGAATATGCAGAATTTTTACATAAATACACAAAAAAATGTATTTTTTTTTGAGAAAACCACTTGAAAGGCCCCTCTGAACATGATATTCTTTATACATAATATAAGAATAAAAATAAGATTCGTTGAATAAATATACTTTTGTTCGCAGGAAAGAGGAGGAAATATAGATGGGTAAGAAAGTAGTTCTGGCATATTCGGGTGGCCTTGATACATCCGTTGCAATTCCGTGGCTGAAAGAAAAAGGATACGACGTTGTAGCGGTTTGCTTGGATGTCGGCGAAGGGAAAGATCTTGAATTTATTAAAAACAAAGCCCTGCAGGTTGGTGCAGTCGAAAGCTACATGATCGATGCGAAAAAAGAATTCGCGGAAGATTTTGCGCTTGTTGCTTTGCAGGGGCATACATGGTACGAAAACAAGTATCCAGTTGTATCTGCGCTGTCTCGTCCGCTTATTTCAAAAAAGCTGGTTGAAATCGCTGAACAAGAAAATGCAACAGCCGTTGCGCACGGATGCACAGGAAAAGGAAACGACCAGGTTCGTTTTGAAGTGGCGATCCGCGCTCTTAATCCAGACCTTGAAGTATTGGCGCCTGTTCGTGACTGGGCTTGGTCACGTGAAGAGGAAATCGAATATGCGAAACAGCATAACGTGCCGGTGCCAATCGGTAAAGAAAGCCCGTTCTCAATTGACCAAAACTTATGGGGACGTGCTAATGAGTGTGGCGCTCTTGAAGATCCTTGGGCAGCACCGCCGCTTGATGCATACGACTTAACTGCTCACTTAGAAGATACGCCGGACACGCCGGATATCATTGAAATTGATTTTGAAGAAGGGGTTCCAACATCTGTGAATGGTGAAAAAATGGAGCTGGCAGAACTCATTCTTCACTTAAATGAAGTGGCAGGCAAGCACGGTATCGGCCGTATTGACCATATTGAAAACCGCTTGATCGGCATTAAATCGCGTGAAGTATACGAGACTCCAGGTGCGACGACATTGATCACTGCGCATAAAGAGCTTGAAGATATTACACTTGTAAAAGAATTGGCTCACTTTAAACCAGTCATTGAAAAACGTTTAACGGAAATTATTTATGACGGTCTTTGGTTTAACCCAATTCGTGAATCGCTTGTTGCGTTTTTAAAAGATACACAGAAATATGTAACAGGCACAGTTCGTGTAAAATTGTTTAAAGGCCATGCAATTGTAGAAGGAAGAAAATCGCCGTATTCATTGTATGACGAAAGCCTTGCAACATACTCGAAAGACGATGCGTTTGACCATGCGTCTGCAGTTGGTTTCATCAACTTATATGGTCTTCCAACGGTTGTGAGCTCGCGGGTTCATAAAGAGAAGGGGCTTAAGTAATCATGACGAAAAAGTTATGGGGCGGCCGGTTCCAAAAATCAGCAGAAGAGTGGGTAGACGAATTCGGAGCGTCCATCTCATTTGACCAGGAGCTCGTTTTCGAGGATATCGAAGGCAGCATCGCCCACGTGACCATGCTTGGTGAAACAGGCATTTTAACAAGTGAAGAAATGGAACAAATCAAGTCAGGACTTGAGGCTTTAAAGAAGAAAGCCGAAGCCGGTGAAATCGAGTTTTCGGTTTCGCTTGAAGACATCCATTTAAATTTAGAAAAAGCTTTAATTGATTCGATTGGCCCTGTTGGCGGAAAGCTTCATACCGGAAGAAGCCGGAATGATCAAGTTGCTACAGATATGCATTTATACCTGAAGAAGCAGGTTAAAAACATTATCGGGCTAATCAGCCAATTTCAATCGGTTTTAGTGGAGAAAGCCGATCAGCACAAAGAAACCATTGCGCCAGGCTACACACATTTGCAGCGGGCGCAGCCGATTTCATTTGGCCATCATTTAATGACATATTTTTGGATGCTGCAGCGTGACAAAGGACGGTTCACAGAAGCGCTTAAACGGATCGATGTATCACCGCTCGGGGCGGGGGCACTTGCGGGAACAACATTCCCGATCGACCGTGAGCGTTCAGCAGAACTGCTTGGATTCGCCGGCGTCTATCAAAACAGCATGGATGCGGTAAGCGACCGGGATTTCATTCTTGAGTTTTTAAGCGCATCGTCAATTTTAATGATGCACTTATCCCGCTTTGCAGAAGAAATTATTTTATGGTCAAGCCAGGAGTTTCGTTTTGTCGAGATGGATGATACATTCTCAACAGGCTCGAGCATTATGCCGCAAAAGAAAAATCCGGATATGGCAGAGTTGATCCGCGGCAAAACGGGCCGTGTATATGGAAACTTGTTTAGTTTGCTGACGATTTTAAAAGGACTGCCGCTTGCATATAACAAAGATATGCAGGAAGACAAAGAGGGCATGTTTGACACTGTTCATACTGTTCTCGGTTCTTTGAAAATTTTCGCTGGCATGGTGGATACAATGACGGTAAACGAAGACCGCATGAAAGACGCCGTGCAAAATGACTTTTCTAATGCAACAGAGCTTGCGGATTACCTGGCTGCAAAAGGCATCCCATTCCGGGAAGCGCATGAAATCACAGGGAAACTTGTTTTTACGTGCATTCAAAAAGGATGCTTCCTGCTTGATCTTTCAATGGAAGAGCTGAAAGAAGCATCAAGTGTGATTGAAGAAGATATTTACGGCGTTCTATCTCCGTATGAAGCGGTTAAGAGAAGGAAGTCTCTTGGCGGCACTGGTTTTGACCAAGTAGAAAACCAGATTCAAGCGGCAAAAGAACTGCTTAAATAAAAAGCGTAAGGCCCCCGCTTATCAGCGACCAGCATAAGAACATTGAACAAAGGTTAAGAACGCAGCGTCCTGCTGCAACACCTTTGTGACTCACATCCTGTAAGCCTTCGAGCTGATGGGGCCTGGAGCTGGATCAAAAAAAGCGTAAGGCGCTGCTATCAGTAGCGCCCTCTATAAAAAACCGCCAAAGGAGTGGCGGTTTTTTTGTTATTCATCAGGATCATCCGTACGGACAATTAACACATCGCATCCGGCTGCCCGCGTGATATGCTCGGAAACGCTTCCAATCAAAAAGCGTTCCATTGCGTTAAGCCCGGTGGCCCCGCATATAATTAAATCGGCTTCTACATGCTTTGCTACGTTTTTTGGAATAACAGCTTTTGGAGACCCGTATTCCACAAATACATTTATGTTTGTAACACCGGCCGCTGCTGCTTCTTTTTTGTAATCATCTAAGAGTTCATTTCCGTACTTTGCTGCCCGGTCGGCAATGGAACGGTCATACGCTTCAATAGCGGCGAATGAGCGGGTATCAATGACATGGACCAGATTAAGCGAAGCGCCATTTCGTTTGGCGATTTGAATAGACTTTTTAAATGCCCATTCCGCTTCCTTTGATCCATCTACCGCTACTAAGATGTGCTTGTATTTTAGCATAATTCATTCCCCCTTATAGTTTTATTTTACCTCAAAAAAAGGAAATCAAAAGTGATAAGTCTAACATTTCTGTAAACTTTCTTAAAGAGGTTTGAAGATTTTAAAGACAGGGAAAAGCCATTTGATGTATTAAAGATTAAAGAAGGGAGTCTGCTCATGAAAGTATCGTATCATGGACATTCAGTTGTAAAAATCCGATCAAACGGAAAAACAGTTCTAATCGATCCGTTTATTAGTGGGAATGATTTAACAGATTTAAGAGCAGACGAACAAAATCCGGATTTTATTGTTCTTACACACGGACATGGGGACCACGTCGGAGATACGGTTGATATTGCCAAGCGAAGCGGCGCGCTCGTCATTGCAGTCAATGAACTCGCTCTTTACCTGCAGCACCAGGGGGTAGAAGCCCATCCGATGCATATTGGCGGAAGCCGGGAATTCGAATTTGGGAAAATCAAATTTACGCAGGCTTTCCATGGATCAGGGCTTCAGCAGGCAGATGGAACGTTTCTCTATATGGGTATGCCGGCGGGTGTACTGATTATGAATGAAGGAAAAACCGTTTATCATGCGGGTGATACCGCTTTATTTTCGGATATGAAACTAATTGCGGAGCGTCATCCAATCGATCTAGCCCTTCTTCCGATCGGGGACAATTTTACGATGGGGCCGGAAGACGCGGCGGTCGCAGCAGAATTTTTGCAGGCAAAAATAACTGTACCTATTCATTACGATACATTTCCGCCAATCCGCCAAAATCCCGCAGATTTTGTTTCCATGGTACAAAACGGAAGCGGCCGGGTAATGACAGTAGGAGAAATAATCGACTTATAAAAGCGGAGCCGTCTCAATTGAGGCGGCTTCTTTTTTTTCGCTTTGTTTTGTTCTATAATTGAAAAAGGAATGAGAGCGGAAAGGGACGGGTGGAGCCAGTGACAACAAAACACGAACAAATTCTTCAATATATTGAGGAATTACCGATCGGTGAAAAAATTTCCGTCCGCCAGATTGCCAAAGCGCTGTCGCTTAGTGAAGGGACTGCTTACCGGGCCATAAAGGATGCTGAGACAAGGGGCATGGTCAGTGCGATTGAGCGTGTCGGCACGATTCGGATCGAGCAAAAGAAAAAAGAGAATATTGAAAAGCTGACGTTTGCAGAGGTTGTGAATATTGTAGACGGACAAGTGCTTGGCGGGCGAAACGGGTTGTATAAAACATTAAATAAGTTTGTCATCGGAGCAATGCAGCTCGAAGCGATGATGCGCTACACAGGACCGGGCAACCTGCTGATCATTGGTAACCGTGTGAAAGCTCATGAGCTCGCTCTTCAAGCGGGCGCTGCTGTCCTCATTACAGGCGGATTTGAGGCAGGCGACGAAATAAAAAAACTGGCCGATGAGCTGGAGATGCCGGTCATCTCAACAAGCTATGATACATTTACTGTAGCAGCCATGATCAACCGGGCGATCTACGATCAGCTGATCAAAAAAGAAATTGTACTGGTCGGGGATATTTTAACACCAGTAGAAAGTAGTGTATTTCTTCAACTTGGAGATACAGTGGGTGACTGGCTGGATAAAAACAGAGAAACGTCACACAGCCGGTTTCCGGTTGTGGATGAGCACTTGAAGGTATTCGGTATTGTAACAGCGAAAGATATTATGGGAAGCGGCCGGGAAGTCGGTGTGGAAAAAGTGATGACGAAACACCCGCTTACCGTCACCTTGAAAACAAGTGTGGCCTCAGCCGCCCATATGATGATCTGGGAAGGAATTGAACTGCTGCCAGTCGTAGACGAACAAAATCGTCTGCAGGGTATTGTCAGCCGCCAGGATGTGCTTAAAGCGATGCAAACCGCGCAGCGTCAGCCACAGGCAGCCGAGACCCTCGATGATACGATTGCCAAGCAGCTGATTCTGTCTGAGGATCAAAGCGCAAGCGGCAGTTATCAGTTTGAGGTAACCCCGCAAATGACCAACCAGCTCGGCACGGTTTCTTACGGAGTGTTTACAACAATTGTAACCGAGGCCGCAAATCGCGTTTTGCGTGCACATAAACGCGGTGACCTCGTGGTAGAAAATATCACGATTTACTTTTTAAAACCGATTCAGATGGAGTCCATTCTTACAGTTGCCCCCAAAGTGCTGGAAATTGGCCGTAAGTTCGGGAAAGTAGATGTCGAGGTATATAATGCAGGGGTGCTTGCGGGCAAAGCGATGATGATGTGCCAGTTAATTGATCGATAAAAAAGCAGGCGGCCTGCCTGCTTCCTCGGTTACAGCTGATCCATTTTTTCTGCTTCCTGCCGGGCGAATGGCTGGTAATGCCTGTACAATTTAAAACCGGCCGCCATGCTGGCGAATCCGTACAAAATAAAAATAGCGGAAATAATATAGGCGGTTGTAGTCTGCTGAATAAGCAGCGTATTTACGCCAAACATGCCGACAAATAACCCCAGTACCATAGTGGATTTAGCGGACAGCCATTTTCTTTCCATTGGCCGTCTGCTTCTGACATATTGTACTTTATAAAACAAGTAAAACATAAACGATAAAACAATGATGACGACCAAAAAGAAATTAGGCATTCGATGTATTCCTCCGTTTTTTGGCTTCCGTTTTATTGTAACGGGAACAGCGGCGGATTTCCACCGGAAACAAGCCTGTAGAGAAGGGGAAAAAAGTTGAAACAACAGATTATTGATAAAATTAAAGAATACGATACGATCATTCTTCACCGTCACGTACGTCCGGACCCGGACGCATACGGATCACAAGGAGGACTCGCTGAAATAATCCGCGCTACGTTTCCGGAAAAAAACGTTTATACGGTTGGGGCAGAGGAGCAGACGCTTTATTTTATGCGGCGCCTCGATCAAATTGAAGACGGTGTTTATGAAAATGCGCTCGTCATTGTATGTGATACAGCCAACCAGGCGCGAATTTGTGATCAGCGTTTCAAACTTGGCAAAGAAGTGATTAAAATTGATCATCATCCAAATGAGGATCCATACGGCGATCTTCTTTGGGTAGAGGAAGATGCGGCAGCGTGCAGCCAGATGATTTATGAGCTGTTTAAAACATCTGGCGGACAGCTGAAGATCAATGACGAAGCAGCGCGACTTCTTTATGCAGGTATTGTCAGTGATACAGGGCGTTTTTTATACCCGTCTACGACGATTGAGACTATGCAGTGCGCTGGTGAATTGATGCAGTATGCGTTTGACCGGCAGGAGCTGTTTAACCATTTGTATGAAAAAGACGCACATGTCTTGAAGCTTGAAGGATATATCCTCCAGCATTTTGTGATGGATGAATCGGGTGTAGCGGAAGTGCGGCTGACGAAAGAATTGTTAAAGCAATTCGGCGCTACACAAGCTGAAACCTCTCTTCTTGTCAGCATTTTAAGCGGTGTAAAAGGCATTAAAGCGTGGGTCTTCTTTATTGAAGAAGAAGATCAAATCCGCGTGCGCTTCCGCTCTAAGGGACCTGTCATTAATGGGCTGGCGATGAAGCACGGAGGCGGCGGCCATGCGCTTGCGGCAGGGGCAAGTGTGTATTCATGGGAAGAAGCAGACCAAGTATTATCGGATTTAAAAAATCTGGTAACAGGACAATAAAGGAGAATTTTTTCTCCTTTCTTTTTATATTAAAAAGAGAACGTATATTCAGATTGTGAGAGGAGTGAAAAGAAGTGATCCAGCTGGAAACGGAAACGGCATACAGCTTTCGCGGCGCGACGCTCACGCCAGAGCAAATCGCTCAAAAAACGCAGGAAGCGGGCCAAAAGGCAGTCGCGCTGACAGATTGGAACAACCTGCATGCAGCTATTCCTTTTTATCTTGCCTGCCAAAAGCGCGGCATTAAGCCTATTATGGGATTAAAAGCGGAAGTGGAAGCCCAGCAGGAGAGTGATCGGGCATATCCGCTTCTTTTGTACGCGCAAAATGATAATGGTTTTTCAAACTTAATTAAAATTTCCAGTGCTCTGCAGACAAAAGCAGAAGGCGGTCTTCCGCTTCGCTGGCTGAACGGATATGCTAAAGATCTGATTGCCGTTCTGCCAGGCCTAGATGGTGATCCTTCCGGGGAAGCACTGGCTTTTTTTAAAGAGGTTTTTCAGCATTTTTATATCGGGCTTCGTGGAACGCGGGCTGAACGTTTTTTAATAGAAAAAGCAAGGGCTGACGGCATTCCGGTTGTAGCCATTGGCCATGTTCAGTATGCCGATCCAGCAGGCGCTTTTGCTTCAGCATGCCTCCAGGCCATCCGGGACAACCGGCTTATTGAACCGGAAGAAGAATTAACGGAAGCGGCGTATGCTTTTAAGTCCGAGGCTGAATGGAAGGAACTCTATCAAGATATTCCGGAAGCAATGGACAATACAGCGGTTATTGCCAAGCTCTGCGATGTAAACATAAAATTTGGCAGCCGCCTTCTTCCTGCATTTCCTCTGCCGGAGGGAGAAAGTGCCGATGAACGGCTGAAAAATTTATGTATGGAAGGGCTGAGGGACCGAAGTGCTTCAGCTTATATAGAGCGCCTTTCCTACGAGCTATCTGTAATCAGCAGAATGAATTTCAGTGATTACTTTTTAATTGTTCATGATTTTGTACACTTTGCCAAAAAACAAGGAATTCTGACAGGGCCGGGCCGGGGATCCGCTGCCGGATCTCTTGTAGCCTTTGCCCTTGGTATTACCGCAGTAGATCCTATCCGCCATAATCTCTTGTTTGAGCGGTTTTTAAATCCGGAGCGGATTACGATGCCGGATATTGATATTGATTTTCCAGATTATCGTCGTGATGAGGTGATCCGGTACATCGCTCAAAAATATGGTGCTGTTCACGCCGCGCAAATTGTAACGTTCGGTACATTATCAGCTAAAGCGGTGATGAGAGACACAGCCCGGGTCTTCGGTTTTGACAGCGGAGAATTATCACGGCTGTCAAAGCTTATTCCGTCGACACCAGGAACAAAGCTTTCACAGGTTAACTTAGAGGGCTGGCGGGCGGAGTCACCTGTTCATGAACGCATTTATCAAACAGCACTCCGCCTGGAAGGACTGCCGCGCCATACCTCTACACATGCAGCGGGTATCGTGATGACTGAAAAGCCGCTCACTGACCATGTGCCCATCATGAAGGGGCATGACGAGGTGTATTTAACGCAATATCCAATGGAGCCGCTCGAGCAGCTGGGGCTTTTAAAAATAGATTTGCTGGGCTTGCGCAATTTAACAACAATCGAACGAATCATCGCTTCTATTCGAAGAAAAACCGGTCGGAGGATAGACTTATTGTCGCTTTCGCTAGATGATCATGATGTTTTCAAGCTGCTTGGAGAAGGAAAAACAGCCGGTATTTTTCAATTTGAATCTGAAGGAATGAAAAATGTTCTCACGCAGCTGCAGCCAAACCGCTTTGAAGATATGGTAGCCGTTAATGCCTTATACCGCCCTGGCCCGATGGAACAGATTCCTACCTATATTAAACGGCGGCATGGACAGGAATCGCTTCAATATCCACATCCCGTTTTAAAAGAGATACTAGAGCCGACGTATGGCATTATTGTCTATCAGGAGCAGATTATTCAAATCGCTGTGCAGCTAGCCGGCTTCACACCCGGAGAAGCCGATTTGCTGCGCCGTGCTGTAAGCAAAAAGAAAAAAGAGACATTGGAGCAGGAGCGAAAACATTTTGTCAGCGGTGCTGTTCAAAACGGTGTGGATGAAAACATCGCTCTTTTCGTGTACGACTTGATTGTCCGGTTTGCTGACTACGGGTTTAACCGAAGCCATGCGGTTGCCTACAGTATGATCGCATACTGGCTTGCCTGGCTGAAGGTTCATTATCCGGCCCATTTTCTAGCAGCGCTTTTGCAATCTCAAACGGGAAATGAAGAAAAGATGCGGCAATACGCAGCGGAGGCAGCGGAGTATGATCTTTCTTTTCTTGCACCATCTGTTAATATGAGCGGATATTCATTTCAAGCCGAACAAGATGGGATTCGATTTGGTCTTGTGCCGATAAAAGGAGTGGGCCAGACGGTTGCCAAAACGATTATAGAGGAGCGCAAAGAGGGCCGTTTTCAAGATTTGTTTGATTTCTGCCAGCGGGTTCCGGCAAATATTGTGAATCGAAAAGCAATCGAATCACTGATTTATGCAGGAGCGATGGATGAGTTTGGCCAGGATCGTGCGGTGCTGCTGGCCAGTATTGATGCGGCCATAGAACACGCAGCTCTTATTCAGCCGGATGAAGGGAGTTTATTTGAAGGGCTGGGTGTATCGTTCCATCCTAAATATGCGGATGTAACTGGACTTCCCGTAGATATAAAACTGGAAAAAGAACGGGAAATGCTCGGTCTGTATGTTTCGGATCACCCGATAGCGCTTCATCGAAAGGTGCTTGCTCAAGCCGGTGCCGTTCCGGTGATAAAGGTTCAAGCCAGCCGAAAAGTCATCACAGCAGGAATGATCGGAAGCATTCGTGAGATCCGCACGAAAAAAGGCGATAAAATGGCTTTTTCCTCTCTTGCAGATGAAACAGGAGAGCGGGAAATGATCTTATTTCCGGAAGTGTACCGAAAACATGGCCCATTTATTGAAAAAGGGAAAGCTGTACTTGTAAAAGGAGCAGCAGAAGAACGAAACGGTAGTCTCCAGCTTATTGTTCAGTCTCTTGAACCGATTCAAGAAGGAATAAACAAAACGTTGGAGAAAAAACAAGTTCTTTTTATCCAGCTGCCGGAAGGAAAAGGAGAAAGTGAGCTGGCAGGCTGGGTAGTGGAAGAGCTTCAGCGTTATCCGGGCCAAGCCTCGGTGGTGATCCATTATGAACGGACGAAGGAAACAGTAAGGCTCGGGCCGAAGTATAAAGTATCACCGAAAGAAGAATTGATTGAGGGGCTGAAAAAAAGGTGTGGAACACGCAACGTTGTGCTTAAATCCTTTGACTAACCTTTACAATTCGAGATGAATCGTTTAAAGTATTATATTGAATTGTGTGGTCTGACCACTTAAAGGAGAAAAAGAGGAGCTGGCAGAATGTCGAATCGGGAAGAAGCGCTTCAAATGCATAAAGAAAATCACGGTAAATTGTCGACCGGTATTAAAACAGTTGTGAAAAATGCAAAAGACTTAAGTCTTGCTTATTCACCTGGTGTGGCAGAGCCGTGCAAAGAAATTTATGAAAAGCCAGAAACCGTGTATGATTATACAATGAAGGGCAATATGGTAGCGGTTGTCTCAGACGGCACTGCAGTGCTTGGACTGGGCAATATTGGCCCAGAAGCCTCTCTTCCGGTTATGGAAGGAAAAGCTGTGCTGTTTAAGAGCTTTGCAGGAGTAGATGCTTTTCCAGTCTGCTTAAACTCAACGGATCCAGAAAAAATCATTGAAACGGTTAAAATGATGGAGCCGACATTTGGCGGCGTAAACTTAGAAGATATTGCGGCTCCGAACTGCTTTGTGATTGAGGAGCGGCTGAAGAAAGAAACAAATATCCCTGTTTTCCACGATGATCAGCATGGTACTGCTATTGTGACAGTAGCCGGTTTAATTAATGCCCTTAAGCTGACAGGGAAAAAGATGACGGACATTAAAGTAGTGGCAAATGGTGCGGGTGCAGCAGGTATTGCTATTATTAAATTGTTAAAAGGATATGGCGTGCAAAATATCATTATGTGTGACTCGCGCGGATCCATTTACGAAGGGCGCCCAGAGGGCATGAACCCCGTAAAAGACGAAGTAGCGAAGTTTACGAACCGCGAGAAAAAAGCCGGCAGCCTTGCTGATGTTATTGAAGGAGCGGACGTATTTATCGGAGTATCGGTAGCGGGTGCCCTAACGAAAGAAATGATCCAAACGATGAACGAAGAACCTATTATTTTTGCGATGGCAAACCCAACACCGGAAATTATGCCGGAAGAAGCAAAAGCAGCCGGAGCAAAAGTAATCGGAACCGGCCGTTCTGATTTTCCGAACCAGGTAAACAATGTGCTGGCTTTTCCGGGTATTTTCCGCGGGGCATTAGATGTCCGTGCCACACATATAAATGAAAAAATGAAACAAGCTGCTGTAGAAGCGATTGCCAGTCTTGTAGCTGAAGAAGACCTTCATGCCGATTATGTAATTCCAGGTCCTTTTGACCCCCGGGTTGCGCCTGCCGTAGCAGCGGCTGTAGCAAAAGCCGGCATGGAAACAGGCGTGGCGCGCCGGAAAGTAGAACCGGAGGATGTTCGCCAAAAAACTATGCAGCTGTCATTGATTGGCAAAGGTGAATAAATGACTGGTTCTGTGCGCCCGCCATCAAAATTTTTGGCTGCCATTGCACAAATTCAGGAAATGATTAAAAGGGACCGCCTTCGGCCCGGAGATAAAATCCCTTCAGAGCGCGAGCTTTCAGACAAGCTTTCCATCGGGCGTTCATCAGTTCGTGAAGCATTGCGGGCGCTCGAGCTGCTGGGGCTTATTGAAACGCGGCGTGGCGAAGGGACCTTTCTGCGTGACTTCAAAGACCATCAGCTTGTCCCGCTCATCGGTACCTTTCTTTTTGATGGCGACCAAACAAGAGAAGATCTTCACGATGTAAAGGCGATCTTGGAGCTTGGCTGTCTCGCCGTTTTGGCGGGAAAAGCCGATTTAGATTCAATAGAGCTGACAGGTTCTTTTGAGGAGCTGACAGGTAAAACCGGCAATCGGCTCCTGCAAAACATATGGATGATTATTTCAAATTACGCAGGAAGCGATCCGGACCATGAACGGCTCCAAAAGCTGCTGGCATCAGCCAGACAAATTCAGTATTCAAAACGCCAGTAAAGGGGTGGGACAATGGCGATTAAAAATATGTTTACCAAACAAAAACCAAAAAAAATAAAATATGCAACCATTCCTTCGGAGGCAGCCAAGCAGGATGTCCCAGAAGGCATCATGCAAAAGTGTCCGAAGTGCAAAAAGATCATGTATACGAAAGAACTGGAAAAAAATCTTCATGTTTGCATGGGCTGCGGGTATCATTATCCGATGAAGGCCTTTGAACGGATCGAAAGCCTTCTCGATGAAGGATCTTTCCGTGAGCTTGATTCAGAGCTGTCAACAGCTAATCCGCTCGGGTTTCCTGATTATGAAGAAAAAATAGCGGCCGACCGAAAGAAAACCGGGCTGAATGAAGCGATTGTCACAGGCGTTGGAGCCATCGATGGCCATCAGGCCGCTTTTGCGTTCATGGACTCATCTTTCCGGATGGGCAGCATGGGTTCAGTGGTGGGTGAGAAAATTGCCCGTGCCGTTGAAGAAGCGATCCGCCTGCAGATTCCTTTTATTATCTTTACCGCATCCGGCGGAGCACGGATGCAGGAAGGCGTTTTATCACTGATGCAAATGGCGAAAACAGGGGCTGCTTTTAAGCGTCTCAGCGACCGGGGCGGGCTCATTATTTCTGTAATGACGCATCCGACAACTGGCGGTGTATCGGCGAGCTTTGCATCTCTTGGCGACTTTAACTTTGCAGAGCCGGGTGCGCTGATCGGATTTGCCGGGCGGCGGATTATTGAGCAAACCATTCGCGAAAAGCTGCCGGAAGATTTTCAAACAGCTGAATTTTTGCTTCAGTGCGGACAGCTTGATGCCGTTCTGCACAGAAAAGAAATGAAAGAAAAGCTTTCATTTTTACTCGATATCCATCAAACGGGCGGTGTAAAAAAATGACAGGACTTGAGTTTGAAAAGCCGGTCCGTGACCTGCAGGAAAAAATAGCGGAGCTTAAAAATTTCACCTCCAGCTCTGATGTAGACTTGTCAGATGAAATTGAAAAGCTTGAGCTGCGCTTAAAGAAGCTTGAAGATGACATTTACAACAGCATGACACCTTGGGATCGTGTTCAAATGGCACGCCATCCAAATCGTCCAACCACACTGGATTACATTCCTTTCTTGTTTGAAGGATTTTTCGAACTTCATGGAGACCGCGCATACGGCGATGATGCAGCCATCGTAGCGGGGGTGGCAAAGTACCATGGCCAGCCGGTAACGGTGATTGGACACCAGCGGGGACGCGATACAAAAGAGAATATTCAGCGTACGTTTGGCATGCCCCACCCGGAAGGCTACCGGAAAGCACTTCGTTTAATGAAACAGGCAGAAAAGTTTAACCGCCCGATCATTTGCTTAATTGATACAAAAGGTGCGTATCCGGGCAAAGCGGCGGAGGAGCGGGGACAAAGTGAAGCCATTGCCCGTAATATTTTTGAAATGGCCGGCTTAACCGTACCAATTATCTGCATCGTTATTGGTGAAGGAGGAAGTGGAGGAGCCTTAGCACTCGGTGTCGGTGACCGTCTGTTTATGCTTGAAAACTCTACGTACTCGGTTATCTCGCCCGAGGGAGCAGCCGCTTTATTATGGAAAGACGCGAGTCTCGCGAAGCGTGCAGCAGAAACGATGAAAATTACAGCTCGGGATTTGCGCTCACTCGGTATTGTGGATGAAATTATTCCAGAGGTGCGGGGCGGAGCACACCGTGATGCAAAAGAGCAGGCGCAGCTGATTGATCAAGTGTTGTATTCGGCCATGAAAGAGCTGCAGAGCATTGATCATGCAAACCTGGTTGACCAGCGTTATGAAAAATACAAACGAATCGGCGGCTATGCTGAACAAACAACCGGCCTGAATAATTAATATTCAGGACCGGTTTTTTCCATGCATAGACATTTTCTTGGTGGTAACGCTTACTTATTGAGTAAACATTGTGAACGGGAAAACGTTCTGTTATCTTAAAAGAGGGTAGGCATACAAAAGATGCAACTGACAAAAATTTTTAGAGGTGACAAGATATGAAACGAATTGGTGTGTTAACAAGTGGCGGGGATGCACCTGGAATGAATGCAGCCGTGCGTGCTGTTGTCCGGGAAGCGATTTACCACGACATGGAAGTATTCGGTGTTTATCAGGGATATCATGGCTTAATTAATGGGCATATTAAACAATTAGATCGTGGTTCGGTCGGCGATATTATTCACCGAGGCGGAACGATGCTGCGCTCAGCCCGCTGTTTGGAATTTAAAACGCTTGAAGGCCAAAAGCAAGGCATCGAGCAAATGGAGAAGTTTGGGATCGAAGGATTAGTGGTAATCGGTGGAGACGGTTCTTACATGGGTGCGAAAGCATTAACAGAACATGGTTTTCCGTGTGTCGGAGTGCCTGGAACAATCGATAACGACATTCCCGGAACAGAATTTACAATTGGCTTTGATACAGCTTTAAATACAGTCATCGACGCGATCGATAAAATTCGGGATACAGCCAGCTCCCATGAGCGCACATTCATTGTAGAAGTAATGGGCCGTCATGCCGGCGATCTAGCGCTTTGGTCAGGCCTTGCAGGTGGTGCGGAAACAATCCTTATTCCGGAAGCACCTTACGATATGAACAAAATTGCGGCCAAGCTGAAACGCAGCCAGGAGCGCGGTAAAAAACACAGTATTATCGTCGTAGCAGAAGGCGTCATGACAGGCAGCAAGTTTGGTGCTATTATTGAAGAGTTGACAGGATTCGACACGCGTGTTTCCGTTTTGGGCCATATGCAGCGCGGAGGCTCACCAAGCGCAGCAGACCGAGTGCTCGCCAGCCGTCTTGGTGCACATGCAGTGGAATTACTTCTAGAAGGAAAAGGCGGTCGTGCTGTCGGGATCGAACAAAACCAAATTGTTGATTACGACATTATTGAGGCGCTCTCAAAACCGCATAAAGTCGATCAGCGTATGTATGAATTATCGCAAGAACTGTCGATTTAATCACAAAAATGGAGGAACTATCAATGCAAAAAACGAAAATCGTCTGTACAATTGGACCAGCAAGCGAAAGCCTTGAAACGCTTCAATCATTAATGAACGCAGGCATGAATGTTGCACGCTTAAACTTTTCTCACGGAAGCCATGAAGAGCATGGAGCGCGCATTCAAAACATTCGCCAGGCAGCAAAAAACACAGGGAAAACTGTTGCGATTTTGCTCGATACAAAAGGTCCTGAAATTCGTACACATAACATGGAAAACGGAGCTATTGAGCTTGAAAGCGGCAAAGATGCTGTTATTTCCATGACAGAAGTATTGGGGACACCTGAAAAGTTTTCGATTACTTACTCAGGTTTGATTGATGATGTGGAGCCAGGTTCAAGTATTTTGCTTGATGACGGCTTGATTGGTCTTTTAGTTACAGGCATTGATCGTGAAAAAGGCGAAATCGGCGTTCGAATTTTAAACAGCGGTACATTAAAAAATAAAAAAGGTGTAAACGTACCAGGCGTTTCTGTTAAATTGCCAGGTATTACAGAAAAAGATGCGGACGATATCCGTTTTGGTATCGAGCAGGGTGTCGACTTTATCGCTGCTTCTTTTGTACGCCGTACATCTGACGTATTGGATATTCGTGAGCTGCTGGAAAAAAACAATGCTACTTACATTCAAATCATCCCGAAAATTGAAAACCAAGAAGGTGTTGATAACATCGATGACATTCTTGAAGTATCAGACGGGCTGATGGTTGCACGTGGTGATCTTGGTGTGGAAATTCCGGCTGAAGAAGTGCCGATTGTACAAAAGAAACTGATTAAGAAGTGTAATCTGCTTGGCAAACCAGTTATTACGGCTACACAAATGCTTGATTCTATGCAGCGTAATCCGCGTCCAACACGTGCGGAAGCAAGTGACGTAGCAAATGCGATTTTTGATGGAACAGATGCGATTATGCTGTCAGGTGAAACAGCAGCTGGTGCATATCCGCTTGAAGCAGTAAAAACGATGCACAACATCGCAGTCCGCGCAGAAGCAGAGCTGCAAATGAGAGATATTCCGCCTCGCCGCCGCAACAATACAGGCCGTATGACTATGACAGACGCTATTGGCCAGTCTGTAGCTAAAACGGCGGAAGCATTGGAAGTAAAAGCGATTATCGCGCCAACGTCAAGCGGACATACTGCACGGATGATTTCACGTTACCGTTCTAAAGCATCTATCTATGCTGTAACAGACAGCGAACGCGTAATGAGAAGCTTATCACTTGTCTGGGGCGTATTCCCGGTTATGGGGCTTAGTGTGTCTTCAACAGATGATATGCTGGATAACGCGATTGTCCACTGCCTCGATGAAGGGCTGATCAGCCACGGTGAGCTTGTTGTTATTACAGCGGGTGTGCCAGTAGGTGAATCCGGAACAACGAACTTAATGAAAATTCATGTTGTTGGTGACATTCTTGTGAAAGCACAAGGTATTGGCCGTCATTCAGCATATGGAAGAGTTGTTACAGCTAAAACAGCTTCTGAAGCCATTGAAAAAGTAAAGCCGGGCGATATTCTTGTCACATACGGAACAGATCGTGAAATGATGCCTGCCATTGAAAAATGCAGTGCCCTTATTACAGAAGAAGGCGGATTAACAAGCCATGCAGCTGTAGTTGGCATCAATCTTGGCATTCCGGTTATCGTGGATGTTGAGGGAGCTCTTAATACGTTGTCAGATGGTCAGGAAATTACAGTAGATGCGGCACGCGGTATTATTTACAACGGTCACGCTAACGTTTTGTAAAAAACAAACCAGCTTGATGGATAGACAAACCAAGAAGCAAAAATAAGGGTGCTGTGATGAGCCCGAAAACGCCGGTTAAATGGTAGCCTGCAAATGCTGCAAATAAAA
This sequence comes from Domibacillus sp. 8LH, assembly GCF_038806185.1. Taxonomy (NCBI): domain Bacteria; kingdom Bacillati; phylum Bacillota; class Bacilli; order Caryophanales; family Bacillaceae; genus Domibacillus; species Domibacillus sp. 8LH. Next base: position 583,734 of record NZ_JAVJNG010000001.1, on the reverse strand, counting down.
CGGCCAGGGGATGAAGGCCCGCTGAATCGGAAACAAGCTTCGGTTCAAGCAGCTGGCGTACAAGAACAAGGGTCGTATATAAAACAGCAGTGAAAATGGCTGCGTGGGTTTGTCCAGTAAGAAGGCAGAAGAAAATCCAGGGTACAAACAAAAGGATAGAGCCGACAATGGGAATAAACTCAAGAACGGCCGTTAAAAAAGCCAGCTCCAGTATATGAGGAGTACCCAGCAGAAAAAAGCCTGCGCATGCTGCTGTAAAAGTAACAGTAAACAGCTTTAATTGTGCGTATCCATAGGCGTACAAGGAAAAAGAAAAGGTATTGGCTGCACGGGCTGTTTTGGCACGGATGGATTCGGGCAAAAGAGAGAGGAAAAAAGAGCCGTCTTTTGCCATGAAAAAAGCAGCCAGCAGAGCAATCAGCAATTGGGTGGCTGTACCTGGAAGTGAGAGAAAGTAAAAAGTGCCTGCAAGAAGCCACTTTCCTGCGGATTCCTCAACGGTGTGAGCAGCCGCCGTTTCGACCGTGTGCAGATATTGCAGCAAAAGAGCAAGCTGGTCTTTTGTTAAAAAATTCATCATGCTTTGAAGCAGCTGCTCCAAATGCATAACGGCAATAGGAATATAATGAGGAATCACTGTATGCAGATGGGAAACGGTCCGGGCGCTAATCCAGGCGAACAGCAGGCACCCTGCTGACAGAAGCAGAAGAATCCAGACCGTTGATACACATACAGCCACAGTCCGGGAGGCATTCGTTTTTCTTTGAATAAAGTGGGCTGGTCTATGTAACACAGCGGCAAAAAATGCCCCAGCTAAAAATGGCTTGAAAATTGGCAGGAGCCAGTAAATAAGCAGAAAAATTGCACTGGCAATAAGATATTGAACAATGATCCGCATGGTACATGCCCCCGTTTCTATACTACTCGTATGAGAAAAAGGGCACGGCCATGCGTCTTTTTTTAGGAGTGAAGTTATGCAGGCGTTTTTATTTTTGCTTCTGCTGACAGCAATCAGCATTGTAGCCAAAAACCAATCATTGCTTATTGCTTCGGTATTCTTACTGGCCTTAAAAGCAATAGGCCTTGATCTGAAGTGGTTTGATATGATGCAGAAAAACGGAATAAATTGGGGGGTTACGGTAATCACAATTGCGGTACTCGTCCCCATTGCAACAGGGGCGATTGGCTTTAGGGAATTGGGCGCAGCTCTGAAATCACCGTATGCCTGGATCGCTCTTACAGCCGGCATTTTAGTAGCGCTCATTGCAAAAGGAGGAATCGTGCTTTTAGCCGATGATCCCCATATTACAACAGCGCTGGTGCTTGGCACCGTACTAGCAGTCGCTCTTTTTAACGGAGTTCCAGTCGGGCCGTTAATTGGTGCCGGCATCGCGTATTATGCAATGAAGATGTTTTCTGTACTTTAACAGAAAAAATGAAACTTTTTCAATACTTCTTCGTATGAATACACAATAAGATAAAAAGGAGCTGGATGTGTTGTTAAACAAAAATCCGGGTATTGCTGCTGTCTTAAGTGTATTCTGGACGGGTGTCGGGCAAATTTATAACGGCCAGATTATGAAAGGTTTAATTTTAATTGTTGTGCAGATGATTAATGCAGCCTTGATGTTTGTGTTGATTGGGTTTATCACTTATCCGCTTGTATGGATCTGGGGCATTTATGATGCTTACAAAACAGCGGACAGAATGAACAGACGGTCTGACTTTTAAACTAAAACTTATTATAATACCATAAATTCCGGGTATGTTACGCCCGGAATTTTACTGTTTTCAAAAAAAATTCGAACAATTTGGTACGTTTTGATTCACAAACTTGCTCACATTGTTTATAATAAGCAATGTAAGCGCACACCTTTTTGAACATTTAAGTAATTTTGTTTTAAAAGGAGCACGTAATTTACATATGCTTTTTTATTTATAAAATGGTACTGAGCAGTTGCTCGGCATACATATACAAATAAAAAAGCGGGTAACGGGGAAATAAACAAGCGAAGGAGAGATAATTATGACTACTGCACGCGGACTCGAGGGAGTAGTGGCTACAACATCATCTGTCAGCTCTATCATTGATGACACACTTACATACGCAGGATACAATATTGATGATCTGACAGAGAATGCAAGCTTTGAAGAAGTAATTTATTTACTTTGGCATCGCCGTCTTCCAACACAAGCGCAGCTGAATGAACTGAAAGAGCAGCTTTCGGAAAACTATACCATTCCAAAAGAAATTTTGGATCATTTTAAAATGTATCCAATTGAGAAAGTTCATCCAATGGCGGCGCTTCGTTCATCTGTGTCACTGCTTGGCCTTTACGATGAAGAAGCTGATGTTATGACAGATGAAGCCAACTACCGCAAAGCGATTCGCATCCAGGCGAAGATTCCGGCGCTTGTGACAGCATTCTCACGCATTCGTAAAGGGGAAGAGCCGATTGCACCGAAAAAGGAGTACGGTATTGCCGAAAACTTCTTATATATGCTTTCTGGTAATGAACCAACAGCCGTAGAAGTTGAAGCATTTGATAAAGCCCTTGTTCTTCACGCAGATCATGAGCTTAATGCGTCTACTTTTACAGCCCGTGTATGTGTCGCTACTTTGTCAGATATGTATTCAGGTATAACTGCAGCTCTTGGCGCTTTAAAAGGGCCTCTTCATGGCGGCGCAAACGAGCAGGTTATGAAAATGCTTACAGAAATCGGTTCAGCAGATAACGTAGAACCGTATATTCTTGAGAAGCTCAATAACAAAGAAAAGATCATGGGCTTCGGTCACCGCGTATACCGCCAGGGCGATCCACGGGCTAAACACCTTCGTGAAATGTCTAAGCGTTTAACAGAGCAAAACGGTGAAGCAGAGCTTTATAACATGTCTATCGAAATTGAAAGTCTTGTTACAGGAAGCAAGAACCTGCCGCCAAACGTAGACTTCTATTCGGCATCCGTTTATCACAGCCTTGGTATTGAGCATGATTTGTTCACGCCTATCTTTGCTGTAAGCCGTGCATCAGGCTGGATTGCACATATTCTTGAACAGTATGCCAACAACAGACTGATCCGTCCGAGAGCTGAATATACAGGTCCGGATATGCAAAAATACGTACCTATTAGTGAACGCGTATAATTAAGAAAGCATTTGCAAAAAAATAAATAACTAGTGTAATATAAAAGATGGTAAACACGGGTTAGAGAAATTTTCTCTAACCTTTGAACATGGAATTGGAGGGAAAGGCAAGATGACTCAAGGCGAAAAAATTTCAATGCAAGATGGCGTACTAAATGTACCAAACAATCCAATCGTTCCTTTTATTGAAGGCGATGGAATTGGTCCTGATATTTGGGCAGCTGCTTCACGCGTTTTAGATGCAGCGGTTGAAAAAGCGTACAATGGCGAAAAGAAAATCGTTTGGAAAGAAGTTCTTGCGGGTGAAAAAGCCTTTAACCAAACAGGCGAATGGCTTCCAAAAGAAACGCTTGAGCAAATTGACGAGTATTTGATCGCAATTAAAGGTCCACTTACAACGCCAGTTGGCGGCGGAATCCGTTCATTGAACGTAGCACTTCGCCAGGAATTGGATCTTTTCACATGCCTTCGTCCTGTTCGTTATTTCGATGGCGTACCTTCACCAGTAAAACGTCCTGAAGATACTGATATGGTCATCTTCCGTGAAAACACAGAAGATATTTACGCAGGTATTGAGTATGCTGAAGGCTCAGATGAAGTGAAAAAAGTAATCGAGTTCTTGAAAAACGAAATGGGTGTTAACAAAATCCGTTTCCCTGAAACATCTGGTATCGGTATTAAGCCTGTATCAAAAGAAGGAACACAGCGTCTGGTACGTGCGGCGATCAACTACGCAATCAAAGAAGGCCGCAAATCTTTAACGCTTGTTCACAAAGGCAACATCATGAAATTCACAGAAGGTGCATTTAAAAACTGGGGCTATGAGCTTGCTGAAAAAGAATTTGGCGATAAAGTGTTCACTTGGGCACAATACGACAAAATCAAAGAAGCTGAAGGCACAGAAGCCGCAAACAAAGCACAATCTGAAGCGGAAGCTGCAGGCAAAATTATCGTAAAAGATTCCATTGCCGATATCTTCTTACAACAAATTTTAACCCGTCCGAAAGAGTTTGATGTCGTAGCGACAATGAACTTGAACGGAGACTATATTTCTGATGCGCTTGCAGCTCAAGTAGGCGGAATTGGAATCGCACCAGGTGCCAATATCAACTATGAAACTGGCCATGCGATTTTCGAAGCAACACACGGTACTGCGCCGAAATATGCAGGTCTTGATAAAGTAAATCCATCATCTGTTTTGTTGTCAGGCGTTTTGCTTCTTGAGCACCTTGGCTGGAATGAAGCAGCAACTTCGATTACAAAATCAGTTGAAAAAACAATTTCTTCGAAAGTTGTTACATATGACTTTGCCCGCTTAATGGACGGGGCAACAGAAGTTAAATGTTCTGAGTTCGCAGACGAATTGATTAAAAACCTGTAATGTTGTTTGATGCTCTCCCCAAAAGGAGAGCATCTTGCATAATATTTGGTTCCACCATAAATAAAGGAGGAGTTTTATTATGACAGCATATAACCGTAAAAAGGTTTCTGTAATCGGCGGCGGCTTTACTGGTGCTACAACGGCATTTCTTCTGGCGCAAAAAGAGCTGGCAGACGTTGTTCTTGTCGATATCCCGCAGGCAGAAGGCCCAACAAAAGGCAAAGCACTTGATATGCTTGAAGCAAGCCCTGTCCAAGGATTTGATGCAAATATTACCGGCACGTCTGATTATGCTGAAACAGCAGATTCAGATATCGTCATTATTACAGCAGGTATTGCACGCAAACCAGGCATGAGCCGTGACGATCTTGTTCAAACAAACCAAAAGGTTATGAAATCTGTTACGTCTGAAATTGTAAAATATTCTCCAAACTGTACAATTATTGTTTTAACAAACCCGGTTGATGCGATGACATACACCGTTTTAAAAGAATCGGGCTTCCCGAAAAGCCGTGTAATCGGTCAATCAGGTGTCCTGGATACAGCTCGTTTCCGCACATTCGTTGCACAAGAGCTTAAGATTTCTGTAAAAGACATTACAGGATTCGTTCTTGGCGGGCACGGAGACGACATGGTTCCGCTCGTACGCTATTCTTACGCAGGCGGGATTCCGCTTGAAACGCTTATTCCAAAGGACCGCTTAGATGCCATTGTTGAGCGTACGCGTAAAGGCGGCGGTGAAATTGTCCAGCTTTTAGGCAACGGTTCAGCGTATTACGCACCGGCTGCGTCACTTGTTGAAATGACTGAAGCGATTTTAAAAGATCAGCGCCGCATTTTGCCGGCAATTGCGTATCTTGAAGGTGAATATGGCTACAATGATTTATATTTAGGCGTTCCGACCATTCTAGGCGGCAACGGCATTGAGAAAATCATTGAGCTTGAATTAACTGCAGAAGAGCAAGAAGGTCTTGACAGATCTGCTGAAGCTGTACGCAACGTGATGTCTGTTCTTTCTTAAATCAAGTATAAAAAAGAACCTGCCGTATTACGGCAGGTTCTTTTTTATGTAGAACAGCACTTTATCGGGTAGGATTTCTTCGCTATAATGAAAGATAGACATTTGAATCAGGAGGGTCATATGAAGAAAATTTTGGTTGTAGATGATGAACCATCTATTGTCACGTTAATTAAATATAATCTGGAGCAGGCAGGTTTTGAAGTGGACACCGCTTGTGATGGAGAGGAAGCTCTTCAAAAAGCGGAGTCTGTGTCTGCAGATTTAATTATTTTAGATTGGATGCTGCCAAAGTTCGATGGCATGGAAGTGTGCAAGGACTTGCGGCAAAGACGGGTTGCTACGCCTATTTTAATGCTGACAGCAAAAGACGAAGAATTTGATAAGGTGCTTGGTCTTGAACTTGGGGCAGATGACTATATGACAAAACCGTTCAGTCCAAGAGAACTGATTGCACGCGTAAAAGCGATTTTGCGCCGCGTACAGCTGCCGCCGGCAGAACCAGTTGTTGAGGAAGAAGAGGACAGCGCCTTAATTAAAGTGGCGGACTTAAAGCTTTATCCTGAAAAATATGAAGCGTATTACAAGGAAAATCTGCTGGATTTAACGCCAAAGGAATTTGAACTGCTGCTGTTTTTAGCAGAAAACAAAACGAGAGTGCTGACACGCGACCAGCTTCTTGCGGCAGTCTGGAAATATGACTTTGTCGGGGATACCCGTATTGTAGACGTCCACATCAGCCATTTAAGAGACAAGATGGAAGAAAACACGAAAAAACCGCAGTATATTAAAACAATCCGCGGACTTGGATATAAACTGGAAGAGCCGAAAGAAGCGTGATCAATTTCCGGGCAAAACTCATTCTGTCGCTTTTTATTTTGATTGCGGCTGTTTTGGCCGCTTTGGGAATCTGGCTTGGTCAAATGTTTAAATCTTATTATCTCGCTACCATTAATGACCGGCTTGAGCGGGAAACCTCCCTGCTTGCCAGTGCAGTGGAAGATTGGGGAGGAACAGAAGCAATTAATCCGGTGGTGCTTGACGAATGGAGCGAGCAGATGGATACGCGTTTGAGTGTGGCGGATAACAATGGAGATCTTCTTTATGACAGCGGCGGGACAGATGAAGAAGAAAACGCCGTGCACCGAGATATCGCCCACCGTATCTCAGAAACCTTAAATGAAAAAAACTACCAAACCTCCTTAATGCGTAAAATGGATGTTCAATACCACTGGACACCCATTTTAACAAAAACGGGTGAGCAGGAAGGCTACGTCATTGTGAGTATGCGGGTCGATGCGCTCGATGAAATATACGGCCAAATTTGGGCCATTTTGCTGACTTCGCTTGGACTGTCCCTGCTCTTGATTATTTTAATTGGGACCAAAATTACTACCCGGTATGTAAAGCCAATTGAATCGGCAGCTATGGTGGCCATTGAGCTGGCAAAGGGTAACTATAGGGCGAGAACATATGAAACGCCTCCTGATGAGATGGGAATGCTCAGTACGTCGATTAACATATTAGCAAGAAATCTTCAAGAAATGATGCAGGCGCAGGAAGTTCATCAAAATCGCCTGACAACCCTAATTGAAAACATTGAAAGCGGGCTTTTGCTTATTGATGACCGCGGCTATATTGTGATGGCGAACCGGTCTTTTAAAAAAATGTACAGCACCGGCCGCATCATTAAAAAACGGTATTATGAAGTCATTACCCAAGAAGACGTGATTAAAATTGTCGAGGACGTTTTTATGACAGAGAAAAATGTCCGCCGGCAAATTAAAATGACGTTTGATCTTGAAGAGAAGGACATTGAAGTATCAGGTGCCCCGATTATCGGCACAAACGACGAATGGAAAGGGATTCTCGTCGTGTATCACGACATTACGGAAATTAAGCATTTGGAGCAAATGCGTAAGGATTTTGTTGCCAATGTGTCCCATGAATTAAAAACACCGATCACCTCAATCAAAGGCTTTTCAGAAACACTGCTGGACGGTGCGCTGAATGACCCGGATGCCGCAAAGATGTTTCTGGAGATTATCTGGAAAGAAAGCGGCCGCATGGAAAGGCTTGTGGCTGATTTACTCGACCTTTCCAAAATTGAGCAGAAAGGACTTACGCTTAATTTAACAGCAGTGCCGTTGAAAAAACTGTTGAGTGAAGTGATTGTCACGCTTGAAAGCCGTCTGGAAGCAAAAGATATTGCTCTTCAAATGAACGTGTCTGATCATCTGGTTATTCAAGGAGATGAATACCGGCTCAAGCAGGTGTTTGTTAACCTCATTACAAATGCCATTTTATACACACCAAAAGGCGGGCAGATTTTCGTGGATGCAAGCGAGTCGGACCAGATGGTGAATGTAAAAGTTTCTGATACCGGTATTGGAATTGAAAAAGCGGAGCTGCCGCGTATTTTTGAACGGTTTTACCGTGTGGATAAAGCGCGGAGCCGGGATTCAGGCGGAACAGGGCTTGGCCTTGCCATTGTTAAACATATTATGGAAGCCCATCACGGGAAAATTAATGTGGAAAGCAAGCTGAACGAAGGAACGACATTTACTGTTTCGTTCATCAAGAATTTGCGGAATGATTTTACAAAAGATTAACGAACCGTTTACATTTATTTTATATTGAACTGGTATAGTATGAATATCAACCCCTTTATCCAGCTTTTGTTTGGCGGAGGCGCTTAGTTGATGGCTCTCCGCCGCTTTTTTTTCCGAAAAACAAACAAGCCGTTGTTTTCTTTTTTTCTGCCGTGCATGGTAGAATAAAAAAGAAAAACAACGGCTTTTTTACTGACAAATGTGTAGCGCCGGGTGCCTGAGGGCTTACAGAAGAAGGGGTCACAAGGTACTGCAGCCGGATGCTGTCAACTTCTGCTCCATTCTTACGCCTGCTGCTGATAAGGGGCGCCTGGCGCTTTTTGAGGTGCATGTACTATGAATGCCAAGGAGGATGTATGGAAAAAAAATTAGTGCTTATTGACGGAAACAGCATTGCGTATCGGGCTTTTTTTGCATTGCCGCTTTTAAGTAATTCAAAAGGTGTGCATACAAATGCCGTATATGGCTTTGCGATGATGCTTAATAAAATGGTGAAAGACGAACAGCCGACTCATATACTGGTTGCCTTCGATGCGGGTAAAACGACTTTTCGCCACAAAACATTTACAGAATATAAAGGGACGCGCCAAAAAACGCCGCCCGAGCTGTCTGAACAATTTTCTTATGTGCGCGAACTGCTGAAAGCGTACAGTATTCCTTACTTTGAATTGGAAAACTATGAAGCCGATGACATTATCGGGACATTGTCTCTTCAAGCAGAAAAAGAAGGATATACGGTTAAAGTATATTCGGGCGACAAAGATTTAACACAGCTCGCTACAGACAAAACGACTGTATGCATTACACGCAAAGGCATAACAGATATTGAAGAATATACACCTGAACATATTGAAGAAAAATATGGCCTGGCACCGATGCAGATTATAGACATGAAGGGGCTGATGGGAGATGCTTCCGACAATATCCCTGGGGTGCCGGGTATCGGTGAAAAAACAGCGATTAAACTGTTAAAGCAGTTTCACTCTGTTGAAGAATTGATCCAGTCTATTGATGAAGTTAGCGGTGCAAAGCTGAAGGAAAAGCTTGTTGAACATAAAGATAAAGCAGTCATGAGCAAGCAGCTTGCAACGATCTTACGGACGGTGCCTATGGAGCTCGGAGTCGAACGACTTGCTTATCAGGGGGCAGATCAGGATAAATTGTATGATTTATACCGGGATCTCGAATTTAAGTCATTGCTTGACGGTATTCAGCGTACGGAGAAAGCCGAACCAGCAGCAGACGTGGATTTTACCATTGTAAGGGAGCCGCAGGCGTCTCATTTTGAACAAGCGGACGCTGTATATGTAGAAATGCTCGATGTAAACTACCACCGGGCGCCAATTGCCGGTATTGCTGTGTCGGGAAGTGGGAAAACCATTTTTCTGCCTGGCGAAATGGCTGTGTCTTCTCCGGCATTTAAGCAGTGGGCGGAAAACCCGTCTGCCCGGAAAACCGTTTATGATGCAAAAAGAACGGTCATTGCGCTGCGGCGTTCGGGGATCGAGTTAGCCGGTATTGATTTTGATGTGTTTTTGGCGTCTTATTTAATTAACCCATCTGAATCACCGGAAGATTTCGCTGCTGTAGCGAAGCTGCATGGGGAAACAGGCATCGCATCGGACGAAACCGTTTATGGAAAAGGGGCAAAACTAGCTCTTCCGGACGAAGCTGTTTATGCGAAGCATATTAGTGCAAAAGCAGAAGCGTTAAGCCGGCTTGATGACACATGCCGGCAGGAGCTGACTGAAAACGACCAAAATGAATTGTTTGATGAATTGGAGCTTCCGCTTGCCCTCATTTTAGCCGACATGGAATCGGAAGGCGTGCGGGTTGATATGGACCGGTTAAATGAAATGGGAACCGAGCTGAAAAAACGGCTTGCACAAATGGAACAAACGATTCACCAGCTGGCTGGAACGGACTTTAATATAAATTCACCGAAGCAGCTTGGCGTTATTTTGTTTGAAAAGCTCGGTCTTCCGCCGGTTAAAAAAACAAAAACCGGGTACTCGACTTCGGCGGACGTTCTTGAAAAATTGGCGCCGTCACATGAAATTGTGCAGCATATTTTAGATTACCGACAAATCGGCAAATTGCAGTCTACGTATATTGAAGGACTGCTGAAAGTAGCGGACCCGGATACACATAAAATTCATACCCGCTTTAATCAGGCTTTGACCCAGACGGGACGGTTAAGCTCTACTGATCCTAACCTGCAAAACATTCCGATCCGGCTTGAAGAAGGACGGAAAATCCGACAGGCATTCGTGCCGGAAAAAAAGGATTCTGTTATGTTTGCTGCCGACTACTCTCAAATTGAGCTGCGGGTGCTGGCACATATAAGCGGCGATGAAAAACTGATTGAAGCTTTTCAGCAGGGACTTGATATTCATACGGCCACGGCTATGGAAGTTTTTCATGTAGATGAAGACGGAGTAACATCGAACATGCGGCGCCAGGCAAAGGCCGTTAACTTCGGCATTGTTTACGGCATAAGCGATTACGGCTTGTCTCAAAGTCTTGGCATTACACGAAAGGATGCAGCCGCTTTTATCGAACGGTATTTAAACACCTATCCAGGTGTAAAAGAATATATGGATACGGCCATTCGCCAGGCCAAAGAAAAAGGCTATGTGACGACATTGTTAAACCGCCGGCGTTACATTCCGGAAGTCACAAGCCGAAACTTTAACCTGCGTTCATTTGGGGAACGTACAGCGATGAACACACCGATTCAAGGAAGCGCAGCAGATATTATTAAAAAAGCGATGATTGACGTTGCTGAACGTCTTGAGAGAGAAGGCTTAACATCCAAGCTGCTGCTGCAGGTGCATGATGAATTGATTTTTGATGTGCCAAAGGAAGAAATCAAACAAATGGAACAAATTGTGCCGGATGTCATGGAGCATGCTTTTGAGCTCGATGTCCCGCTGAAGGTAGATTATTCATTTGGGCCAACATGGTATGATGCGAAGTAAGGAGAGAGAAACATGCCGGAATTACCAGAAGTAGAAACGGTCCGCCGTACGCTGAGCGAGCTGGCGGCGGGCAAAACAATTGCCGGCGTTGATGTGCGCTGGCCGAAAATGATCAAACAGCCCGAGGCAGACGCTTTTCGCGACGCATTGATTGGTGAAACCATTCAGTCAATCGATCGGAGGGGGAAATTTTTAATTTTTCAGCTCGATCATTATGCGCTTATTTCCCATTTGCGTATGGAAGGCAAGTTTAGTGTAAATGAAGCTGCGGAGCCTGAAGCCCCTCATACTCATGTTGTTTTTTCATTCACGGATGGTACGGAGCTTCGGTATCGGGACGTTCGTAAATTCGGTACGATGCATTTAACGGCGAAAGGTGCCGAACACGAGCTGGCTTCGCTGAAAGGGCTCGGTCCTGAGCCGTTTGATGAACACTTTACAGCCGATCATTTATATGAAAAGCTGCAAAAAACATCACGCCAGGTAAAAACAGCTCTTTTAGATCAAGTGATTGTAACAGGGCTTGGCAACATTTATGTGGACGAAGTGCTGTTTCGTTCCCGCGTGCATCCGCATCGGCTCGGCCAGACGATTACAAAGGAAGAAGCGGCAGAGATTCACCAGCATACGGTCGCCGTACTGGCAGAAGCGGTAGAGCGGGGCGGAAGTACGATTCGCACATATGTAAACAGCCAGGGACAAAAAGGGACCTTCCAGGAAGTATTAAATGTATATGGACGTGCCGGGGAAGCATGTGTGGAGTGCGGAGCGGAAATTGTAAAAACGAAAACAGGCGGGCGCGGCACGCATATATGCCTGAACTGCCAGCCGCTGGAGCGTCCGCTATGATTATTGGATTAACAGGCGGCATTGCGACTGGAAAAAGTACGGTCAGCAATATGTTAAAAGAAAAAGGCTTCCCTGTTATAGATGCTGATATTGCCGCCCGTGCCGTTGTAGAGCCGGGACAGCCAGCTTTGCAGGAAATTGTCGACACATTTGGCAGTGATGTGTTAAGCGCGGACGGATCATTAAACCGGCAAAAGCTCGGCTCGATTATTTTTCATGATGAAGCAAAGCGAAAGCAGCTGAATGAAATTGTACATCCTGCCGTGCGGGCCTGGATGATGGCTGAGAAGGATAAAGCTGTCCAGAAGGGGTACAAAACCATTGTGTTTGATATCCCGCTTCTTTTTGAAAGCAAGCTTACCTGGATGGCAGACCGCACGCTGCTTGTTTACACTGATCCTGCTGTTCAATTGCAGAGGCTGATGAACCGAAACGGGTACACGGAAGAAGAAGCATCTGCCCGCATTCAATCTCAAATGCCAATTAAAGAAAAAAAAGAGCTGGCTGATGATATCATTAATAACAGTGGTACAAAAGAAGAAACCGCAAAGCAGCTTGAGCAGTGGCTGACCCGACTAGGACTCGATTCTTAATCGGGTCTTTTTTTGTCCCTTAATAAATTTTTTAAAATTAGTGGGACATTTTGTGTTCCATTTTCCGTTTAATATGTTATACTAAATTCAGTTAATCAATATAAAGTATAACCTTATTAGCGGGAGGGCCTTATTTATGACAAAAGCAAAAGTAGCCATTAATGGATTTGGACGTATTGGCCGTATGGTATTTCGTAAAGCTATTTTAGAAGACAACCTTGATATTATTGCGGTAAACGCCAGCTATCCGGCGGAAACCCTTGCACATTTGCTTAAATACGACACGAATCACGGAAAGTTCGAAGGGGATATCGAAGTTGAAGAAAAAGCGCTTATTGTAAATGGAAAGCGCGTGCAGCTTCTGTCCAGCCGTGACCCGCTTGAGCTTCCATGGGACAAACTTGGAGTGGAAATTGTAATTGAAGCAACAGGTAAATTTAATGCCCGTGATAAAGCGGCCCTTCACCTGCAGGCAGGTGCAAAAAAAGTCATTTTAACGGCACCGGGCAAAGAAGAAGACGTCACTATTGTAATGGGGGTTAATGAAGAAGTACTTGATATTGAAAATCACCATATTATTTCCAATGCATCCTGCACAACAAATTGCCTTGCGCCGGTCGCAAAAGTATTGGATGATCAATTCGGTATTGAAAATGGATTGATGACAACCGTTCATGCGTACACAAATGATCAAAAAAATATTGATAACCCGCATAAAGATCTTCGCCGCGCCCGTGCCTGCGCTCAGTCTATTATTCCGACTTCAACAGGAGCAGCAAAAGCACTTTCTCTTGTGCTGCCGCAGTTAAAAGGAAAAGTGCATGGAATGGCCCTGCGTGTGCCAACATCTAATGTTTCACTGGTAGACTTGGTAGTCGATGTGAAAAAGCCAGTAACGGCAGAAGAAGTAAACGAAGCCTTTCAAAAAGCAGCGGCAGGTCCATTAAATGGTATTCTTGGCTTTACAGAAGAGCCGCTTGTATCGGTTGATTTTAATACAAACCCTCATTCTTCTACGATCGATGGCCTGACTACAATGGTCATGGGCGAAACAAAAGTAAAAGTGCTTGCCTGGTACGATAATGAATGGGGCTACTCATGCCGCGTTGTCGATCTTGTTCAGTTTGTGGCAGAACAAATGAAGAAAAAAGTTTATATTTCAGCTTAATTGTCTCATACATAAGCCCCGGTACCCGCCGAGGCTTTTTTCTATGAAAAAAATAAAGAAACTTGTTGCAAAATGTTTTGACAGGTCGTATACTCAACTTTGTGAAATAAATGCTTAAAGGGTTAGGACCTCTTCGGACTAACTTTCCCCCGTGGCAGTGATCACTTTTACAATTGATTCAAAAACTACTTTGTAAAAGGGGGAACGATCATGGAAACAATGGGTCGTCACGTCATTTCAGAATTATGGGGCTGCAATTTTGACAAATTAAACGATATGGAAGTCATCGAGAGAACATTTGTCGACGCCGCTCTTAAATCAGGTGCGGAAATTCGCGAAGTCGCGTTCCACAAGTTTGCTCCTCAAGGAGTAAGTGGAGTCGTCATTATCTCCGAGTCTCATTTAACGATTCACAGCTTCCCGGAACATGGATATGCAAGTATTGATGTTTATACATGTGGGGATCTTGATCCGAACATTGCTGCAAACTATATTGCAGATGCACTTGAAGCTGAAACACGCGAAACAATTGAGATGCCGCGTGGTATGGGTCCGGTACGCACGCAACTTAAAGAAACTGCAAATGTGTAAGCAAAACGAGGTGTATGAACTTTCATACGCCTCTTTTTTATTTTCATAAGGTCTCTTTTTTAGTATGATAATGAGTAAGAACGAAATCAGCACATTGCAGGATATAAATAAAATCGGAGTTGATTAAAGCCATGATTTGCCCTGACTGCCGTTTTAACGGGACGAAAGTTGTCGATTCGCGCCCGGCAGATGACGGGCATTCCATCCGCCGGCGCCGTGAATGTGAAAAATGCGGCTACCGGTTTACGACTTTTGAACGCGTAGAGCACATGCCGCTCATCGTTGTAAAAAAAGAAGGAATGCGCGAAGAATTTAACCGCGAGAAAATGCTTCGCGGATTGATAAAAGCATGCGAGAAGCGCCCGGTGCCGCTTGGGACGCTTGAAAAAATGACCGCTGATATCGAACAGGAACTGCGCTCAAAAGGTGTATCGGAAGTGCAGTCAGATGCAATCGGTGAAATGGTCATGGACCGCCTTGCAGAAATTGATGAAGTAGCGTATGTCCGTTTTGCGTCCGTGTACCGGCAATTCAAAGATATTAACGTATTTTTGGATGAATTAAAAGAAATTATTAACAAAGAAAAATAAACTCCCGGGAGAGATAGAGCTCCGGGCTTTTTTCTTCTTATTTAAGAAACTTTGAGGTGAAGAATATGAATCGGCACTGGAATGAAATGCAGCCCGCCGATGCTTACAGGGTGACAGTGTCCGGCTGTGTAGACAGCCTTGAACAAAAAGTGGTTGCGCTGTTGTACCAGCCGCTGATCGGTGCCCAGGCACTCAGCTTATACATGACTATGTATGCGGAAGTAGAGGACGGCAAGCTGTCGTCTGAGAGTGCTCTGCACTATCATTTAATGAATACACTCGGCTGCAGTCCGCAGCAGATATACGAAGACCGGCTTAAGCTGGAAGGGATTGGCTTACTGAAAACCTATGTGAAAAAAACAGGAGAAAACCGCGAATTTCTTTATGAGCTGCTGCCGCCTCTTGCCCCAGACCAATTTTTTACAGACGGTCTTTTAAACGTTTTTTTATACCGGAAAATTGGCCGTCCTCATTTTTTGCGGCTGAAGCGGATATTTTGCGACCGGGAGCCGAAGTCGCCTGATTATCAGGATGTGACCCATGCTTTTCCGGACGTTTTTTCAACAGGGTATACAGAAATGCAGGAAGCAGAAATAGACAGTGCGCCGGAGCCGGGTACCCGCCTCGCTTCAAAAGGAACCAAAACAGGACCTGTTTTAAATGAATCCTTTGACTTTTCAGCGCTTGAACGGGCTCTTAAAGACGCCTTGATTCCGGCATCTGCCCTCACACCCTTTATTAAAGAAACGATTAAAAAATTGTCTTTTTTATATGGCATTCAACCGCTTGATATGAAGAATCTGGTTTTGTCTTCGATAAACGAGCAGGATGAAATTGAGGTGGAGGAACTTCGGAAATCTGCGCGTAATGCCTATCAGTTTGAATCAGGCGGGCGCCTTCCAGACATGACACCGCGCATGGGAAGCCAGGAGCTTAAGGAAGCGGGTGAGCCGAAAACAAAAGAAGAAAAGCTGATCCTTCATTGTGAGTCGGTTACCCCCTATCAAATGATGATCGATATATCAGATAAAGCGCCCTCATCCGTAGATATGAAGCTTATTGAGCAGGTGATGCTGCAGTACGATTTTACGCCGGGTGTAATGAATGCGCTCATTCAATATGTTATGCTGAAATCAAATATGAAGCTGTCTAAAAGCTTTATGGACAAAATTGCCGCCCAGTGGGCACGCAAAAAAGTAAAAACGGCCAAAGAGGGTATTGAACTGGCAAAAACGGAACAAAAGCAGCCGAAGGAATGGACAAAGCCAAAGAACACCTCATCATCCTATGGAAACCGCAAAGCAGTTCGCCAGGAAAAACTGCCAGCCTGGTTTACGGAAAAGGAAAAAGAAAAAGACACAGAAAAAGAGCGGCCTAAACAAAGCGAAGACTTTGAAGCGAAGAAACGCAAACTGCAGGAAGAATTGAGAAAACGGAAAGAGGGGGCGTCGGCCGGTGAAAAAGATTAACGAAGCACTCGGGAATATCAAAACGTCGCCTGGGTTTGCAGAACAATATGAGCAGACAAAACGGGAAGTGCTGGCAGACAAAACGGTCCAGACATTTATTAAAGAACACAATCTTAGTGAACGGGAAGTAACACGCGCGATGGTCAAACTATATGAGTATGTATCCCAAAGCCGCGGCTGTGGGAAATGCCCATCTCTTGACGGGTGTGTGAACATGATGCCGGGCTTTGAGCCGGAGCTTTCCATGCGTTACCAGGCAGTTGAGCTGGATTACAAGCGCTGTTCTCGTAAAATTCGGGATGACGAAATGAAACATTTGCGCCGGCACGTGAAAAGCCTTTACATGCCGGGAGACGTTTTAAAAGCTACATTTGATCAAGTGGAGCTGGATGATGAAAGCAGAATAGATGCGGTTTCAATGGCAAAAGATTTTGTTGACAGCTACGCGCTTGGGCAGGCTTCTAAAGGTTTATATATACATGGGAAATTCGGCGTCGGTAAATCCTTTTTATTTGGTGCTATCGCCAATGAATTGGCCGAGAAGCATATTGCATCCATGATCGTTTATTTTCCGGAGTTTGTCCGTGAAATGAAACAGTCGCTTAACGACCATTCAACGGGAGAGAAAATTGAAGCGGTGAAATCTGCGCCTGTTTTAATGATTGACGATATTGGGGCAGAAACGATGTCGAGCTGGATTCGCGACGATATACTCGGTACGATTTTGCAGCACCGTATGCTTGAAGGGCTTCCGGTTTTGTTTACCTCTAACTTTAATTATAGTGAGCTGGAGCATCACTTGACGCATTCACAGCGCGGTGAATCCGAAGAGCTGAAAGCAGCACGCATTATGGAACGCATTAAGTTTTTGACCACGCCGGTGGAACTGACCGGTATGAACCGCCGGCATTAAAACTCACTCTTGATTTTGAGTGAGAGGGAGACTATAATAACGTCATATGAAAAGCGAAGACAGGGACATGTTTCATTTGAGACGTCTACAGAGAGGGAAAGCGATGAGCTGCAACTTTCCCGTCGAAACAAATGAATTCACCACCCTCGAGCTCTGCTTCTGAACCTGAAAGTAAGAAGCGGCGGCACCAGACCGTTATCTGACTGTAATTGAGCCGGGAATTTCCCGGAAAGTTGGGTGGAACCGCGATTAAACCTCGCCCCTTCGTTTATGAAGGAGCGGGGTTTTTTGTCGTTTAAAAAGAAGGAGGAAATACAAATGTCGATTCAATTAACATTCCCAGACGGCGCTGTAAAGGAATTTCCGTCTGGAACAACAATGGAAGAGGTTGCGCAGTCGATCAGCCCAGGCCTGCGTAAAAAAGCACTTGCCGGCAAAGTATCAGGACAGTTTATTGATTTAAAAACACCGATCGAGCAGGATGGCGCGATTGAAATTATTACACCTGAGCATGCTGACGCGCTTGAAGTGCTTCGCCACAGTACAGCACACTTGATGGCGCAGGCGATCAAACGTATTTACGGAGCCGACAAAGTCAAGCTTGGTGTGGGTCCGGTTATTGAAGGCGGCTTCTACTATGATATTGATCTGGACGAATCCATTACACCGGAAGATTTGCCGAAAATCGAAAAAGAAATGAAGAAAATCATTAACGAAAACGTGCCAGTTATCCGCAAAGAAGTATCACGCGCGGAAGCAGAGCAGTTTTTTAAAGAAATTGATGATGAATACAAGCTGGAGCTTCTTGAAGCAATTCCGGAGAACGAAACGGTTACACTGTATGAGCAGGGTGATTTCACCGATCTGTGCCGCGGTGTACACGTCCCGTCCACTGGAAAGTTAAAAGAATTTAAGCTGCTTAACATCGCCGGTGCATACTGGCGCGGTAATTCAGACAACAAAATGCTTCAGCGTATTTACGGAACGGCTTTCTTTAAAAAGGAAGATCTTGAGCATCACTTGAAAATGATTGAAGAAGCAAAAGAGCGCGATCATCGCAAAATTGGAAAAGAGCTTGATTTGTTTACAAATTCCCAGAAAGTCGGACAGGGTCTGCCGCTTTGGCTGCCAAAAGGTGCAACCATCCGCCGTATTATCGAGCGCTACATTGTCGATAAAGAAGTAAGCCTCGGCTATGACCATGTATACACACCGGTAATGGGAAGCGTTGAACTTTATAAAACAAGCGGCCACTGGGACCATTATCAGGATGGTATGTTCCCGGTCATGGAAATGGACAACGAGGATCTTGTTCTTCGCCCGATGAACTGCCCGCATCACATGATGATTTATAAAAATGACATCCACAGCTATCGCGAGCTGCCGATCCGTATTGCTGAACTTGGCACAATGCACCGCTATGAAATGTCAGGCGCCCTTGCCGGCCTGCAGCGCGTTCGCGGGATGACATTGAATGACGCCCACATCTTTGTTCGTCCAGACCAAATCAAAGATGAACTCAAACGTGTTGTCGAGCTAATCCTGTCTGTTTATAAAGATTTTGACTTAAATGATTACTCGTTCCGCTTGTCTTACCGCGATCCGGAAAACACAGAGAAATACTACGATGATGATGAAATGTGGGAAAAAGCACAAGCGATGCTGAAAGACGCAATGGATGAGCTTGGCATGGAGTACGTAGAAGCAGAAGATGAAGCGGCGTTCTACGGTCCGAAGCTTGACGTACAGGTAAAAACAGCGCTTGGCAAAGAAGAAACTTTGTCTACTGTACAGCTGGATTTCCTTCTTCCTGAACGCTTTGACTTAACATATGTGGGTGAAGACGGCAAGCAGCACCGTCCGGTTGTTATTCACCGCGGTGTTGTTTCCACAATGGAACGCTTTGTTGCATTTTTGATTGAAGAATACAAGGGAGCATTCCCGACATGGCTTGCACCGGTTCAGGTTCAAATCATTCCTGTTTCCAATGAAGTTCACTACGACTACGCAAGAAAATTACAGGATGAGCTGAAAGCAGCCGGTATCCGTGTCGAAATGGACAGCCGTGAAGAAAAGCTTGGGTATAAAATCCGTGAATCGCAAATGAAGAAAATTCCGTACATGCTCGTAGTGGGTGACAAAGAGCTTGAGAGCGGTACAGTGAATGTCCGCAAGTATGGTGAACAGCAGTCTGAGACGATGTCATTTGACGCTTTCCGCGACCTTGTTCAAAAAGAAGGCAAACGTTAAGAAAAAAACTATTGTTTTTTTTGAAAAGCAATGGTATTATTTAAAACGTTGGTTCTTTCAATTTGTCTTCTGGACATTTGAAAGAGGATATGATATAGTTACTTAGGTGAATGAAACACATAATAAAAGAAAGCAGAAGCACCCGCTTCTCACCTCGTCTGACAGAAAAGTTGGCAGGTTGACATGGTAAAACGACTAAGCTGTTTTGGGCAGCTTTTTACTAGCGGGGCATCTACTTTTAGATGCCTCGCTTTTTTCATGCAGCAGTGCGCTTCTCTTTTAAACAGTGTTTTTAAAATGACCCGGAGGTGGCTTGTTATTAGCAAAGATATGAATTTAAACGAAGGCATCCGTGCCCGTGAAGTACGCTTGATCGATCAAAACGGCGATCAGCTCGGCATTAAACAAAAACGCGAAGCGCTTGAAATTGCTGCCCGCGTAAATCTTGATCTTGTGCTTGTTGCTCCGAATGCGAAACCACCTGTAGCCCGCATCATGGACTATGGAAAGTTCAAGTTCGAACAGCAGAAGAAAGAGAAGGAAGCTCGCAAAAACCAGAAAATCATCCAATTAAAAGAAGTGCGCTTCAGTCCATCGATTGATGACCACGATTTTAATACCAAGCTTCGCAATGCGATTAAGTTCTTGGAAAAAGGTGACAAAGTAAAAGCATCGATCCGATTCAAAGGACGTGCGATTACGCATAAAGAAATCGGCCAGCGTGTACTTGACCGCTTTGCAGAAGCGTGCAAGGAAGTTGCGACTGTTGAGTCCAAGCCGAAAATGGACGGCCGTAGTATGTTCCTTATTATGGCGCCTAAAAACGAAAAGTAAACCAGTTTGAGGAGGAAGACGAAATGCCAAAAATGAAAACTCACCGTGGTTCTGCCAAACGTTTCAAGAAAACAGGTTCAGGTAAACTGAAACGTTCACACGGTTACACAAGCCACTTGTTCGCAAACAAATCTCAAAAACAAAAACGTAAATTGCGCAAAGGCGCTCTTGTATCAAAAGGCGATTTCAAACGTATTCGCCACATGCTTGACAATCTGTAAGAAAATTAACGTAACATCATTAGGAGGGAAATAGTATGCCACGCGTAAAAGGCGGTACTGTAACACGCAAACGTCGTAAAAAGGTTCTTAAATTAGCAAAAGGTTATTTCGGTTCGAAACATCGTTTATATAAAGTTGCCAACCAACAAGTTATGAAATCCCTGCAATATGCATACCGGGATCGCCGTAACAAAAAACGTGATTTCCGCAAATTGTGGATTACTCGTATTAACGCAGCTGCTCGTACAAACGGTCTTTCTTACAGCCGTTTAATGCACGGTTTGAAGCTTGCTGGTATCGAAGTAAACCGCAAAATGCTTGCTGATCTTGCTGTTAGCGATGCACAAGGGTTTGCACAGCTTGCAGACGCTGCAAAAAAACAACTAGGTTAATAACCTCAAAACCGTCCTGATCCATCAGGACGGTTTTTTTATGTTTATTGATTTTAATGGCCTGTAAAAGCAACGAGCCGAATGAACAGTTTTTTACATCATCAGCTTCAGGAAAGCAGCCGGCTGATAAAAGATTTGTTTCGCTTGTTCTCCAAATTAGGCTGTTTCGGGAAAAGTTTGTTAAAATAGGGAAGGAGGAGAGCAGATAGTGATGGTCTTCATTTATTTTATTTTTATTAATATGATTGCCTACATAACGATGGCAAATGATAAGAAAAAAGCGCAAAAACGGCTGTACCGAACCCGGGAAAGGACGCTCTGGCTGCTGGCTTTGCTTGGCGGTGCACCGGGCGGATGGGTAGCCATGCAGACGTACCGGCATAAAACAAAGCATGTATCCTTTAAATACGGAATGCCGGTTCTTGCTGTTATGGATTTAATGGTGTTAGCAATGATAGGAGGAACAGCCATTTGAATATGAATACATTGTTTGAAATGCAGCGCGGGCTCGATTCATACATAGAAAAGGAACACGATCTGGAAGGAACGGATTTGTTTGACCAAAAAGTGCTTGCTCTGCTTGTTGAAATTGGTGAACTGGCTAATGAAACGAGGTGCTTTAAATTTTGGAGTACAAAAGGGCCGTCAGAGCGGGGAATCATTTTAGAAGAATTTGTAGACGGCGTGCATTTTATTCTGTCACTCGGCATTTTAGCTGATCTGACAGATGCAGTGCCGGCGTCCCAGCAGCCTGTAAAAACGGCAACGGACCAGTTTTTGCTTGTCACAGAAGCCGTTCATACCTTCCACCGTGATAAAACAAAAGAAGCGTATCAATCTTTGCTTGACCGTTTCTTTACACTGGGAGATATGCTTGGATTTTCAGCAGAAGAAGTGGAACAGGCGTATATCGCCAAAAATGAAGTAAACTATAAGCGCCAGCAGTCGGGCTACTAAGAAAGGGGACTTTATTTATAATGAAGAAACTCGATGAAACGTTAACGATGTTAAAAGAGCTAACGGATGCAAAAGGGATTGCCGGGAATGAACGCGAAGCACGGGAAGTCATGCAAAAATACATTGAGCCATTTGCAGAAGAAGTGACAACAGACGGCCTTGGCAGCTTGATCGCCAAAAAAACCGGGGATGCAAACGGCCCGAAAATCATGGTGGCTGGGCACTTGGATGAAGTCGGCTTTATGGTTACACGCATTGATGACAAAGGGTTTATTCGTTTTCAAACCGTCGGCGGATGGTGGAGCCAGGTAATGCTCGCCCAGCGCGTTACGATCGTGACGCGCAAAGGAGATATTACAGGCGTGATCGGCTCAAAGCCGCCGCACATTTTGCCGGCTGAAGCACGCAAAAAGCCGGTTGATATTAAAGATATGTTTATCGATATCGGCGCATCAAGCCGCGAAGAAGCTTCAGAATGGGGCGTGCGTCCTGGCGACATGGTCGTTCCTTACTTTGAATTTACTGTTATGAACAATGAAAAAATGCTGCTGGCTAAAGCTTGGGACAACCGAATCGGCTGTGCGATCGCCATTGATGTGATGAAATATGTAAAAGATAAACAGCATGCGAATATCGTGTACGGTGTTGGAACGGTACAGGAAGAGGTCGGCCTGCGCGGTGCGAAAACATCCGCTCACCAAATTGGCCCGGATATCGCATTTGGCGTCGATGTTGGCATTGCCGGCGATACACCAGGGGTAACAGAAAAAGAGGCAATGGGCAAAATGGGCAAAGGCCCGCAGATTATTTTGTATGATGCATCAATGGTATCCCACAAAGGACTGCGTGACTTTGTAACGGATGTAGCCGATGAATTAAATATTCCTTACCAGTTTGACGCCATGGCAGGCGGCGGAACAGATTCAGGGGAAATTCATAAAACAGGCAATGGCGTTCCGGCGCTGTCTGTTACCATTGCTACACGCTACATCCATTCTCATGCGGCTATGCTTCACCGTGATGATTATGAAAACGCCGTGAAGCTGCTTGGAGAAGTAATCCTTCGCCTTGATCGCGATACGGTTAACACCATTACATTTGACTAAAAATAAAACCGCTCACAGTACTGTGAGCGGTTTTTTTGTGTTACTGAAGAGCAGATGCCATGCGTTCTAATACGACTTTTTGCTCTTCTGTTGTGCTTTTTTTCCAGAAAAGTTCAAGCATCACACCAAGACCTGGCAGCGTTTTTTCCTCGCCATTTGAAATCGCGTCTTGAATCACAGCCGATAATTCATTTGGATTTTGTCCGTTTAAATTTTGAATAATAGCGCCTCGTAAATCCATGTGTATCCCTCCTTGTTTTGATTATTTTTACCACTGTAGCGCCCATTATACAGAGAAATGCTATAATGAATACGGCGAAAGGAGAATCACATTGACGTACATTCAATCCGCAAATAACACACATATAAAACAGCTGAATAAACTATGGACAAAAAAAGAACGCGATAAAACAGGTCTTTATATGCTCGAAGGCTTTCATCTCGTTGAAGAAGCGCTTCGCTACAAAGAGCAAATAAAGGAACTTCTTTTATCAGAGGAAGCGGCAGTACCGGCATCGTGGAATATAGATGGCCTCGACGTGACCATGATTTCGGCCGAGGTGGCGAAAAAGCTTTCTGATACGGAAAACGGCCAGGGCGTTTTTGCGGTATGCCGGAAACAGGAAGCGGCGGAACTGCCGGCGGGCAAAAGCTTTTTGCTGCTGGATGCCGTGCAGGATCCGGGTAATATCGGCACGATGATCCGGACAGCCGATGCCGCCGGAATTGATGCGGTGCTGCTCAGCCATGGATCTGCTGATCTGTATAATCCAAAAGTGCTTCGTTCGGCACAGGGAAGCCATTTTCACCTGCCTGTTTTAAGCGTAGATTTAACCGAAGCGGTTGAAGAGCTGCAAAAACGAAATATTCCAGTGTACGGAACGGCTTTGGAAGGAGCATCTGATTACAGAAAGGAACAAGCAGGGCCGTTTGCACTGCTCGTGGGCAATGAAGGAAACGGCGTACGTCCAGAGCTTCTTGAGAAAACAACCAAAAATGTTTACATTCCGATTTTCGGCCAAAGCGAGTCGCTGAATGTCGCGGTTGCGGCCGGTATCCTTCTTTATCATTTTCGGGAAAACAATTGAATTTCAAAAATGGGTTGTCTATAATAAGAAAGTATAAAATTTGATAATTAAAAGGCAATGACGGAGAAAAGTACGCCATCCCTCTTTTTTTAGGAAGAAAATGCCCCGACTGAAAGCATTTTTAAAAAGAACTGGCCGAAGTTCACCTCCCGAGCCGGTGCTTGGACCACATTCGTGTAAAGGCATACCGGTTTTTACCGTTATCTGAATGAAGTGAACGCGTGTTTTTCTAGCGCGTTAAAAAGGGTGGTACCGCGATATCAGAAGCCTCGTCCCTTTCCGGGAACGGGGCTTTTTTTGTTGCCAAAAAGGAGGAAAAAACGTGGAAGAACAGTTAAAAGTGCTGCAGGAAGAAGCGATTAAGAAAGCGGCAGCTGCACAGGATTTAAAAGAACTGAATGATGTACGCGTTGCGTACCTTGGCAAAAAAGGACCTGTTACAGAAGTGCTAAAAGGCATGGGCAAGCTGTCTGCAGAAGAACGCCCGAAAATGGGGGCGCTTGTCAATGTTGTGCGTGAAGCCATCACAAAAGCGATTGAATCGAAGCAGGCCTCATTAGAGTCCGAAGCTATTCAAAAGCAGCTGGCAGAAGAATCCGTTGATGTAACCCTGCCGGGCCGCCCGGTCAAACTTGGCGGACATCATCCGCTTACACGTATTACAGAAGAAATTGAAGACTTATTTATCGGCATGGGCTATACAGTGGCTGAAGGACCGGAAGTGGAGCAGGACTACTATAACTTTGAAGCGCTCAACCTGCCAAAAGGCCATCCGGCGCGTGATATGCAGGATACATTTTACATTACACCGGAGCTTTTAATGCGTACACATACCTCACCCGTACAAGTACGAACGATGCTTCAGCATGAAGGCAGAGGGCCGGTTAAAATTATTTGCCCGGGTAAAGTATACCGCCGTGACAGTGATGACGCGACGCACTCCCACCAATTCAACCAAATCGAAGGGCTTGTGGTGGGTGAAAACATCCGCATGAGCGACTTAAAAGGCACGCTGGATGTATTTGCGAAGAAAATGTTTGGTGCAGAACGCGAAATCCGCCTTCGTCCAAGTTTCTTCCCATTCACTGAGCCGTCTGTTGAAGTAGATGTGAGCTGTATGTGCGGCGGCAAAGGCTGCTCGATTTGTAAAGGTACCGGCTGGATTGAAGTTCTGGGTGCCGGCATGGTGCATCCAAACGTGCTTGAAATGGCCGGATTTGATTCAAATGTTTATTCCGGCTTCGCATTCGGCATGGGGCAGGAGCGCATTGCCATGCTGAAGTACGGCATTGATGATATCCGCCATTTCTACACAAATGATCTTCGTTTCTTAAAGCAATTTTCTGTACACGAATAAGGAGGAATTAACCCATGTTTGTTTCATATAAATGGCTGTCTCAGTACGTGGACATTGCCGATCAAACCCCGAAAGAACTGGCCGAAAAAATTACACGCGCCGGTATTGAAGTGGAAGGCGTTGAAATGCCTGCTTCTGAGATGAAAGGCATCGTAGTCGGGTATGTGCAATCACGTGAACAGCACCCGAATGCTGACAAATTAAGCAAGTGCCTTGTGGATGTAGGCGAGGAAGAGCCGGTGCAAATTATTTGCGGCGCCAAAAATGTAGATGCAGGCCAATTTGTAGCTGTAGCTCGAACAGGTGCGGTTTTGCCGGGCAACTTTAAAATTAAGCGTGCCAAGCTGCGCGGCGAAGAATCAAACGGTATGATCTGCTCGCTGTCCGAACTTGGTATTGAAAGCCGCTTAAATCCGAAAGAATATGCGGAAGGTATTTTTAATTTTCCAAATGACGTTACACCAGGAGAGGATGCGCTCGCTGCCTTGAATCGTGACGACGCCATTTTAGAGTTGTCTTTGACACCGAACCGTTCAGATGCACTCAGCATGATTGGAGTAGCTTATGAAGTAGCGGCCATCCTGGGCCGTGACGTGAAACTGCCGGAGCCAAAGCCGGCTGAAGCGGATGAAAAAGCATCAGACGCTGTTCGCATTCAAATCGACGCGCCTGAAGATAATCCGCTTTATATTGCACGAGTAGTGAAAAACGTAAAAATTGGTCCGTCACCGCTATGGATGCAGACACTGCTTATGAATGCAGGAATCCGCCCGCACAATAACGTGGTTGATATTACGAACTATGTCCTGATGGAATACGGACAGCCGCTTCATGCCTTTGACCTTAACCGGGTTGAAACCGGAGAAATTGTGGTCCGCCATGCCGAGGAAGGTGAAACATTCACCACGCTTGATGACGTAGAACGGACATTATCGGCTGATCAGCTTGTGATTACAAACGGCCAGAAGCCAATCGCCCTTGCCGGCGTAATGGGCGGTGCAAATTCAGAAGTAACAGAGCAAACGGTAAATGTACTCATTGAGTCTGCTTATTTTAATGGCCAAACGGTCCGTGCAGCATCTAAAGCACATGGTCTTCGTTCAGAAGCGAGTGCCCGCTTTGAAAAAGGGGTAGATCCAGCCCGCGTGCAGGCCGCATGTGACCGCGCAGCAGAGCTGATGGCAGAATTGGCAGAAGGCACAGTTTTATCGGGATCGGTTGTGGCTGGCGAATATGCACCTGAGCCAAAACAAGTATCGATTACACTTGACCGTCTAAATACCCGCCTTGGCACAAGCTTAACGATGGAAAACGTGGAAGAAATCTTCAGCCGTTTGAAATTCCAAACAGAAACAAATGGAGACACGATTACTGTAACGGTTCCAACGCGCCGCGCGGATATTACCATTCCAGAAGATTTAACAGAAGAAGTGGCCCGTCTTTACGGTTATGATCACATACCGCTTACGCTGCCGGAAGGAGAAGCGCTGCCGGGTGCTTTATCACCATATCAGCTTGGCCGCCGTACGGTGCGCCGTTATTTGGAAGGAGCCGGATTTAACCAGGCTGTTACGTATTCTTTAACGTCCCAAAAGCGGGCTGCCCAGTTTGCGCTTGAAGTACGCGAGCCGGTTGCGCTTGCGATGCCGATGAGTGAAGAGCGTGCGTACTTGCGTGAAAGCATGCTGCCGCATTTAATCGAAGCGGCTGCTTACAACAACGCCCGTCAAATGGGTTCTGTCGCTCTTTATGAAACAGGCTCTGTTTACTTAAATGAAGGTGAAAACGTGCAGCCGAAAGAAGAAGAACGGCTTGCGGGTATCGTTACAGGCCTATGGCAGGAGCATCTGTGGCAGGGAGAAAAAACAGCCGTTGATTTCTTTGCCGTTAAAGGCGTAATCGAAGGAATCGCTGACCGTCTTGGCTTAACAGACCGTCTTTCTTTCCAAAAAGCTGCGCCGGAAGGCTTCCACCCGGGCCGGACAGCTGCTGTTTTACTTGATGAGCAGCCGGTCGGCGTCATCGGGCAGCTTCATCCATCGCTCGCAAAAGAAGTAGATATAAAAGAAGCGTATTTGTTTGAGTTGAAGCTTGATGTTCTATTGAATACAGAGCGTTCAGCACTTGCTTATACGCCAATTCCGCGCTTCCCATCGATCAGCCGTGATATTGCGCTGGTTGTAGATAGTGCAACGGAAGCGGCTTCGCTGGAGGCTGTCATTAAAGAAGCAGGCGGAGCGCTTTTAACGAATGTTCACGTGTTTGATGTGTATGAAGGAGACCGGATGGAAGCAGGCAAGAAATCTGTTGCTTTCGCCCTGACGTATATGAATCCTGAAAAAACGCTGACAGATGAAGAAGTCACAGCTGTACACGAAAAAGTACTTACGGCGTTGAAAGAAAAAGCAAACGCTGATTTGCGCGCATAAAAGAAAAGAAGCAGTCCCTCATATAGAGGGACTGCTTTTTGGTAAAAAAATGTGTTTTTTTGGACCGGAATCCATTTGTTTAAGCCGGATTTTTCAAGTAGCAGGCCAGATTTTAAAGGAATCCGGCCCTAAATTTTATATTCCGGCTCTGCAGGCATAAACCATTATAATCCCCGCACGATCCGTCTTGCTTTTTCTGTATTGGCAAAGTGAAGCTTGGTAAAATGGCGCAGCACGCTTTCATCATATGTTCGAATGAGGCGGGCGGCCGCTTCATCCACCTTTGGACCAGCGCCCTTGGGAATGGTAAAGCCCGCTTTTTCAGACAGTGTCTCCATTTCTTTCAGGAATGCATAACGCGCTAGAATCGAAGCGGCTGCAACCGCTAAATGAATACTTTCCCCTTTTGTACTGAAAAAGACATTTTCCTCTATAATCCGTTTTTGTCCTTTTAAATGCCGGTAATAAATGGATTTTTCGGCGAATTGGTCCACCAGCACCGCTTCTGGTTTTTCGGGTGCCATTTTATCCTGCAGCTTGCCAAGCGCCTGATTATGCAAGATGGCTTTTATTTTTCCCTGCGACATGCCGCTTTCCTGTAAATCATTGTATTTTTCATTGCGTAAAACGAGCAGGCTGTATGGAATCGTCCGGAGCAGTTTTTTGGCCACTGATACAATCTCAGGATCTTTCATATCTTTGGAGTCCCGTACACCAAGCGCGGCAAGCTCCGGGATCCGGTCCGCTTCAACGTAGGCGGCCACAACGGTAATCGGCCCAAAAAAATCACCTGTACCCACTTCATCGCTTCCAGCCACCGACATATTGGCAAACCCAGCGGGCAGCTGGCCGCTTGGCGGAGATGCCTTCTTCGGTTTTGAAGCCGCTGCCTGGCCCTCCCATTTGGCAGACTCTGTTTGGGCCTCCTTTCCTTGAAACAGCACTTTTCCGGACCGGTAGCCTGTCACAGAACAGCCGTCCACCTTTGCCGCAAAAACGGCGCCGGCGGGAAGTTTGGCTGGTACTCCGTAATGATCTTTCATTTTTTGCAGTGTAGCTTCGTTTACAATAAGGACAGTATGACTCAATTCGACACGCCTCCAGACTTTCTTCCTTTTCACGGTAAATGACTCATGGTATGATATATAACAGAATTGCAACAGAAATGGGGGCCTTGCATTTGTCAGATCGACAAAAGACTCGCCTAACAGTTGACATTTACGGTTATCAGTACACGATTATTGGAACTGAATCAGAATACCATATTCGCCGTGTAACGGAAATGGTTGATGATAAAATGCGTGAAATCGGCAGCCGCAATGCCTCGCTCGATACGCAGAAAATTGCGGTGCTGACGGCTGTTAATATGGTGAATGATTATTTAAAAATGGAAGAAGAATTGGAACAAATGAAAATGGAAATGAGCCGTATGAAAAGCCGCAATGCGGTGAATGGCTGAAAAACTTCTCTCCTATTTGGTAGAGAAGTTTTTTTCTGCTACTATAAAAGAAAAGCAGGTGACCTGTATGGTGAATAAAAAAGATATCATTCGATTGCTTGAAAAAATCGCTGTTTATATGGAGCTGAAAGGGGACAATCCCTTTAAAATATCCGCGTTTCGAAAAGCGGCTGCGGCACTTGAGCAGGATGACCGAAGCTTGTCGGAAATTGATGACGTAACGAAGCTGTCCGGCATCGGTAAAGGAACGGCTGCTGTCATTACCGAGTACATGGAAACAGGCAAATCTACTGTTCTGACCGAGCTCTCCAGCGAAGTGCCGGAAGGGCTTGTGGCACTGCTTGGACTGCCAGGACTCGGCGGCAAAAAAATTGCCAAGCTGTACAAGGAACTGGGTATTACCAATATGACTGAGCTGAAAGCAGCTTGTGAAGAACATCGTGTCCAGCAGCTTGCCGGGTTTGGCGCTAAAACAGAAGAAAAGATTTTGGCGGCGGTAGCAAAAGCGGGAACGCAGCCTGAACGGCTGCCGATTATGTATGTTATACCCGTTGCGGAAGGGATTGAAGCTTATCTCGACAGTTTTGAAGAAATCAGCCGCTTTTCACGTGCAGGCAGCTTGCGGCGCCTCCGTGAAACAGTCAAAGATCTTGACTTTATCGTTGCGACCGAAAAGCCGGAACGGGTAAAAGAACATCTCTTAGCCATGCCGGATATAAAAGAAGTGATTGCTGCCGGGCCGACAAAGGTGTCAGTGGTCATCGGAGGAGAATTTGATCTATCCATTGACTTCCGCATTGTCACACCGGACCAGTTTGCGAGTGCACTCCATCACTTTACCGGTTCTAAAGACCATAATGTGAAGATTCGTCAAATTGCAAAAGAACGCGATGAGAAAGTAAGCGAATACGGCATTGAGCAGCCGGACGGCAGCGTCAAAACATTCGACAGTGAAGCGTCGCTTTATCATCACCTTGGGCTGCCATACTTTCCGCCGGAAATCCGCGAGGACGGGACAGAAACGGATAAATATAAAGAAGGCACGTTAATTGAGCTGTCTGATATTAAAGGCGACCTGCATATGCACACAGCCTGGTCGGACGGAGCATTTTCCATTGAAGAAATGATTGAAGCATGCCGCGCACGCGGATATGAATACATGGCTATTACCGACCATTCCCAGTATTTAAAAGTAGCAAATGGCTTGTCTGTTGACAGGCTACTTCGACAAAACGAAGAAATTAAAGAGTGGAACGCTAAGTACAGCGATATCGAAATCCTCTCTGGCATTGAAATGGATATTTTGCCTGATGGAACACTTGACTACAAGGACGACGTATTAAAACAGCTTGATTTTGTGATCGCATCGATTCATTCAAGCTTTTCACAGACGCAGGAGCAGATTATGGAGCGGTTAAAAACAGCGCTGCACAATCCATACGTGAAACTGATTGCTCACCCGACCGGGCGGATTATCGGCCGGCGCGACGGCTATTCAGTCAACATGGAAGAATTAATCCGTCTTGCGGCCCAAACGAACACAGCGCTTGAATTAAATGCAAATCCGCATCGGCTCGATTTGTCTGCTGAGCACTTAAAGGCGGCTCAGGAAGCCGGCGTGAAAATTATAATCAATACAGATGCCCATGCCATCGAGCATCTGCAATTTATGGAAACTGGCGCGAGCGCTGGCCGAAAAGGATGGCTGCGGCCGGAAACGGTCGTGAATACATGGCCAAAAGCGGAACTGATGTCATTTATCCGCCGCTTGTAGCTTTTAAAGGAGTCGAAACGTGTTGAATAAAAAAGTGCTTGCCACACTTGAATTTGATAAAATTATTGCCAAACTGGCCGAACATGCTTCTTCCGAAGTCGGCCGTTCGTTTGCGGAAGAATTAAAGCCTTCACTGAATACGGAAGAGGTACAACGGTGGCTCGATGAAACAGAAGAAGCAGCCGCTGTGATTCGCATTAAAGGAAATGTTCCGCTTGACGGCATTTATGATATCCGTCCGCATGCCAAACGCGCGCAAATCGGCGGCGTACTCAGTGGTACAGAACTAGTGCGGATTGCCAGCACAATCGCTGCAAGCCGCCACATCCGTAATTTTATTGAAGATGTACGTTCAGAAGGACAGGTGACCCTGCGTATTTTACCGGAAAAAACAGCCGTGATTCCGGTTTTAACAGACCTTGAACATAAAATTAAACATACAGTCGATGAAAATGGCCGCGTGCTTGATTCAGCAAGTGACAGCCTGCGGCATATTCGTCACGGCATGCGTTCGGCGGAATCGCGTATCCGGGCCAAGCTTGAAAGCCTGACACGCGGGCAAAGTGCACAAAAAATGCTGTCGGATGCCATTGTGACTATTCGAAACGACCGCTATGTTATTCCGGTAAAGCAGGAATACCGTTCCCACTATGGCGGTATCGTACATGACCAGTCGTCTTCTGGACAAACCCTGTTTATTGAACCGGCATCGGTTGTCAGCTTAAACAATGAACTGCGAGAGCTGACCGTAAAAGAGCAGTATGAAGTGGAAAAGATTCTGCAGGAGCTGACCGCCCAAACGGCTGAGCACGCACCGGGTCTTTTCACCATGACAAAGATGCTGTCTGAAATTGATTTTATTTTTACAAAAGGAAAGTTTGCCCGCTCGATGAATGCCACAAAGCCTCTTTTAAACGAGGAAGGCTATATTCATTATATTGGCGCGCGGCATCCGCTTTTGCCTGCGGATGAAGCGGTAGCAAGTGACATTGAGATCGGCCGCGAATATACCGCGATCGTGATCACGGGTCCGAATACCGGTGGTAAAACCGTTACGCTAAAGACAACGGGTCTTTCTGTGCTGATGGCGCAGTCCGGGTTGTTTATCCCTGCTGAAGACGGATCCGAAACAGCGGTTTTCCAATCCGTGTTTGCCGATATCGGTGACGAGCAGTCGATTGAACAAAACTTAAGTACCTTTTCTTCTCATATGGTTAATATCGCCGCCATGCTAAAAGAAATTGACCATGAAAGCCTTGTCCTATTCGATGAGCTTGGATCAGGAACGGACCCGCAGGAAGGATCCGCTCTGGCGATTTCGATTTTAGATGAAGTGATCGGCCGAGGGGCACGGGTAATCGCAACAACGCATTATCCAGAGCTAAAAGCCTACGGATATAACCGTGATAGAGTCATTAACGCAAGTGTGGAATTTAATGTGGAAACGTTAAGCCCGACATACCGCTTGCTGATTGGCATTCCGGGACGAAGCAACGCATTTGAAATTTCGAAGCGGATTGGGCTTGATCCTGCGCTTATCGAAAATGCCCGGAATTTAATCAGCGCCGATTCGCATGAAGTGGATAATATGATTGCAGCGCTTGATGAGAGCCGCCGCAAAGCTGAACAGTATGAACAGGAAACGCGTGCTTATTTGCGTGACACAGAAAAACTTCATCGTGACCTGCAAAAAGAAGTGATTGCTTATCACGAGCAGAAAGAAAAAATGGAAGAAAAAGCGCGTGCGGAAGCAGCCGAGATTGTAGAAAAAGCACGTGCAGAAGCAGAAGAAGTGATGAAAGAGCTTCGCACAATTCGCCTGGCAGGCGGAGCGAATGTAAAAGAGCACGAGCTGATCGAAGCACGTAAAAGGCTGGAAGACGCGGTGCCGGAACGCAAAACGAAAAAGCCGGCTATTGAACCAGCGAAACGCCAGTGGAAACCAGGCGATGAAGTCAAAGTGATCAGCTTCGGTCAAAAAGGCAGCATCATTGAAAAAGCCGCCGGCGATGAATGGATCGTGCAGATGGGGATCATCAAAATGAAGGTAGCCGAATCGGATATGGAATTCATTAAATCCGAGAAAAAGAAAGAACCAAAACCAATTGCGACGATCCGGGGCAAAGATTTTCACGTTTCCTCTGAACTGGATTTACGCGGTGAGCGATATGAAGATGCACTGAAGCGAGTGGAAAAGTACCTGGATGACGCGCTTTTAGCGGGGTATCATCAAGTGTCGATTATCCACGGAAAAGGAACGGGTGCGCTTATGAAAGGGGTACGCAGTTACCTGACAAAACACCGGATGGTCAAAAATATACGATTTGGCGGAGCGGGCGAAGGCGGACTTGGTGTCACAATCGCTGAGCTGAAATAAGAGGGGGCCGGGTTATGACAGGTTTTTGGGAAAACCAATATGTGCAGATGGCGGGCTATTACAGCATTGCAACCATCTGTATTATTATCTGCCTGGCTATATTTGAACTGGTCACATCCTATCGGAATTGGGAAGAAATCAAAAAAGGCAATATGGCAGTAGCCATGGCAACTGGAGGCAAAATCTTCGGTATTGCCAACGTTTTTCACCACTCTATTTTGCATAATGATTCTGTTTTAACCATGGCGGGATGGGGCATTTTCGGCTTTATCCTGCTATTGGCCGGCTATTTTATGTTTGAGTTTCTGACGCCGAGCTTTAACGTAGACAAAGAAATCCAGCGTGATAACCGGGCTGTCGGCTTTATTTCATTTATCATTTCTGCAGGCCTCTCATACATGATTGGCGCTGCGCTTTTGTAAAGAAAAGAGGAGCACAAACATGGAAACATTAGCAAAGATCTTAATGGCCTGCTGTGCAGCTTTTTTGATTGTCGGCATCATTTATATGGTGATGAACTCATAAAATAAAAAAGAAATAAAACCGCTTATGGCGGAAAGAAAAAGCGGCTTAAGAGCTGCTTTTTCTTCTCTAGTAAAATGAATTTCTGTTCATTATACTGAAGGCAGCACCTATTCTTTTTGCAAAGGGGCAGATGAAGATGTCCGAAAAACCGTGGCTGATTCATTATCCGAAGGAAATTCCCGCTGCGCTCGATTACCCGAAGGAGCCGCTGTCATCGTTTCTAACGAAAGCCGCTGCGAAGTATCCCGACAAAACGGCTATTCATTTTCTCGGGAAAGAATTATCCTATAAAGAGCTTCATGAATCCGCACTAAAACTTGCCTCCTATTTAAAAAAACTTGGTATTCAAAAAGGCGATCGTATCGGTATTATGCTTCCCAATACGCCGCAGGCTGTGATCAGCTTTTACGCTATTTTGTACACAGGGGCAGTCGTTGTCCAGTTCAATCCGCTTTACAAAGAACGGGAAATTGAGTATCAGTTAAAAGATTGTGGTGCTAAAGTGATGATTGTCCTCGATCTTCTTTATCCACGCGTTCAAAAAATCATTCACCATACAAACGTGCAGCACTTGATTGTAACCGCTATCAAAGACTATCTGCCCTTTCCAAAAAACGTCCTTTATCCCTTCATTCAAAAAAAGCAAACTGGCATCTCGGTAAGTATAGAAAACCGTTATAACAATCACTTTTTCACATCTATTATGGAAGAGATCGAAGCAAAAGAAGAAGCCTTGGAAGTGGATATTGAAAGCGATCTGGCCGTTTTGCAATACACAGGAGGTACGACGGGCTTTCCAAAGGGTGTGGTCCTAACTCACCAAAATCTTGTGGCAAACGCTTCGATGTGCGGCGCATGGATGTACAAATACCGCCCTGGCGGGGAAGTGATTTTAGGCGTCATTCCTTTTTTCCATGTATACGGCATGACAACTGTGATGATTTTAGGCGTTATGCAAGGATATAAAATGGTACTGCTGCCGAAGTTTGATGTGAAAACAACCTTAAAAACGATTCATAAGCAAAAGCCGACTATTTTTCCGGGGGCGCCGACAATTTACATTGGTCTGCTTAACGCTCCACGCTTACAAAAGTACAATTTATCTTCTATTGATTCATGTATCAGCGGTTCAGCGCCGCTGCCGGTTGAGGTGCAGGAAAAGTTTGAGCGGGCCACAGGCGGAAAGCTTGTTGAAGGATATGGGTTAACAGAAACCTCTCCCGTTACCCACGCTAATTTTATTTGGGAAAAGCGTGTAAAAGGAAGTGTCGGCGTTCCATGGCCGGATACAGAAGCAGTGATTTTATCACTGCAAACCGGCAAGCCGGTGGATCAGCCGGGAGAACGTGGAGAAATTGCTGTCCGCGGCCCGCAGGTGATGAAAGGATATTGGAACCGGCCGGAAGAAACGGAACAGTGTTTTCAAGACGGCTGGCTGTTAACGGGAGACATTGGCTATATGGATGAAGACGGCTTCTTTTATGTAGTCGATCGAAAAAAAGACATGATTATCGCAGGAGGATTTAATATATATCCGCGCGAAGTAGAAGAAGTACTGTATGAGCACGAAAACGTCCAAGAGGCCGTGGTGGTGGGTGTTCCGGATCCATACCGCGGTGAAACAGTCAAAGCTTTTATCGTCTTGAAAGAAGGACGGCATACAGATGCAGAAGAGCTCGATAAATACTGCCGGGCACATTTAGCCGCTTTTAAAGTGCCCCGTATTTATGAATTCCGTGACGAGTTGCCGAAAACAGCTGTCGGTAAAATTTTACGCCGCGTGCTCATTGAAGAAGAAAAGCAAAAAACGGACTAAACAAGCTGAAGGGGCTGCCTGCTTGACGAAATCAAAGAATAAGAATAATATAAATTCATGAATGAATAGTCATTCATTATTGATTTCACAGGAGGCGGCTTGCTTCATGCAGCGAAACAAACCAAAATACCATCAAATCATCGATGCCGCCGTTGTCGCTATTGCCGAGAACGGCTACCATCAAGCACAAGTATCGAAAATAGCCCGGCAGGCCGGTGTCGCGGATGGAACCATCTATTTATACTTTAAAAACAAAGAAGATATTTTAATTTCATTGTTCCAGGAAAAAATGGGGACATTTATCCAAAAAACAAGTGAAATTATCGAAACGAAGCAAACAGCAGCTGAGCAGCTGGAGCTGCTTGTCCAAAACCACTTCGGGCTTCTTGCAGAAGATCCCCATCTGGCGGTTGTAACCCAGTTAGAACTGCGTCAGTCCAACAAGGAGCTGCGTTTGAAAATCAATGAAGTGTTAAAATCATACTTGCAGCTGATCGAACAAATTTTACAAAAGGGAGTCCAAAACGGCGAGTTCAACGCGGCCTTAAATATACGCCTGTCCCGGCAAATGGTATTCGGAACACTCGATGAAATGGTCACTACCTGGGTGATGAATGACCAAAAGTATAACCTGGCTGCTTCAGCGGAAGAGGTAACCAGGATGCTGTTAAATGGTTTTTCCGGCCGTTAATTGTCTGAACAGAAGGAGGAAATCAAATGAACTTATATGTTTTAATGAAAAGAACATTTGATACAGAAGAAAAAATCTTTATTTCAGACGGAAGTATTCAAGAAGACGGAGCCGAATTTATTATCAATCCATATGATGAATATGCAATTGAAGAAGCCATCAAAATCCGGGATGCGCACGGCGGAGAAGTAACCGTTATAACTGTCGGCACGGACGAAGCTGAAAAGCAGCTTCGAACAGCTCTCGCCATGGGTGCAGACAAAGCCGTGCTTATCAATATAGAAGAAGAGATCGAGGATGGGGATGCCTTTACCACAGCCCGAGTTTTGACCGAGTATTTAAAGAACAAAAAAGCAGATCTTATTTTGGCAGGAAACGTCACGATTGACGGAGGAAGCGGCCAGGTCGGACCACGTGTAGCAGAGAGTCTCGGCATAGTCTGCGTGTCGACCATTACAAAAATAGAAATAAACGGAAGAGAAGTTTTGATCACCCGGGATGTAGAAGGTGATACCGAAAAAGTAAAAACAACACTGCCGCTTCTTGTAACCTGTCAGCAGGGGTTAAACGACCCCCGTTATCCTTCTTTGCCTGGCATTATGAAAGCGAAAAAAAAGCCGCTTGAAGAATGCGAGCTCGACGACCTTCAACTGGAGGAAGACGATGCAGCGCCCAAAACAAAAACCGTTGAAGTATTTATGCCGCCCCAAAAAACAGCCGGACGCATGCTGCAGGGGGATTTAGCCGGACAGGTCAGTGAGCTGGTCACATTGCTCCGCTCTGAAGCACATGTCATTTGATTTCTAAGGGAGGGGTTATTATGCCAAAGAAAATCATGGCAGTAGGGGAAATAAGAGAAGGACAGCTCCGCCGTGTTGCTTTTGAAACCATTGCCGCTGCAAAAGCCGCTGCAGAGGGCGGGGAAGTGGTCGGTGTTCTGATTGGCAAAGAGGCCGGTGCTCTTGCTGAAGAAATGATTCAATATGGTGCAGACCGGGTGCGGACAGCAGAAGATGAAAAGCTCGGTCACTACACACCAGACGGATTTGCCAGCGCGATAATTGCGGCTGTTGAGCAGGAGCAGCCAGATGGCATTTTCTTCGGACATACAGCGCTCGGCAAGGATTTAGCTCCCAAAATCGCTGCACAGCTGGATGCAGGGCTCGTTTCGGATGTGACGGCTCTCGAAGTAAGGAGCGGGGAGATTGTATTTACAAGACCTATTTATGCGGGCAAGGCTTTTCAAAAAGTAACCGTTCCTGAAGGCCTTTTGCTGGCGGCCATCCGGCCGAATAACATTGAGCCATGCCCAAGAGATCGGACGCGTTCCGGAGATGTTTCCCCTCTTTCTTTTCCGGTTAAAGATATCCGCGTTGTGATCAAGGAGGTCGTTCGGAAATCAGCAGGAAGTGTGGATCTTTCAGAAGCAAAAGTGATTGTAGCCGGCGGACGAGGGGTAAAAAGCGCGGAAGGCTTCCGGCCGCTGCAGGAGCTGGCGGATGTTCTGGACGGAGCGGTTGGTGCTTCAAGGGGAGCCTGTGATGCCGGCTATTGTGACTATTCTCTGCAAATTGGACAGACGGGCAAGGTGGTAACCCCTGATTTATACATTGCCTGTGGCATTTCCGGAGCTATTCAGCATTTGGCCGGAATGTCCAATTCAAAAGTGATTGTAGCGGTCAATAAAGACCCGGATGCAGAGATTTTTAAGGTGGCGGATTACGGAATTGTCGGTGACTTATTTGAGGTAGTCCCGATGCTGACGGAAGAGCTGAAAAAAATAAAGGCGGTGAGCCCCTGAGTTTGGGGCTCTTTTACTTAGGGTAAGCAAAATAATAGCTAACCCCAAAAAACGGTGATATACTTTCCGTACAGAAACTTTAGGAGGTATTTATACATGGCAATTGTAAAAGCGACTGATGCAAACTTCTCGACTGAAACAGGAAGCGGACTTGTTCTCGCGGATTTCTGGGCACCTTGGTGCGGACCGTGCAAAATGATTGCGCCTGTTCTTGAAGAATTAGATTCTGAAATGAGCGACAAAGTAAAAATCGTCAAAATTGACGTTGATGAAAACCAACAAACTGCTGGCGAGTACGGCGTAATGAGTATCCCGACACTGATCTTGTTCAAAGACGGCCAGCCGGTCGATAAAGTGATTGGATTCCAGCCAAAAGAAGCGCTTGAAGAACTAATCAACCGCAACGCGTAATGAAAGAAAAAGCGTCCCGCATTGACGGGGCGTTTTTTTTACGTTATTTCCTTAAAAAGCTCCTTCGTTTTCCTGCCAGCCAGCCTTCCGGTAAAGAATGCTGCCTGGCTCGTCCGCCGTATGCTTTCTTATTATAAAAGGAGTGAAAAAAGATGAATGAACTGATCCAGCATAAACTGGCTCTCCTGCCGGATGAATCTGGATGCTATTTAATGAAGGACCGGCACGGGACAGTGATTTATGTGGGAAAAGCAAAAGTGCTGAAGAACCGGGTCCGTTCCTATTTTACCGGCTCGCATGATGCGAAAACAACGAGACTGGTCAGTGAAATTGTAGACTTTGAATATATTATTACTTCCTCGGATCTTGAAGCACTTATTTTAGAGCTGAACTTAATTAAAAAATACGATCCAAAGTATAATATCATGCTTAAGGACGACAAAAGTTATCCGTTTATTAAGCTGACTGCAGAGCGGCATCCACGCCTCATTATCACGAGGAAGGTAAAAAAAGACAAAGGGAAGTACTTTGGCCCGTACCCGAATGCGTATGCTGCATCGGAAACAAAAAAGCTTCTGGACCGCTTGTATCCGCTCCGCAAATGCTCAACGCTGCCTGACCGCGTTTGTCTGTATTACCATATGGGGCAGTGTCTCGCTCCTTGTGTAAAAGAAGTTCCAGCTGATACGTATAAAGAAATGGCAGCGGAAATTACCCGCTTTTTAAATGGCGGCCATCAAGAAGTGAAAAAAGCCTTAACCGCAAAAATGGAAGAAGCAGCGGAAAAGCTTGAATTTGAACGCGCAAAAGAATATCGTGATCAAATTTCTCATATCGACACCCTGATGGAAAAGCAAAAAATCAACATGGCCGACCTTACTGATCGTGATGTTTTTGGTTATACAGTCGATAAAGGCTGGATGTGTGTGCAGGTGTTTTTTGTGCGTCAGGGACGCTTAATTGAACGGGATGTGTCCACTTTTCCTATTTATAGTGAGCCTGAAGAAGAATTTTTAACATTTCTTGGCCGTTTTTATGAGGCGCCGGAGCATTTTAAGCCGAAGGAGATTCTTCTTCCAGACGCTGTTGATGCAGATCTTGCCGGCCAGCTGATCGGTGTGCCGGTTACAAAGCCGCAGCGGGGCAAGAAAAAGGAATTGGTGGAGCTTGCAGGCAATAACGCAAAAGCGGCTTTAAAAGAAAAATTTGCGTTAATTGACCGGGACGAAGAAAGAACAATCAAAGCGGCTGAGCAGCTTGGCGAAGTCATGAATATTCATGTTCCCCGTCGAATTGAAGCATTTGATAACTCAAACATCCAGGGAACAGCTCCGGTATCCGCGATGATTGTTTTTATTGATGGGAAGCCCGAAAAAAAAGAATATCGAAAATATAAAATTAAAACCGTAAAAGGGCCTGATGATTACGGCTCTATGCGGGAAGTAGTGCGGCGCCGTTACACGCGTGTGCTGCGAGAAGGCCTGCCGCTGCCTGATTTAATTATTATCGATGGCGGAAAAGGGCAGATAGAAGCAGCGCGCGATGTATTGCTAGATGAGCTCGGGCTTGATATCCCGGTCGCCGGCCTCGCAAAAGACGAGCGTCACCGCACCTCTCAGCTCCTTTATGGAAGCCCGCTGCAAATTGTGCCGCTTGCGCACAACAGCCAGGCATTTTATTTACTTCAGCGTATTCAGGATGAAGTACACCGGTTTGCGATTACCTTCCATCGACAAATCCGGGGCAAAGGTGCTTTCCAATCTATTTTAGATGACATAGAGGGCGTGGGGCCGCAGCGGAAAAAGCAGCTGTTAAAAGCATTTGGCTCTCTAAAAAAACTAAAAGAAGCATCAAAAGAAGAAATCATGGCGGCTGGGATTCCAGCCAAAACAGCCGAAGCCGTTATGGCAGCTCTAAATGAAAAATAGACCGCTCAACGAGCGGTCTATTCCCATTTTACCGTAATTTCGACATGCTTATTTTTCTTATGTAATTGACAAATTGCTTCAGCGTTCGATTCAAAACGGGCTGCTGCCTGTTCCGCAATAAAGCCGCTTTCAAGTGTAAAAGCAGGATCTGTCTGCACGGTAAACCGCCGTTCAACTAAACTTCCAGATAAGCGGTAGACCCATTCTTTTCTCGTTTCTTTTACAAGTTCAATTGTACCCCAGCCGGCTTCTTTGAAAAAAGCTGTCAATTCTTCTGTATTTGCACAAGGAAAGCGCCGCGCCAGCGTTTTTCCGCCCCAATATAAGATTTCAGCCGCGTCATTTCCGAGCAGATCGCCAAGTAAAACATCCCGTATCAGTTCATAGCCAAAGAGAGAAACGGACGCTTCCGTTGCTTCAACGGGTCCCTGTTCTTCGTTTTCAATAGTCAAAGTGAATTCCTCGCTTTCTCTCTCGTTATTATATACAATTGACCGTCCCAAAAAAAGCATATTCCGCATGAAAAGCCGGACAAAAATGTCCCCACCTTACCTTGACGCTCTTAATTTATGGGAGTAAAATGAATTTGTCACATCGTAAGATTACTAGATGAAGCAATGTGCGAATAAACAAAATATTTGTCGGATGCTTCAAATTCAAGGGGGGAAAATGGTGGCTGACAATCGAGAGTTTTTTTACCGCAGGCTGCACTCATTGCTCGGTGTCATTCCAGTCGGGCTTTTTATGACGCAGCATTTAGTCGTGAATCATTTTGCGACGAAAGGGGAAGAAGCGTTTAACCAGGCGGCAGGCTTTATGGGAAGTTTACCTTTTGTGCTTGTGCTTGAAACGTTAGTGATCTTCCTGCCACTTTTGTTCCACGCGATTTATGGGCTTTACATTGCGTTCACTGCGAAAAACAATCCTGGACGCTTTGGATACTTCCGCAACTGGATGTTTGTGCTGCAACGCTGGACAGGCGTGATTACACTGATCTTTGTTGCATGGCACGTATGGGAAACACGGGTTCAAGCTGCGCTTGGTGCAGAAGTGAATTTTCAGATGATGGAGAATATTTTAGATAATCCATTTATGCTCGTTTTTTACATAGTTGGAGTGCTTTCAGCAATTTTCCATTTTGCAAATGGTTTATGGTCGTTTTGTGTGAGCTGGGGAATCGCAGTATCGCCACGTTCACAACGTATTGTTACATACGCAACATTACTTGTATTTTTAGCTTTATCGTATGTCGGATTAAGCGCTATCTTTGCGTTTGTATAAAACCCGGCAATGAATGGAGTTTTGTCAGATAGATAGAAGGCAGGACTGAAAAGGGAGTGGACCTCACAATGAGTAAAGGTAAAGTTATCGTAGTCGGCGGCGGCTTGGCCGGTTTGATGGCTACGATTAAAGCAGCGGAGGCAGGTACGCCTGTCGAGTTATTTTCGCTCGTCCCGGTAAAGCGTTCTCATTCCGTTTGTGCGCAGGGCGGCATTAATGGAGCGGTTAATACAAAAGGGGAAGGCGATTCCCCGTGGGTACATTTTGATGACACGATTTATGGAGGCGATTTCTTAGCGAATCAGCCGCCGGTAAAAGCGATGGCAGAAGCGGCACCAGGCATTATTCATTTGCTTGACCGTATGGGCGTTATGTTTAACCGGACACCGGAAGGTCTTCTTGATTTCCGACGTTTCGGAGGCACACAGCATCACCGTACCGCTTTTGCAGGTGCCACTACAGGCCAGCAGCTGCTGTATGCGCTGGATGAGCAGGTGCGCCGCTTTGAAGTAGCGGGTCTTGTGACAAAATATGAAGGCTGGGAATTTCTCGGCGCCGTAATTGATGACGAAGGAATTTGCCGTGGAATTGTTGGACAAAACCTGGCAACGATGGAAATTCAATCGTTTCCAGCAGATGCGGTTATTATGGCAACAGGCGGCCCCGGTATTATCTTTGGTAAGTCTACAAACTCGATTATCAACACGGGCTCAGCTGCATCAATTGTGTATCAGCAGGGCGTTCATTACGCAAATGGCGAGTTCATTCAAATTCACCCAACAGCGATTCCAGGCGATGACAAACTTCGCCTAATGAGTGAATCGGCGCGTGGTGAGGGTGGACGCGTTTGGACATATAAAGATGGGAAGCCTTGGTACTTCCTGGAAGAGAAGTATCCAGCTTACGGAAACCTGGTACCGCGGGATATTGCAACACGTGAAATCTTTGACGTTTGCGTAAACCAAAAACTAGGTATCAATGGTGAAAACATGGTATACTTGGATCTTTCCCATAAAGACCCACACGAACTAGACATCAAGCTGGGTGGAATTATCGAAATCTATGAAAAGTTCATGGGTGATGATCCGCGTAAAGTACCGATGAAAATCTTCCCTGCTGTTCATTACTCTATGGGCGGACTATGGGTTGATTATGACCAGCAGACCAATATTCCAGGTCTTTTTGCAGCTGGTGAGTGTGACTATTCACAGCACGGTGCAAACCGTCTTGGGGCGAATT
The DNA here is from genome assembly GCF_038806185.1 of Domibacillus sp. 8LH. Classification (NCBI taxonomy): domain Bacteria; kingdom Bacillati; phylum Bacillota; class Bacilli; order Caryophanales; family Bacillaceae; genus Domibacillus; species Domibacillus sp. 8LH. The sequence continues at coordinate 540,488 of NZ_JAVJNG010000001.1, read as the reverse complement.
CTCTCCTTTCCGCTATTTATGGCGGTATGGTAGCAGGACCAAACGCAGTACGGTACATTAACGGACTAGAGAAAAGTGCCGAGGCCGTTTCTTCGTCTGTTTTCGACAATCATGTGAAGCAGGAACAGGCAAAATGGAACGATGTCATGTCCTTAAACAAAGGATCTGAAAATGCCTATGTTCTTCACAAGGAATTGGGCGAATGGATGACCGCTAATGTGACCGTTGTTCGATATAATGATAAGTTGCAGCAGACAGACGATAAAATTGTTGAGTTGATGGAACGCTATAAAAACATCGACATTAACGATACAGCCAAGTGGAGCAATCAGGGTGCGATGTTTACCCGCCAGTTGAAAAACATGCTTCATTTAGCACGCGTCATGACGATTGGTGCTTTGAACCGGAACGAAAGCCGCGGAGCACACTACAAGCCGGACTTCCCGGATCGTAATGACGAAGAATTTATGAAAACAACGATGGCCACGTTCACAGGTGAAAACACGGCGCCTTCTTTCCATTACGAAGACATCGATGTATCGCTCATTCCGCCTCGTAAACGGGACTACTCGAAGAAGAAGGAGGAGAAATAATGAGTGAGCAAAAAACAGTTCGATTTCTCATCACACGTCAAGATGCCGCTGATTCTACTCCGTATGAGGAAGAGTTCGAAATACCCTACCGTCCGAATATGAATGTGATTTCCGCCCTAATGGAAATTCGTCGTAATCCGGTAAATAAAAAAGGTGAAAAAACAACACCAATTACCTGGGACATGAACTGTCTTGAGGAAGTATGCGGCGCTTGCTCTATGAATATCAATGGCAAGCCGCGGCAGTCTTGTACAGCTCTGGTTGACCAATTGGAGCAGCCGATTCGCCTGGCTCCAATGAATACGTTCCCAGTTGTCCGTGACCTTCAGGTAGACCGCAGCCGTATGTTTGATTCATTGAAGCGTGTTAAAGCGTGGGTGCCAATTGATGGAACGTACGATTTAGGGCCTGGACCACGTATGCCGGAACGGAAGCGCCAATGGGCATATGAACTGTCCAAATGTATGACATGCGGTGTATGCTTGGAAGCTTGTCCGAATGTAAACAGCAAATCAAACTTTATCGGTCCGCAGCCATTATCGCAGGTTCGTTTGTTTAATGCACATCCAACAGGTGCCATGAACCGTGATGAGCGCCTCGAAACGATTATGGGAGACGGAGGACTTGCCAATTGCGGTAATTCACAAAACTGTGTTCAGTCCTGCCCGAAAGGCATTCCGTTAACGACATCGATCGCTGCGTTAAACCGTGAAGCTACATTCCAGTCGTTCCGTAATTTCTTCGGAAGCGACCACGCAGTAGATTAATAGAAAACCTCCAGCTTATGCTGGAGGTTTTTTTGTATGGAAAGATACCATGACCGTTGTCGGTGAATGAAAGCAGCTGCGTATGTGAGGCTCTGAAAGAATGGGCATGTCTCGGTCATACACCCGTCGTATTGATATGTTCTGGAAAAGGTCTCGTTTGCTTTTTGCAGGCGGGCGGATCCAAAAAAAACAATCGTGGACCTCATTACAGCTGTAACAGCTGATTTATAAGTGACTATAGGGAAAGGTGTTCTATCGTAATGAACTAAAATGTAAGTTTAAACAGCTTCCCTTGTCACTTTCCCGGTGGTTTTTATGGCGAAAAAGTAACGTGATGTTGCCCTTGATAAAACCTATGGCCGGTCTGTTTCTTTTACCGATAATACAAAAGAGCTTCTTATGTAAAACCAATTACGTATAGCGAGCATATGATAAGGGTAGTGGCGGCTAACCGACACAGGCTGCTCTTTGAAAGGGTGACGTTGTTTGTGGCAGCTCTGATTTTGACGAAGCGCGAAAAAGACGTATTCAAGAGACTGGTTGACGGAAAATCTACACACGACATTGCAGAAGAATTGGGAATCAGTGAAAAAACGGTCCGGAACCATATTTCAAATGGTATTCAAAAGCTGGGCGTCAAAGGACGGGCGCAAGCCATTGTAGAATTGCTTCGGATCGGGGAGCTTACGTTATAAAGCTAAAGCCGTGCCGGGAAGGGCGCGGCTTTTCCCTTGCTTGCATTTTGTTTGAAAAAAAGCGAAAATAAAAGAAGAATGGCATATTGTTTTACATATGAAAGGGTGCAAAAACATGTCTCTCACACGAAGCAGTTCGGGAGAAGCGGTCGCCGATATTGAACGGAACCTGCGTCATATTGACAGCATTATCAAGCAAAAAGGCCGTGAAATTTTAAATGATTATATGATCACGCCGCCACAATTTATTGCCTTGCATTCATTATATGAAAAAGGGGATACAACTATTGGCGATCTTTCTTCAAGAATGTTTTTGGCATGCAGCACGACAACGGATTTAATTAACCGAATGGAAAAAGCATCCCTTGTTGCGCGCGTCCGGGACACAAAGGACCGGCGCATTGTCCGGATTCATCTTCTAGAAGAAGGCGAAAAAATTATTAAAGAAGTTATTAAAAGGCGCCGCCAATATGTGGAGGATGTACTGAATAACTTTTCGGAGGAAGAAACAGCGCAATTAAATGCCCTTTTAAGTAAAATGCACATTGAAATGAAAGTGGAATGAGGCGTCGGTGTTGAACAGACCAATTGGAGTAATTGATTCAGGTGTCGGCGGGCTGACGGTTGCAAAAGAAATGATGCGCCAGCTGCCTAAAGAAACCATTTATTATATAGGGGATACAGCGCGCTGTCCGTACGGCCCGCGGCTGCCTGGAGAGGTACGGCAGTTTACTTGGGAAATGACCCGTTTTTTAGAGCGGTATGATATGAAAATGCTGGTGATTGCCTGCAACACGGCTACCGCCGTTGTGTTAGATGAAATCAAACGCCAGCTTCCTATTCCGGTTGTCGGTGTTATTCAGCCAGGCTCCCGCGCGGCTATTAAACAAACCAAGAACCGTCGCATTGCTGTGCTTGGAACCGCCGGCACGGTGAAAAGCAAAGCTTATGAAAAAGCTATTGCTGCCATTGATCCGGGAGCAGAAGTGTATGCTCTTGCTTGTCCGGGATTTGTCCCGCTTGTTGAAAGTGGAAAATATCGCAGTGAGCGAGCCAAGCAGGTGGTGGCCCATACACTTGAACCGCTAAAAGAAACGCCGTCTGATACGGTTATACTTGGCTGCACACACTATCCTCTCTTGGAACCGATTATTGCGGATTTTATGGGGGAAGAGGTGTCAGTCATTAGTTCTGGTGATGAAACCGCCCGTGAAGTCAGTGCGATTTTAGAGTTTAATGAGATGCTTTCAGATAGCGAACAGGCGGATCACCGTTTTTTTACAACCGGAAGTGTCCAGGCTTTTAACGCGATTGCAGCAGACTGGCTTGGGGATATTCCATTAAATACGAAAAAAATCCAGCTGGCATAAATGCCGGCTTTTTTTCATTTGTCTGCATATATTTGTATGAATGCAAATGAAAGGGGCGGTTTAAGTGCAGAAAAAATGTGGCTTGCTGTTGCTGCTTATACTGTCAGGCTGTTCAGCGGAACCAGAGGAAGGACTGCCGGTGAAAGTGGTGTATACCGAAGAAGGGGGAGACAAGCCGGTTGCAGCAGAAGAAAAAGTGATGGCAGAATTGTATGTGGTGGACGAAAATGGACTTCTTGTTCCTCAAATAGCGGCAGTCGAAGGGAACGGGCAGGAAGAGCAAGCTGCGCTTATCGCGCTGGCGGAAGGGAACATTCCAGCCGGCTTCCGTTCTCCATTGCCTGAAGGAACCGTTATTCAAGATGTCGAGCTCGATGGGAAAACAGCCATCGTAAGTGTGGGGGGCGCTTTTGCCAATTATCCGGCAGAGGAAGAGGAACTTGTCGCATCAGCCATTACGTGGACGGTTACCGGAATGGGCCAGGCAGATCGTGTGCAAATTAAATTTAACGGCGAAACACTGGAGTCCATGCCGAAAGCAGGACTGCCGATTGCAGCCGGAGGCATGAAGCGGGAAGATGGCATCAACTTAAAAGCGGGCTATACCGATCCTGGAGCAACAAAACCGATTACCGTGTATTTTACCGGACAAAATGAACAGGGACCTTATTTAGTGCCGGTTACCCGCCGCATTTCAGAGGATGAAACAGACCTTATTGCTGCTTCTGTAAAAGAGCTTGCGAAAGGACCTGCAGCAGGCAGCGGGCTTATGACAAGCTGGCCGGCTGATGCAAAGCTGACAAAAGAACCAGAAGTAGAAGATGGACGGGCTGTTCTTCAGTTTAACGAGGCCGTTTTGGAAAACAACGGAGAAGCTCTTGTTTCAAGCAGTCTGCTAAAGCCGTTATCACTGACGCTGGCTGCTACTGCCCAAATTGAAAGTATAGGGGTTGAAGTGGAAGGACACCCAGAGGTGAAAATGGAAACAGGGGCCCCACTGCCGGCTTCCTTGACGACTCCTTTATTTGTGAATGAAGAAAGTCTTCCATCTGCCGAATGAATATTTGACAGACGCGTATAATTTTTGGAAAATGGACAGCGGAAGCAGGAAAAAACGGAGGAATGTATATGCGCACAGATGGACGGACAGAAAAAGAACTTCGGCCGGTTGACATTCAAACCAGCTTTTTAACACATCCGGAAGGGTCCGTGCTGATTTCAGTTGGAAATACAAAAGTAATTTGCACCGCGACGATTGAAGACCGGGTTCCTCCTTTTATGAGAGGGAGCGGAAAAGGCTGGGTTACAGCAGAATACGCGATGATTCCGCGCGCGACCGGCCAGCGCAACATGAGGGAATCAACAAAAGGAAAAGTAACCGGACGGACGATGGAGATTCAGCGGCTGATCGGCCGGGCGCTGCGCGCAGTCGTAGACCTTGATGTCATTGGAGAGCGCACTGTCTGGATCGACTGCGATGTGATTCAGGCAGACGGCGGAACCCGGACTGCAGCCATTACAGGCGCGTTCGTAGCCATGACCCTGGCTCTGCATGATTTGGCGATCGAAAAGGAGTTTTCCGTTTATCCGATTACGGATTTTCTTGCGGCCACAAGTGTCGGCATTGTCAAGGAGCATGGAGTTGTTGTAGATTTAAATTATGAAGAAGACAGCACTGCAGAAGTAGATATGAATGTCGTCATGACAGGGACCGGACAATTTGTTGAAGTACAGGGAACAGGAGAGGAAGCCACTTTCTCTATGAACGAGCTTCAGGAAATGCTTCAAGCAGCACAAAGCGGCCTGGAAACGTTATTTGATATTCAAGCAGAGGCGCTTGGCGTTGCAGCAGAGTTGATCTACGAAAGGAAGTCAGTCAATGAATGAAGTCATCGTGGCTACACGTAATGCTGGTAAAGCAAAGGAATTTATTCGCATGTTTGAGCCTGTCGGCATCACAGTGAAAACACTGCTTGATTATCCCGATCTTCCGGATGTAGAGGAAACAGGCAAAACCTTTGCGGAAAATGCCTTTTTAAAAGCTGATTTTGCCGCCCGGTCAACAGGCCGGCCGGCGATTGCTGACGATTCAGGCTTGATCATTGATGCGCTTGATGGACGTCCGGGCGTGTATTCAGCACGGTATGCCGGAGAAGAAAAAAACGATCAGGCGAACAATGACAAAGTACTGGCCGAAATGAAAGACGTACCGGGAGAAGACCGGACTGGCCGTTTTATGTGTGTGCTCGCTGTAGCGTTTCCAGATGGGCGTGACCCGATTTATGCAGAAGGGCGCTGTGAAGGAATCATTGGTTTTGAAGAAGCGGGCCAGCATGGATTCGGGTATGATCCATTGTTTATTCCGGAAGGATACAATGTGACAATGGCACAGCTTGATCCGGAAGAAAAAAACCGAATCAGCCACCGTGCAAATGCCCTTCGGTCATTACGGGCACAGCTGCCGGAATTGGCAGGTGAACCGGAATGAAGATGCTTGTCGTAAGTGATAACCATGGATGGAACAGCATTTTGTCGGATTTAAAGCAGCGCTATGCAGGTAAAGTTTCGGTGATGATTCATTGCGGAGATTCCGAAATGAGGGCAACAGACTCGGAAGTCGTCGGCTATACGATTGTCCGCGGCAATTGCGATGATGAGGACAAGTTCCCAAACGACATCTTAGAAAGTGTAGAAGACTGCCGTGTATTTGTGACACATGGCCATCGCTACAATATCAAGATGACGTTAACGAACTTAGCTATGAAGGCAAAAGAAACCGGAGCCGATTTTGTTTTTTTCGGTCATTCTCATACCCCGGGTGCTGAAATGGAAGACGGTGTTTTGTATTTGAACCCGGGAAGCATTTCCCTGCCGAGAGGACGCCGTGAAAAAACATACGCTATTGTCGATATAAGCAAATCGGCGATTTCCGTTCAATTTTATGATGACACACATCAAGAAGTAAAAGAGCTGAGCTGCACATTCAGCCGTTGAGCGAACAGAACGTCCTGCTGTTCGCGCAGGGCGTTTTTGTTTCAAGTCAAAAAACGAGTGGTATAACAAATAATTTATTTTAAAATGAAATAAGTGTTGACAGGCGATATATGGATTGATATTATAGATATTGTCTTCAGAGGAAGTCTCAGTAGCTCAGCTGGATAGAGCAACGGCCTTCTAAGCCGTCGGTCGGGGGTTCGAATCCCTCCTGGGACGTAATAAAAAAAGCGCCGTACGGCGCTTTTTTTTGTATTTATAGAAATCTATCTCTATTTTTATTATATTAAGTAAAGCTGCAGATCAAAGCATGGACCAATGCTTTGATTTTTTTTATAGAGCGAAAAAAGAAATCTGGCAGTCCGATATATAAAACAAAGCAAAAGCCATACAGGGGATATATGGCTTTTTTGCAATGCATGATGCAGGACGAGAGGGCTTATTATAAACTGGACATAGAGAGCCGCCTTGAAAGTACGGCAGCTTTGCTCTTATTGCTCCAGGCTGTCATCATTAAACCAAAGCGGAGCGTTGTCATCCACATCTCCATTGTAATTAATTAAAATCTCTTCACCGGCCTGAATATCCCGATATGCATAAAATTTAAAAGAATGACTTTCAAAATGAATGTCATATGTAGCATTAGGGTCATAGGAATGATTAAACAGCATACCATAACCAAGCAGGATAGCTGAGTGATTGACGCCGTATTCAAAAGCATAATCGGCTAACAGGGTCTTTTCGATATGGATGTGCTGGTCGTTCGGGTAGGGAATAACAGGCGCCTCGTGAAGCATCTCTCCCTTTTTTATATCACGGACAGCGAAAACGCCGCGGTTCAATTCACCGTCGCTTAATGTAGATGTTTTAACTTCGATCATGATTGGATCTCCTTTTCATTGTATTCATACTAACAGCATGACAGTCGGAAGCGGCGAGAGCAACTGTTTTCTCTGTTCAACCGTCCGGTACCATGCTACACTCAACTATTATAAGAGCTGGCGGGTGAGAACGTTGAAGAAAAAAAGAAGAAAAAAATCAGGCAATGTCGTTCAATTTCCCGGCACCTCAGCCCGGCTCCAGCAGCAGGGACAGCAGGCGCTGGAGGAAAAGCGGTTTGATGAAGCCATTCGTCTATATACCGAAGCGCTCCGTTTTGACGAAGGGCACCAAGAAGAAATTAAAACAGCGCTCTTAATTGCTTATCACGAAAGCGGGAACCACGATGAAGGGATAGAGCTTTCACGTGCGATGCTGCATGCAGGAGAAGGGCATTATTTTGACGTGCTTGACCTGCATGTGTTGATGCTCATTCAAAAACGGCGGTATAAAGAAGTCGCAGATACATTATCCGTCCTGCTTGAAGAAGGGCTTCCGCCAGATCGTTACGAGCATTTTGCACACTTAAAAGCACTGGCAGACCGAATGAGTGTAAAAAAAGAAGAAACGCTGTTTAAAACGGACGATTCCTTTCAGGATAAAATGATGAAGCTGGCAGAACTGGCCAAAACGGATGCCGCTCCTTTTGAAAAAGAGCTGATAGACCGAGCGGGCGATCAAACCGAGCATCCTTTTATTCAAACGATGGCTCTTGGGCTGCTGCGGGATATAGGAACTGCCGAAAGGGTGTTGGTGCGCAAATTTCACTTTGAAAAAGAGGTCATTCCTGTGATGGAAGGGGAAGTGTTCAGCCATCCTTTTTTCAGAGGTGTAATACAATACTTAGAAGAAACCGCCGGCCAAAATGACCCCGCCCTGTGCGAGCAGGCTGTGGAGCTGGCCAGACAGTATCAGTTTTTGCTGTATCCTTTTGATCCCCCTGCATCTGTAGAGCAGTGGGCGGAGGCATTGGTGCTGAAAATAAGCCGCCTGTACGAGATGAGCAGTACAGAGGAAGGTACTTCAGAAGGCGAAGCAGCGCTTCAATTTATGAAAGAACTCGATGAAATTTCAGCCTTTTAGTTGAAACAAAGCGGCTGTATGGTATAATGTAAAAGTCGTATTGTGTCCTTTTTATATCAATTCAGAATATACATAGGACGAACGTTCATATTTATTAATAGATTGTTGGAGGGAATTTTTATGTCAGCAAAGTGGGAAAAACAAGAAGGCAACCAAGGCGTACTAACAGTTGAGGTTGACGCTGAAACCGTTGATAAAGGCCTTAACACAGCATTTCAAAAAGTAGTTAAAACAATTAACGTTCCAGGATTCCGTAAAGGGAAAATGCCGCGTCCGTTGTTTGAACAGCGTTTTGGCGTGGAAGCTCTTTACCAGGATGCGATTGATGCGATTCTGCCTGAAGCATACGGAAATGCGATCGACGAAACAGGCATTGAGCCGGTTGACCGTCCAGAAATCGATGTAGAGCAATTCGAAAAAGGCAAGCCGTTTATCTTCACTGCGAAAGTTACGGTAAAACCTGAAGTAACACTTGGCGACTACAAAGGCCTTGAAGTAGAAAAAGAAAACACAGAAGTAACAGAAGAAGATGTGCAAAATGAATTAAAAGATCTTCAAAAACGTCATGCTGAGCTTGTTGTAAAAGAAGACGGTACAGTTGAAAACGACGACACAGTTGTAATCGATTTTGAAGGCTTCGTGAATGGTGAAGCATTCGAAGGCGGCCAAGCTGACAACTATTCAATCGTAATTGGTTCTGGCACATTCATCCCAGGTTTTGAAGAGCAATTGATCGGCATGAAAACAGGCGAAGAAAAAGACGTTGAAGTAACATTCCCTGAAGAGTACCATGCAGAAGAGCTTGCGGGTAAACCAGCAACGTTCAAAGTAAAACTTCATGAAATCAAAGCGCAGGAGCTTCCTGAGCTGAACGATGAATTCGCAAAAGAAACAGACGAAGAAGTAGAAACATTAGAAGCATTAAAAACAAAAATCCAAGAGCGTCTTGCAGAGCAAAAGAAAAACGCTGCAGAGCAAAAGCTTCGTGACGATCTTGTTGAAAAAGCAGTTGCCAACGCACAAACAGATGTGCCTGAAGCAATGATCAACACAGAAATCGACCGTATGCTTCAAGAATTCACGCAAAACCTTTCTATGCAAGGTATGAATCTTGACTTGTACTATCAATTCTCTGGACAAACGGAAGAAGACCTTCGCAGCCAAATGAAAGAAAATGCTGAAACACGCGTACGTACAAGCTTAACGCTTGAAGCGATCGCAGAAGCAGAAAACCTTGAGCCAACAGACGAAGATGTAGATGCAGAAGTAACAAAAATGTCTGAGCAATTTGGTCTTTCTAAAGAAGACATTCAAAAAGCGCTTGGAAGTCTTGAAGGCATGAAAGCAGACTTGAAAATTCGTAAAGCAGTCGAATTTCTTGTCGAAAACAGCACAGTTGGTGCATAATAAATAAAGAACAAACTGACAGGGCGCGACGTGATCGTGCCTTGTTTTCTACCCAAAAAGAGCTGAGAAACGCTTTTTCGTTTTGGTTTTGTGGCAGATGTGCTACAATGCGATACATAACTTAGTTACGGCGCAGTTAAAAAGCGGACTATTAAAAAGGGGCTCCCAGCTGCACCAACATAGCATAAGGGGTGAACAGATGTTTAAGTTCAATGAAGAAAAAGGACAATTGAAATGCTCGTTTTGTGGAAAATCACAGGACCAGGTGAGAAAACTCGTCGCGGGACCTGGCGTTTATATTTGCGATGAGTGCATTGAACTATGCACAGAGATCGTGGAAGAAGAACTGGGCACAGAAGAAGAAGTAGAATTTAAAGATGTGCCAAAACCAACTGAAATTCGTGAAATTTTAGGTGAGTACGTTATTGGTCAGGAGCGTGCGAAAAAATCGCTTGCTGTGGCAGTGTATAACCACTATAAACGTATTAATTCAAACAGCAAAATTGATGATGTTGAATTGGCAAAATCAAATATTTGCTTGATTGGCCCGACAGGAAGCGGGAAAACGCTTCTTGCTCAAACGCTGGCGCGTATTTTAAATGTGCCATTTGCGATTGCAGATGCAACATCACTGACAGAAGCTGGTTATGTAGGGGAAGATGTTGAAAATATCCTTCTTAAGTTAATTCAAGCGGCTGATTATGATGTGGAAAAAGCTGAAAAAGGGATTATTTATATCGATGAAATTGATAAAGTAGCCCGCAAATCAGAAAATCCATCGATTACACGTGATGTATCCGGTGAAGGTGTTCAACAGGCGCTGTTGAAAATCCTGGAAGGAACAGTAGCGAGCGTACCGCCGCAAGGAGGACGTAAGCATCCGCATCAGGAATTTATTCAAATTGACACAACGAACATCCTATTTATCTGTGGCGGAGCGTTTGACGGCGTCGAACAAATTATTAAACGCCGCCTTGGCCAAAAAGTCATTGGATTTGGCTCCGAGCAGAAAAATGATCAAGGCGAGGAAAAATCCTACCTTTCTCAGCTTGTACCAGAAGACTTGCTTCGTTTTGGATTAATTCCGGAATTTATCGGACGTCTTCCAGTGATTGCAAGCCTGGAGCAGCTAGATGAAGACGCGTTGATTGAAATTTTAACAAAGCCGAAAAATGCGCTGATCAAGCAGTACCAAAAAATGCTAGAGCTTGACGATGTAGATCTTCAATTTGAAGATGCGGCTTTAAGTGAAATTGCGAAAAAAGCGATTGAGCGGAAAACAGGTGCCCGTGGTCTTCGTTCCATTATTGAAAGCATTATGCTCGATGTAATGTATGAATTGCCGACACGTGAAGATATTAAAACATGTGTGATCACGAAGGAAACCGTAACCGACCTTGCACCGCCGCGTCTTCTTGATGAAAATGGAAACGATGTCGGCTCTGCCGATAAAACGTCTGCATAAAGACGGGTCATTTTAGGAAGGGACAGTGCCTCTCGGGGTGCTGTCCCTTCTTTTCAATCGACAGTTTCTGTTCGTTTGCGTTAAGATAGGAAGAAAGGGAAGAAAAGAGATATTTTGGACGTTATCCAGCTTCAGGCGCTGCCGGAGATCCGCTTATGTAAAGCATAAAAGCGCCGCGGTATGATATCGTGGCTTTTGTTTGGATGGATAAACGGGCGCCTTGCGCTTTTCTTACTGGGAGGGAGATTTGTCATGAAGGCAGATACAATTTATACTGTGCCATTGCTTCCGCTGCGCGGAATGCATGTATATCCGACAATGGTTCTGCATTTGGATGTAGGCCGTGATCGGTCGATCGAAGCACTTGAAAAAGCCATGATGAACGATCAGCTTGTTTTTTTATCCGCTCAAAAAGACCCGGATTTAGATGATCCATCTGGGGATGATGTATACGAAGTCGGTACATTAACGAAAGTAAAGCAAATGCTGAAGCTGCCAAATGGAACGATTCGTGTGCTTGTTGAAGGGCTGGACCGGGCAAAGCTGATTTCTGTTGTAGACCAGGGAGCATTTTATGAAGCGGTCGTAGAAGTGCATAAAGAAGATGTGACTAAAGATGCAGAAACAGAAGCACTGATGCGGATGCTGTTAAAGCAGTTTGAGCAATATGTCAAGTTGTCCAAGAAAGGTTCGGCGGAAACGATCAGTTCAGTGGCTGATATTGAAGAACCGGGAAGACTGGCTGATATTGCCACATCTCACATGTCACTAAAAGTAAAAGAAAAGCAGGAGATTTTAGCGACATTCTCTATAAAAGAACGACTGGAACGATTAATTTCCCTTCTTCACAGTGAACGGGAAGTATTGAATTTAGAAAAGCAAATCGGACAGCGTGTGAAAACATCGATGGAAAAAACGCAGAAAGAATATTATTTGCGTGAGCAGATGAAAGCGATCCAGCTTGAACTTGGCGATAAAGAAGGAAAAACAGGTGAAGTTGAAGAACTAACCACACGCATTATGGCTGCAAATATGCCGGAGCATGTGGAAAAAACAGCGATGAAGGAGCTTGACCGTTACGAAAAAATTCCGCAAAGCGCCGCGGAAAGCGCGGTTATCCGCAACTATCTTGAATGGCTCGTTACACTGCCATGGTCCAAGGCGACCAAAGATGACCTGGATGTATTAAAAGCCGAGGACGTGTTAAACCGCGATCATTACGGTCTTGAAAAAGTAAAAGAGCGGGTGCTTGAATTTTTAGCTGTCCGTCAATTAACACAGTCACTGCGCGGGCCAATCCTTTGCCTTGGAGGTCCTCCGGGCGTGGGGAAAACAAGCCTGGTCCGTTCTATCGCGGAATCGCTTGGCCGGAATTTTGTACGCATCTCACTTGGCGGCGTCCGTGATGAATCGGAAATCCGCGGTCATCGCCGCACGTACGTAGGTGCTATGCCGGGCCGGATTATTCAAGGCATGAAAAAAGCAGGTACGATCAACCCCGTTTTCTTGCTTGATGAAATTGATAAAATGTCGAGTGATTTTCGTGGTGATCCATCTGCTGCGCTTTTAGAAGTGCTTGATCCGGAACAAAACCATAACTTCAGTGACCATTACATTGAAGAAACATACGACTTATCGAATGTCATGTTCATTGCAACAGCCAATGATCTGAGCGCTATTCCAGGACCGCTGCGTGACCGCATGGAAGTAATCTCTATCGCCGGCTACACAGAAGTGGAAAAAATCAATATTGCAAAAGACCATTTATTCCCGAAACAAGTAAAAGAAAATGGCCTTTCACGAAATCAGCTTCGTTTAAAAGAAGAAGCGATTCGGGATATCGTCCGCTATTATACTCGTGAAGCCGGCGTGCGGGGTCTTGAACGCCAAATGGCTGCCATCTGCCGCAAAGCCGCTAAAAAAATCGTATCAGGCGAGAAAAAGCGGATTACGGTTACAGACAAAAACTTGCAGGAGTTTCTTGGCAAGCGTATTTTCCGCTATGGGCAGGCTGATACCGAAGATCAGATCGGCGTAGCAAACGGTCTGGCTTATACCTCTGTCGGCGGCGATACGCTGCAAATCGAAGTGTCACTTTCTCCGGGGAAAGGCAAGCTTATTTTAACCGGAAAACTGGGAGACGTGATGAAAGAATCCGCGCAGGCTGCATTCAGCTATGTGCGTTCAAAAGCGGATGAGCTCGGCATTGAAGCAGATTTTCATGAACATCATGACATTCACATTCACGTTCCAGAAGGGGCGGTTCCGAAAGACGGGCCATCTGCAGGGATTACAATGGCGACGGCACTTATTTCGGCTCTTACGGGACGTCCAGTACGCCGGGATGTGGGCATGACGGGAGAAATTACACTGCGCGGCCGCGTGCTGCCTATCGGCGGTGTAAAGGAAAAATCACTCGGTGCGCACCGTGCCGGTTTAACAACGATCATTCTGCCTAAAGACAATGAAAAAGATATCGATGATGTTCCAGAAAGTATCCGTGAAGGCATGACGTTCCTGCCTGTTTCGACCATGGATGAAGTATTGGACATCGCGATCGGAGGAAGCAATTCATGAAAGTAAACAATGTGGAACTGGTGATCAGTGCCGCGAAACCGCACCAATACCCGACGGATGGACTGCCGGAATTTGCACTTGCCGGACGGTCGAACGTGGGAAAATCATCTTTTATTAACCGCATGATCGGCCGTAAAAGCCTGGCCCGTATTTCATCAAAACCCGGCAAAACGCAAACACTGAACTTCTATAAAATTGAAGACACCGTCTTTTTTGTCGATGTGCCGGGTTACGGCTATGCGAAAGTGGCTAAAACAGAGCGTGAAGCCTGGGGACGCATGATCGAAACGTATATGACGGACCGGGAGCCGCTTGCTGCCTGCATTCATATTGTCGATTTGCGTCATGCTCCATCTGCTGACGATGTAGCGATGTATGAGTTTCTAAAATATCACGACATTCCAGCTATTGTGATTGCGACAAAAGCAGACAAAATTCCAAGAGGAAAATGGCAAAAGCATTTAAAAGTGGTAAAAGAAACCCTTGATTTCGATCCGCTCGATGATATCATTGTCTTTTCATCGGAGACGGGCCTTGGAAAAGATGAAGTGTGGAAAGCTGTGAAAAAACGGACGCTCGATCAAAAAGAATATCAAACAGAGCTGCGTAAAGAAGAAGAATTCGGAGAAGAATAAAAACAGCCTCCCAATAAGGGAGGCTGTTTTTTTATGTTTTTTTGCGGGCCGGTCCGCTGTTTTTTTTTACAAACAGCAGGTATCCGCCCACCACAATTAAAATCAGCGGCCAAAACTGCCAAAAGGAACCCGCCGGTCCCAGCCATTGTTTCACAGTCCCATAAAAAAGCATGACGGCTGCTAAAGCCAAAAATAAAACACCGTTTAAAAGGCCGCGGCCGGTCTGCTGATGCTGCAGCAAAAAGCCTACGGCAATAATGAGAAGAAAAACACCGGTATCATTGGCCCACCAGCCGAGGTAGTCGACTACATAAAAATGAAAGCCAAATCCCGAAAGTACGACACCGGGAACCAGTCCGCTTCCATCACCTTTAAACCCTTGGGCAAGAAAAGCAAGACCTGTAATAAAGAGCAGAGCCGGCCAGCCAAGATAAGGCTTAACCCACGTAAAAGCTGATTGCTGAAGAAAAAAGTACAAACCAAAGCCAATTAATAAAACTCCTGGGAAGATACGCTGTTCATTCATATCGATTAAGCCTCGCTTTCCAACGCATTTAATAGAGCGCCCACAGGAAGTGGGTTATGAAGATGTTGTGACAAGACGCCACGTTCTTAGTCTTTATACAATGATTTCAACCTATTGCTAAAGTAATTTTTATTTGATAATATTTATAAATAAGAAACCAAACAAAAGGTCGTTTGAAAAAATACGGACCCGAACTTATGTCATTTTACCTGTTGTTCAGCGCATTAGCTCATGCGTTATAACGGTGATCGGTGACGCCGTAGTTTTAGCATTGAAGTTTCTGTCTATAGTACAAACGGAAACAGGAATACGTGTACATATGTTTTAAAAGCATGACTGTCTTTTATGTTAGCATATGTTCACAATTTATAAAAAATAAAAACGTTACATTATGGTATAATGAAACCTACAATGAATCGTTTTCGGGGGTGCAGTGACGTGCATATCATCACGGTGGGATTAAATTATAAAACAGCCCCGGTAGAAATTCGTGAGCGCCTTTCATTTAGAGAAGAAACGCTCGCGGCAGCGATGGCAGAGCTCCAAAAACAAAAAAGTGTGCTTGAAAATGTCATCGTATCGACGTGTAACCGTACAGAAATTTACGCGGTTGTTGATCAGCTGCATACCGGCCGTTACTATATAAAAGAATTTTTGTCGAAATGGTTCGATATTCCTCAGGCAGACTTTACGCCGTTTTTGTTTATTTATGAGCAAGAGGCCGCGGTTGAACATCTTTTTCGTGTGTCTGCCGGATTAAATTCAATGGTTCTGGGCGAAACACAAATTTTAGGACAGGTCCGCCAAAGCTTTTTGCAATCACAAGAAGTAAAAGCGGCAGGTACCGTTTTTAACCATTTATTTAAACAGGCGATTACATTGGCTAAACGGGCGCATGCCGAAACAGATATTGGCGCGAATGCAGTATCTGTCAGCTATGCAGCAGTGGAACTTGCCAAAAAGATTTTTGGCCGCTTGTCCGGCCGTCATGTTTTAGTTCTGGGTGCTGGTAAAATGGGCGAACTGGCCATCCAGAACCTGCATGGAAGCGGTGCGACAAAAGTGACTGTCGTAAACCGGACGTTCGAAAAAGCAGAAGCGCTTGCTGAGCGGTTCCAGGGCCGGGCTAAAACAATGGACGAGCTGCAAGGCGCATTGGTTGAAGCGGATATCTTAATCAGCTCAACCGGCTCAAAGGCTTACGTTATTACAAAAGAAATAATCGAGGGTGTTCAAAAGCTGCGCAAAGGGCGTCCTTTGTTTATGGTCGATATTGCAGTTCCTCGTGATATTGCTCCTGAAGTTGCAGATTTGGACAGCATTTTCTTATATGATATCGATGACTTGGAAGGCATTGTCGAAGCGAACCTGGCTGAACGAGAAAAAGCCGCCGCAAAAATAGGCCTTATGATTGAAGGGGAAATCGTCGCGTTTAATGAGTGGATTAATTTGCTTGGTGTTGTGCCGGTTATTTCGGCTTTGCGCCAGAAAGCACTTTCGATTCAAGCGGACACGATGGAGAGCCTCAACCGGAAGCTCCCGCATTTATCAGAGCGTGACCGGAAAGTATTAAGTAAACACACAAAAAGTATTGTCAATCAGATGCTGAAAGATCCGATCTTGCAGGCAAAAGAATTAGCCGGTGACAAGCGGGCGGCTGAAAAGCTTGAGCTTTTTATGCACATTTTCAATATTGAGGAAGACGTTCAAGAACTGAAGCGTGCACAGGAAGAGGAAGAGCGTGTTCAGAGGGTTCAAACAAAGCCTTTACTCCAGTTTTAAGTGAGGTTACGTGATGTTGGAGCAAGGAATGATCCGCCTTCATGAACTTATGATTATTTTGTACGCTGTGAGCGTATTGCTTTATTTTCTTGATTTTGTTCAAAAAAACCAGCGGGCGAATCGAATCGCCTTCTGGATTTTAACAGTGGTTTGGAGCCTTCAAACTATTTTTTTAGGCTTGTATATGTATAATACAGGCCGATTTCCTGTATTGACTCTTTTTGAGGGTCTTTATTTTTATGCATGGGTGCTAGTTACGTTTTCTCTTGTTTTAAATAAGCTGCTTCGGATGGATTTCACCGTTTTCTTTACGAATGTGATAGGATTTATGATCATGACGATCCATACCTTTGCGCCGGTTCAGGTAGAGTCGCAGGCGGCAGCGGAAAAACTGGTATCGGAACTTTTGCTTCTTCATATCACGACAGCGATTTTGTCGTATGGAGCGTTCTCGCTGTCGTTTATTTTTTCAGCCCTATACCTGCTTCAATACCGGCTTTTAAAAATGAAAAAGTGGAATGAACGCCTCTGGAGGCTTGGAGATCTTGGCCAGCTTGAAAAGCTGTCAGTCATCTGGAATGCAATGGGTGTTCCGCTTTTGCTGCTGAGCTTAATTTTAGGACTGGTTTGGAAAACGATTAAACTGCCTGATGTAAGCTGGTTTGATTTGAAAATTGTTACTTCTTTTGTTTTACTGTTTATATATAGTGCTTTTTTATATGTGAAAGTGCGAAAAGGAGTCTCGGGAAAAACCCTTGCATCAATCAATGCAGCGGCTTTTCTTATCATCTTAATGAACTTTTTCCTCGGAAGCCGGCTGTCCACATTCCATTTCTGGTATTCGTGACACCGGCTTTCGGGCGGTTATGGAGGGAATCATCTTGCGGAAAATTATTGTCGGATCGAGAAGAAGCCGCTTGGCGCTCACACAAACGAATCAAGTGATCGATCAGCTGAAGGCGCTGTCGCCGGGAACAGAATTTGAAGTAAAAGAAATCGTGACAAAAGGCGACCGTATTCTGGATGTGACGTTATCAAAAGTGGGCGGGAAAGGCTTGTTTGTAAAAGAAATCGAACAGGCACTGCTTGATGGCGAGATCGATATGGCTGTTCACAGCATGAAAGATATGCCGGCTGTCCTGCCGGAAGGTCTAGTGATTGGCGCCGTGCCGGAGCGGGAAGATCATCGCGACGCGCTTATTTCAAACGGGCATGTAAAGTTTCATGAATTGCCGGCCGGCTCCATTGTTGGTACGAGCAGTCTTCGCCGGAGCGCCCAGATTTTGGCGGCAAGACCGGATCTTGAGATCAAATGGATTCGGGGCAATATTGACACGCGGCTGACCAAGCTCCAGAACGAAGAATATGATGCGATTATTCTTGCTGCCGCAGGTCTGGCACGTATGGGCTGGTCTGCAGATACCGTAACAGAATTTTTGAGTGAAGAATTGTCCGTTTCTGCTGTCGGTCAGGGGGCTCTTGCGATTGAGTGCCGTGAAGATGACAAAGAATTACGGAATTTGCTGGACCAATTTACTTGTAACAACACGAAACGAGCGGTTACTGCAGAGCGTGCTTTTTTAGGAGCAGTAGAGGGCGGATGCCAGGTACCGGTGGCTGGTTTTGCCACAATAAAAGGTGAAGAGCTGTCTTTAACAGCACTTGTTGCTTCACCGGATGGAAAAACCATTTTAAAAGAAACGGTTTCAGGAAGTAACGCCGAAAAAGTGGGCTTAGAAGCGGCACATCTTTTAAAGGACCGGGGTGCTCTCGAATTAATCCAGGCAGCGAGGGCGGCAGCCGAATGAAGCCGCTCGCTGGTAAACGAATCGTTGTAACCCGTCCGAGGGGACAGGCAGCACCGTTTATTGGTAAAATAGAAGAAGCGGGCGGCACAGCATACGCAGTGCCGCTTATCGCATTCCGGGCGTTTGAAGACGGGCAGGAAGAGGCCATTTTGGCCAGCTTGCATACATATGATTGGATTTTGTTTACAAGCAAAAACGGTGTTGATTTTTTTATGCAAAAAGCCGGCCATCTTTTGCACAGAATAAGGGCAAAATGGGCGGCGATCGGCACACAGACGGCTAAAGCAGCGGCATCCTACGGACTTTCTGTTTCTTATATGCCCAGACGGTTTTCCGCAGAGGATGTTGCCGAAGACATACGAAAAGGATGTTTTCTGCCCGAAAAAGTGCTGATTCCAAAAGGCAGCATGGCGCGCAGCTTAGTAGCGGATACCGTTCGTGAGACAGGCAGACAGGCAGACGAATGGATTGTTTATGAAACGTACTTTCCAGCCGGTGAGCGGGCACACTTATTAAAGCTGATTCGGACGGAAAAAGTAGATATGATTACATTCACAAGTCCATCTGCTGTCCGGCATTTTATGCAGATTCTGAAGCAGGCACAAGAGCCGCTGCCAAGAACAGATTACGGAGTGATTGGCCGGGTAACAGAAAAAGAAGCAGCAGCATGCGGCATACCGGTTTCGGTCTGTCCATCCGTTTTTACCATTGATGCGCTTGTAAAGGAAATGAGCAGATTTTATAAGGAGTGATACAAATGGAATTGAATTTTGAACGTCACCGCCGTTTGCGTCAAACCGCAAATATGCGGGCGCTTGTGCGGGAAACACATCTTCATGTGAATGATTTTATTTACCCGCTTTTCGTAGCAGAAGGAGAGGGAATCCGCAACGAGGTTCCATCTATGCCGGGCGTTTTTCAATTGTCTATTGATCAATTAAACGAGGAAATCGAAGAAGTAGTCGGGCTTGGCATTAAATCGGTTATTTTATTCGGTCTGCCTGATGTAAAAGATGCAGTTGGAACAGGCGCTTATCATAATGATGGCATTGTCCAGAAAGCCACACGCCATATTAAGAACCATTATCCAGACCTTATTGTGATTGCGGATACATGTTTATGTGAATATACCGATCACGGTCATTGCGGCGTTATCGAAGGAAGCCGCATATTAAACGACCCATCTCTTGACCTTTTGGCCAAAGCGGCAATCAGCCAGGCAGAAGCAGGTGCCGACATCATCGCGCCATCAAACATGATGGACGGGTTTGTCGCAGCAATCCGCAAAGGGCTGGATGAAGCGGGCTTTACAGAAGTGCCAATCATGTCTTACGCTGTAAAATATTCTTCTGCTTATTATGGACCATTCCGTGATGCGGCGGATTCTACACCGCAATTTGGCGACCGGAAAACGTATCAAATGGACCCGGCAAACCGGCGTGAAGCGATTCGGGAAGCGCGGGCTGACATTGAACAGGGTGCGGACTTTTTAATCGTTAAGCCGGCTCTTTCCTATATGGACATTGTCCGGGACGTACGAAACGAATTTGATGCACCAGTTGTGGCATACAACGTAAGCGGTGAATATGCCATGGTGAAAGCTGCTGCTTTAAATAGCTGGGTTGATGAAAGGGCGATTGTTCTTGAAACATTAACTGGCATGAAGCGCGCAGGTGCAGATTTAATTATGACGTATCATGCAAAAGATGCGGCACGCTGGCTAAACGAACAATAAGAGGAGGCTTTTTCATGCGTTCATTCGAAAAATCAAAAGCTGCTTTTAAAGAAGCGGTTCAAATGATGCCGGGCGGCGTAAACAGTCCGGTTCGTGCGTTTAAATCGGTCAATATCGATCCTATTTTCATGGAGCGGGGCAAAGGGTCAAAAATTTACGATATTGATGGGAATGAGTACATTGATTATGTGCTGTCATGGGGTCCGCTTATTTTGGGCCATTCAAATGACCAGGTAGTTGAAGCATTGAAAAAAACGGCGGAAACAGGTACGAGCTTCGGCGCTTCTACGCTGCTTGAAAATGAAATGGCAAAGCTCGTCATTGAGCGCGTACCGTCGATCGAAGTCGTTCGAATGGTATCAAGCGGTACGGAAGCTACAATGAGTGCGCTTCGGCTGGCACGGGGATATACAGCACGCAACAAAATCCTTAAGTTTGAAGGGTGCTATCACGGACACGGAGATTCGCTGCTCATTAAAGCCGGTTCCGGTGTTGCAACGCTCGGACTGCCGGACAGCCCGGGTGTGCCGGAGAGTGTTGCCAAAAACACCATTACGGTTCCATACAATAATTTGGAAAGCGTTCGTTTTGCATTTGAACAATATGGTGAGGATATTGCCTGTGTAATTGTCGAGCCGGTTGCCGGCAACATGGGCGTTGTTCCTCCACTGCCGGGCTTTTTAGAAGGCCTGCGTGAAATTACGGAGCAAAATGGTTCCCTGCTTATTTTTGATGAAGTGATGACGGGTTTCCGTGTCGGCTACAACTGTGCACAGGGGCACTTCGGCGTTACGCCGGATCTTACCTGTCTTGGCAAGGTGATCGGCGGCGGTCTTCCGGTTGGTGCTTACGGCGGCAAAGCGGAAATTATGAATAATGTGGCGCCGGCGGGAACCATTTATCAGGCAGGCACGCTGTCCGGAAACCCGATGGCCATGACTGCCGGAATCGAAACACTTCGTCAATTGACGCCAGCATCCTACGAGGAGTTTGGGCGCAAAGCGGATATGCTTGAAAAAGGGCTGACGGATGCGGCACGTAAATATGGGATTCCAATCACGTTTAATCGTGCTGGCTCGATGATCGGCTGCTTCTTCCATGAAGGACCCGTTCAAAACTATGAAGATGCAAAAGGGTCGGACCTTGCTCTGTTCGCTGATTATTTCCGCGAAATGGCGCTTGAAGGTGTTTTCTTGCCTCCGTCTCAATTTGAAGGGCTGTTTTTATCAACAGCGCATTCAGATGAGGATATTAATCAAACCATTCAAGCAGCTGAAAAAGCGTTTAGCCGCTTGGCAAAATAAAACGACGTGGTGTCTATAACAAAGCATTTAAGGCTATGTTATAGACACCTTTTTTTCATGTTTCCGTTTCTGCGCGCATACACTAGCGCGAAAGGGAGGGGTGTGCATGGAAGAGTTATTTTTCGTTGCGCTTCAGGAGGATGTTGTATTTCCAGAAGGAGAAGAAGTGGATGAACTGCTGTCCATTTCTCTTGATCCGCAAGTTGTGATTCAAGGAGCAAGTGTGCAGGGCTCTATTGAGGTAACAGGCGAGTATCGTATACACGATTATTTTGGTCTGGAAGAAGATTCTATCCGCCAGTTTTTCCGTCATATTCCGGTGCAGGCCGTCTTGCCTCCGGACCAGCGTGCGGCGGAGGGGGCAGATATTGAAATTCACACCTTTGATTATACAGTAGAAAAGCCGGACCGGCTTATTTTAGAAGCGGAGCTTGCTATTGCAGTGTCCACTGTCAGAAAAATAGAGGAAGAACCAGCGCCAATCGTGGCAGCTGCGTACGAGTACGAGCCAGAAGGAAGCTTAGAAAGCGACGCAGAAGAGCTTGAGGAGAGTGAAGCAGAAGAAAGCGCAGAAGCCGAAGAAGAGCAGGAAACAGCCGAAATAGAATCAGAAGATGCCGCTGTTCAAGTTCAAAAACGGGCGGAAGACGATGCTTCCGTTTTTAGCTGGCTTGAAGAGCGGCCTGCACAAAAAGCAAAATGGCGGTTCCAGGTATCCTCCGGCAATGTGGAACTTATAACCACTCAAGATGAAGAGCAGCCGCAAGAAGAATCAAAAGAGACAACAGAATAACATCAAACGTCGTCGGCAAAAAAAGCGTGCGCAGCCCTTGAAAGCAGCAAAGCGGAATAATAATCCGGCAGCACATAAAGCGGCAGCGGCGCAGCCACGGCGGCCACCTATCGTAATGGCGCATCATGGAAAACACTCCTTTTCATATCACTGTCCAGCTTCAGGTGTCATCGGCACCCACACGATGTGGGTCACAAAAGCGTTACGGCACGATGCCGTGTTCTTAGCTTTTGTTCCATAAGGCAACCCCCTTCTGGAGGCACAAAACACCTCCGTCAGTGATTGCCTTATGCTTGTCGCCGATAAGCGGCACCTTGCGCTTTTCTTATCATATGAATTGCACGAAAAAAGGTGCGTAAGGTTGACGCACTGAAGCATTTTCGGCTAAGATAATGGTATTGAAAAGAAACGTGTGGACCGGGAAAAGGTGGTACCGCAAGCAGCCTCTTCGTCCTTTTCAGACGGCGGGGCTTTTTTTTATGATGTCCAAGCTCCAGGCGCCATCAGCAAGGGCATAAGCCGGTTCCTTCAGGAGGCCTAAAACGTCTCTGTGGGGGGTGTCTTAAGCTTGCCGCTGAAAAACGTGCGCCTTGCGCTTTTTTACAAGGAGGAAAAACAATGTCACAACAAGAAACAACGATGCCGACAAAATATGATCCACAGGCGATCGAGAAAGGCCGATACGACTGGTGGACAACCGGCAAATTTTTCGAAGCAAAAAACGATGAATCCAAAACCCCTTATACGATTGTTATTCCGCCCCCGAATGTTACAGGGAAGCTTCATCTTGGGCATGCATGGGATACAACACTGCAGGATATTTTAACGCGCATGAAGCGCATGCAGGGCTTTGACGTTCTATGGCTTCCAGGAATGGACCATGCCGGTATCGCGACACAGGCAAAGGTAGAACAGAAGTTAAAAGAAGAAGGCAAGACCCGCTATGACCTTGGCCGTGAGAAATTCCTTGAAGAATCATGGAAATGGAAAGAAGAATACGCCGGGCATATCCGTGCCCAGTGGGCAAAGCTTGGTCTTGGCCTTGATTACAGCCGGGAACGCTTTACGCTGGATGAAGGGTTGTCAAAAGCCGTTCGTGAAGTATTCGTAAAGCTGTATGAAAAAGGGCTCATCTACCGTGGTGAGTACATTATCAACTGGGATCCGTCTACTAAAACGGCGCTGTCAGATATTGAAGTTATCTATAAAGATGTACAAGGTGCTTTTTATCATATGAAATATCCGCTTGAGGACGGATCGGGCTCTATTGAAGTTGCCACAACACGCCCGGAGACGATGCTTGGTGATACGGCCGTAGCGGTTCATCCGGAAGATGAGCGTTACAAACATTTAATCGGCAAAAATGTTGTCCTGCCAATTGTCGGCCGGGTAATTCCAATTATCGCTGATGAGTATGTAGATCCAGAATTCGGAAGCGGTGTTGTGAAAATTACGCCAGCGCATGATCCGAACGATTTTGAAGTCGGAAACCGTCATGATCTTCCGCGTATCCTTGTGATGAATGAAGACGGAACAATGAACAAAGAAGCCGGTACATACAGCGGCATGGACCGTTTTGAATGCCGCAAGCAGATTGTCAAAGATCTTCAGGAACAAGGTGTCCTATTTAAGATTGAAGACCATTTACATTCAGTCGGCCATTCGGAAAGAAGCGGCGCTGTTGTCGAGCCGTATTTGTCTACCCAGTGGTTTGTTAAGATGGGTCCTTTGGCTGAACAAGCCGTTGAGCTTCAAAAAAACGAAAACAAAGTAAACTTTGTACCGGATCGTTTTGAAAAAACATACCTGCATTGGATGGAGAACATCCGTGACTGGTGTATTTCCCGTCAGCTTTGGTGGGGGCACCGCATTCCAGCCTGGTACCATAAAGAAACAGGTGAAGTTTATGTAGGGCAGGAAGCGCCTCAGGATGCAGAAAACTGGGAGCAGGATACCGACGTACTCGATACATGGTTCTCATCAGCTCTGTGGCCGTTTTCAACGCTGGGCTGGCCAGATGTAAATTCTACTGAATTCAAGCGCTATTACCCGACCGCAGCCCTTGTAACGGGGTATGATATTATTTTCTTCTGGGTATCCCGAATGATTTTCCAGGGGCTTGAATTTACAGGTGAACGTCCGTTTGAAGATGTTTTAATCCATGGTCTTGTACGCGACGCAGAAGGACGCAAAATGTCGAAGTCTCTTGGCAACGGTGTGGACCCGATGGAAGTCATTGACCAGTACGGTGCCGATTCACTTCGCTACTTCCTTGCAACGGGAAGCTCGCCTGGACAGGACTTGCGCTATACAACCGAGAAAGTAGAAGCAACATGGAACTTTGCCAATAAAATTTGGAATGCGTCTCGATTCGCCCTGATGAATATGGGCGGCATGACATATGATCAAATTGATTTGACGGGCAAAAAATCAGTTGCAGATGAATGGATTTTAACACGCTTAAATGAAACGATTGAAAGTGTGACACACTTATCGGATAAATACGAGTTCGGGGAAGTCGGCCGGACGCTGTATAACTTTATTTGGGACGATTTCTGTGACTGGTATATTGAAATGGCGAAACTGCCGCTTTACGGGGAAGATGAACAGGCGAAGCAAATGACCCGTTCGGTTCTTGCTTATGTGCTCGACAACACAATGCGTCTTCTGCATCCGTTTATGCCGTTTATTACCGAAGAAATTTGGCAGAACCTGCCGCACGAAGGAGAAACGATTGTCGAAGCATCATGGCCAACAGCAGATGATTCTTTAACAAACAAAGAAGCAGCAGCCAATATGAAGCTGCTCGTTGATATTATCCGTGCTGTCCGCAACATTCGTTCAGAAGTGAACACGCCGATGAGCAAGAAAGTACCGCTTGTTTTAAAAGCAAAAGACGAAGCAGTTCTTTCTACTTTAACAGAAAACCGCTACTACATTGAGCGATTCTGTAACCCGGATGAGCTTGTGATTGATGTAAACCCGGCAGTGCCTGAAAAAGCGATGACAGCTGTTGTAACGGGAGCCGAGCTCTTTATGCCGCTTGCAGGTCTATTAAATATTGATGAAGAAATTGCCCGTCTTGAAAAAGAAAAAGCAAAATGGCAGTCTGAAGTAGACCGCGTACTGAAAAAGCTGTCTAATGAGCGGTTTATCTCAAAAGCACCGCAAAAAGTCGTTGATGAAGAGCGTGGGAAAGAAGCGGATTACCGTGAAAAACTCGCTGCTGTTGAAGCACGCATCGAAGATTTAAAGAATTAATCGAGAAGACGAACCCGCCTCAAGGCGGTTCGTCTTTTTCGTACATAAGGAGAAGAAATGGCATGAATACGTACGAAGAAGCACTTGCCTGGATTCATGGACGTCTGCGCGTAGGCATTAAGCCGGGTCTGATGCGGATGGAATATATGATGGAACGGCTTGATCATCCCGAGCGCCGCCTGCGTGCAGTCCATATTGGCGGAACAAATGGAAAAGGCTCGACTACCGCTATGCTGCGGTCGATTTTAACGGAAGCCGGCTTTGAAACAGGGACGTTTACATCACCTTACATTGAACAATTCAATGAGCGGATCAGCGTTAATGGGACGCCTATTTTAGATGAAGAGATTACGGCTTTGGCAGTGAAAATTAAAACGATTGCAGATGAAATGGAAAAGCTGGAAATGGGCGGGCCGAGTGAATTTGAAATCATTACGGCTATGGCTTTTTATTATTTTGCTTATATGCATCCGGTTGACCTTGTTTTATTTGAAGTCGGTCTTGGCGGCCGCCTGGATTCAACAAACATTGTTCATCCGCTGCTATCGGTGATCACCACGGTTGGCATGGATCACCTTCAATTCCTTGGTGACACGCTGGAAGAAATTGCGCGGGAAAAAGCAGGCATTATTAAAAGCGGTGTGCCCGTTGTAACAGCGGTTCATCAGCCGGAAGCTCTTGTTGTGATTGCCGAGACGGCAAAGCAAAAACGTTCAGCACTCTACCAATACGGCCGGGATTTCACGGGCAGATGGACCGCTTCAACGGAAAAAGGAGAACAATTTGACTTCACGTCTCTTTACAGCAGCCGTCCTGCCCTTGAAACGGGACTTGCCGGTCTGCACCAGGTGCAAAACGCAGCGACAGCCGTGATGGCAGCTGACTTTTTACGCGTATTTTACTCTTTTTTAATCGAAGAGCACCATATTGAGCAAGGGCTCCAAAAAGCTGTATGGCCGGGCCGGTTTGAAACACTCTCAGACGATCCGCTGATTATTGCAGACGGCGCTCATAATGAAGAAGGGGTAGAAGCACTTGTGCGGACAGCCGGCCAGCGTTTTCCGAATAAAAATATAACGGTCCTGTTTGCAGCGATGAAGGATAAACCACTTGATGGAATGATTACACGTTTAGATCAAATGGCAGATCAGCTGTACCTGACTTCGTTTGACTTTCCAAGAGCCGCAGGCGCAAAAGAGTATGCACCATTTCAAAGCGCATCAGTTATATTTGATCCAGATTATGTGAGGGTTATTCGAGACTTCCAGCAAAATTCTGCGGTTCAAGATATTCTTATTGTCACGGGCTCTCTTTATTTTATTTCTATGATAAAACAAGAACTAACCATTTAAATGGTTAGTTCAAAGTGGAAAAAAGGAGCAAAAGGATTATTTGCTCACTAATTTACATCGTTTTAATGTCCTCCAAAAGATATTACTATTAGTGTTATTGTCTTCTTTTCTTTTTCTGGATTAAAGACCAAATGTATAAGTTCTTTAGATAGAGAGAGGGAAATGGTAAATATATGGGTGGAAATACGCCATTTCTACATTTCATAACCAGAAAAATTTAAAGTATAGTGAGCATAAAGTAAAAGAAGTGGAGGAAGAACATTAGAATGATTAGGTTAATCAAATACAAACAAGATAAGAATTTTATGTATCCGGTCACTTTTCAGAAGAAGGCCAACAGATCAAAAATTTACAATAAGTCTATGCATGTTTCTAATGATCAAGTTTAATGACGAATTCTTTGGCGATTTTTCTATATGGACTTGTTTTCAGTTCGTTTTATAATGTGATAGGGATGCGTGTTCCGGCCGGAAAGTCAATTCTTTACCCGCCAAGCACATGCACTCACTGTCAGTATCGCTTAACTTTTGCTGACTTATTGCCTCTTATATCCTATATCCTGTTAAGAGGCAGGTGTAGAAAGTGTAAAAAGAGTATTTCTCCTCTTTATTTTATAATGGAGCTTGTTACACCACTGCTTTTTGTATTTGCATATCAAACTTTTGGCTGGTCGTTATCTTTTTTATACGCCTTTCTGCTTATTTCGTTACTTAGTATTCTTATTGTTTCAGATCTTGTTTATATGCTTATTCCAAATAAACTCTTACTGGTTTTTGGAAGTATCATATTTCCTATATGGCTTATTAAGCCTCTAGAATCTTGGGGAAACTCTTTATTAGCCGCTTTCTTCACTTTTGGTGTATTAGCAGTATTTGCTATGTTATCAAAGGGAGGAATTGGCGGAGGAGATATTAAATTGTTTGCGCTGCTTGGATTTATATTAGGGTTTAAATTGATTCTACTAGCTTTTTTCCTTGCTTGTTTCTTTGGAGCCGTCATAAGTCTTATTCTTTTATTTTTTGGAATAATAAAAAGAAAAGAACCTGTCCCTTTCGCTCCATTTATTTCGATGGGTACATTGCTAGCTTATTTTAAAGGTAATATATTTATTGATTGGTACTTAAGTTTCTTTTGAAAAACAGGTGTAAAGAAACGTATCTAGTGATCATCTTGTCTATTAAAAATTATAAGGACAGAATAATATTTATTCTGTTCTTTTTGCTTTCTATAAGCCGTATGTTTAAGAGAGGAGGGATAAACATGGAAGAACCGGACTGGACACGCCGGGATGGAGAAGTATTAATTTGGCAGCTTCCCGGTGAAGAAACGGTGCTGCCGAAGCCGAAAAAAAAGCCTGCTTTAAAAGCAGGGACAGGAATTTTAATTATTTTTGCTGCTCTTTTAACAGGCAGTGTATTTGGGCTGTTAATGATGAGCGCGGTTCCGGATCAAAAATCAGCCAAACAAGTGCAGGCATCGGGTACGCCTTCTGAGCAAGCGGCGCCGTCAGCAGAGGAGCCGGCCGAAAAAGTAACAGCCGCTTCCGAAAAAAACATTTCGCTGTTTGTTCTTCAAGGAGGGCTTTATTCTACAAAATCGGCGGCAGACGAAGCAGCTGCTGCCTCAGAAGAGCGAGCTGCTGTTCTTTCATCAGAGAAGCAATACAGCATGATCTACGGTGTTTTTTTCTCCAAACCCGAAGCAGATCAAGCCGAGCAGCAATTAGAAGCGGGCGGAACAGCCGCTTATGTAAAAGAAACGAAAGTCACTGTTTCAAGCGAAGAAGAAAAAGTGTTGAAAAAAGCGGCAGAGGATCAGCAGCTAGAAGAAGCCGCCTCGATTCTGTCGCCCTAGCCTGCCTCCATCCGGCGGGTTTTTATTGTTTGCCGGTACGTTGTTTGATATGATAAACGCGTAACTCCCAATGACTCTTTATATCCGACCAAAAGGAAAGGTGATCCTCTTTGACCCACATTATTTTGGCTTCATCATCGCCCCGCAGAAAAGAATTGCTTGCTCAAGTAAACATTCCTTTTACCGTTCATGCGGCCAATACGGACGAAACCATCGCACCTGGAACGCATCCGGCTCAGGCAGTTGAGCAGCTTGCTCTTCGAAAAGCAGAAGCTGTTTTGGCTGAATATCCGGATAAAGTAGTGATCGGTGCGGATACCGTTGTGTCTGTTGACGATCGTATTCTTGGAAAGCCGGAAACCGAGCAGGAGGCGATGGACATGCTTTGTAGGCTTTCCGGCCGTCACCATGCCGTTTATACCGGTGTTGCCATTCTCTCGAGAAATGAAAGAGTGGTCTTTCATGAAAAAACCGACGTTGAATTTTGGGAACTGACAAAAGCGGAGATGGCGGCTTATATCAAGACAGGCGACCCGTTTGATAAAGCAGGCAGCTATGGAATTCAAACAGCCGGCGCGCTTTTTGTTAAAGCGATTCACGGTGATTATTTTAATGTAGTGGGACTGCCGGTTTCCTCACTTCACCGCCGCTTGAATCAATTGGGCCTTCTTGAGGACGGGCCGGTCCGCGATTGAAAGAAGGGAAGAATCCAAATGACCCATGATAAAACAATCCCGTCTCAGCCGCTGATGATACGGGATGTTCCGCCGCACGACCGCCCGCGTGAAAGAATGATTGCGAGCGGTCCTCACAGTTTATCCAACCATGAACTCCTCGCTATTTTACTTCGTACCGGTTCAAAAGAAGAATCGGTTCTGCAGCTGTCCAATCGCATTTTAATCTACTTTGAAGGCCTTCGCCTGCTCAAGGATGCCTCACTTGAAGAAATTACATCCATCAAAGGAATAGGAAGCGCCAAAGCGATTCAGCTGATGGCGGCCGTTGAAATAGGGCGGCGTATAGAACGCTTAAAGTATGATGAGCGTTTTACCATCCGCTCTCCGGAAGATGCCGCTAATTATATGATGGAAGAAATGCGCTTCTTAAGCCAGGAGCATTTTGTCGCACTTTACTTAAACACAAAAAACCAGGTGATGCACAAACAAACCCTGTTTATTGGCAGCTTAAATGCTTCGATTGTCCATCCGCGCGAGGTCTTTAAAGAAGCATTCCGCCGCTCCGCTGCGTCGATTGTCTGCCTGCATAATCATCCATCGGGCGACCCGTCCCCGAGCCGTGAAGACATCGATGTAACTAAACGGCTGGTGGAGTGCGGAAAAATATTAGGCATTGATATCCTCGACCATTTGATTATAGGTGAGAAGAAATATGTGAGTTTGAAAGAAAAAGGTTATTTATAACGCTATGCTTTTTTTTTTCGTTCCGCTATAATATAAGTTATGGTTTTTGAGAAGCTTTTCACACATTTTGAAACAGCCATATCTAGTGAAATGATCACGATAAAAAGGGTCTATTGAGGAAAGGGAGATACACTACATGTTTGGAATTGGGAGCCGTGACCTTGGCATCGACCTTGGAACAGCGAATACACTTGTTTATGCAAAAGGAAAAGGTGTTATTGTACGGGAGCCATCTGTTGTTGCATTGCAGACAGATACAAAACAGATCGTGGCAGTTGGAAATGATGCACGCAACATGATCGGCCGGACACCGGGTAATATCATTGCCACTCGCCCGATGAAAGACGGTGTTATTGCCGACTATGAAACAACAGCCACGATGATTAAGTACTACATTAAGCAGGCGACAAAAGGTGCAAGCGGCTTCCTATCAAGCAAGCCGTATGTAATGGTTTGTGTGCCATCTGGTATTACAGCCGTTGAACGCCGCGCGGTAATTGATGCGACACGCCAGGCGGGGGCACGTGATGCTTATCCGATTGAAGAGCCGTTTGCAGCAGCCATCGGGGCCAATCTTCCTGTATGGGAACCAACGGGAAGCATGGTAGTAGATATCGGCGGCGGTACGACAGAAGTCGCGATTATTTCGCTTGGCGGTATCGTGACAAGCGAATCACTTCGGATTGCCGGTGATGAAATGGATGATGCGATTATTGCGTATATCCGTAAGCAGTACAATTTGCTGATCGGAGACCGGACAGCAGAAATGATTAAAATGGAGGTCGGGTCAGCCGGCGATGCGGAAGGCATTCCAAACTTGGAAATCCGCGGCCGTGATTTGTTGACAGGATTGCCGAAAACGATTGAAATTACCGCACAAGAAATAGCAGATGCGCTAAAAGACACAGTTTACGCCATTGTAGAAACGGTAAAAGGCACCTTGGAAAAAACGCCTCCGGAATTAGCGGCCGATATTATGGACCGCGGTATTGTACTAACAGGCGGCGGTGCGCTGCTGCGCAATTTAGACAAGGTGATCAGCAAGGAAACCAATATGCCAGTTATTATTGCCGAAAATCCACTTGACTGTGTTGCAGTAGGAACGGGTCTTGCATTGGATCACATTCATCTGTTTAAAAACAAATAATCCTTGACGATGAGGCCGGTTCTCCGCGCGTCTTAACCGGTTTTCCGGTGCGCGTTGAACCAGCCTCACCGTTTTGAATGCTTAGAAAACTGAGGTGGAATTCATGCCGCACTTTTTAACAAACAAGCGGTTGATTATATTGCTCGGCAGTATTATTCTTCTTGTTGCTATGATTGGTTTTTCCATGCGGGAACGGGAGAACATCACTTGGCCGGAAAAATTTATTAAAGACGTAACAGGTTTCGGGCAGAATATTATGTCGAAGCCTGCGGGTGCTGTGGAGTCTTTTTTTGACGATGTAAGCAGGTTGCGCCATACATATGAAGAAAATGAAAAGCTTCGCACTCACTTGGAAGAGCTTGCCCAGCTGGAAAGTGACGTGGCGCGTCTTGAAAAAGATAATGCCGAACTCCGTAAAGTGCTTGAGAAAGAAGACAGCCTGGCTGATTACGAGCCCGTGCAGGCAACGGTCATTGCCCGCAATCCTGACCGCTGGTATGAGTTGATTACCATCGATCAAGGAGAATCAAATGGGATTGAGCCGGATATGGCAGTGATGACAGCGAGCGGCTTGGTTGGAAAAGTACAGAGTACGTCAAAGTTCACGTCTACTGTGCAGCTTTTGTCGGCTCACGATTCAAACAACCGCGTTTCGGCGCTTGTCCAAGGCGACAAAACCGTTTATGGGCTTATTGAAGGATATGATGAAGAAAAACAAATGCTTCAATTAACGAAGATTCCATCCGATGCGAAAGTAAAAAAAGGACAAGCTGTCACAACATCCGGCCTTGGCGGCGTTTTCCCGAAAGGCCTGGTGATTGGAAAGGTATCGGAGCTTGTTCCGGATGAATTTGGTTTAACGCAGACAGCACTTGTCAAACCGGCCGCAAGCTTTTACGATTTGGAACACGTTATGGTGTCCAAGCGTAAAATGACAAAAGTACTGCCTGAAGAAGAAGACCGCCAGCAGGTAGTGGTTGAGGAGGAAGGAATGTGAAAAAAGCGCTCCTTCCTCTTTTAATGACCGCCCTGTTTTATAGTGATAGTGTGTTTATGATCTTTTTTTCAGAACAGGCCTTTGACGGGGCTTACATGCCGGTTCCGCGTTTTTTTATCATTGGCCTTTTGTTTATGTCTGTTTTCTTTGACAGGAATACAGCTATAAAATATGGCTTTTTCTTCGGCTTTTTATTTGATATGTTTTATACAGGGCTTCTAGGCGCCTATTTCTTTTTCCTGCCGCTTATCGTTTACATAACATCCATGCTGACGAAATGGCTTCATGGTACACTGCCTGTTTTTCTCGTTATCGTGTTGTTTGATATTGCCCTGCTTGAATTGGTCATGTACGGATTAAATGTGCTCGTACAGCGGACAACCTTTTCATTTGAGCAATTCACCTATATGCGGCTTTTGGCAACGCTTGTGTTAAATGCTCTTTTTTACATTCTGTTTGCCATCCCGCTTCGAGGTGCTTTTTTGAAATTGAAAAAAGTGTTCGATTAAGAGAGAAAAAAGGAATATCGGATAGCGCTGTCGAATATTGAGACGTACAGAGGTGGGATACTTTCTATGAAACAAAGTCAAAATGTCGTCATTAAAGGGACGAAAGACGGCCTGACTCTTCAGTTAAGTGATAAATGTTCCTATAATGAATTAATAGAGGAATTAACCGAAAAATTAGATGCCGTTACAAAAGACGGCGAAAATGCACTCATTACAGTCACGGTTCAAACAGGGAACCGATATTTGACTGAAGAAGAAAAAGAAGAACTGCGTCAGCTGATCAGGCAGCGCCGTCATCTAGTTGTCGAAGACATCAAGTCCAACGTGCTGACAATTGACGAAGCTATACAATGGAAAGAAGAAAATGAAATTGTTTCATATACAGGCCGTATCCGTTCCGGTCAGGTGCTGGAAGTGCCAGGAGATTTACTGCTGATTGGGGATGTAAATCCTGGCGGTGCTGTGATGGCAGGAGGAAGCATTTTTATCATGGGGGCGCTGAAAGGCATGGCGCACGCGGGCTGCTATGGAAATGACAATGCGGTGATTGCCGCCGGAAAAATGATGCCGTCCCAGCTGCGGATCAGCAGTCATTTAACCCGTTCACCAGACCGATATGATGAAGAAGACATTACAGAATCGGAATGCGCGTTTATTAATGAAGCACAACAATTGGTGATTGATCGGCTGCAAGTATTGAAATATTTGCGTCCTGATTTATCGACGTTTAAAGGGGGCTTTTAAGTGGGGGAAGCAATTGTCATTACTTCTGGAAAAGGCGGAGTCGGCAAAACAACAACGACCGCCAATCTCGGCACAGCGCTTGCGCTGCAGGAGAAAAAAGTATGTCTCGTTGACACAGATATCGGTCTTCGTAACCTGGATGTAGTCATGGGACTTGAAAATCGGATTATTTATGACCTTGTTGACGTAGTGGAGGAGCGATGCAAAACGCATCAGGCTCTTGTAAAGGACAAGCGTTTTAATGATCTCCTCTATTTGCTGCCGGCTGCCCAAACGACCGATAAGTCTGCTGTTACGCCTGAGCAAATGAAAAAATTGGTCGATGAATTAAAACAAGATTACGATTATATTTTAATTGACTGCCCCGCTGGAATTGAGCAGGGATATAAAAACGCTGTAGCCGGTGCAGATCGCGCCATTGTCGTGACTACACCGGAAAAATCATCCGTCCGGGATGCAGACCGTGTAATCGGTCTTTTGGAAAAAGAAGAAGGCATGGCACCGCCAAAGCTTGTGGTAAACCGGATCCGCAATCATATGGTCAAAGAAGGTGACATGCTGGATGTGGATGAAGTAGCTGCTCATTTGTCGATTGAGCTGATCGGGATTGTAGCAGATGATGACGAGGTCATTAAATCGTCTCATAACGGAGAGCCGGTTGCACATAATCCGAACAACCGTGCTTCAATCGCATATCGGAACATCGCCCGCCGTATACTCGGCGAGTCGGTTCCGCTTCAGCCGCTTGAGCAGGAAAAGGATACGTTTTTCACGAAGTTCAAACGATTTATTGGCATGAGCCGATAAAAAAGCCGCTTTTTTAAAGCGGCTTTTTTTCTTTAGACGGCATATACATAAGCAGGCGGGAGGGATTCTGATGATCAAGAAAGTCCTCGTTTCTGTTTGCTTATTTGCGGCTGTGTATGTTAATCAGCATACCTCCTTTGTGCAAACCATCTTTACCCGTGACTTTTCGTTTGCCGTTTTTTCGACCGCATATGAGGAACAATTCGGTCCTTTATTGCCGGCTATGCATCAAACAAATAACAGGCAGACTTTCGTTGCCAGCACAAACAGCCTGCTCGCCGCGGAACAAAACGGCGTAGTAGTACGGGTTGGCGCTGAATATATCGTCATTCAGCAGGAAGATGGTTCAGAAATGGAGGTGAAGGGACTGCGTCCTCATTCGTATCGTCTTTTTGAACGCATTAAACAAGGAGAGCCGGTTGGAGCCGCTTCTGGAAAATCGGTTGAATTCATCGAACGAAAAAACGGCCAGATTCTTTCTTCCAGAAAAGTGAATGTAAATGAATAAGGTATCCATTCATCCGATCACCTGGCTGTTTGGGGCTGTTGCTGCTGCTACAGGTCTTTTTTTAGAGGGGCTTTGTGTCGCCCTCATTCTGTTTGTTCATGAAATGGGGCATGCCGCCGCCGCTAAAGCAGCAGGCTGGCGCATCACCAAAGTGGAATTCCTGCCCTTTGGCGGAAAGCTTGAAACGGATGAGCATGCGGGACGGCCGCTTGTCGAAGAATGGATCGTTGTTATCTCCGGTCCTTTTATGCATGTCCCTATGCTTGCGGCAAGCATGCTTATGCAAAAAGCCGGCTGGATCAGTACAGATGTATCGCAATTGCTGTTTCAATTAAATGCTTTTATTTTTTTATTTAATCTGCTTCCGGTCCTGCCGCTTGATGGTGGGAAAATGGTTCAGCTCCTTCTATGTACACTTCATCCTTACTACAAAGCGTACAAGCAGTCGATCTTTTTTTCATTTGCGTCGCTTGCTTTGCTGATGGGGGCAGCCGTTGTTCTGCTTCCCTTTTACGTCCAGCTCGTTTTAACGGCTTCCTACGTCGCAGTCCAGCTTCTTGTTATGTGGAAAGAAAAAGAAGTAATGTTTATCCGATTTTTAACGGCCCGCTATTATGAGCCGGTTTCATTGCGCCTGCTTGATCTGCCTGTATTGAAATCAGACCGCCTGCTTTACACGGTCAGAAGGTTTAAACGGAACCGGGCGCACACGCTTAAAGTGAAAGGCGGCAGGGATATGACAGAAGAACAATTGCTTCAATCCTTTTTTGCCGGAAAAAAATACATCCGGGAAGTTGATGAAAATATGGATTGACACTTCTTTTAAAAGATGATAGAATTCATATGTTATTGTTTGTAGCACCCGTGCTACAACCGCGCACAGCAGGTTTTAAGTATCGATCGATCACCTGTTAAGTGGCGAGTCTGAGTAAACAGGGAGGTGCAGAAATGTACGCAATTATTGAAACAGGCGGCAAGCAGGTTAAAGTTGAAGAAGGTCAAGCAATCTACATCGAAAAATTGAACGCACAAGATGGTGACACTGTCACTTTTGATAAAGTTCTTTTCGTTGGTGGCAACGACGTGAAAGTCGGCAGCCCAGTCGTAGAAGGCGCAACTGTAACGGCGAAGGTTGAAAAGCAAGGACGCGCGAAGAAAATCATCGTTTTCAAATTCAAAGCGAAGAAAAACTACCGCAAAAAGCAAGGACACCGTCAGCCTTACACGAAAGTAGTCATTGAAAAAATCAACGCATAAGGCGATGATGCAATGATCTATGTAGATGTGAACAAAAACGAGGCCGGGCTCATTCAGTCATTTACGATGAAGGGACATGCTGGCTTTGATGAAAGCGGCAAAGATCTTGTCTGCGCCGGTGCATCAGCTGTTTCGTTCGGCGCTATTAATGCAGTACAGGCATTGACCGGTATCACACCTCATATCGAACTGGGGGAAGATGGCGGCCTGCTTTACTGCAAGGTGCCGGACGAACTGCCTGAAGACAAGCGCAGCCAGATTCAGCTTCTGCTCGAAGGCATGGTCGTTTCACTGCAGACGATTGAAGAAGGGCACGGACAGTATATTAAGATAAATTTTCTATAGGAGGTGAAATCACATGTTGTTGAAATTGGATCTTCAATTTTTCGCATCCAAAAAAGGGGTAGGTTCTACAAAGAACGGACGTGACTCTGAAGCAAAACGCCTTGGCGCTAAACGTGCTGACGGTCAATTCGTTACAGGTGGTTCAATCCTTTACCGTCAACGCGGTACAAAAGTTCACCCAGGTGAAAACGTTGGCCGTGGCGGCGATGATACATTGTTTGCGAAAACAGACGGTATCGTTCGTTTCGAGCGCGTTGGACGCGATCGTAAAAAAGTAAGTGTTTATCCTGCTGCTCAATAATTGGATGAACGAATGGAGGCGTTCTGAAAGTCAACCTTTCGGAGCGCCTCTATTTTTTTGTGTGCAGGCTTTGAGGTTTTCCCGTTCAATTGGGACATTTTTCTGCTATACTAAAAAAGAATGTGTGAACGTTGGAACGAGCGGGGGGTGTGATCAGCCAAGTGGAAAATGAAAAATGGACGTTGTTAAAAACGCTTCGTCATGCGCGTCATGACTGGATGAATGATATACAAATTGTCAAAGGGTATCTTTCTCTTAATAACATTGATGCCGCAGCCCGAGCTGCAGATCATATCATTTTAAAGGCTGTACAGGAGTCGAGGCTGTGTAATCTTGGCATGCCGGGGATGGCGGAGCTGTTTATGACGTTTAACTGGTCGCAGCACTTATTCCGGCTTGAATATGAACTGGATGAATCCGTTGCAGCTGGCACGGCGGACGACCAAAAAGCGTGCCGTTTCTTTAATCGGTTATTTTCGCTGCTGGAGCAGCATGTAAAAGAATTTAACGAGCACGAGCTGTTTGTTCATTTATCTGAAAAACAAGGGTCTCTTGCTGCAGAGATGGAATGGATGGGAGAAGTGGCTAACCGGCCGCTGCTTCTGAAGAAAATAAAGGAATTTGCGCATAGTCTTGAGCTTAAAAGTGCTGTGTGGGAAACGGATTCCGGGGATATACTAATGGAAGTGACATTTTAGGAGGAACAGACAATATGTTTGTAGATCAGGTTAAAATATATGTTAAAGGCGGCGACGGAGGTAACGGGATGGTCGCATTCCGCCGTGAAAAATACGTACCGAACGGCGGGCCGGCCGGCGGCGATGGCGGAAACGGCGCGAATGTAGTATTTGAAGTGGAAGAAGGACTCCGCACATTAATGGACTTCCGTTACCAGCGCCATTTCAAAGCGCCGCGCGGCGAGCACGGTATGAGCAAAAACATGCACGGCCGTAATTCGAAAGATATGATTATCAAGGTTCCGCCGGGCACAGTCGTAACAGATGATGAAACCGGAGAAGTGATTGCGGATCTGGTAGAACACGGGCAGCAGGCCATTATTGCGCGCGGCGGCCGCGGCGGCCGTGGAAACAGCCGCTTTGCGACACCGGCTAATCCGGCACCGGAAATCTCTGAAAACGGGGAGCCGGGTATCGAGCGTAATGTTACGTTAGAATTAAAGCTTTTGGCAGATGTAGGACTTGTCGGTTTTCCAAGTGTGGGTAAATCCACTCTTCTTTCAGTCGTAACGGCGGCTAAGCCAAAAATCGCGGCCTATCACTTTACAACGCTCGTTCCAAATCTCGGCATGGTTGAGACCGAAGACGGCCGCAGTTTTGTTATGGCGGATCTGCCAGGATTAATTGAAGGCGCGCATGAAGGAACCGGACTTGGCCATCAATTCCTGCGTCATATCGAGCGGACGCGCGTCATTGTTCACGTACTTGACATGTCTGCGGTGGAAGGCCGTGATCCGTATGAGGATTACGTAACCATTAACAATGAGCTAAAAGAATATAATCTTCGGCTGACAGAGCGCCCGGAAATTATTGTAGCCAATAAAATGGATATGCCGGAAGCAGAAGAAAATTTAAAAGTGTTCAAGGAAAAAGTAGGAGAAGATGCGGTTATTTTCCCAATTTCTGCGCTGACACGCAGCGGGCTGCGCGACTTGCTGTTTGCAATTGCCGATAAAGTGGAAGAGACGCCTGAATTCCCGCTTGAGCACGAGGAAGAAGATTTGTCTGTAAACCGGGTGATGTACCGCCATGACAAGCAAGCCGCTGAGTTTGTCATTACACGCGGTCCAGATGGAGCGTTTGAGCTGACAGGCAGCAAAATTGAAAAATTGTTTAAAATGACGGACTTCTCGCGGGAACCATCTGTTCAACGCTTTGCCCGCCAGCTGCGCTCAATGGGGGTAGATGAAGCGCTGCGTGAACGGGGTGCTGAAAACGGCGACATCGTCCGTCTGCTTGATTACGAATTTGAATTTGTCGATTAAAAGCTGCAGCCGGCGGTTTTGAGGGGGAGCGACATGGGGAAGAAAGAACAGAATGAAAAATTTTATCTTGTCCGCGAAGATGTACTTCCGGAAGCGATGAAAAAAACGCTTGATGCAAAAGAATTAATCGAACGGAAACGAGCAGACTCTGTCTGGGACGCGGTTCAACAAGTGGATTTGAGCCGCAGTGCTTTTTATAAATACCGCGATACGGTGTTTCCGTTTCACACCGTTGTCAAAGAGCGGATCATTACTTTATTTTTTCACCTGGAAGACCGATCGGGTACCTTATCTGAACTGCTGGCCGTTGTCGCGAGCTGCGGCGGAAACGTGTTGACGATTCACCAGACGATTCCGCTGCAGGGACGCGCAAACGTGACGCTGTCCTTGAATGTGACCGGCATGATCACCGGGCTGGACGAGCTATTATCTCAATTAAAAAAATTGGAATTTGTTGATACAGTAGAAGTGCTCGGTTCGGGCGCATAAGTTGTTTGAAGAGAAGACTGGAGTGAACTGTTTTGAGGAAAATTGCTTTTTTAGGTCCCGCGGCTACATTCACTGATATTGCGGTATCAGAAGCATTCCCGAATGACGAGCGGATTCCATGTGTAACCATTCCGGAATGCATGGACTATGTTATTGAAGGAAAAGCAGATCTGGCTGTTGTACCGATTGAAAACGCCTTAGAAGGCACGGTCAATATGACTATCGATCATTTGTTTCATGAAGCGGATCTAACCATTGTCGGCGAACTAACGGCTCCGATTCAGCAGCACCTGCTTGTTCATCCGGACAATGCCGATAAATGGACAGAAGCTAAAAGAGTTTTGTCGCATCCGCATGCCATTGCGCAATGCCACAAATTTTTGCACCGTCATTTTTATGGCATTCCATCGC
This sequence comes from Domibacillus sp. 8LH, assembly GCF_038806185.1. Lineage (NCBI taxonomy): Bacteria > Bacillati > Bacillota > Bacilli > Caryophanales > Bacillaceae > Domibacillus > Domibacillus sp. 8LH. Next base: position 500,670 of record NZ_JAVJNG010000001.1, on the reverse strand, counting down.
AGCAAATGACTTCGACGGCGGCCGCAGCGAAATATGTAAGTGAGCATCCGGAAGAATGTATTGCAGCCATAGCCAATTCACTTTCAGCAAAAGAATATGGCCTGTATACAGCAAAAGCAGATATTCATGATTTTGCGTTTAATCATACTCGTTTTCTTGTTTTATCTAAAACACACGAAGAGTTATCGTTTTCACTTCCTAAAACAGGCGGTAAAACAACCATTGTTGTTACGCTGCCGACAGACCGGCCGGGGACGCTTCATCAAGTACTAGCAACGTTCGCCTGGCGAAATCTGAACCTTGCGAAAATTGAGTCTCGCCCTCTTAAAACAGGTCTGGGCAATTATTTTTTCATTATTGATGTTGCGCAGCGCATTGACGATGTGTTAGTGCCGGGCGCTTTCGCTGAGATGGAAGCACTCGGATGCAAGGTGCAGGTGCTCGGAAGTTATTACGGCTATGAAGTAGGACAAGCCGCGGAAAAAGCATAAAAAGAAGCCTGTTTCAAAACGGGCTTCTTTTTTATTTTATTGAAGCAAAAATCCGGCTTCACGCAAAGCCTGCTCAGCTTCATCAAGTACCGCGGCTTCTTTGGCGGACAATGTATGCAAATGAACGCCTTCTGTCAGCTCAGACAAGTAAGCCGCACCTGTTTGATTGATTTTATCCAAAAACTGCATTGCTTCTTTTCGATTTGATACCATAATGGACGCGGTTAAATCACCATAAACCGGATGTTCAATTTTAACGTCTTTAACAAGAACACCAAGGTCTACGAGGAGAAGAAGCTCTTCTTTTGTTTGACCGGGCGGATGCGAGCAGGCAACGACCCGTTCCACTTGTCCGCTCTGAGGTGAATCCATATATACATACCCTTGGCTTGTCGCCACAATTGGAATGCCGCGGGCTTTAAGCAGCGTAATATCTCCGACTACAACCTGACGGCTCACTTGTGCCCGTTCCGCCAGCTCACTCCCGGTCAGCGGATTCTGGCTTGATTGAAGCCAGTGCAAAATCTGCTCACGCCGATTTTCGCCGATCAGTTTTCTTTTATCTATCATGATGCAATCCCTCCACCGGTAATCATAGCATAACCGCTTGTTTTGCAACATGAATAAGTGCCTGTCCGAGCTGCCGGACTTCGTCTTCTGTCGTCTCAGAACCAAATGAAACGCGGAAAAACTGCCGTGCTTCTTCCATGGACATTCCCATCGCAAGTGCTGCTTTCATGCCTGATGCAGAAGAAGCGTCACAAGCACTCCCGGTTGAGATATACATATTCCGGGCATTTAAAGCCAGCATCACCAGCTGTCCTTCCACGCCGGGAATACACATACCAATTACACCCGGGTACTGCTTGCTGTCTGGCCCTTCAATCCACCGAATCGAAGAGTCCTTCAGCTCCTGTTTCAGTAGACGACGCAGGGAGGAAAGTTTCTCAAGACATGAATTCGTTTGGGCAGCTTCTGCAAAAGCCGCAGCAGCCGGTGTATCCACTGTACCGCCGCGGACGCCTTTTTCATGCGTTAAACCGGGAAACACAGGCTTTAACGCATGAAACGGAGACAGATAAATTGCTCCGCAGCCTTTTGGGCCGCCGACTTTGTGGGCTGAAAAAGTCATGGCATCGGCGTGAATGGAATGAAGAGGCATTTTGCCAAACGATTGAACACAGTCTGTATGAAAAAAAATTCCTCGCTTCTTTGCCTCCACAGCCAGTTCTTCCACCGGCTGAATCGTACCGATTTCCGGGTTAATATGCTGAATAGAAATGAGCCCGGTTTGGGGGCTGATCGATGCTTTTACCGCTTCTGCAGCAACAATTCCTTCCCTGGTCATCGGCAGCTTCGTCACGGAGAATCCTTCTGATTGCAGAACGGACATCGCAGAATGCACGGATGTATGCTCTGCCATAGATGTAATGATATGTTTTTTTCCGCTGCTTCGCGCTAAAGAGAGAATCGCCAGCAAATTCCCTTCCGTTCCGCTGCCTGTAAAGTAAATCCCTTCTTTTTGCACACCAGCCCGCTCAGCAATAAGAGCCCGGCTTCGTTCAAGCAGGAGGGAAGCGCGTGTTCCTTCATCATGCGGACTGGAACTGTTTCCCCAAAAACGACTTGCTGCTTCTATATATATATCGAGTGCCTCTTTTTTCATTGGAGAGGTGGCTGCATAATCAAAATACATATTATCCCTGCTTTCTGAGCAAAAAATTAAAGCTTGTCTTTCTTTTTATTTTATGTAAAGATAGGTGTCAAGACAACTGTAAAGTGAGGGTGGGCAATGAAAAAAATGCCACAGGCGGTCATTATCGGCTCCGGGATTGCGGCGCTGCAGGCCGCTAGACATTTAGCGCTGCATATGAATGTGATTGTTATCACAAAGACGACGATTCGGCAAAGCAACTCTTACTATGCGCAAGGCGGTATTGCAGCCGTTTTGTCTTTATCTGATACAAATGAATCTCACATACAAGATACTCTCGCGGCGGGTGAATACCATCACAATAAAGAAGCTGTCAGAGAGCTGGTTGTAAAAGGAGCTCGTGAAGTAAACAGCTTATTAAGGGAAGGGTTCCCGGCCGATCGGCAAGCAGATGGAAGTCTCTCATTCGGTTTAGAAGGAGCACACAGCACAAGCCGGATTATTCATGCGGGCGGCGATGCAACCGGGAAGTGGACAATTGAGCATTTAATCGCACACCTGCCGGAGCAGGTCACGATCCGTGAAGAAGAAATGGCGATTGACCTCATCGTTCATGATGGTATCTGCACGGGTGTTAAAACAAAATCAAGTCAAGGGGATTTGTATCACTATGATGCAGACCATATTGTGCTGGCAACGGGCGGGGCCGGGGCTCTTTATTCGTTTACCTCTAACCAGGAGACGATTACGGGTGACGGAATTGCTTTGGCCTGCCGGGCTGGAGCCGCAGTAACCGATATGGAATTTATGCAATTTCACCCGACTCTTTTATTTATAAATGGCGAAACGAAAGGACTCGTTTCAGAAGCGGTCAGGGGAGCGGGGGCTGTACTGATCGATGAGCAGGGCCGCAAAATAATGAAGGATATACATCCGCTCGAAGATTTAGCACCCCGTCATGTGACAGCTTTTGAGATTTACAAAGCCCGGCAGCAGGGAAGAGATGTTTTTTTAGATATCTCGATGATCGAACAGTTTGACCGCCGCTTCCCGTCCATTGCCGCGTTATGCCGCCGGCACGGCGTAGACGTCACAAAAGGACGCATCCCTGTTGCACCGGGAAGCCACTTTTTAATGGGCGGCGTAAAAACAGACACATGCGGCCGTACAAGCGTAAAAGGGCTGTATGCAATTGGAGAAACAGCCTGTACAGGTGTGCATGGGGCAAATCGTTTGGCAAGCAATTCTCTTCTTGAAGGCCTTGCCTTCGGAAAACGTTTTGTTGAAGCGGTACTTTACGACGAAGAAGAGAAAAGAAGTGTTTATGGACCGGAGCCGGTGATGCCGGCTTCCCCTCCGCCGCTTTTACAAAAAGAAGAGCTTCAGGCGGCTATGATGGAGGGAGCCGGTATTATCCGGACAAAGAAAACGCTTCAAGAACTCGAAGACTGCTTAAAGCAGGCAGGAACACAAAAAGGGGACATCAGCGGCTGGCCGATCGAGAAAATTGAGCGTTTCTTTATGCATATAACTGCTTATTTGATTGTTTCCGCCGCGTTAAAACGTACTGAGTCACGCGGCGCTCATATTCGGGCTGATTACCCGGAAAAAAATGAGCAATGGGCAAAAACATGGATTACCTTTCAAAATAAATGGCTGTATACAAGGAGTGAAGAACATGAATGGCATGAAACTGGACGATATGCTGAAAGCTTTTTTTATTGAGGATATAGGAGATCGCGACCTGACAGGGGAGAGCATTTTTAGTGAACACGAAGCAGGGACGTTTTCTTTTTGGGCAAAAGAAGCCGGTATTTTTTGCGGAAGAGCTGTGATTGAACGGGGGTTCCGTCTCGTAGACGAAACCATTTCAACAAGTGTACTGAAACAAGACGGCGACCAGGTGAAAAAAGGAGAATGCCTTGCAAGAATTACAGGGCCGTATCGATCGCTTTTAGCAGGAGAGCGGGTCATTTTAAATTTGGTTCAGCGAATGAGCGGGATTGCTACAGCTGCGGCGGCCGCGGTAAAAGAAACAGAAGGAACAAGGGCGAGAATATGTGATACAAGAAAAACGGTTCCCGGCCTTCGTATGCTTGAAAAATATGCAGTTCGGACAGGCGGTGCATTCAATCACCGCAATGGGCTCTATGATGCCATTATGCTGAAAGATAACCATATTGCATTTGCAGGCGGGATTAAGCAGGCTGTTACAAAAGCGAAGCAGTCATGCGGACACACCATCAAAATTGAAGTGGAAATTGAATCGGAAGAACAGCTCAAAGAAGCTGTGCAGGCAGGCGCGGATATTATTATGTTTGATAACTGCACGCCGGCCCAGATCGAAGCGTGGCTGCCTATTGTACCGGCGCATATTGAAACAGAAGCATCAGGAGGCATTGAGCTTGAAACAATCCGTGACTACGCGTTAACGGGAATCGGATGGATTTCGCTTGGCGCATTAACACATTCCGTTCAAGCACTTGATATTAGCGCAAGAGTAGAAATGAAAGGAGAGGTTTTGCATGGCATTAACTGAACTGGTTAAAGGGATGCTGCCGGATCAGTATCGGCAAATGGCGCAGGAGGATATGGAAGCACGGGTGCGGGAAATTAAAAAGGAAATGGGCAAATCGTTATTTATTCCTGGCCACCATTATCAAAAAGATGAAGTCATTCAATTCGCAGATGCAGTAGGAGATTCTCTTCAACTTGCACAGGTCTCAGCAGCGAACCGTGAAGCAGAACATATTGTGTTTTGTGGCGTTCATTTTATGGCGGAAACAGCCGACATTTTAACAAGTGAAAAACAAACGGTTTACCTGCCAGATATGCGTGCAGGATGCTCCATGGCGGATATGGCTGATATTTATCAGACAGAGCGCGCGTGGACAGCCCTTCAGGCGTTGTTCGGTGACACGATGATTCCTCTGACTTATGTCAATTCAACCGCAGCGATAAAAGCTTTTACCGGACGCAATGGCGGGTCGTGTGTCACTTCATCAAATGCAAGGTCAATGGTAGAATGGGCGTTTACGGAAAAGCCGCGTATTTTGTTTTTGCCGGATCAGCACCTTGGGCGCAATACAGCCTTCGACATTGGTGTGCCGCTTGAAGAAATGGCGGTCTGGAACCCGATTACCGATACATTGGAATATGAAGGAGATATAGAAAAAGTCCGGGTTATTTTATGGAAGGGACACTGCTCGGTTCACGAAAATTTCACGGTCGCTAATATTGAAGAACTGCGCCGCACACGGCCGGACATGAAGATTATCGTTCATCCGGAATGCCGTAGAGAAGTAGTGGCGCTGGCAGATGATAACGGCTCCACAAAGTATATTATCGATGTGATTGAGCAGGCAGAGCCTGGTACAGCCTGGGCTATTGGAACAGAAATGAACCTTGTCAAACGGATTATGGCGCAGCATCCGGACAAAGAAATCGTCTCGTTAAATCCGAATATGTGTCCGTGCCTCACCATGAATCGGATTGATCTGCCACACCTGCTTTGGTCACTGGAAACCATTGCAGAAGGAAAGAGCGGAAACGTTATTCAAGTGGATGCACGCACGGCCCAAGAAGCCAAATGGTCGCTTGACCGTATGCTGGCACGAGCATACTGATTTTTTCGCACACCGGCCTACCGGGCGCATACAATATGGGTGAATGATCATTGAGGAGGGACACAATGAAGATCCATATTGTGCAGCGCGGTGATACGCTATGGTCGATTGCCGAGAAACATGGAGTGACGTTTGAAGAAGTACAAAAACTAAATGCCCATTTGGCCAATCCGGATATGATCGTTCCGGGTATGAAAATTAAATTACCCGACACGGCTGCGATAATGGAAAAAAGCCATCCATATGCAAACAACAAGCCATTTGCATACCCACCTTTAATGGAAGAAACAAAAGGAATGGAAGAAGCAAAGGGAATGGAAGAAACAAAAGGAATGGAAGAAGTAAAAGGAATGGAAGAAGACATGAAATCTGAACCTGAACTGACCATGCCGGAAGACTGGATGACAGAGCCGGTACCGGCACCAACGGCAGAACCAGTACCAACGCCAGCACCATCGATGCCGTCTGTGCCGCCGATACAGTCTATGCCATCGATGCCATCTGTACCGCAGGTGCCATCCATGCCATCCGCACCGCCACAGCTTGAACACGAGATGATGATGCCTTGTCCGCCAATACCATGTTACTTTGTGCCGGTGCCTTGCCCAGTGCCGTATATGCACCAGCCTTACGGGTTGATGCCAGAGATGGAAGATGAGGAAGAACAAGAGCATCATGATAACATGCATTATCCGGAAATGATGATGCCAAAATGCCCATACTGTCATCGTTGACTGAAAAGACGTGCGCTTTCGCACGTCTTTTTTTGTATGGATGGAAAATAGTATGCTTTTGTATATTCACATAATTTTCAGATAAAATAGTACGGAAATTGCCCGTTTTTTTCATGAATCAGTCACAAGTAATCAAAATATGAATGTTTTTGAGAAATAATGATTGAAAATGATTGTTTTTGTATGAAAGCGGTTATATAATGAAAGTAACAAAAATAAAGGAGGGATGCAGCCAGTGCTGACAGAAGAACGCCACGCGACGATTTTAAATCTTTTAAAAGAAAAAGAAGTGGTTAAGATTCAAGAACTAACGGAAGCAACAGGGGCGTCAGAATCTACCATCCGCCGCGATTTGACGGATCTGGAAGAATCAGGGCTCCTTAGGCGGGTTCACGGCGGCGCTGCAAAAGTATCCAGGAAACGTATTGAACCATCGATGGGTGAAAAAAGTAATCGTTTCTCAGAAGAAAAGCGTGCGGCCGGACGCCTGGCTGCATCCCTTATTGAAGACAATGACTGCGTGTTTATTGATGCGGGAACAACAACACTTGCTCTTATTCCATATATTCAAGCGAAAAATATTGTCGCCGTCACGAGCGGTTTTGATCATCTGCGTCTCTTAGCTGAACAGGGAATTGAAGCGTACGGAACCGGCGGCCGGTTAAAGAAGTCTACGGAAGCTTTAACGGGAACAGGAGCGGTACACGGCCTTCAGCAATATTGGTTTGACAAAGCATTTCTTGGTGTAAACGGGATTCATTTAAAAGCAGGGTATACTACACCGGATCCGGAAGAAGCAGCTGTGAAAACAGAGGCAATAAAGCGTGCACAGCAGCCGTTTATTTTAGCGGATGCGTCGAAGTTTCAGGAAAGCACGTTTGCTTATATTGCTAATCTTGAAGACGCAGTCATTATTACGGGCAAAATCCCGGAGAAAACAAGACGGATGTTCGAGAAAGTAACGGACATCAAGGAGGCACTATCATGATTTACACATGCACACTAAACCCGGCCATTGATTACGTGATACGGGTCGATCAATTTCAAGCAGGCGGATTAAACCGCTCTGAAAGCGCCGATATGTATGCCGGAGGAAAAGGAATTAACGTATCGCGTGTTCTGAAGCGCCTTGAAAGCGACACGTGCGCGATTGGTTTTGCAGGAGGATTTACAGGAGAGTTTATCAAAAGCGAACTGGATCGCGAAGGGGTATCTCACCGCTTTACACCTGTCGAAGGCGCCACGCGTATTAATGTAAAGCTGAAATCAAACAGCGAAACAGAAATCAATGGTCCATCACCCCTTATTTCAGACGAGAATGCGAAGCAGCTGGTTCAGCTAACGAGTGAATTAACGGATCGGGACTGGCTTCACATCGGCGGAAGCGTACCGTCTTCACTGCCAGCAGACTATGCAGGAACATTAATTGATGCGGCAAGAGCAAAAGGGGCGCGGGTTGTCGTTGATACAAGCGGCGCAGCTCTAAAAGCACTTCTTCCATACAAGCCGTTTTTCGTGAAACCGAACCATCATGAGCTCGGTGAATTGTTCGATACAAAAGTAGAAACAAAAGAACAAGCCGCTTCTATTGCGAAAAAACTCGTAGATGAAGGCGCTCAAAACGTGATCGTTTCTATGGGTGGCGATGGTGCTGTTCTTGTTCATAAAGAAGGCGTTTATTTCGCTTCTTCACCAAAAGGCACAGTGAAAAACACAGTCGGATCCGGTGACTCCATGGTAGCTGCATTCATGGCTAAAATCGATGCGGGTCTAGCGCCTCATGAAGCGTTCCGCTGGGCGGTTGCAGCAGGAAGCGCAACAGCGTTTTCCGATGATCTGTGCACAAAAGAAGAAGTAGAAGACGTGTACAGCCGTGTGACGATTGTAAAATCAGAGCAGGAGGGATTAGTATGAAAATCACAGACTTACTGAAAAAAGACACAGTCATCATGGACTTGTCTGCAACAGATAAAGCGTCTGTTATTGATGAATTGGTTGCGAAACTAGATCAAGCCGGCCGTTTAAACGACCGTGCTGCCTATAAAGAAGCCATTTTAGCCCGTGAAGCACAAAGCACAACAGGTGTTGGAGAAGGCATTGCAATTCCACATGCGAAAACAGCAGCTGTTAAAACACCGGCTGTAGCATTTGGCCGTGCGAAAAATGGAATTGATTATGAATCATTAGATGGACAGCCAGCTACACTTTTCTTCATGATTGCGGCTCCAGATGGCGCAAACGAAGCGCACTTAGAAACACTTTCAAGCTTATCCGGCTTTTTAATGGATCCTGGCTTCCGGGATGAGCTAATGAACGCTAAAAATGAAGACGAAATTATTCAAGCGTTTGACCTGCGTGAAAATGTAGAAGAAAAAGAAGAAACAACTGCTCCTGCTGAGGCGGATGCACCGCTTGTACTGGCGGTAACAGCCTGCCCGACAGGGATTGCGCATACGTATATGGCAGCAGACTCACTGAAAGCAAAAGCGAAAGAAAAAGGCTTAAACTTTAAAGTGGAAACAAACGGTTCAAGCGGCGTGAAAAACGCGCTTACAGCCGATGAAATTGCGAAAGCGTCAGCCATTATCGTCGCAGCGGACAAGCAGGTAGAAATGGAGCGCTTTAAAGGCAAGCATGTGATTCAAGTGCCAGTGGCACAAGGCATTCGCAACCCGGATGGACTGCTTGACCGTGCCGTAAAGCAGGATGCACCTGTATTCCAGGGCGGCGGTGGTGGTGCAGCGTCTTCATCGAAAAGCGATTCTTCAGCTGGCAACGCATTCTACAAGCACTTAATGAGCGGTGTATCCGCAATGCTTCCACTTGTAGTCGGCGGCGGTATTTTAATCGCGATTTCATTCTTCTTTGGTATTAATGCAGTAAATCCTGATGATCCAACATACAATCCGTTTGCAAAAGCATTAATGGATATCGGCGGCGGCAGTGCATTTGCTCTTATGATTCCGATTCTTGCTGGATTTATTGCGATGAGTATTGCGGATCGTCCTGGCCTTGCTCCTGGTTTAGTTGGTGGTATGCTGGCTGCAAATGGCGGCTCTGGTTTCCTTGGTGGTTTAATTGCCGGTTTCCTTGCTGGTTATGCAGTTGTATTGTTGAAAAAAATCTTTGCCGGCCTTCCTCAGGCATTGGATGGCATTAAGCCAGTTCTGTTGTACCCGCTATTCGGTATCTTTATTACCGGTATGGCAATGGTTTATGTGATTAATGGTCCTGTAAGTGCCTTGAACCAATGGCTTGTAGATGTCCTTGGCGGCATGGGAACAAGCAACCTTGTTCTTCTTGGTGTGATTCTTGGCGGTATGATGGCTGTTGATATGGGTGGCCCGATTAACAAAGCCGCTTTCACATTCGGTATTGCCATGATTGATGCCGGCAACTTTGCACCGCACGCAGCGGTTATGGCCGGCGGTATGGTTCCGCCGCTTGGTATCGCGCTTGCGACAACATTCTTTAAAAATCGTTTTACTGTACAAGAACGCGATGCGGGTAAAACAAACTACATTATGGGTCTTTCTTTTATCACAGAAGGCGCGATTCCGTTCGCTGCAAAAGATCCGGCACGCGTAATTCCAGCGGCAGTAGCCGGTTCAGCAGTAGCCGGTGCGCTGACAATGATTTTTGGTGTTAAATTGCCTGCACCACACGGTGGAATCTTCGTTTTCCCTGTTGTACAAGGCAACCCGCTTCTTTACCTGGTAGCAGTCCTGGTAGGCGCAGCTGTAACAGCTCTCCTTCTTGCTGTTTTGAAAAAGCCAGTTAAATAAGAAACTAAGGCGGCTCAACCGAGGTTGAGCCGCCTTTTTCTATGGAAAAAAGCCGGGGAAACGGATAGTATTAAAAGAAAAGAGAAACGGAGAGATAAAATGGGAAACTTGCATGAAAAAAGAATTGCCATTACTGGCTCACGGAAAATGGCAGAAATGAGCATGATGGTTCAAAAAAAAGGCGGTATGGCTTACGAACGGCCACTTCAGGAAACAATAAAATGTAAGCCGGAGGATATGCAGGAAATTCTTGAAGCGGTGATCGCAAGCGGAACAGATTGGAGTGTTTTTACAACAGGTGTCGGAACAGCGGCTCTTTTTGAAGCAGCTGCCTCGCTTGGCCTGAGTGAGCCGATTCAACAAGCGGTAGCGGCTTCCCGAATTGCAACGCGCGGCTACAAAACTGTGCAGGAGTTAAAAAAACATGGGTTAGCTCCGGAAATTATTGATGGTGACGGCACAAACGCCGGACTGCTTGGGGCGCTTGAAGAAGTGGATTTAGCTGGACAGCGCGTGTTCTTACAGCTTCATGGAGAGCGGGTGCCGGCTCTTGAACAGGGGTTTGCAGAAAAAGGAGCAGATTTAACATGCATTATGCCGTACGAAACGACGGTTCCATATCCTGAAGTAGTCACGAAACTGGTCCATGAAATCATTGACGGTGAAATCGATGCTGTTTTATTTACGGCGACACCACAAGTGCGTGTTTTATTTAAAGAAGCGGAAAAAAAAGGGCTGGCCGGGAAGCTGGCGCAGGCTTTTAATGAAAAAGCGGTTGCCGGCTCGATTGGCAGGGTTACAACTGGAACGCTAAGCGAATATGGCGTCACACGGGTGGTAGCACCGGAACATGAGCGAATGGGAGCACTTGTTGTGGCAGTTGATGAGTTTTTTAAAGGTGACTGAATATTCAGGGAACAAATGTTTCTTTTTTGGCGCTGATATGATATGATACAATGAACAAGCGTATAAAAGGAGACAGGAATTTGTACGAGTATATTAAAGGATTTATTACATTTGTAGGGCCGGAGTATATTGTTGTTGAAAACAATGGTATCGGCTACCGAGTGCTTACACCGAACCCATTTGCTTTTTCAAAACATGAGCAGGAAGAAAAAACGGTTTATTTGTATCAGCATGTTCGTGAAGATGCTCATGTTCTGTTTGGATTTGCAACGATGGAAGAAAAAAGGCTATTTGAAAAGCTGATTAGTGTGTCCGGCATCGGTCCAAAAGGAGCGCTGGCGGTTCTGGCTTCTGGAACACCATCACACGTTGTCAGTGCAATCGAGCGCGAAGACGAGCCCTATCTGGTGAAATTCCCGGGGATCGGCAAAAAAACGGCGCGCCAAATGATTTTAGATTTAAAGGGAAAACTGGATCACGTTGTATCGGATTCTTTGACCGGTTTATTTGCTCCAAAACAGCCGGAACCTGCTTCATCGGGGAATGCTGCGCTTGATGAAGCGCTGCTTGCGCTTGAGGCGCTGGGCTATTCAGCGCGGGAAATCAAGCGCATTACGGGCCGGCTCGAGAAAGAAGCAGCCATGTCTACTGATGAGTACATCCGAAAAGGACTGCAGCTGCTGCTTGGATAAGAAGGAGGGACTGGATTGGAAGATCAGCGGGTATTATCAGGAGGAGCCGGAGCAGAAGAACGATTTGAAGAGCAGTCGCTCCGGCCGCAAACGTTACGTCAATATATTGGACAGGAACAAGTTAAACAAAACTTGTCTATTTTTATTGAAGCAGCATTGAAACGGGAAGAAACACTGGATCACGTGCTTCTGTATGGGCCTCCCGGACTTGGCAAAACAACGATGGCAGCGGTCATTGCCAACGAAATGGGGTCCGGATTCCGGACAACATCCGGTCCGGCCATTGAACGTCCAGGAGATTTAGCCGCAGTATTAACAGCCCTTGCCCCAGGCGATGTGCTGTTTATTGATGAGATTCACCGGCTGCCACGCTCGATTGAAGAAGTCCTTTATCCGGCAATGGAAGACTTCTGTCTTGATATTGTGATTGGAAAAGGGCCGGAAGCAAGGTCAGTACGACTTGATCTGCCTCCGTTTACACTTATTGGCGCAACTACACGGGCCGGGGCACTTTCTGCGCCGCTTCGTGACCGGTTTGGCGTTCACTCCCGGTTAGAGTACTATACGCCTGATCAGCTCAAGGAAGTAGTCATGCGGACGGCAGATATACTTGGCACTTCAATTGATGCAGAAGGAGCCGGTGAGCTGGCGCGCCGCTCACGCGGTACACCTCGTATTGCCAATCGATTATTAAAACGGGTGCGCGATTATGCGGAAGTCCGTGGAGAAGGGCACATTACGATCGAAAAAGCGAACGAAGCGCTTGAGCTTCTGCAGGTCGACCGCCTTGGCCTTGATCATATTGACCATAAATTGCTTAACACGATATTAAGCCGTTTTAAAGGCGGTCCGGTGGGGCTTGATACGCTGGCTGCCAGCATTGGCGAAGAATCTGCTACAATAGAGGATGTATATGAACCTTATTTATTGCAAATTGGTTTTCTGCAGCGGACGCCACGTGGAAGAATCGCCCTGCCGGCTGCTTATGAGCATTTTGGAATGGAGCTGCCTGCATTATGACGAGTATGGGCAAAATGCTGATGGCAGCTGGGGCCGTTTTATTCCTCGTTGGGCTTCTTGTCCAATTTGGAAAGCTCGGCCGGCTGCCGGGCGATATTGTAATTAAAAAAGAAAACGCAACCTTTTATTTTCCGATTGTAACATCGATCGTGGCAAGCATTGTGCTGTCGCTTCTTTTTTATGTAATTGGAAAATGGAGATAAATTAGAGGTGTAAGAAATGAAAGTAGAAGATTTTGATTTTGAGCTTCCTGAAGAGTTAATTGCACAGACACCGCTGAAAGAGCGGGCTAAGAGTCGTTTGATGGTGCTGGATAAGGGCACGGGAAGCGTCACTCATGAAACGTTTCAAAATGTCACAAACTATTTGCAGCCGGGCGACTTACTTGTGTTAAATGACACAAAAGTGCTGCCGGCTCGTCTGCATGGCGTCAAAGAAGAAACAGGCGCTAATATTGAAGTGCTTCTTTTGAAGCAGGATGAAACGGATGTATGGGAAACATTGGTGAAGCCGGCCAAGCGTATTAAAGAAGGCAGTGTCATCTCATTCGGAGATGGTAAGCTGAAAGCGGTCTGTGTCGGAGAAAAAGAGCAGGGCGGACGGATGCTTCGCTTTGAATACGAAGGAATCTTTTATGAAGTGCTTGACGAGCTTGGTGAAATGCCGCTCCCTCCGTATATTAAAGAACAGCTTGAAGAACGGGACCGCTACCAGACTGTATATGCGAAAGAGCGCGGCTCTGCGGCTGCACCGACGGCGGGTCTTCATTTTACTGAGCCGCTTTTAGCCGAGTTAAAAGAAAAAGGCGTGCGAATCGAGTTTATTACGCTACATGTCGGTCTTGGGACATTCCGTCCGGTTTCGGTTGATTCAATCGAAGACCATGATATGCATGCGGAGTACTATACCATTTCTGCCGAAACGGAAGAAGCGATTCGGGAAACAAAACGAGCAGGCGGCCGGGTTATTGCGGTCGGAACAACTTCTGTTCGTACGCTTGAAACGGCTGCGCGCGAACACGGGGAAGTGAAACAATCAAGCGGCTGGACCGATATTTTTATTTATCCGGGATTTGAATTCCGGGCGATTGACGGTATGATTACGAATTTTCACTTGCCAAAGTCTACGCTCATTATGTTAATCAGTGCCCTGGCCGGACAGCAGCCTGTGCTCGCAGCTTATGAAGAAGCTGTAAAAGAGAAATACCGCTTTTTCAGTTTTGGAGACGCGATGCTTATTATCGATGTGAAAGGTGACAAAACGAATGACAGCCATTAAATACGAACACATTAAAACATGTAAACAAACAGGAGCGCGTCTTGGCCGTGTACATACACCGCATGGCAGCTTTGAGACGCCGGTTTTTATGCCGGTTGGAACGCTTGCCACGGTTAAAACGATGGCGCCAGAAGATATTAAGGCGATGGGCGCGAACATTTTGCTTAGCAACACGTATCACCTGTGGCTTCGCCCCGGGCACGATATTGTGAAGGAGGCAGGCGGCCTTCATAAATTTATGAATTGGGATGGCGCTATTTTAACGGATTCCGGCGGGTTCCAGGTGTTTTCGTTAAGTGAATTCCGGAAAATCGAGGAAGAAGGCGTTCATTTCCGTAATCATATTAATGGCGACAAACTGTTTTTATCTCCAGAAAAAGCAATGGAGATTCAAAATGCGCTTGGTTCTGATATTATGATGGCATTTGACGAGTGCCCGCCGTATCCGGCAGAGTATGAATATATGAAGAAATCTGTAGAGCGCACATCCCGCTGGGCAGAACGCTGCCTTACTGCACACCAACGGCCGCAGGATCAGGGGCTATTTGGTATTGTACAGGGCGGTGAATATGAAGATCTTCGTAAACAAAGCGCTCGTGACCTCGTGTCGCTTGACTTCCCGGGTTATGCCATTGGCGGCTTATCAGTCGGCGAGCCAAAAGATGTCATGAATCGTGTACTTGAGTTTACAACGCCTCATTTGCCGGCAGACAAGCCGCGCTATTTAATGGGGGTAGGATCACCCGATTCGTTAATTGATGGAGCGATACGCGGAATTGACATGTTCGACTGCGTACTGCCGACACGTATTGCCCGCAACGGCACCCTGATGACAAGTGAAGGAAGACTTGTCGTGAAAAACGCCAAGTATGCCCGTGATTTTGGGCCGCTTGATCCAAATTGCAGCTGCTATGCATGTAAAAATTATTCTCGTGCGTATGTCCGCCATTTGCTTCATTGTAATGAAACATTTGGAATTAGACTTACGACTTACCATAACCTACATTTTCTGATAAAATTAATGGAAAACGTACGTCAAGCGATCCGAGAGGACCGGCTTGGTGATTTCCGCGAGGAGTTCTTTGAGCAATACGGGTTCAATCGTCCGGATGCAAAAAACTTTTGACGTTGTTTGTTTTTGGAAAGGAGTGAAGAATACGAATGGAAGCATTAGCTCAGTTTCTCCCTTTAATTATCATGTTTGCACTGTTTTATTTCCTGTTGATCCGCCCGCAGCGAAAGCGTCAGCGCACGGTGATGGAAATGCAGACCAATTTGCAAAAAGGAGACAAAATCGTCACAATTGGCGGTCTTCACGGTATGATTGAATCAACCGATGAAACAACGATCACCATTGTAGTCGGCGATGGTACACGTTTAACATTTGACCGCTCTGCGGTACGTGATGTAGTAAACAAAACTACTGTCTAACATGCAAAAGCCCGGAAAATATTCCGGGCTTTTTATGTGCGCCAAAAAAGAAGCGTGGACAAGTCGTCTTTTTTAAAGATACCGAGTACAACAGCACCAGCCACATAAATGAGCAGGCAGCCGGCCATTCCACCTCCTACATAAAGGAAGGTACTCTCTTTAAGAAAGGGAAGAAACGCCTGGGCGCTGAAAAAGGTAAAGAGAAGCAGCAAACCGATTTTTGCGTATAAGCCATATTGAAGGGAAAACGGTACGGCTTTTAGCATAGACGCTGTGTGAAGAAGTGTAACAATCACGATGCCGGCTGCTATGGCAATGGCTGTGCCGCGAATACCAAACACAGGCTGGCTTGATAAAAGAAAGATGATGAGAAGCTTTACCACAGCGCCATAAAAGCTGTTCAGCATGGCAGCACGTGACAAGTTAAGTGCCTGAAGAACTGCCTGGAGCGGTCCCTGGCAATAATAAAGAAGGAAAAAGGGTGCCATAAGCTGAATTAAATCGGCTCCTTTTTGGGTATGATACATCACCAGCATAAAAGGCTCTGCAAACAAAAACAGAATAATCGTAGCGAATCCGCCTGAAAACAAGCAAAAGCGGATGGATTCATTTACCCGCCAGGCAACGTTGCTGAATCTTTTTTTACTGAAAGACTCGCTAATATCCGGAACGAGCGAAGAGGAAAGAGCAACCGTTAAAAAAGACGGCAGGAACATGAGCGGCAGCGCGTAGCCCGTCAACACTCCGTATTCTTTCATCGCTTCACTCGAAGCAAGTCCTGCAATGGCCAGGCTCTTCACGACGACAATCGGCTCTAAAAACCAGGCCCCAGACCCAATCAGCCGGCTTCCAACAGCAGGAAGGGCCGTTTCCGCCAATTCGCCAAAAAGAGGCCGGCTTGTCCGCCTGCCGGGATACTTCCTGACTTTCCGCCACTCCGAACGAAAGGAGCCGAGAAGATAAAGGAGGGAAATCAGCTCTCCAGCTGAGGCAGCTGCCATGGCACCTGCTGCAGCATACTCGATTCCATAAGGCAGAAGAAGCCTCCCCGATACGATAATCAAGCCGATTCGAACGATCTGCTCAATCAGCTGTGAAAGAGCAGCTGGCTTCATATTCATCTTTCCTTGAAAATAGCCGCGTACAATAGACGAAATGGCGATAATTGGAATCGACGGTGCTATTGCATAAAGCGGCAGGACTGCCCGTTTATCATGAAATAAGTTTTCAGCAAGATAAGGTGCGAGTAAACAAAATAAAGGTGTTAAAACGGCTGCCAGTGAAAGGGTAATAAAAAGCGATGTGCAGAAAATATGCTTTCGCTGTGCATCATTTTCTGCAGCGGCAACGCTTCGTGTAACAGCCACCGGCAGTCCCAACTGAACGGCTGTAATCGTTAATATAAAAGCTGGAAATACAGCCATATACAAGCCGACCCCTTCTTCGCCAATTAACCGGGCAATGACCATCCGATTGACGAAGCCAAGGATTTTCACAAGGAAAATAGCGCCTGCAAGCCACATCGTTCCTTTTATAAATGATGACAATCTGCCACCGCCTTTTCTAAGAAAGTAATTGTGAGAAAAGTATTGTATAATGAGATATATGTACAAAGATGGACGAGCATGACAGGGGGCATTCATGATGGGAAATCATCCGTACGATGTGTATTATAACAAGCTGCTGCCGGCACTGGTCAGCAAGGTGGAAGAGTTTCGGCTGCTTCACTATGAAACTGCAGAA
Source organism: Domibacillus sp. 8LH (assembly GCF_038806185.1). Taxonomy (NCBI): domain Bacteria; kingdom Bacillati; phylum Bacillota; class Bacilli; order Caryophanales; family Bacillaceae; genus Domibacillus; species Domibacillus sp. 8LH. Next base: position 483,310 of record NZ_JAVJNG010000001.1, on the reverse strand, counting down.
ACGGGTATCCTATGGCGGTTTCTGAAAGAAAAAAGGTGGAAATCAATGGACACAGAGCGTTCGCTTTCTCGTTTAGTAGGAGATATCCTGTCAGTGAAGCCGGGGGAATATATGAATTACACGCAGCTGACGGCCTTTAAAGCGCCGGAATGGAGTGAACCGCTGTCTGATAAGGAAATAGCTGCTTTGTTTGCTCCGCCTAAAGAAAGGGAGTAAATTGACAGCCTGTTTGTTCTCATTCATAATGTAGAGGGCTGAGGGATTCTGGTATTCGTTACCGGAATTTTTTTTATCAACTGGTTTTTATATATCATAAGGAGTGGGAATGTAGAATGGTAAAACGGAGCCGGATCGTTGCTTTTTTGCTCGTGGTCCTCGTTTTGTTAGGAGCGATGAGTACAACGGCAAAAAACATCGTCCAGGATATTAAGCTGGGCCTTGACTTGCAGGGTGGTTTTGAAGTGCTTTATGAAGTACAGCCTGCAAAAGAAGGCCAGAAAATAACGGAAAGTGTAGTAGCGGATACCGCTGAAGCGCTGGATAAGCGAATTAACGCTCTCGGTGTCAGCGAGCCAAGCATTCAAGTGGAGGAAGGCAATCGAATTCGTGTGCAGCTGGCTGGTATAGAGGATCAGGAGCAGGCACGAAGCATGCTGTCTACACAGGCAAATTTATCTTTTCGTGATGTAAACGACAAGTTGATGATGGATGGAAGCGATCTTGTCGAAGGTGGAGCTGAGCAGTCCTTTACGGAAACAGGGCAGCCCAACGTCGCTGTTAAGTTAAAAGATAAGGATAAATTCAAAGAAGTAACAGAAAAAATTGTTTCCATGGCACCAAATAATCAGCTGGTCATCTGGCTTGATTTTGAAGAAGGCAAAGATTCCTTTGCCAAGGAAGTTCAAAAAGAAAATCCAAAGTTTTTGTCGGCACCAAATGTTGACGAGGTATTCAATACAACAGAAGTTACCATTCAAGGGGATTTTACAGTAGAAGAAGCACAGGAACTTGCAGCACTGCTGGATGCAGGAGCTCTTCCGGTCAAACTGAAAGAAATATATTCAACGTCCGTTGGCGCACAGTTTGGTGAACAAGCACTCAATGAAACGATGCTTGCTGGTATTGTTGGTATCGGGATCATCTTCTTATTTATGATTCTATATTACCGCTTGCCGGGATTCGTAGCAGTCATTACACTGATAGCCTTTCTTTACTTAACACTGCTTATTTTTGATTTGCTTGGTGCAGTCATGACGCTGCCGGGTATCGCGGCCCTTATACTTGGGGTTGGGATGGCAGTAGATGCGAATATCATTACCGCAGAGCGGATCAAGGAAGAAATTAAGATCGGCCGGCCGATCAAAGCCGCTTTCAAGACAGGAAGCAGCAACGCCTTCCTGACCGTCGTTGACGCAAACTTAACGACACTGCTGGCAGGCGGCGTTTTATTTTACTTTGGGACAAGCTCTGTAAAGGGCTTTGCGACAACTTTGATTATCAGTATTCTTGTCAGCTTTATTACCGCTATTTGGGGTGCAAGGGTGCTGATGAGCATTCTTGTGAAAAGCAACTGGCTAAATAATAAACCGGGATGGTTTGGCGTGAAAAAAGCAGATATTCATCCGATCAGTGAAGGATATGATGCACTGGATCTGCCAACTAAATTTGATAAGCTGGATTTTGTTAAACCGCATAAAAAGCTGTTTGCATTGTCGGCTGTGGCGATTATTGCCGGCATGATTGTACTGGCTGTGTTCCGTTTAAACCTGGGTATTGATTTCTCCAGCGGTTCCCGGATGGAATTGCTGTCTGAGAAACCGTTAACCGAGGAGGCGGTTGAAGCAGAGCTCGACAAGCTTGGCTATGACGTAAATGTAACGCTTGGCGGGGACAATCAAACCATTGCGTCTGCCCGGTTTGATGAAGCGCTGACGCAGCAGGAAATTGCTAAAGTCAAAGCAGGCATGAATGAAAAATTTGGATCTGAGCCAAATATCAGCACCGTTTCGCCGGTCGTTGGAAAAGAGCTGGCGAAAAATGCAATGAAGGCACTTGCCATTGCCACAATAGGAATTATTTTGTATGTGGCGTTCCGCTTTGAATTTTATATGGGCCTTGCTGCCGTTTTAGCACTTTTGCATGACGTATTCTTCATCATTGCGTTTTTCAGTTTAACGCGCCTTGAAGTTGATATTACCTTTATCGCGGCTGTATTGACGATTGTCGGGTATTCGATTAACGATACGATCGTTACATTTGACCGGATTCGCGAAAATATGACGAAGGCAAAGAAAATCACGGCACCGGAGCAGTTGGACAATATTGTCAATAAAAGTATCCGGCAGACGCTGGCCCGTTCTATCAATACGGTTTTAACTGTCGTCATTGCTGTTATCGCGTTGATTGTGCTTGGAAGCCCGTCGATCTTAAACTTCTCTATTGCGCTTTTGGTCGGCTTGATTGGTGGAGCATACTCGTCTATCTTTATTGCTTCCCAGCTATGGCTGATTTGGAAAAAGAAAGAATTAAAGAAAAAAGGCAAGTTAATTACGTACAAAGAAAAAGCAGCAAACAAAGACGAATTACAAGTATAAATGCAAAAAACCTGCAGACGCATCAGTTTGCAGGTTTTTTCTGTTAGTATAGATGGCTTGTTTCAGTTCTTAAGCGTTTCGCTTCAAAAAAGAACATTTGGATAAATTTTTTCATATTCACTTTAACGGGAGCAGAAGCGGCGTTTGGATCTTTTTGCAGTTCCATCATTTTTTGACGGACGGTCATAAAGTCGAAAAACTTAGCCGCATAAAACTCAAATTTAGGATTGGCGTAATCAGTCAGCCCGAGTGAAGCAAAATGGACGATAGAGTGAATAATAGCCCGGCGGACCCGCTGCTCCGAAGCTTTTATTTCCCTGTTAACCGCCTGGGCGGAAGCGGATTCACCCAGTCTTTTTTGAATTGTCTTTTCAAAAATGGTTTTTAAAGAAGGGAAGTTTTGATCGAAAGCTGCTTCCTCGTCCGAAAATAAAAAAGAAAGAATATCAAGCAAATCCTTCGCGCCGTTATGGCCGACAATCCCCAGTTCAGCCAGCAGGTACTCTCCTGTATCGATTAAGCTCGTTTCGCTTTGTACAGTGCGTTTGTCCGCTTCTTCGGGCGGTAGCAGGCTGTTTAAGGATGTTTTAATCGTCTGGATTGACTTTTCAAGCTGAATCCGCTCTTTTACTTTTCGAATAACGGTAATGATTTCAATTCGGTTGATCGGTTTCATAACGTAGTATTCTACACCGAGGGCGTATGCTTCACCGATCAGTTCTTTCGTTTCCACTTGTGAAATCATAATCACTTTGCCGTTGTACCCTGCCAAGTCACGAATCGTTTCCAGGCCGTCTTTGATCGGCATCAGCAAATCAATAAAAAGGATATCAATTTTTTGCATGTTCAAAAACGCGCCGGTTAATCCATCGCCATCTGCTTGTTCTCCGGCTACCTCTCCCAAATCCTCATCTTCAATAATTTTCGTCAGCGTAAGACGAATCGCATCATCATCATCTATAAGAAAAAAACGCATATGTAATCAACCTTTCTGCATAAACGCCTGGACCGGAATGTTAATTTGAAATAAAACACTGCCTGGTTCATTTTTTAATTGAATGCTGCCATGAAAGCCATTCACGATCTCCTTTACATGGGCAAGCCCAATGCCTGTTGAAGGGTTTCCTTGTTCATCATACTTTGTTGTAAAGCCCGGCTCGAAAATTACCTTCTGATATTTATCGGAAATAGGAAGACCGCTATTGCGCACCTGAAGCTCAATGTGCTCCTGCTGCGATAAAAGCTTGATTTGGACAAACCCTTCCTTCGGTATGGCCTCGACAGCATTTGAAACCAAATTATTGAGAAGGGACAGGAATGTATAAGCATGATAGGGAGGATGCTTCCCCGATACTGCAGATAAAAAAGTCACCTTCTTTTTTAAGGCAACAGCATACTTTTCATTGATCTGGACTGTTAGTTGAAGAAGTTCCTCAGCACTCATAAAATCTTTCGGGCTTTCGTTTGTAATTACATTGGAAAGTCCGGCATAAATCCGCTGATTATCTTTTTTAATATCGTGAATTTTACCCGCCAGCTTCAATGCCTCCTGGCTTGCCGGATGATCTTCCTGTTTTAGGGAGCGATAGAGATGATAGGATTCTTTTGTCGCTTCTTCTGCATCAGTGAGTGTTTTTTTTAAATAAACAGTTTCTTCATACAAGCTGGAAACAAGCATGAGCATATACTCATTTCGCTCCGTGATATGCTTTTCTCTTGTATACGCTTCATTTAGTTTCAGCATGTTCAGCAAACTAACAACGATAAAACTGCGGGCAAGTGCAATAAAAACAATTTCTTTTATGTCGTTGAAAGAAAGAGAAATATCAAACAGCAGATAATCAATAAAAAGCTCGATAGAATTGGAAGCCAAATCAATTCCAAGCATGGCAAATCCAACGCCAAGCAGCTCATTTCGATGACTTTTTACGCAAAAAAGACGGAACAAACAAGCGTGTGAAAAATAATAAATAAAAGCTGGAACATGATGCGAAAAAGAAAGGATGAGATCTTGTTCATGAAAAGAAGCTGTCTCAAGACCAGTACGAAATAAAAAGACCGCTGCAGCGGTAAGCAGGCCGGCCCATATGATCCGTTCTTTCCTTAAATATAACAAAAAGAAAAACATAACCGGCGGACCTAGCCCAATCCTGAACACTTCTCCAAATGGATAAATCTTCAGTTCTCCTGCTGCTGGAACAGCCAAAATCATGATAAGTATCAGGAGCCGCTCATTTTTCAAAAAGGCGCGGGAAGGAAAAATAAAAAACCCTCCTTTTGTTTCAATTCATGAAGAATAGTATACAATTGGGCGATGCGTAATACAACATAACGTTTTTTTTTATAAAAAAAACGCTCCCTTTGTAGGTAATTGTATGATTCTGTAGGTGATGAAATATAGTTATACACATGGAAGTATACCTGTCATCTCGATGTAAACAAAAAAAGCACAACTGACAGCTGTTTTTGAGGGAATAACCAGCCGTATTTGGCGGACAGCTGAATGCAGCGATGGATGATGAATAAGGGGAAGGGATTGATGAAATGAAAAAAATAGGTTTAGCATGGCAGATTTTAATTGGTTTAATTCTTGGTATAGCAGTCGGAGCCATGTTTTATGGAAACCCGCATGTTGCTACGTATCTGCAGCCAATTGGCGACATTTTTCTGCGTCTCATTAAAATGATTGTTATTCCGATTGTCATTTCCAGCATTATTGTCGGGGTAGCCGGTGTCGGCGACACGAAAAAGCTTGGAAGACTGGGCGGTAAAACCATTCTTTACTTTGAAATTATTACAACAATCGCAATTCTGGTTGGTCTTGCTGCCGCCAATATTTTTCAGCCGGGTGCTGGAGTTGATATGTCCAATTTGGATAAAACCGATATCAGTAGCTACGTAGACACAACAGAAGAAACATCCAGCCATGGGTTTGCGGAAACGTTTGTTAATATTGTGCCGTCAAACTTATTCACGTCTCTTGCAGAGGGTGATATGCTGGCCATCATCTTTTTCTCTGTTGTATTTGGTCTTGGTATTGCCGCAATCGGTGAAAAAGGAAAGCCGGTTCTGCAATTTTTCCAGGGAACGGCAGAAGCGATGTTTTATATTACAAACCAAATCATGAAATTTGCGCCGTTTGGCGTATTTGCCTTGATCGGTGTCACCGTATCTAAATTCGGGGTTGAATCACTGATCCCGCTAAGCAAACTGGTTATTCTTGTATACGTGTCAATGATTTTCTTTATCCTTGTTGTCTTGGGAATTACAGCGAAAATCGCTGGAGTAAACATTTTTAACGTATTTAGAATTTTAAAAGACGAAATGATTCTTGCGTATACAACGTCAAGTTCGGAGACAGTGCTGCCGAAATTAATTGAAAAAATGGAGAAGTTCGGCTGCCCGAAAGCGATCGTTTCATTCGTTATTCCAACGGGTTATTCATTCAACCTTGATGGATCTACCCTTTACCAGGCGATTGCAGCTTTGTTTATCGCGCAAATGTATGGAATCGACTTGTCGATGGCAGAACAAATCTCACTTGTACTTGTGTTAATGGTTACTTCTAAAGGGATTGCAGGAGTTCCAGGCGTTTCCTTCGTCGTGCTTCTTGCTACACTTGGAAGCGTGGGAATCCCGGTTGAAGGCTTGGCATTCATCGCGGGAATCGACCGGATCATGGACATGGCCCGTACAGTGGTTAACGTTGTAGGTAACTCTCTTGCTGCTATTGTAATGTCTAAATGGGAAGGACAGTACAATGAAGTGAAAGGGAGACAATACCTCGAAGAAGTGCGTCAAATGCAGCAATCAAAATCTGCATAATAAAAAAAGACAGGCTGAAAAAGCCTGTCTTTTTTTGTACGCTCATTACATATGCAAAAACGACTCATTCGAATCAATTTTTCCAAACACACGGGTAATGGGAAGCCGCTCTCCAGCCAGCCAGCGGCCGAAGTCAATGGGAAGAGGATGGGCGCTTTCGCCGACGCCAAGAAGCATCCGGAGAGAAGCCGGTTCATATACGGTTGTGTGAAGTGTTCCCGCCCAGCTCGCGTATTTCTTTTTGAAAACCCCATAAGCAGGGTCGTTAAAAAGCATGTATCGTTCAATGGCGCTTTGTGAGGTTTCGGAAAAGTGCTGCAGTGTCTGCAGCCGTTCTTTAGACTCAGCTGTATGGTGGCGGTTTTCAGACGATAAGGTGTCCGAGAGAAAGTGATTCGCACAAGCTGCGGCTTGCTTGTGTACTTGTATTCCCCGTGGCGATGCTTCGACGACTGCACTATGCATGGAAGCATCGTAAAGAGAATAGTTAAATGCATGACGATGCGGAATAGAGCGAAGCAGGTCGATCGCCTGGTCTGTTGTCGCACACGAGTCCAGCACCATGCGAGCGATAACGCTGCACGTAAATCCGTCTTCGGCACGGCGCCGGTTTACAAAGTGAAAGCCAATCACAAGCCCTTTTTCATTCATGCCGTCAATCCGCCCAATCATCCGGCCGCTTATACCGACTGAAGCGTAGCCGTGATCAGGCTGCCACAATAAAAGCCTGCCTTCATAGGTTTTCGGGTGATAATCATAGTTTCTTGCGAAAACGCCATTGTTCATCAGGGCAGAACAGCCGCTGTTTACATCATCGGCTTGAAAACCGCTGTATTCGTGAACCGCATCATATAAAGACCAGCCAAGGGACTCTGCAAGGCCCTCAAGCTCTTCCCATATAAGAGGAAGGAAAGATTGAAAGTAGGCTTTTACCCTTTTAAAATCAATGTCATAAGAACGAAGAGACTTTTGGCGCCGTTTTTGATGAGCCGCGAAAAGCGGCGATTCCTTTAATCTTTCACCGGCAAGCAGCCCGAGCTCATAATAACTCCCTCTTCCTTGAAGAATGTCGATATAAAAACGCTGCATGCTACTCCTGCTTTCTTTTTCTCTTATCGTGCCTGTTTTGGAAAAAGAATTCAAGAGAGAAGCGGTCGAACGATGTTTGAAGTGAATTCAAAAAAGGAAAAGTAAGGGCATATAAGGAGGGAAGAAAAGTGAAAACACAAACAGCGCTTATTTTAGGATTGATTTTCGCAATTGTTACCGCTATTTTTGCTGTCATCAACGTAGACCCTGTGACGGTTAACTATGTGTTCGGCTCTGCACGGTGGCCGCTTATTCTTGTTATATTGTTTTCGGTGCTGCTTGGCGGGCTCGCTATCTTTATGTTTAGTTTGTTCCGTACGCTGGCGCTTAAACACCAGCGCAAAGAATTGGTCCGGCAAAATGAGCAGCTAAAAAAAGAATTGCATGAATTAAAGCTTGAGCACCGGGAGCAGAGAACACCCCCTGCTACGTCAACCCGGCTGGCGCCGGACGGTGATTCATAAAAGAAAAAGGAGAGCTGAGTGAAACCCACTCAGCTCTCTTCTTTTGAATCATATTGTCATTTGTTCAATTGACCCGTATAATGAGTACGTTATGGGGTGAAATTATGCTGAAACCAAAAATGCGCTGGTCCTTGAAAGAAGTGGACCGCAAAAGAAGTGAAGCGTTTGCGGAGGAAGTTGGAACAAGCCCTCTCGCTGCATCGCTTTTATTGGGACGGGGAATCACAGAAAAAGAAGAAGCACGTGCATTTTTGTTTGATGAAGGTGTCGCTTTTCACGATCCTTTTTTGTTAAAAGATATGAACAAAGCAATTGACCGCATTCGTCAGGCGAAAGAGCGGGAAGAAGCTGTTCTTGTTTTTGGTGACTATGACGCTGACGGTGTCAGCAGTACGTCGCTGCTTTTAACAGCGCTTCGCGATTATGGTGTTCTCGCTGATTATTATATTCCAAACCGGTTCACTGAAGGCTATGGTCCGAATGAGCCGGCTTTTCGTCATGCGAAAGAAAGTGGCTTTGGTTTAATTATTACGGTTGATACCGGAATTTCAGGCGTTCATGAAGCACAGGTGGCCAAGGAGATTGGCATTGACTTAATTATTACCGATCACCACGAACCCGGACCTGTACTGCCGGAAGCATTAGCGATTATCCACCCGAAGCATCCAGAGGGCACGTATCCATTTGGATATCTTGCTGGTGTAGGGGTAGCGCTGAAGGTGGCACATGCGTTATATGGGAAAGTACCGGAACATCTGCTTGATTTGGCTGCGATTGGCACCATTGCCGACCTAGTGCCGCTGTACGGAGAGAACCGGCTGATTGCCAAAAAAGGTCTGTCCGCCCTGCGCCAGACAGAGCGGCCGGGTATTGTCGCGCTTTGCAAACAGACCGGCACAGAGCAGTCATCTATTGATGAAGAAACGGTCGGATTTATGATCGGACCGCGTATTAATGCAGCCGGCCGCCTTGATGATGCGGGTCCTGCTGCAGAATTAATGTTAACGGAAGACTTAGAAGAAGCGATGATGCTTGCAGAAGAAATTGACGCGATGAATAAACAACGGCAGTCTATCGTCAACGAGATGGCAAAAGAAGCAATTGACATGGTGAACCAGGAGTTCCCATCGGATGAGTACCCGGTCATTGTGGTAGGTAAGGAAGGGTGGAATCCTGGTGTTGTCGGAATTGTTGCGTCCCGTTTAACTGATACATTTTATCGGCCGGCTATCGTGCTTGGTTTTGATTCTGAGAAAGGCATTGCAAAAGGCTCAGCCAGAAGTATTAAAGGCTTTGATTTGTTTCAAAACCTGTCAACCTGCCGGGATATTTTGCCGCATTTCGGCGGTCACCCGATGGCTGCCGGCATGACCCTGTCAATCCAGGATGTAGATGAGCTGCGCAGCCGTATGGTTCGTATCGCCAAGGATACACTTACGGAAGAGGATTTTACACCGATTGTTCAAGTCGATGCGCAGGCTGCGGTGTCTGATATTACAGTGCAGGGGATTGAGGAGCTGAATAAGCTGGCGCCGTTTGGCATGAACAACCCGAAACCGCTTTTTATGATCCAGGATGCTAAAATTTCTTCGATGAAAAAGATTGGCGCCAACCAAACGCACTTAAAAGCAGCGTTTGAACAAAACGGGCAGACCATTGACGGAGTCGGTTTTGGTATGGGAGAATACGTGGATCAAATAGCGAAAACATCGGACATTTCGGTGATTGGCGAACTGTCTATTAATGAATGGAATAATATGCGCCGCCCGCAGCTTATGCTTCGCGACCTTCGAGTGGACGAATGCCAGCTGTTTGATATGCGCGGCGGAAGAAATGTTTCAAGCTGGTACAAGAACATACCCGATGTAAAGGTCGCTGTATCCTTCAGCCGTGCATCAGGGGATCCTAATGTCGTATTTGTTCAAAACGAACAGGATGCCCAAGCCGTTGAAATGGATGGCAAAAATGTAGTGCTGTTAGATTTGCCGGAAAGGGAAGACGTGATCAAGTCACTCCTGGGTGGAAAGTCGCCGGCTCGTATTTATGCCCATTTCAGCACGCAGGAGAATCATTTCTTCAGTTCGATGCCAACACGGGATCATTTCAAATGGTATTACGCGTTTTTATTGAAAAGAGGAACATTTGACGTAAAACAGCATGGCGAGCTGCTGGCGAAAAAGCAGGGCTGGTCTTATGCTGCTGTTCGTTTTATGTCAAACGTGTTTTTAGAGCTTGGATTTGTTAAACTAGAGAATGGAAAGATTGAAGTGCAAAGAGAAGCGGACAAGCGTGATTTGAGCGAGTCGCCTGCCTACATACGAAAGCAGACGCAATTTAACCTTGAACAAAAGCTGCTGTACTCATCCTACCGTGAATTAAAAATGATTCTGGATGAATGGATGAAGCAGCCCGCTAGACACTGGGAGGAACGATTAACATGAATTTAAAAGAGTATATTAAAATTGTGCCGGATTGGCCAAAGCCGGGCATTCAGTTTAAAGATATCACACCACTTATGGACAATGGCGAGGCATTCCGTTATGCAACGGATCAAATTGTCACGTATGCAAAAGAGAAACAAGTAGATTTAATTGTAGGTCCGGAAGCGCGTGGCTTTATTGTAGGCTGCCCGGTTGCCTACTCTCTTGGTGTTGGCTTTGCGCCCGTCCGTAAAGAAGGCAAGCTGCCGCGTGAGACGATCAAAGTACAATATGGGCTTGAGTATGGAAAAGACGTGCTGACGATCCATAAAGACGCCGTTAAGCCGGGTCAGCGTGTTCTTATTACAGATGACTTGCTGGCAACAGGCGGTACGATTGAAGCGACAATCAAGCTTGTAGAGCAGCTTGGCGGTATTGTAGTAGGTATTGCATTTTTAATTGAATTAAATTACTTGAATGGGCGCGAAAAATTGGATGGATATGATATATTAACCATCATTCCGTACGACTGATTCGACAAAAATCGCCTAATTCACAAAAAAAGTGCAGGATGACTTTACATCCTGCGCTTTTTTTTCGATAATAAGAACAATCAGTTTTTTTCGGAAAGGGCGAAGGTGAACAAAACATATGGCGAAAGACCAGATATTAACCGCCGACCAGGTCATCGACCGGACCCGTGCCTACTTGAACGAAGAGCATGTCGGATTTGTCCGGCGTGCGTTTGAGTACGCAAAAGAAGCGCATAAGCACCAGTTTCGTAAATCGGGCGAACCGTACATCATTCATCCTATCCAGGTTGCGGGCATATTGGCTGATCTTGAAATGGACCCGGCAACGGTCGCATCCGGTTTTCTGCATGATGTGGTAGAAGACACGGATGTGACACTGCAGGATTTGGCGAATGAATTTAATGCGGAAGTAGCAATGCTGGTAGACGGTGTCACAAAGCTTGGGAAAATTAAATATAAGTCAAAAGAAGAACAGCAGGCGGAAAATCACCGGAAAATGTTTGTCGCAATGGCACAGGATATTCGTGTGATTTTAATCAAGCTGGCAGACCGTCTGCACAATATGAGAACGTTGAAACACCTGCCGCAGGAAAAGCAGCGCCGTATTTCCAATGAAACGCTGGAAATTTTTGCGCCTCTTGCCCATCGTCTTGGAATGTCGAAGATTAAATGGGAGCTGGAAGATACAGCACTTCGTTATTTGAATCCACAGCAGTATTACCGGATTGTCAACTTGATGAAACGCAAGCGCGAGGAGCGGGAGCAGTATTTAGATGATGTCATTGATTTAATGAGAACACGGCTCGATGAGATGGATATCAGCGCGGAAATTTCCGGCCGCCCTAAACATATTTACAGTATTTATCGGAAAATGGCCATGCAGCACAAACAGTTTAATGAAATTTACGACTTATTAGCGGTTCGTATTGTCGTAGACAGTATCAAAGACTGTTATGCAGCGCTCGGCATTATTCATACATGCTGGAAACCGATGCCAGGACGGTTTAAAGATTATATAGCGATGCCAAAAACGAACATGTACCAGTCTCTTCACACGACGGTCATCGGCCCGAAAGGTGATCCGCTTGAAGTGCAGATTCGCACAGAAGAGATGCACCGAATTGCCGAGTACGGGGTTGCGGCGCATTGGGCCTATAAAGAAGGACGAACGGTAGACGAAAATGCTTCGTTTGAAAAGAAAATGACGTGGTTCCGTGAAATTCTGGATTTCCAAAATGAATCGCAGGATGCAGAAGAGTTTATGGAATCATTAAAGCTCGATTTGTTTTCGGATATGGTGTTTGTGTTTACGCCAAAAGGCGATGTGCTGGAGCTGCCGGCCGGTTCTGTCCCGATTGATTTCGCCTACCGTATTCACTCGGAAATCGGCAATAAAACCATTGGCGCAAAAGTAAATGGGAAGATGGTTACGCTTGATTATAAATTAAAAACAGGCGATATTTTAGAAATTTTGACGTCAAAGCATTCATACGGCCCGAGTAAAGACTGGATCAAAATGGCGCAGACGTCGCAGGCGAAAAACAAAATCCGCCAATTCTTCAAAAAGCAAAATCGTGAAGAAAACGTGGAAAAAGGCCAGGAAATGGTCGAGAATGAAATTAAAAATATGGAATTCGATGTAAAAGAAGTGTTGACGCAGCAGAACTTAAAGCGCGTGGCGGAAAAGTTCAACTTCTTGAATGAGGAAGACATGTATGCAGCAGTCGGTTATAACGGAGTCACCGCTCTTCAAGTGGCCAACCGGCTGACTGAAAAGCTTCGCAAGCAGCGTGATCAGGAAGCGGCGCTGAGTGAAGTGGTGAAGGAAATTAAAACGCCGCCAAATCCAGCCGCTCAAAAGAAAAATGCCGGTGTTACGGTTAAAGGCATCGACAACTTGCTGATTCGGCTGTCCCGCTGCTGTAACCCTGTACCGGGTGACGATATCGTCGGCTATATTACAAAAGGGCGCGGTGTCTCTGTTCATCGGGAAGACTGTCCGAACGTGACGGCGGATGACGATGCGGAAAATCGCTTGATCCCGGTTGAGTGGGAGTCAGGCGGGGCAAATCAAAAAGAGTATTTGGTTGATATTGAGATTTCCGGCTACGACCGTCAAGGTCTCTTAAATGAAGTGCTGCATGTAGTCAGTGAAACAAAAACAAATATTTCCGCGGTATCTGGACGTTCAGACCGAAATAAAATGGCGAAAATCGATATGTCTATTTTTATTCGTAATGTGAATCACCTGCAAAAAGTGGTGGAACGGGTCAAACAAATTCCGGACATTTATGCAGTCCGCCGCATTATGAATTAACGTTGGCAGGTGTAGAAGAATGAGAGTGGTTTTACAAAGAAGCAAACAAGCAAGCGTGACGGTGGACGGAGCAATCAAAGGAGCCATTGACTCAGGCCTTGTCCTTCTAGTCGGTGTAACACATGAGGATACGGAGCAGGACGCAGCCTGGCTCGCCGAAAAAATTGTGCATCTGCGTATTTTCGAAGATGAGTCGGGAAAAATGAATGAATCACTGCTTGAGCGGGGCGGATCGATTTTATCGGTTTCCCAGTTTACCTTGTACGGTGACTGCAAAAAAGGGCGGCGTCCGAATTTCATGAAGGCAGCATCCGGTGTCCAGGCAGAGGGGCTATATGATGTCTTTAACCGCCTCATCCGCGAAAAAGGCGTACAGGTGGAAACAGGTGTGTTTGGCGCCATGATGGATGTGTCGCTTGTAAACGACGGTCCGGTTACCTTAATTCTTGATACAAAAGATTAAGGTTGAAATCAGGAGAAAAGTTTTTTATAATCTTTTCATCGGCTGGATATCCAGTCCATCATAAAAGAACATATGAAAAGCCATAGACGAAGAAAAGTAGTGAAGCCCATGCCCGGACAGAGAAAAATGCCGCGACTGAGAGCATTTACGGTGCACCTTCATGAACAGACACTTCTGAGGCGTTTTTCTGAAACAATAGTAGGAAAAACCGCGTATTGCGTTATCAAAAAAGGGAAAGCTTCGGCTTTAACGAGGGTGGTACCGCGGAAAACTTCCGTCCCTGCGCGCAGTGCAGGGATGGAAGTTTTTTTATGTGCTTTTACAAATAAAGGAGGAACGACCATGTCAGTGAATATTCCACGTGGTACGCAGGATATTTTGCCAGGACAGTCAGAAAAATGGCAGTACATAGAATCCATTGCTAAAGACGTCTGCCGCCGTTATCACTATAAAGAAATTCGCACACCGATTTTTGAGCATACCGAATTGTTCAAGCGCAGCGTCGGCGATACAACCGATATCGTTCAAAAAGAAATGTACACGTTCGAAGACAGAGGAGAGCGCAGTTTAACCCTTCGCCCAGAAGGAACAGCCGCGGTTGTCCGTTCATTTGTGGAAAACAAAATGTTTGGCCACCCGGATCAGCCGGTCAAGCTGTTTTACACAGGCCCGATGTTCCGGTATGAACGCCCTCAGGCGGGCCGCTACCGCCAGTTTGTCCAGTTTGGTGTAGAAGCGATTGGCAGCGAAGATCCGGCAATTGACGCGGAAGTGATTGCACTTGTAATGGATATTTACAAAGCAGCAGGGCTTCAACGGTTAAATCTCGTCATTAATTCTCTTGGCGATGCTGACAGCCGAAATGCACACCGGGAAGCGCTCATCGGTCATTTCGAGCCGCGTATTGAGGAATTCTGCAGCGACTGCCAGACGCGTTTGCAGCAAAATCCGCTTCGGATTTTAGATTGCAAAAAAGACCGGAATCATGAGCTGATGCAGACAGCACCTTCTATTCTGGACTACTTAAACGAAGAATCAAAAGCGTACTTTGAGAAAGTAACCGGCTATTTAGATGCAATCGGCATTTCATATACCGTAGATCCAAAGCTTGTCCGCGGGCTTGATTACTACAACCACACAGCTTTTGAAGTGATGAGCGAGGCAGAGGGCTTCGGGGCCATCACGACGCTGTGCGGAGGAGGACGCTACAACGGTCTTGTCCAGCAGCTTGGCGGTCCGGAATCACCGGGAATCGGCTTTGCTTTCAGTATTGAGCGGTTTATTGCCGCGATGGAGGCAGAAGGCGTAGAATGGCCGATCGATCAAGGAATTGACTGTTTTGTAGTAGCGCTTGGAGATGCAGCGAAAGACCGGTCCGTTTCGCTTGTTCATGAGCTGCGTACAGCGGGTCTTTCAGCAGACCGTGACTACCAGGACCGGAAAATGAAAGCTCAGCTTAAAGCATCTGACCGCCAGCACGCCCGCTTTACAGCAATTTTGGGCGAAGATGAACTGGCGGAAAACCAGATTACCGTCAAAGACATGGCGGCGGGTTCGCAGGACCAGGTGTCACTGGATGAGCTGGCTGGTTATATTAAAACAAAAATGGAGGCGAAGTAAATGTTTGGACGCACGTTTTATAACGGTGAAATGACCGAAGAGCATATTGGAAAAGAAGTATCATTAAAAGGATGGGTGCAGCGCCGCCGTGACCTTGGGAGCGTCATTTTTATTGATTTGCGTGACCGTACAGGCATCATGCAGATCGTGTTTAACCCGGAAATTTCAGCAGAAGCACTTGCTGTGGCAGAAAAAGTCCGCAATGAATATGTACTTGATGTCAAAGGGACAATTGTAAAGCGTGACGCGGAAACCGTAAATGAAAACATCCCGACTGGTACGATTGAAGTACATGTAACGGAAATCAACGTACTGAGCGAAGCGAAAACACCGCCGTTCATGATTGAAGACGGAACGGAAGTAAACGAAGACGTCCGCTTAAAATATCGTTACATGGATCTTCGCCGTCCAGTGATGTTTGAAACACTAAAAATGCGCAGTGATGTAACAAAAACGATTCGTGATTATTTAGACGAAAATCGTTTTCTTGATGTGGAAACACCGATTTTAACAAAATCAACACCGGAAGGCGCACGTGATTACCTGGTTCCAAGCCGTGTTCACCCAGGCGAGTTTTACGCGCTGCCGCAGTCACCGCAAATTTTCAAACAGCTGCTTATGGTGTCTGGTGTAGACCGTTACTATCAAATTGCCCGCTGCTTCCGTGATGAAGATTTGCGTGCAGACCGTCAGCCTGAATTCACACAAGTCGATATTGAAACAAGCTTTATGAGCCAGGAAGACATCATGCAAATGACAGAAGAAATGCTGAAAAAAGTGATGAAGCGCGTGAAAAACCTCGACATCAATGGATCTTTTGAACGCATGACATATGAAGACGCGATGAACCGTTTTGGTTCTGACAAGCCGGATACACGCTTTAGTCTTGAATTGATCGATATGGCCGATGTAGTTCGTGGATCTGGATTTAAAGTATTCGCGCAGGTTGTGGAGTCAGGTGGACAAGTAAAAGCGCTTTGTGTACCGGGCGGTGCTGAAAAGTATTCTCGTAAAGACATTGATCATCTAACAGAGTTTGCAGCGATTTACGGTGCGAAAGGCCTTGCTTGGCTGAAAGTCGAAGA
The DNA here is from genome assembly GCF_038806185.1 of Domibacillus sp. 8LH. Classification (NCBI taxonomy): domain Bacteria; kingdom Bacillati; phylum Bacillota; class Bacilli; order Caryophanales; family Bacillaceae; genus Domibacillus; species Domibacillus sp. 8LH. Next base: position 466,900 of record NZ_JAVJNG010000001.1, on the reverse strand, counting down.
AGATGGCATGAAAGGGCCGATTATTAAGTTCTTCACGGACGAAGAACAGGCGAAGATGCTGGAAACAGCCGGAGCAAATACAGGCGATTTAATCATGTTCGTCGCAGATAAAAAGCAGGTTGTAGCCGATGCATTGGGTGCTCTTCGCTTAAAACTTGGTAAAGAGCTTGGCATGATCGATGAATCTAAATACAATTTCCTTTGGGTAACAGACTGGCCGCTGCTTGAGTATGACGAAGAAGAAGGACGTTACTACGCAGCGCACCATCCATTTACAATGCCATTCCGTGAAGATATCGAGAAAATGGAATCAGCCCCGGGCGCGGTACGTGCGCAAGCCTATGACATTGTGTTAAACGGCTATGAACTCGGCGGCGGCTCGATTCGTATTTTTGAACGTGATGTGCAGGAAAAAATGTTCAAGCTGCTTGGTTTCACAGAAGAGCAGGCGAAAGAACAGTTCGGCTTCCTTATGGATGCATTTGAATATGGTACGCCTCCACACGGCGGTATTGCGCTTGGCTTAGACCGTTTGGTTATGCTTCTTGCCGGCCGTACAAATCTGCGTGATACTATTGCTTTCCCGAAAACAGCAAGTGCAGCAGACGTATTAACAGATGCGCCGGGCGAAGTGTCCAATGCACAGCTTGAAGAACTGCATCTACGTATCAGCCAAACAGCGAAATAAGAAAAAAGTTGTGTTTTTAATTTTCTGATAAATTCGCAGTGGTCATTAGTTGATTTTCAAAAAAACGTATGATAATATGATTCCAATGAGGCGGATCCTGATGTGTACGTTAGTTACACATTCTGTTTTGACCGAACACTATATGTTAGGGAGTCTGAGTTTTTGGACAGCGCACATGCCCTTTGCGGGGACTTGCAACGCCCAGAACAGGGCACCCACCTGCTGTAGAGCGGGTTCAAAACATATGTTATTACAACGACGGCACGATTGGGATTCGCCGTCTTTTTTTATGCTTAAAAACAGGAGTGATCGTTTAAATGCTTCACCAATTTTCCCGTAATGAACTTGCCTTCGGAAAAGAAGGGCTTGACCTATTAAAAAATGCAACCGTTGCCGTTTTGGGCATTGGCGGAGTGGGCTCATTTGCAGCGGAAGCACTTGCCCGTTCGGGAGTCGGCCGCTTAATTCTGGTCGATAAAGATGTGATCGATATTACAAATATTAATCGCCAGCTGCCGGCACTTTTATCAACAGTCGGACAGCCAAAAGCGGATTTAATGAAAGAACGAATTGTGGATATCAATCCTGAATGTGAAGTGATCGCACTGAAAATGTTTTATACAGAAGAAACATATGAGCAGTTTTTCAGCTACGGACTCGATTACGTTGTGGATGCGTCCGATACGATCTCTTACAAAATTCACTTAATGAAAGAATGTTTAAACCGAAGTATTCCGATCATCTCCAGCATGGGGGCGGCGAATAAGTTAGACCCGACACGGTTTACCATTGCTGATATTTCTAAAACCCATACGGATCCTATTGCAAAGGTGATTCGCACACGCCTGCGCAAAGAAGGCATTCGAAAAGGCATTCCCGTTATTTTCTCGGATGAAAGCCCAATTGTGATCCGGGAAGATGTACGTCAGGTCGTCGGCAACGATGAGGCGGAAATTCGCAAAGCGAAAATGCCTCCCGCTTCAAACGCTTTTGTTCCATCTGTTGCGGGCTTAATCGCAGCAAGCTATGTTGTTCGTGACATTTTAAAAGATGTGAAAATCACTCGTGTAAACGACTAAAAAGTCATCCTTTTCCAAGGATGACTTTTTTGCTTAAAAAAGGGACTTTTTATCTATATATTGGTATAATGTCATAGATTAATAACGATCGGAGCGCAAAAAGATGAATTTATTTATGGCACGACAGCCCATTTTCAACGTCAATGAGCACGTATTTGGTTATGAGCTGCTGTACCGAAACAGCGAAACCAATACTTTTCCGGATGTGTCCCCGGATCAGGCGACAATTGAAGTGTTAATTCATTCATTTTTGACGGTTGGAGTAGAAAAAATAGCCCATGGGCACCCTTGTTTTATTAACTTTACAGAAACGCTGTTAAAAGAAAAAGTGGCTGAAAACTTTCCACCGGAGCACGTTATTATTGAAGTGCTGGAGGATATTCCAATTACAGCTGAACTGATTGCCGTTCTTCAGAGACTGAAACAAAAAGGGTACTCAATTGCTTTAGATGATTTTATTCTGCGCGGGCAGACGGACCTGTATAATGAACTGTTTAACCTGACTACATACATAAAGGTAGATTTTTTACATACAACACCCGCTGAGCGGCTGGCCATCGAACAAAAAGTGAAAAACGATTTTCCGCATATTGTGCTTCTGGCAGAAAAGGTCGAAACACATGAAGAATTCGAGAGGGCAAAAAGGGCAGGTTACGAACTGTTTCAAGGCTACTTTTTTGCGAAACCGCAGCTGATTCAGTCAGCATACCTGCCGATCAATGCGGTCACTTATTTTCATTTGATCAAGCTTTTGCAGGAAGAGGAAATCGATATTGAAAACATTACCCGCTTGATTGAACGGGATGTGTCACTGTCGTATCATCTATTAAAGCTGGCCAATTCACCTGCACTGCGTACAAGAGCCAAGATTAAGTCTATTAAACAAGCGATTATGATGCTTGGATTTATTGAACTGACAAAATGGCTGTATATGCTGGCTCTGCGGGAAATTCAAAAGGACTTGCCGGCCAAAACAAAAGAATTAATGGAATCGGCGCTGTTTCGCGCAAAAGCATGCGAGGAACTGGCCAGGAACACACAAGCTGGGAATGCAGCCGAGTTTTTTCTTGCAGGTATGTTTTCACTCGTGGATGTACTGCTTAAGTGCAGCATGTCAGATGTATTAGCACAAATTCCATTATCTGATCAGGTAAATGAAACGTTAAGGGGAACTATCACGCCTATCACTCCTTTCTTAGAACTTGTGGTCGGTATGGATATTGTGGATTGGAAGATCATTGAAACAAAAGTGCAAGAGCTTGGGCTGAATGTGCAAACAGTGAAAATGATTTATGAAGAGGCCCGGCAGTGGGCGGGAGAAATGAGCCAGGTCAGTGAGGCAATGAACTACTAATGGCAAATGAAAAACACCAGCTCCTCTAGAGAGAGGCTGGTGTTTTTGTTTGCCTGTACACCGGCATATTATGTTTTGCTTCTTTCAATTTTTTCGTATATACCGGCCAATGTCTTTTCGAATTTTCCGGTTGCCTTCGGTTCAAAATAACGTTTATGCTTTAAGGTATCCGGCAGATAAGACTGTGCGATCCATCCGCCGTCAAAATCATGCGGGTACTGATAGCCGACCCCATGGCCCAGTTTAGCCGCACTTTTATAATGAGCGTCTTTTAAATGGTCAGGCACTGCACCTGACCGCCCGGCCCGCACATCGGCCAGTGCCGCATCAATCGCTCTATAAGCGGAATTGGATTTTGGCGATAAGCAAAGCTCTACTACTGCATTGGCAAGGGGGATACGTGCTTCCGGGAATCCGAGCCGTTCGGCCGCTTCGACAGCGGCCAGTGTACGTTCACCAGCCTGCGGGCTTGCAAGACCGATATCCTCGTACGCAATCACAACAAGACGCCGGGCGATGCTGACAAGGTCGCCGGCTTCAATCAAGCGGGCCAGATAATGAAGTGCAGCATTCACATCACTGCCGCGAATCGATTTTTGAAAAGCACTCAAAACATCATAATGAGCATCGCCATCCTTATCATGGGCAAAACTTTTTTGCCGAAGACATTCTTCGGCTGTTTCGAGCGAGATACGAATGATCCCGTCTGCATCCGGTTTAGTGGACGACACAGCCAGTTCAAGCGCGTTTAATGAGCTGCGTACATCACCGCCGGAACCTTGGGCAAAATGAGTAAGTGCTTCGTCCGTGATCTCCGTTTTGAACATGCCAAGCCCGCGCTCTTCGTCGCGCAGCGCTTCCGTTAACAGCCGCTTTATCGAATCGGGCCGGAGCGGCTTTACTTCGAAAATTTGGCAGCGGCTTCGGATCGCCGGATTTATCGCATGATATGGATTACTTGTTGTTGCGCCAATTAAAATAATCATGCCATTTTCAAGAAAAGGCAGCAAATAATCCTGCTTGGCTTTATCAAGGCGGTGAACCTCGTCTAAAAGCAAAATGACGGTCCCGGACATTTTAGCTTCGGCGGCAACAATTTCCATATCTTTTTTGTTGCTGGTAACAGCATTAAGCATGCGAAACGCATACCGTGTTGTGCCCGCAATAGCACTGGCGATCGACGTTTTACCCGTGCCGGGCGGGCCGTATAAAATCATAGAAGATAGTTTTTTGGCTTCTGTCATCCGCCTGATGATTTTGCCTTCACCTGTTAAGTGTTCCTGTCCGGCTACCTCATCAATGGTGCGCGGTCTCATTCGGTAGGCGAGCGGCTTCATATGAATCCCTCTTTCTCATTTGGTAGATTCACTGTATCATATCCCGAGTATTCCGGCATGTTTTTTGTACCTATAAAATGATATACTATAGGGATCATTGGATTAAAAAAGAAATGAGGCACAAATAAATGAGAATCTCAACTAAAGGAAGATATGGACTGACTATAATGATTGAACTGGCAAAACGCCACGGTGATGGACCAACTTCTCTTCGTGTAATTGCTGGAGCCCATGATTTGTCGGAACACTACCTTGAGCAGCTGATTGCGCCGCTCCGCAATGCCGGGTTTGTCCGCAGTATTCGTGGCGCCTATGGCGGCTATGTGCTTGGACACGAGCCGCAGGACATTACAGCAGGCGATATTATTCGGGTGCTCGAAGGTCCAATCACGCTTGTGGAGGGAATTGAAGACGAAGAGCCGGCGAAACGGGAGCTATGGATCCGGATTAGCGAAGCGATCAAGGGCGTTTTGGAAAATACAACACTCGATGACCTGGCGAATCACACCGTAACCGGTGAATCTGACGCATATATGTTTTATATTTAACGAGGTGTCAATATGGAACGAATTTATTTAGACCACGCAGCCACATCACCTGTTCATCCAGAAGCGGCCGTAGCGATGGCAGAAGTTTTAACCGAAACTTATGGAAACCCATCAAGCATTCATTCGTTTGGACGGGAATCGCGCCGGATTGTCGATGAAGCAAGAACCGTAATTGCTGCTACGATAAACGCCGGCTTTAACGATATCATTTTTACGGGGAGCGGTACAGAAGCAGACAATCTGGCCATTTTGGGTACCGCACGTTCACAAGGGTCGGGTCATATTATTACTACCACCATTGAACATCACGCGGTTTTGCATGCATGTGAAGCACTTGAGAGGGAAGGATTTGAAGTAACGTATCTGCCTGTCAATGAAGAAGGAATTGTATCCCTTTCAGCGGTAGAAGATGCGCTGCGGGAGGATACCATTCTTGTTTCTATCATGTATGGCAACAACGAAACAGGTGCTCTTCAGCCAATCGAGGCTATCGGACAGCTGCTTTCGGGCCATTCCGCTCTTTTTCACACGGATGCTGTCCAGGCATATGGTATCCTGCCAATTGATGTGAAAAAATTGAACGTCGACTTTCTTTCCGTCTCAGGACATAAAATTAACGGCCCAAAAGGTATCGGCGCTCTTTATGTTAAACCGGGAACGGCGCTTGCGCCGCTTTTATACGGAGGAGAACAGGAGCGTAAACGCCGTGCAGGAACGGAAAATACAGCGGCCATTGCCGGTATGGCGCAAGCCGCCAAAATCGCGGAACAAACACAGGAAGAACGAGCTGCCCGTTATATGGAAATGAAAAAGCTTTTTATCGATACACTTTCCGAGCAGGGCGCTTCGTTTTCAGTAAACGGCAAAGTTGAATATTCCCTGCCGCATGTGCTAAACTTGTTTTTTCCCGAAACAGATGTAGAAGCTTTTTTGGTGAACCTGGATATGGCTGGTATCGCCGCATCAAGCGGGTCGGCTTGTACAGCTGGTTCCATTCAGCCGTCGCATGTTTTAACGGCGATGTTTGGGGAGAATTCACCTAAACTTCGGTCGTCAATCCGCTTTAGCTTTGGGTTTAATAATACAACGAAACAAATTGAACAAGCCGCTCTTGAAACAGCGAAAATCGCGAAGCGGCTTCAATAGAAAGAGGATGAAGCAATGAAAGCACCGAAAGACACCCGTGTTGTCGTCGGTATGTCAGGAGGCGTTGATTCTTCGGTAGCGGCGCTTTTATTAAAAGAACAAGGGTATGATGTAGTCGGCATTTTTATGAAAAACTGGGATGATACAGACGAATTTGGTGTCTGCACGGCGACTGAAGACTATGAGGACGTTATTCGCGTCTGCAACCAAATTGGTATTCCGTATTACGCGGTTAACTTTGAAAAACAGTACTGGGATAAAGTATTTACTTACTTTTTAGATGAATATAAAGCGGGCCGGACCCCTAATCCGGACGTGATGTGTAACAAAGAAATAAAATTTAAAGCTTTTCTTGATCATGCGATGAAGCTGGGCGCTGATTACTTGGCAACTGGCCACTACGCGCGTATTGACCGTTCCGGCGGTGAAGTGAAAATGCTGCGCGGTGTGGATGATAACAAGGATCAGACCTACTTTTTAAACCAGTTGTCTCAAAGCCAGTTGGAAAAAGTAATGTTCCCTATCGGAGAGCTTGAGAAAAAACGGGTGCGGGAGCTGGCAGCAGAAGCCGGACTCGCGACTGCGACGAAAAAAGACTCGACTGGTATTTGTTTTATCGGCGAGCGCAATTTCAAAGAGTTTTTAGGTCAGTATTTGCCTGCTCAGCCGGGTGATATGGTTACATTCGATGGCCGTAAAATGGGCCGTCATGACGGACTCATGTACTATACAATCGGACAGCGGCACGGTCTTGGGATCGGCGGAAGCGGTGAGCCATGGTTTGTTGGCGGGAAAAATTTAAAAACAAACGAACTGTATGTTGTACAAGGCTTCCATCATGAATCACTGTACTCCGATTCGCTTGACGCTGTGCAAGTGGGCTTTACAACAAATGAACCAATGCCGGAGACGTTCCATTGTACAGCGAAATTCCGTTACCGCCAGGCAGATACCGGCGTGACGGTAACACAAACCGGAGACGGAACAGCGCGGGTCGTTTTTGATGAACCGGTTCGTGCGATTACCCCGGGTCAGGCGGTTGTACTGTATGATGGAGATGTTTGTCTTGGCGGCGGAACAATCGATAAAGTATATAAAGAAAACAAACAGCTCGATTATGTCGGCTGAATGCAGTCCGCTCCTCTCTACGTGGAGCGGTTTTCTTTGTTATAATAAAGAAAAACTGGGAGGCTTCACATGGATAAAAATCAGCAGGGTATTGAATTGTTACAAGAAGGAAAATGGGAAGAAGCACTTAAGCTTTTCACCGAGCAAATTGAAGAAAAGCCGGAAGAACCAGCTGCATATATTAATTTTGGCCACGTACTGGCTGAGATGAATGATGGGGAACGGGCATTAAGATTTTATCAAAAAGCGGTTGAGGTCGCTCCTGACTCGAGTTCAGCCCAATACGCGCTTGGCTCTTTTTATTTTACGAATGAGCGTTTTGAAGAAGCCGCGCAGCGCTTTGAAAAGGCCATCCGGAGCGGAATGGAAGAAGCGGATGCTTACTTTATGCTGGGGCTGTCTTTTTTATATTTGGATCAAACTGTGATGGCGCTGCCGTATTTAATGCGTGCGGTGGAATTGGATGAAGACGATGTGGAAGCGCGCTTTCAATATGCGCTTGCTCTGGCAAAAACAGAGCAGTATGAAGAAGCAGAGAAAAACATGCAAAAAGTCGTCGAGCAGGACTCGGAGCATGCCGATGCTTTTTATAACCTCGGTGTTTTATATGCCGGTCATTACGAACAAGCTGACAAAGCAGCTCAATTTTTTGATCGGGCGTTAGAGATTCAGCCGGACCATATGCTGGCAGGGTACGGCAAAAAAATGCTGGAAAAAGCAGAATAAAAAGAGGTGGTCAGCACCGTGCAGGAAAAACGGGATTTATTCACAGAAGGAGAGCAGTTTTTAAAAGGACGGCATATTGTCACGATTTTCCGGAACGATGAAAACTTTTATACCGTTCTGCGTGTCCGTGTGACCGAAACGGACGGAACGTATGATGAAAAAGAAGCGGTGGTAACCGGGTATTTCCCTGCTGTCCATGAGCATGAAATGTATGAGTTTCGCGGTCATTTCAAAGATCATCCAAGGTTTGGGCGGCAGTTTATTGCCCGCACGGCTCAAAAAGAAATGCCGCAGACGAAACAGGGGCTTGTGGCTTATTTATCCGGGGACTTATTTAAAGGCATCGGCAAAAAAACGGCTGAATCGATTGTAGAGATCCTCGGCGAGCAGGCGATCTCCAAAATTATTGCGGATAAAAGCTGCCTGCAAAACGTACCGCGCCTCCCGGCTGAAAAAGCGGATGTACTGTACGATACGCTGATGAAGCACCAAGGGCTTGAGCAGATTATGGTGGCTCTGAATGAATTTGGCTTCGGGCCGCAGCTGTCTATGAAAATTTATCAAATGTATTACGAAGAGTCATTGAACGTCATTCAAGAAAACCCATACCGGCTTGTGGAAAGCATCGAAGGAATCGGTTTTGTACGGGCTGATGAAATCGGTGCTCAAATTGGCATTAGCGGAGGGCATCCCGATCGCCTGAAAGCTGCGATTTTATATTCTCTTGAACAGCAGTGTCTTCAAGATGGCCACTGCTATATAGAAGCAGAAGAACTGCTGAAAAACGTAAAGGAGCTACTCGATAAAAGCGCGAATGGCACAGCGGAATTCGAGGCGATCGCCAAACGGCTGATTGAGCTGGAGGAAGAAGGGAAAGTAGCGGGAGAAGAGCAGCGGGTTTATATGCCGTCTCTGTATTTTTCGGAAAAAGGGCTCGTCACCAACGTGCAGCGTGTAATGGAGCAGGAGCCTCATTCGTTTCCGGAGTCGGAGTTTTTGCTTGCGCTCGGTGAGCTCGAAGACCGTACCGGCATTTCTTACGCGCCTTCCCAGAAGGAAGCCATTCAAACCGCGCTTACTTCACCGGTGATGATTTTAACGGGAGGGCCTGGAACGGGGAAAACAACTGTTATAAAAGGGATTGTTGAATTGTATGGTGAACTTCATGGCTTATCGCTCGACCCGAAAAAATATGACAAAGACGAGCCTTTTCCAATCAAGCTTTGCGCGCCGACGGGCCGCGCGGCAAAGCGGATGATGGAGTCAACCGGGCTTCCTGCTGTGACCATCCATCGGCTTCTTGGATTCAATGGACAGGAAGATCCGGAGGAAGAAGGCAATGCAGTTGGAGGACGGCTGTTGATTGTCGATGAAACGTCGATGGTAGATATATGGCTTGCCCATCAGCTGTTTAAAGCGATACCGGACGATATGCAGGTCATACTAGTGGGAGATGAAGACCAGCTTCCATCGGTTGGACCGGGGCAGGTATTAAAAGATATGCTTGCCTCAGGCGTCATTCCGTCCGTGCGGCTGACGGATATTTACCGCCAGGAAGAAGGCTCTTCCATCATCAGCCTGGCCCACAACATCAAAGACGGCGTGGTTCCGGAAACACTCACGGCTCCCCAGAAAGACCGTTCTTTTCTCCGGTGCGGAACCGGACAAATTGCGGATGTCATCGAAAAAGTCGTAAAAAATGCTGCGGGGAAAGGATATGAGCCGCGGGACATTCAGGTGCTCGCCCCCATGTACAAAGGACCGGCAGGCATCGATAAGCTCAACGAGGTGCTGCAGCAGGTGCTCAACCCAAACGAAGGCGGCCAGCGGAAAGAAATTGCGTTTGGCCCGGTTAAATATCGAATTGGCGACAAGGTGCTGCAGCTCGTAAATCAGCCGGAGCAAAATGTATTTAATGGAGATATCGGGGAGATTGTCGCCATTTTTTATGCAAAAGAAAACACAGAAAAAGAAGACATGGTCATTGTTTCATACGAAGGCAATGAAGTAACCTATACACGCAATGACTTAAACCAAATTACACATGCGTTTTGCTGCTCAATTCATAAGTCGCAGGGAAGTGAATTCCCGATCGTGATTTTGCCGGTCGTTAAAAGCTATTACCGCATGCTGAGGCGGAATCTTCTGTATACAGCCATTACGAGAAGCCGGCAGTTTTTAATCCTGTGCGGCGAAGAAGAAGCGTTTCGAATCGGCATTGCCCGCAACGATGACCTGGTGCGAAAAACAGGCCTTGCGGACCGGCTCTCCGGTCAAGAAGCCCCCGAAAAAGAAGCAGAAGCACTGACAGAAGAAACATGGATGTCGATCGATCCAATGATCGGCATGGAAGGTATGACGCCTTTCGATTTTATGGTGGTATAAGAGGGAGTCGTTTCGGACATACTGATGGCAAAAACAGGAGGGATCATCGTGCAATCATGTCCGAACTGTGGAAGCCGGGAAGTAGGTCGTATCGGCTCCGACCATTATTACTGTCATGACTGCTGTGTGGAAATGTCCGAGCTTGAAGGCGGCCTTGTGATTCACCAAGTAGAAGAAGACGGGACACTTGTTCAGATTGATGAGTGGTCTTGAGTCATTGACAAACGTCCCATTCCTTTTTATAATTCGGGTATATGAATTGTGACAAATCGAAGAAGGACAGGAGTACATCATAGCCCATTCAAAGAGAGAAATATTCATGGCTGAGAAATATTTCGGATGAAGAATGATGGAAAGCTGGGTCCTGAGTGCAGCAAACACTGCCGTCTGCCGCGTTAAGGCATTTGAGAGGCGAATTCCAGTGAAGGAATTGGCAATCAGGGTGGTACCGCGAACAAGCTTCGTCCCTGTTGGGGGATGGGGCTTTTTTTGTTGTCTTTTTTCGGTTGTGTACATACGATAAGGAGGATTTTGATCATGAAAACATTAACAGGTGCGGAGATCCGCCGCCTTTATCTAGACTTTTTCCAGGAAAAAGGACACCGTGTTGAACCGAGCGCGCCGCTTGTGCCGATTGACGATCCAAGTCTGCTCTGGATTAACAGCGGTGTGGCAACACTAAAAAAATATTTTGATGGGCGTATTATCCCGGACAATCCGCGTATCACAAATGCGCAAAAGTCGATCCGGACGAATGATATTGAAAATGTCGGTAAAACGGCGCGTCATCATACATTTTTTGAGATGCTTGGCAACTTTTCGATCGGTGAATATTTTAAAACGGAAGCGATTCACTGGGCATGGGAGTTTTTAACAGACGAAAAATGGATCGGTTTTGATCCGGAGAAACTGTCTGTTACGATTCATCCAGAAGATGAAGAAGCGTATCTTATTTGGAAAAACGAAGTGGGTGTGCCGGACGAACGGATTATCCGTTTAGAAGGAAACTTCTGGGATATTGGTGAAGGCCCATCCGGTCCGAACACGGAAATCTTTTATGACCGCGGCGCCGAATATGGAGACGACGAAAACGATCCCGAGTTATATCCCGGCGGCGAAAATGAACGTTATTTAGAAGTATGGAATCTTGTATTCTCTGAATTTAACCATAATCCAGACGGTACTTACACACCGCTTCCAAAGAAAAATATTGATACAGGTATGGGTCTTGAGCGCATGGCTTCTGTTGTGCAAAATGTGCCGACCAACTTCGATACCGATCTTTTTATGCCAATTATTCGTGAAACAGAGCGGGTTTCGGGTGAACAATACGGGGTGGATCCGGAGAAAGACACAGCATTTAAAGTGATTGCCGACCATATCCGTACGGTTGCATTTGCGATTGGCGATGGCGCGCTGCCATCAAACGAAGGCCGCGGCTACGTGCTTCGCCGTCTTCTTCGCCGTGCTGTACGTTATGCAAAGCAAATTGGCATTAACCGTCCATTTATGTATGAACTGGTACCGGTTGTCGGTGAAGTGATGAATGATTATTATCCGGAAGTATCAGAAAAATCGGCGTTCATTCAAAAAGTCATCAAAAATGAAGAAGAACGTTTCCATGAAACGCTTAACGAAGGGCTTGCCATTCTTTCAGCTGTCATCGAAAAAGCGAAAGCGGCCGGTTCGAATACCATTGAAGGCGCGGATGTTTTCCGTTTATACGATACGTATGGCTTCCCGGTTGAATTGACGGAAGAATATGCGGAAGAAGAAGGCATGAAAGCGGACCAAGCCGGTTTTGAGCGTGAGATGCAGCAGCAGCGTGAGCGTGCACGTGCCGCTCGTCAGGATACCGAGTCCATGCAGGTGCAGGGCGGTGTGCTGTCCTCTGTGAAAGAAGAAAGCACCTTTACGTATGACCGATTGACCGTCGATACAACTGTAGCGGTTTTAATCAAAGACGGTGTTCTTGTTGAGGAAGCGCACGAAGGAGAAGAAATTCAATTTATTCTAAAAGAAACGCCATTTTACGCAGAAAGCGGCGGTCAAATTGCCGATAAAGGAACTGTAGAATCGGAAACAGCCCGTGTTGTGGTAAAAGATGTGCAAAAAGCACCGAACGGCCAAAACGTTCACAGTGCGGTCGTGGAAAGCGGAACATTGTCAGCGGGAAGTGCGGTTACAGCAAAAGTGGATGTACTGTCGCGCGGCAAAATTATTAAAAACCACACAGCTACACACTTAATGCACCAAGCATTAAAAGATGTACTTGGCACGCACGTAAACCAAGCGGGATCTCTCGTTGAACCAGACCGCCTTCGTTTTGACTTTTCGCATTTCGGCCAAGTAACAGCAGATGAGGTTGCCCAGGTAGAAGCGATTGTCAACGAAAAGATCTGGCAAGGGATCGCGGTGGAAACAGCGTTTAAGCCAATCGCAGAAGCAAAAGCGATGGGAGCGATGGCCCTGTTCGGCGAGAAATACGGCGATATTGTCCGGGTCGTTTCAGTTGGCGATTACAGCCTTGAGCTTTGCGGTGGCTGCCACGTAGTGAATACAGCGGAAATCGGCTTGTTTAAGGTTTTGTCTGAAAGTGGCATTGGTGCAGGGACACGCCGGATCGAAGCGGTAACAGGCGAAGGCGCATTCCGCTATTTGAATGAGCAGGCAGCTGTATTAAAAGAAGCAGCGTCAAAACTAAAATCCAATCCGAAAGATATTTTAACGAAAGTGGACAGCCTGCAGACAGAAATGCGTGAACTGCAGCGTGAAAATGAATCACTTTCAAAGAAATTGTCAAACATAGAAGCAGGCAGCCTCACCGATAACATCGAAACAGTGAATGGCGTACAGCTTCTCGCGGCAAAAGTGCAGGCGGCTGATATGAATGCTCTTCGGACAATGGCGGATGAGTTAAAGCAAAAAGTCACACCAGGTGTCATTGTGCTGGTTGCTGAAGCAGATGGAAAAGTAAACGTCGTCACAGCGGTGACAGGCGATTTAACCGAAAAAGGCTTCCATGCTGGAAAACTAGTGAAGGAAGTGGCTGGATGCCTTGGCGGAGGCGGTGGAGGCCGTCCAGATATGGCACAGGCAGGTGGAAAAGACCCATCGAAAATTGACGAAGCACTGCAAATTGCCATTGAATGGGTGAAATCCATTTGAATATGTTGTCATTTGTTGTACAATGAAACATATCGTACAGAAGCGGGCATGTAAAATCCGCCTGAAGTGAGGTGCTGACAGTGAGTTCTTTTGACAAGACGATGCGGTTTAACTTTCCAGAAGAGCCGTATGAAGAAAATGTAAAAGAAGTGCTGCTAAAGGTTCATGGCGCACTGGAGGAAAAAGGGTACAATCCGATCAATCAAATTGTCGGCTATTTGCTTTCCGGAGATCCGGCTTACATTCCGCGTCACAATGACGCCCGGAATTTAATCCGCCGGCTTGAGCGGGATGAAATTATTGAGGAGCTTGTCAAAACGTACCTGATAGAACGGCAGGAGGAACCTACATCATGAGAACTATGGGCCTTGACGCCGGCACAAAAACAATCGGCATTGCCGTCAGCGACGCACTTGGCTGGACAGCACAAGGCATTGAAACGATAAAGATCGATGAGGCGGCAGGCGAATTTGGTCTTGATCGGATCGGCGAGCTTGTGCGGGAGCACGAAGTGAGCAAATTTGTTGTCGGCTTTCCGAAAAACATGAATAATACAGTAGGGCCGAGAGGAGAAGCTGCAAAGATGTTTGCAGGTCTTCTTGAGGAATCCTTTAACCTTCCGGCTGTACTGTGGGATGAGCGGCTGACAACAATGGCAGCAGAACGAATGCTTATTGACGCAGATGTAAGCCGGAAAAAACGAAAAAAAGTAATTGATAAAATGGCTGCGGTGATGATTCTGCAAGGATATCTCGACAGCCAAAAATGATGAGGTGACCATTGATGGAACATGGTGAAAAGCAAATCACAGTAATTGACGAAAACGGTAATGAACAGCTTTGTGAAGTTTTATTTACTTTCCACAACGATGAATTTGACAAGTCCTACGTGCTTTACTTCCCAGTAGGCGCAGAAGAAGATGATAACGAGGAAATTGAAATTCATGCTTCTTCTTTTACGCCGGGTGACGAAGGAGAAGACGGAGAGCTTCAGCCGATCGAGTCGGATGAAGAGTGGAACATGATCGAAGAAATGCTTAACACATTTCTTGATGATGAAGAACAAGAATAATCAGCAGGAACAGGCGCTAAAATAAGCGCCTGTTCTTTTTCTTTTGGGCATCATTCTTGTATACTATAAAAAGAAAATGGTGTCGAAAGGAGATTTTTATGTCGAATGATATTTTTCTGCCGCCTTCAGGGCGTAAAAGGCGGTTGAAAAGAGCAGTTTTAATCGTGTTTTTTTTACTACTTCTGCTGGCAGCAGCGCTTGCGGCGGGAGCTTATTACGTCTGGAAAAGCGCATCAGCCCCTGCGGATGCAGGAAATGATAAACAAGTGAATGTTTCCATTCCGCTTGGTTCAAGTCTGTCTTCCATTTCACAAACGCTTGAAGACAAAGGCATTGTAAAAAATGCAATGCTGTTTAAATATTACGTAAAGTATAAAGGCGAAGGTGATTTTCAGGCGGGAGAATATGTGTTGTCTCCTTCCATGACCCCTGATGCCATTATGGCTTCCTTAAAAGAAGGGAAAGTACTGGGAGACGGCAGCTTAGCCATTCCGGAAGGCTATCAGCTGGCTCAGATTGCGGAACTGATCGCTGCTCAAACGAACCGGGAAGCAGAAGACGTGCTGGCTGTGCTGAACAGCGAAGCATTTATTCAAAAAATGATGACAAACCACCCTGCGCTTGTCACAAACGCAGTGATGAATGAAAATATTCGCTATCCGCTCGAAGGCTATTTGTATCCGGCGACTTATGATATAGAAAATCCGGAAAAGCCGGTTGAAGAGATCGCAGAAGAAATGATTGCCAAAATGGATGAAGTCGTACAAGGCTATTCCGCTCAAATTAAAGCATCCGGCATGACCGTTCACGAATTTTTAACATTTGCTTCACTCGTCGAGGAGGAAGCAACCGGTAAAACGGACCGCAGGAAAATTGCCAGCGTCTTTTATAATCGAATGAAAGCAAACATGCCGCTGCAAACAGATCCGACAGTGCTGTACGCGAAAGGAGAGCATAAAGATCGAGTTCTATACGAAGACCTCGAGGTGGATTCTCCATATAATACGTACAAAGTCAAAGGCTTAACGCCAGGACCGATCGGCAACAGCGGCATTGATTCGATGGAAGCTGTGCTGTCACCTGAGCAAACAGATTTCCTTTACTTCCTTGCTTCACCGGCAGGAGATGTTTACTACTCAAAAACACTCGATGAACACAATAAATTAAAAGCAAAATATATCACAAACGCCGAGTGAAAAAGCGCACATAGATTTTCCGCGCTTTCTATGATAAAATAGTTCGGGCGCAAAAAGACACGGGAAAGCTTTCATAGCTTTCTCTTTTTCTTAGAAAAGAGGGTATTATTACCATGAACGACAATATACATGGCTACATTGAGTCATTGCTTCAGCCGCGGACGGGTTTGCTCGCAGAAATGGAGCAATATGCGGCTGAGCACCGCGTTCCGATTATGGAACCGGTCGGCATGGACACACTGCTGGCTGTCATGAAGCTTCAAAAGCCTGAGCGTCTGCTTGAGATTGGCACGGCGATCGGGTATTCGGCTCTTCGGATGGCAGAAGCGGTTCCGGGGCTGCACATTACAACGCTTGAGCGTGACGAGGAACGATTTAACAAAGCTACTCAATACATCAGCCAGTCAGGCGAGCAAAACCGGATCCGAATCCTGTTAGGCGATGCGCTTGAACTAGCGGAACAGGCAGCGGAAGACGGACCGTTTGACGCCATCTTTATTGATGCGGCAAAAGGACAATATCGCCGCTTTTTTGAATTATACGAACCGATGTTAAAGCCGGGCGGCGTTATTTATTCAGACAATGTGTTGTTTAAAGGGTACGCTGCTGGAACAGATGCACCGTCGAAACGTCTTGAGAAAATGGCACAAAAAATTATGGATTACAATCAATGGCTGATGACGCATCCCGGCTATGATACATCTATTATCCCAGCCGGTGATGGCATTGCCATCAGCACAAAACGGAGTGAAGAAAAATGAAAAAACCAGAATTGCTTGTGACACCGGGCAGTGTTGATGAACTGATCAAACAAATAAAAGCAGGTGCTGACGCTTTTCTTATTGGAGAGCAGCGGTATGGCCTGCGCCTTGCGGGTGAGTTTACCCGTGAAGAGGTGAAGGAAGCCATTCGCATTGCGCATGAGCATGGCAAAAAAGTATATGTGGCAGTTAATGCCCTTTTTCATAACAATATCGCGAACGAACTTGATGAATATGTAACGTTTGTTGAACAAGCAGGTGCTGATGCTATCGTATTCGGTGATCCGGCTGTTATTATGGCCGTTCGGGAAACAGGCACGGCCATTCCGCTGCATTGGAATCCGGAAACAACGGCGACCAATTACTACACAGCGAACTACTGGGGCAAACGCGGAGCTGTTCGTGCCGTACTTGCCCGGGAACTCAGCATGGATGCGGTTATTGAAACGAAAGAACAGGCGAATGTTCAAATTGAAGTGCAGGTTCATGGGATGACATGCATGTTCCAGTCAAAGCGTCCTCTTCTAGGTCATTACTTTGAATACATGGGCAAAAATATGGAAATCGAAAAGCGGCAGGGTGCGAAAAACATGCTGCTTCACGATCCAGAACGCAGCAACAAATACCCTGTTTATGAAGATGCAAATGGCACTCATATTATGAGCCCGAATGATATGTGCATTATTGATGAACTGCAGGAACTTGTGGAAGCAGGTATCGATTCATTTAAAATTGACGGTGTGCTGCAAACAGAAGAATATCGTCTTGAAACAACGAAATTGTATCGGAAAGCGATTGACCTTTGCGTAGATCAGCCGGATCAATATGAAGATGAAAAAGAGGACTTGCTTGAAGCTGCGGAAGCACTTCAGCCCGAGCACCGTCCGCTTGATTCAGGCTTTTTCTTTAAAGAAACGGTTTATTAATAAAGGAGGAAACGGAAATGAACGGATTGATAAACGATGCGATCTCCGAGATCGTTGACGGCAAACGGGTCATTGTGAAAAAGCCGGAGCTTTTGGCGCCGGCCGGAACACTTGAAAAGCTGAAAATCGCCGTCCGTTACGGAGCGGATGCGGTATATATTGGCGGTCAGGAGTATGGCCTCCGCTCAAATGCCGGCAACTTTACATTTGAAGAAATGAAAGAAGGCGTTGAGTTTGCTAAAGCCTACGGAGCAAAAGTGTATGTAACGACCAACATTTTTGCACATAATGAAAATATCGACGGCCTGGAAGACTACTTGCGTGGAGTGGGTGAAGCTGGTGTTACGGGTATTATCGTAGCGGATCCGCTTATTATTGAAACATGCCGCCGTGTAGCGCCGAACGTGGAAGTTCACTTGAGCACACAGCAGTCTCTTTCAAACTGGCGTGCAGTGAAATACTGGAAAGATGAGGGTCTTGACCGTGTTGTTCTTGCCCGTGAAACAACTGGGGAAGAAATGCGCTTAATGAAAGAAAAAGTCGATATTGAAATTGAAACGTTTATTCACGGAGCGATGTGTATTGCTTATTCAGGCCGCTGCGTACTGAGTAACCATATGACTGCGCGTGACTCCAACCGTGGCGGCTGCTGTCAATCATGCCGCTGGGATTATAACCTGGTAGAGATGGAGGACGGTGTTGAAACAGCAATCACGCAGGAAGGCGATTCACCGTTTGCGATGAGTCCAAAAGATTTGCGTCTGCTGCAGTCTATTCCGGGACTGATTGAACTGGGCATTGACAGCTTAAAAATTGAAGGCCGCATGAAATCGATTCACTATGTAGCAACAGTAGTCGGTGTATATCGGAAAGTAATTGACGCATACTGTGCAGACCCTGAAAACTTCACCATCAAAGATGAGTGGCTTGAAGAACTGGAGAAGTGTGCTAACCGGCCGGCAGCACCAGCATTCTTTGCAGGAACACCAGGAGCTGACGAACAGCTTTTCGGCGTTCATGGCAAAAAAGCGTCCCACGATTTTACAGGTCTTGTTGTAGATTACGATGAAGAAACACAAATCGTTACACTGCAGCAGCGTAATTTCTTCCGTCCAGGCGATACAGTGGAGTTTTTCGGGCCAAAGATGGAAACCTTCCAGCAAGTAATCGGCACGGTTGTGGACGAAGACGGAAATGAACTGGATGCAGCGCGCCACCCGCTTCAAATTGTCCGTTTCAAAGTAGACCGTCCTGTTTCAAAAGATGATATGATGCGGAAAGGGCTGTGACATTGATGAGTAAAAAGCCGATTGTCATCGGCGTCGCGGGCGGATCAGGCTCTGGTAAAACCAGCGTTGCCCGTGCGATACATGATTATTTTAAAGATGGCTCGATTATGATGATCGAGCAGGATTACTATTATAAAGACCAATCACATCTAACGTTTGAAGAGCGGTTACAAACAAATTACGACCATCCGCTTGCATTTGATAATGACCTGCTGATTGAACAGGTAAATGAGCTGATCAATGGCCGGCCTGTTCAAAAGCCGGTCTATGATTATGCACAGCACACGCGCTCTGAAGAAACAATTCCACTCGAGCCGAATGACGTGATTATTTTAGAAGGCATTCTAGTACTTGAGGATGAGCGCCTGCGTGATTTAATGGACATAAAACTGTTTGTAGACACGGACGCGGATTTGCGGTTTATCCGCCGTCTGACGCGCGATATAAAAGAGCGGGGTCGTTCGCTGGATTCCGTGATCGAACAGTATACAGAAGTTGTGCGGCCGATGCACAACCAGTTTATCGAGCCAACGAAGCGATATGCGGATGTGATTATCCCAATCGGCGGAGAAAACAAGGTAGCCATTGATTTATTAATTGCAAAAATACAAACAATTCTTGAACAAAAAGACATTTTATAGTATGTTTTTAGAAAACAGGCATA
Source organism: Domibacillus sp. 8LH (assembly GCF_038806185.1). NCBI lineage: Bacteria > Bacillati > Bacillota > Bacilli > Caryophanales > Bacillaceae > Domibacillus > Domibacillus sp. 8LH. The sequence continues at coordinate 447,434 of NZ_JAVJNG010000001.1, read as the reverse complement.
CAATGGGAAAAACGCGCGCCTTCTCTAAAGCAGAAGGGGCGCGCTCATATTTAAGTGCTTTTTTTGGTGAACATTAAAGGAGTGGAAGAAGTTGTCGAACGAAAAAGTATACCCGATGACACGGGAAGGTAAAGAAAAACTGGAACAAGAGCTCGAACATTTAAAAACGGTTAAGCGTAAAGAAGTAGTGGAGCGCATTAAAATTGCCCGCAGCTTCGGCGACCTGTCAGAGAACTCTGAGTATGACTCAGCAAAAGAAGAGCAGGCGTTTGTAGAAGGCCGGATCGGCACAATTGAGACGATGATCCGCAATGCAAAAATTATTGAAGACAGTGAAATGAATGCAGACGAAGTATCGCTTGGCAGAACGGTTACATTCATTGAACTTCCTGATGGCGAAGAAGAAAGCTATACAATTGTTGGAAGCGCGGAAGCGGATCCATTTGAAGGGAAAATTTCAAATGACTCTCCTATTGCCAAAAGCATGATCGGCAAACGCGTGGGCGACAAAGTGATTGTTCAAACACCGGCTGGTGAAATGAACGTAAAAATCGTTTCCATTGATTAACATAAAAAAGCGCAAAAGGCGCAGGCCTTTTGCGCTTTTTTATGTAAAAACATTTATCCGTTAAACGAGACATGTTAAAATGAAAGCGGAATGAGGAGGAGAAGCAAATGGAACAATCGTCGCGTGCTGAGCGCAAAACGAAGCGGAGAAAAACAAACCGCATTTTAAATACAGCCATTGCGGTTGTGGTACTGCTTATTGTAATCGTTGGATTTACCATCTTTGCCGGTGGAAATGACGAAGAAACAGCAGCGCCGGAAAAAGCGCAGGAAACAAAGCAGGAACAAACCACTGCCGTATCTGATGAAGAAACAGAAAAAGAACAGGCTGCTGAAACGACAGAGGAACCAGCTGAAACAGACGAGCAGACTGAAGAAGAGAAAGCAGTAGAAAAGACGGAAGAGCAAACTGAAGACAAAACAGAAGATAAAGAAGAAGTAGTGGTTTCAGAAGGCACAGAACCGAATGTGGAACAAGATATCGTCAATCCAAACTGGGAAGGAATAGGTACGACTCAATCAGGAGAACATACCTCTTCATTCGAAACGGATTCAACTGACTGGCAGGAAAAGGAACAAGCCTTATCTTATGCAACAGGAATTCCACAAGAAAACATGACCGTTTGGTATATTAGCGGAAATGGACCTCAAGCAGCGATCGGAACTGTTTCTCCCAAGTCAAACCAGGATGAAGCATACCGCGTGTACATTGAATGGGTAGACGGCGAGGGATGGACGCCGACAAAAGTACAAAAGCTTGAAGAAAATGATAAAGGCCGCTAAAAACCCGCTTTGCCGGCGGGTTTTTTTGCGGAATTAAAAAAGGAGTGCAGCAAATGAAAGCAGCGATTATTGGTGCAATGGAAGAAGAAGTAACCATTTTACGTGGTGAAATGAAAAACAAGGAAGTGAAAATCATTGGCGGCAGCGAGTTTACAATCGGCGAGCTGCGCGGTGTTGAAACGGTTTTGCTACGCTCAGGGATCGGTAAAGTAAATGCGGCGATGACAACAGCTGTTTTAATTCATGAATTCAAGCCGGATGTGTTAATTAATACGGGTTCTGCCGGCGGATTGTCTCCCGAACTGCAGGTAGGAGATGTAGTCATTTCAACTGAAGTCCGCCACCATGATGTCGACGTAACAGCTTTTGGCTATGAATACGGACAGGTGCCGCAGCTTCCAGCCGCTTTTACAGCTGATGAGAAACTAGTTGATATCGCGTTTCAAGCATCCGAAGAGGATACAGAGCTGAAAACGGTAAAAGGACTGATTGCGACAGGGGATTCGTTTATGAATGATCCGGCACGTGTACAAGCGATTGCCGATATCTTCCCTGGCCTTCAGGCAGTTGAAATGGAAGCGGCCGCCATTGCACAGGTAGCTCACCAGTTTAGTGTGCCGTTTGTAGTCATCCGGGCACTTTCTGATATTGCAGGAAAAGAATCGAATATTTCGTTTGAACAATTTTTGCCGAAAGCCGGGCTTCACTCCGCTAACCTTGTGATGAAAATAGTCGAGCAGCTTCAAGAGGAGAAATAATCCAATACAAAAAGCATCTTTTATGATAAAGTATTCGTAAGAAACAAGGCGGATGAAAAGGGAGAGATGTCACAAAATGATTATGATGATTATGGGGCTTCTTTTAGCTACAGTGACAGGTGTTATGATCTCTGTTTCAATCGATTGAGGAAAAATGATTTGAAGGGTGCTCCAGATCTTTTGGAGCCCTTTTTTGTTTTGCTTGAAGCCGCTTAAATTCCTGCATCATTTTAGCAAGGGCTCTTTTTTCAATTCGGGAAACATAACTTCTAGAAATGTTCATTTTGGCCGCAATTTCACGCTGCGTTTTATCTTGATCATTCGTTAAGCCATAGCGGGCAGCGATTACGGACAGTTCTCGTTCATCAAGAACAGAGAGGCACTTTTTCATTTGTTCAATATCCATTTGAAGGGAGAGGCGGCCTGCGACGTCTTCGTCTTCCGTTTTAAGTAAATCAAGAAGACTGATTTCATTTCCTTCTTTGTCGCGGCCGACTGGATCATAAAGTGATACGTCCTTCTTCGTTTTCTTTAAGGAGCGGAAGTGCATCAGAATCTCATTTTCTATACATCTTGCCGCATAAGTGGCAAGCTTAGTTCCTTTTTTCCCGGAGTAGCTTTCGATGCCTTTGATCAGGCCGATGGTCCCGATAGAAATCAAGTCTTCTGTATCGTGATGGGTTTTCTCGAATTTTTTCACAATATGGGCTACTAAACGGAGATTATGCTCGATCAGCTTGGCACGGGCATTGCGGTCTCCCTGTTCATGAAGCGCCAGGTACTTTCGTTCATCTTCCGCACTCAGCGGCTGAGGAAACGCATTATGCTTTACATAAGAGACGAAAAAAACCGCTTCCTTCAACAAAAAAGAGAGAGCGGCTGCTAGTTCAATCATGATGATCCCTCCTTTATAGGCATCATATTCGGAGGGGGGGACGGCTATTCCTTTTTGGCTCTTTTTTGCGACTGGATTTCCCGCCGCTTCATTTCTTTTTCTATCAGAGCTAGAAAGTCATCATTTAATTTTAGTTTTGTCGCTTTTTTATAAGAAGAAAGAAGTAAGTGATCGGATAATGAGTGCATAGTCTGTCATCTCCAATGTCATTGATTAATTATTTTTTTCAGTTTAACAAAAAAAACCATTAAGAACAATTGTTCTTTTTTCCACAGGATACAGTGGATAAGTGAGGATAACAAATAGAATAACTAGATTAAACCCTTGAAACAGCTGTGTTAATTTGTGAATAAGGTTATCCACAGAGTAGGATAATGAGAAATATGTCGAAAAGTTTTTGTTCTTAATATTACTTTGTCACATATCGAAAAATCGGCTATGATAGGAGAAGCAAACGAATAGTAGAGGTGTACATTGTGCTGAAATTATTTTTGCCGAATGAGCAGGTAAGAAGTGTGCTTGAAATCCAGCCAGAGCGCTTGAAACAAAAAGGAATTAAAGCGATCATAACCGATCTTGATAATACACTCGTTGCCTGGGACAGACCAGATGCAACACCCGAGCTTTTAACTTGGTTTCAAAAAATGCGGGAAGCGGGCATTAAAGTACTGATTGTATCAAACAATAACCAAAAGCGGGTCAGCACGTTTTCAACGCCGCTTGATCTGCCGTTTATTTTTGAAGCGAGAAAGCCGATGGGGCGTGCTTTCAGAAAAGCCATCAAGCTTTTAAGCGTACGAAAAGAAGAAACCGTCGTAATCGGGGACCAGCTGCTGACAGATGTATTTGGCGGGAACCGAAGCGGGATTTATACAATTTTGGTCATTCCCATTGCAGCGACTGATGGATTTTGGACGCGCATTAATCGGAAAATAGAAAGAAGACTCATGACTTTTTTCCAGCGTAAAGGAATGATTCAATGGGAGGAACGAAATCAATGAACGAAGTAATTACGTGTGATGGCTGTGGGGTCGTCATTCAAACAGGAGACCCGGCTGCGCTTGGTTACGCACCGGCTGCTGCACTGGAGAAAGAAGCCGTTGTCTGCAAACGGTGCTTTCGCTTAAAGCATTATAATGAAGTACAGGACGTAGAACTGACCGACGATGACTTTTTAAAAATCTTAAACACAATCGGTGAGACAGATTCATTAATCGTTAAAATCGTGGATGTCTTCGATTTTAATGGAAGCTGGCTTCCGGGCTTGCATCGCTTTGCCGGTAAAAACCCCGTCCTGCTTATTGGGAATAAATCTGATTTGCTGCCGAAATCCGTGAAAAAGGAACGGGTTATTCATTGGATGCGCCACGAAGCAAGCCAGCTTGGGTTAAAGCCGATTGATGTGCTTTTAACAAGTGCTTCAGAAGGAAAAGCGATCCGCGATGCGGCGGATGCCATCGAGCATTATCGGAACGGAAAAGATGTATACGTAGTCGGCTGTACAAATGTCGGGAAGTCTACATTTATTAACCGAATCATTCAGGAAATTACAGGAGAAGGAGATATTATTACGACGTCTCATTTCCCGGGTACGACATTGGATATGATTGAAATTCCGCTTTCTGACGGTCATGCGCTTGTAGACACGCCGGGAATTATCAATCGTCATCAAATGGCGCACTTTGTTGATAAAGAAAACTTAAAGTTTTTACTGCCAAAAAAAGAAATTAAACCAAAAGCCTTTCAGTTGAATGAAGAGCAAACACTATTCTTTGGTGGATTAGCCCGCTTTGACTATCTTTCAGGCGGCCGGCGCTCTTTTATATGCCATCTTTCTAATGAAATCGACATTCACCGTACGAAGCTTGAAAAAGCAGATGCTTTGTACGAAAACCATGCCGGGGAGCTGCTGAAGCCAGCGGGGCATGGCGGAGCGCCGCTTGATCTTGTTCGTCAGGAATGGACAATTAAAGAAGCGAAAACAGATATTGTTTTCTCAGGGCTCGGCTGGATTACCGTTAACGAGCCAGGTGCAAAAGTAGCAGCTTACGTACCAAAAGGGGCTGCTGTAACACTGCGCAAGTCGTTAATTTAAAAAGTGGGGGTTGTCGCGTGAAAAAGCTATACGGGGTTATAGGCGATCCAATTGGCCATTCTATGTCGCCTGATATGCATAACGATGCGTTTGGGGCGCTTCATATGGAAGCATACTATCATCCTTTTCATATTAAAAGTGAAGAGCTGAAAACAGCGGTCGCAGGAATGAAGGCCATTGGCCTTTCAGGCTTTAACGTCACTGTACCTCATAAAACAGCCATTATGCCGCTATTAGATGAAATAGATCCGCTTGCTGAAGCGATCGGTGCAGTAAACACAGTTGTGCGAGATGAGAACCGCTTCATTGGGTATAATACAGATGGAGAAGGATTTGTACGCGGGCTGAATGAGGAATATGGAAGCTCCGTGCTCGATAAAAAGATCATGATTATTGGAGCGGGCGGCGCAGCAAGAGCGATTTACTATACGCTTAGCCAGCAGGGAGCCGAACGGGTAGACATTGCCAATCGAACACCGGCAAAAGCCGAAGAGCTGAAAAGCCGGTGTCCATATCCCGTTAAAACGGCTCTTTTATCTCTTGAGCAGGCGGAAGAGCAGCTCGGTGATTATGATATTATCATTCAAACAACATCCATTGGCATGTCGCCGAAAGTAAGTGAAACACCTATTCATGTAAAGAATATCCGTCCAGATGCGTTTGTATCGGATATCATTTACAATCCAGCGGAAACAATGATCATGAAAGAAGCTAAAAAGCAGGGCGCACGTGTGCAAAACGGTTTGAAAATGTTTGCTTATCAGGGTGCGCTTGCTTTTGAAAAATGGACAGGCGTCCTGCCTGACACGGAACGTATGCAAAAAATAGTACAGAATAAACTTGGAGGAACATCATGCTGACAGGAAAACAAAAACGATTTTTACGAGCAGAGGCTCATCACCTAGACCCAATTTTTCAAGTAGGTAAAGGCGGCGTTAATGAAAACATGACAACGCAAATTGCCGAAGCACTTGAAGTGCGCGAATTAATCAAGGTGAGTATTTTACAAAACAATGAAGATGATAAACATGAGGTGGCAGAAGCACTGGCCAAGGGTGCAAAAGCAGAGCTTGTTCAGTTGATCGGCCACACAGTGGTATTATATAAAGAATCAAAAGAAAACAAAAAAATTGTTCTGCCGCGATGAAAAAAGTGGGTATTTTAGGCGGAACTTTTAACCCGCCGCATGTTGGCCATTTAATTGCAGCCAATGAGGCCCTGCATGGGCTCGATCTAGATGAAGTCCGTTTTATGCCCAATTCACTTCCGCCGCATAAAAAGCTTGCTGGTCATGTGGAGGACGAACACCGTCTCCGTATGACAGAGCTTGCCATTGAAGGAAATGACTGCTTTCGGGTTGAAACGGTTGAAATCCAGCGTGCAGGGGTATCGTATACGATTGATACAATGCGGGAATTGATAAAGCGAGAACCTGAAACATCATTTTATTTTATAATTGGCGCGGACATGATTGAATATTTACCGAAATGGCGTGACATTGATGAATTAAGCCGGCTTGTTACCTTTGTCGGAGTCAAGCGGCCGGGCTATTCAACAGAAACGCCTTACCCGGTGTTATTAATTGATACGCCGGAAATTCATTTGTCATCAACGGTTCTCCGGGAAAAAGCAGCGTCAAACAAAACGCTTCATTATCTTATGCCGGAAACGGTCATTCGGTATATAAAGGAGAACGGCTTATATGGAGCGTAGCAGAGCACTGGAGATTGTTGAAAAACAATTAACGGAAAAGCGGTACACGCATACTCTAGGGGTATCAGAAGCAGCTGTCGAGCTGGCAGGCCGCTATGGAGCAGATGTCTACAAAGCGGAACTGGCCGCTATTTTCCACGATTATGCAAAGTTTCGTCCGAAAGAAGAAATGAAGCAGATTTTAATAGACGAGAGAGAAGACGAGCGGCTTCTTGCGTTTCACCACGAGCTTTGGCATGCGCCGGCGGGGGCTGTGCTGGTACGCAGAGAAGCAGGAATTGAAGATGAAGACATACTCTCTGCTATCCGCTGGCATACAACCGGGAAGCCTGGCATGACCTTGCTTGAAAAAATCATCTATCTGGCAGATTATATTGAGCCAGGCCGGGCATTTCCAGGTGTGGAGGAAGTACGGGCGATTGCAAAGCAGAATTTGAATGCGGCTGTTTTAGCGGCTGTAAAAAATTCAATTCTCTTTTTAATGAGTAAAAAACAGCCGGTTTTCCCGGTTACGATGGATACGTATAATGATCTTATTCAGAATGGAGACGATGTTTAATTGACAGAACAACAGCAATTACTGCAAGCAGTAACAAAAGCAGCAGATGATAAGCGGGCAGAAAATATTACAGCCCTTAATATGGAAGGTATTTCACCGGTCGCTGATTACTTCGTGATCTGCCATGGGAATTCAGATAAACAAGTACAGGCAATTGCCCGTGAAGTAAAAGAGAAAGCAGAAGAACTTGGCTTTGATATTCGCCGGATGGAAGGGTTTGACGAAGCACGCTGGGTATTGATTGATATCGGCGATGTAGTCGTTCACGTTTTTCATCGTGAGGAGCGGGTTTACTACAACCTTGAACGCCTATGGGGCGACGCGCCGCACGTTGATGTGCTGATGTCATGAGTTATAACCGGTTTGCTTCGGTGTACGATGCGCTTATGCAGGATGCACCGTACGATGAATGGGAAGCATATTTGCAAAGGGAAGTAAAAGGGGGATCCCTGCTTGATATCGGCTGCGGGACAGGAGAACTGGCCGTTCGTTTTGCCCGAGTCGGATTTCAAGTAACAGGGATTGACCTTTCCGATGATATGCTTGCCATTGCCCGCGAAAAAGCGGAAGCAAATGGAATGAACATCCCGCTTTTTCAGCAGGATATGCGTGAGCTTGATGGGATTGGTCAATTTGACACGGCTGTTATTTTTTGCGACTCGCTTAACTATTTACAGTCAGAAGAAGATGTGAAGCAAACGTTTCAATCGGTGTTCAGCTGCTTAAAAGAAGACGGTTTGTTTCTATTCGATGTCCATTCCTCCTTTAAAATGAATCATGTTTTTGTAGAGCAGACGTTTGCGGATGCCGCCGAAGATATTTCATTTATATGGAATGCATTTCCGGGAGAACATCCGGACAGTGTCGAACATGAATTAACGTTCTTCGTTCAAACAGAGAACGGCGAATATGAACGATTTGATGAATTGCATTATCAACGCACTTTTGAGCCTAAAGTATATGAACAGTGGCTTAAAGAAGCGGGCTTCTATGTTGAAGCGATCACGGCCGATTTCACAAATGGTGCCCCAGCACCAGAATCAGAACGGATCTTTTTCAAAGCAAGAAAGAGCAGCTGATCAGCTGCTCTTTTTTTGTTAAGATTTTGTAAAGAAGAAAGGAAAACGAAAAGGAGCGCCGAATTTAGTCAATAATGCCAAATGCGGCAGATGCCTCTTTTCTGTCTTCTGCAGCTTTTTGCTGTGTCATTCTGCAAAGCGATGCAAACAATTCGCCTGCCTCTGATTCAATAACCGTAAGACCTCTTCCTGTTACGCCGCCTTTTGCAGCGGTGCGTTCCGTCAGCATCTCCAATGTCCAATCCTTTTGTTTCAGCAATTCTCCCAGGCCAATCATCATATGGAACGCCAGTGTTTCTGCCTGGCTTTTTGTTAATCCATATGTGACAGCTTCATCTGCATACATGACTGCCATTTTGGAAAAGAAAGCGGGCCCGCATCCAGTTAAATCTGAGGCAGCCCGGATAATGTTATCATCTGTTTCGAGCGCGACGCTGGCAATTTGATTGAGCAGTCCTGTTACTTTTTGCTGCCAGTCGTTTTCGCAGGAATCCCCAAAAGAGTATAAAATACCGCCAGAAGCCACTGTGTTGGTGACAGAAGGGATTACTTTTCCGCAGGAGCAGGAAATAATCGATTCCATTTGCTTTGTTGACACCGCGCTTGCAGTAGCCAGCACACAGTGTTCCTGCGTTAAAAAAGGCTCGATCGATTCAAGAAGAGGCTTTAAATCGGGCTGCCGGACGCATACAAAAATCAACTGGGTTTTTTTAACAAGCTCTTTAGTAGTTTGGCATACATGTATCCCGGGAAATAAGGCTTTTAAATGCAAGGCTTTTTCCCGTGTGCGATTGTGCAGGACAATATTTTCCGGCTCAGCAGCAGCAGCAAACATGAGCGCTTCTGTTAAAACGGTGCCAATGCTTCCTGTACCAATTATCCCAATGTTCATGCTTGCATTCACCCTTTCCTATTCATCTAAACACTGTATGCATATTATTTGTAAATATGACCGTAAATGAAAGGAGAAGAGAAGAAATGAACAAACAAGAAATGCTTAAAAAATACAAAGTTCCAGCAGCTGCAGGAGCTGTTTTAGCTGCCGTCTGGCTGTACGGTTTAACAAAAGAAGAACCGCAAGCTTTGCCGCCGGAGCCTGCTCTTTTAGAAGCACCTAAAAGTGAACCGGCTGCCGAGGAAGCAGAACCGGCGCAAAATCAGCCTAGTGAAGTAGCCATTGATGTGAAAGGAGCCGTTTCAATGCCGGGCATTTACGTGCTGTCAAATGATCAGCGAGTGAATGATGCAATCCATAAAGCGGGCGGACTTACCGAAAAAGCAGATGCGGCTGCCATTAATTTAGCACAAAAAGTACAGGATGAAATGGTTATCTATGTGCCGGCAGAGGGAGAAGAAATGCCGGACGTAGAGCAAGCAACTGCATCATCTTCAGTTGCAGCCGGCAGTGATGAGGCTGCCGAATCTGCTTCGATCAATATCAATACAGCAGACTCGGCATTATTGCAGGAGCTTCCGGGTGTTGGTGAGTCGAAAGCCCAGGCGATTATTGATTTCAGAGAAACGGAAGGAGCTTTTACAGCAGTAGAGGATTTGAAAAACGTGGCAGGAATTGGTGATAAAGTATTTGAAAAGCTGGCTCCTCTCGTGACTATTCAATAAAGGGTTTGACGGATGGAAGAACCTCTCGATAAACTGAAAGAATAAACCGGCCGCAGACCGGAAGAAACAGAAAAGAGGTTTTTGAGAATGGAACGAAAAAGCTGGGATGATTATTTTTTAAATATTGCGGAGGTGGTGGCTACTCGTTCAACCTGCAATCGGCTTCATGTTGGCTGTGTGATTGTAAAAGACAAGCATATTGTGTCTACAGGCTATAACGGTTCTATTCATGGGCATGAACATTGCCAGGACGCAGGCTGCTTATTATCGGATCAAGGCCGTTGTATCCGGTGCCTGCATGCAGAATTAAATGCAGTGCTTCATGCAGAGCGTGATAAGTTAAAAGGGGCATCTGCTTACGTTACCCACGAGCCATGTGAAAACTGTGCAAAAACGCTTGCCCAGGCCGGTGTAGCGCGGATTATCTATCGTAATGCCTATCCAAACAAATGGAACAGCCACTTTTTAAAAGATATTGAGGTCATCCACGTTCCCGCTGAATAAAGGATGGTGATGTATGCCGCTTCTTCAAATGAGCATGGCGGCCCTTGCAGCCATTTTATTCGCAGTGCAGGCGCCATGGCAGGCTGCTTTGCTGGCTGCTGCGATAGGAGGATTATTATGTTGGAATGTGGACCGGCGTACACGCTTTTGGATGATCGGGACATTTATGCTGTTTTTGAGCGTGGTGCCAATTCAGGAAGCGCGCAGCCAGTCTGCTTTTACGGGAAAAGAAACAAAATGGATCGTTTCATTTACAGATGATATCCAAATCGAAGGGGACAGGTTAAGAGCAGGTGTAGAAGAAACACAATTTCATGAAAGACTCAGCTTGGTCTACCGAATGAACTCAAAAGAAGAAAAAGAGCTTTTACAAGAGGGGCTTACTCCAGGATTAACCTGCCGGATTCAAGGGAAAGCGTCTCTTCCGAACGAAGCCAGAAATCCAGGTGAATTCGATTACCGGTCCTATTTAGCCGCGAGCGGAACCTTCTTTGTTCTCACACCTGAACATATTTCTCTCGATCAGTGTGTGTTAAACCAGTCACTTCGTTATGCACCTGCTGCTTGGCGGATGGCCGCCATTAAGCGTATTCAAGAACGTTTTCCAGCACCCCTTGTCCATACAGCGGCTGCGCTTCTGGTTGGCGATCGGTCATCCGGTCCCGAAGAAACAGAAGAAGACTACGAGCGGCTTGGCATCGTGCATATTCTGTCGATCTCAGGATTGCATGTAACGCTCTTGACAGGACTTCTTTATTATCTGCTGCTCCGTGCAGGAATGACACGTGAGCGGGCACGTCTGCTTTTATTAGCAGCGCTGCCTCTTTATGCCTTGTTGGCGGGAGGGTCTCCGCCGGTTGTTCGCTCCTGTTTAATGACAGGTGCAATTTTGCTTGCTGCTTTTAACAGCAGAAAACTATCAGCTGCTGGAGCACTTGGAGCTGCTTTTTTAATCATGACTCTCTGGAACCCATTTTTGATTTTTCAAGCTGGTTTTCAGCTGTCCTTCCTCGTTACGTTCGCCCTCGTTTTATCAACCGGCGTAATTTTAAAAAAAGCGCAGCATGCAGTCGAGCTTTCTTTATTTGTTTCGGTTTTATCTCAGCTTGCCGCCCTGCCGGTATTGCTTTTCCATTTCGCAGAACTCTCCGTTATTTCACCGCTGGCCAACCTTCTGTTTGTCCCATTTTATTCATTTTTTATGATGCCGGCCGTTCTTCTTTTGTTTTGCTTGTCTTTTTTAATGCCTATTTCTTTTTTCGCTTCATTTGTCAATGAATGTTTGATCAAAATGGATCAATTGGCTGCGCTGCTGGCGAATCTGCCATTTGCGGTTCTTGTAACAGGGCAGCCAGGCATGGAAGCAGCTGCTCTTCTGACTGTCACTTCTCTCGCTTCTCTTTTATTGTGGGAATTGAGAAAAAACATGAAACTAAGCCTCGCGATATGCAGTTTTGCTCTGGCTGTTTTTGTCCTGGTCGGCCGCTTCTCCCCAGAAGGGAAAATCACCTTTCTAGATGTTGGGCAGGGAGACAGCATTCTGATTCAATTGCCCCGCAATGAAGGAAACTATTTAATTGATACAGGCGGGCAGGTGCCGTTTGAGCAGGAAGCCTGGAAGGAACGGAATGGCGGGTTTTCAGTAGGGAAAGATACAGTCGTTCCTTTTTTGAAAAGAGAAGGGATCACCAAGCTGGATAAGTTGATTATCACCCACGCAGATTTTGATCACGCCGGTGCAGCCGCAGAAGTGCTCCAATCTATTTCGGCAAAAGAAATCATTATGTCACCAGGATCAGGAGGAGAACCGGTCATAGCCGACATGATCAAAACCGGCCTGAAGATACGGGAAGGCGGAGAAGGGGAAAGCTGGAGGACAAAAAGCGCAGTTTTTCAGTTTTTAGCGCCGGATGACCGGGATTATGAAGGAAACAATGACTCGCTTGTGCTTTTTGCCAGAATCGGGGGGAAAACATGGCTGTTCACAGGTGATCTTGAAAAAGAGGGAGAAGCCGAATTGATCGAGAAGTACAGCTTCCATGCAGACTGGTTAAAAGTAGGCCATCACGGCAGCAAAACCTCTTCCTCGCCATCGTTTATTCAAGCCCTTCAGCCACAGTTTGCCGTGATATCTGCCGGACTTAACAATCGTTATGGGCATCCGCATAGAGAAGTGACCGATACGCTGGAAAAAGCAGGAGTCCGCATATACCGTACAGACAAACATGGTGCCATTACGTATACATTTAAAGGAGAGAATGGGAAAATCGAAACTGTACTTCCATCTCCATAAAAAACCCCGTCCTATTAAAGGGCGGGGTTTTGGTGCATCAACCGACCAGTTGAATCACCGTGGCAAGAACGAACATGGTAGCAAAGAAACCGAATGAAACGATAAAACCTACAGCGGAGTCTACAGCATCATTACGCTTAGATTGAACATTTTTTTCGAAATCGTTCACAGCCATCCCTCCCATTTTCTTTAAGTATAGACAATGAAAAAGGAAAAATCTATACGAGACAACTTCTTTTCATTTAAAAAGCGGATAAGTTTGTAGATGGAAAAGATGGAGTCTATCTTGCGTATCGGGATGGTTTTTCCTACAATGAAAACAGAAACAGAATGGAGTCGAGTAAATGGATGTATTAAAAGAGTTAAAGAGCGGCCGGTTTCGTTCCGTTTATTTGTTGTACGGGCCAGAGCAGTATTTTATAGAAGAAGCACGACAGCTGCTTTTAAAAGGAGCACTGGATGGGGAAGATACGGATTTAAACGTCACTTCCTTTGATATGACAGAAGTGCCGGTAGAAGCGGCCATTGAAGAAGCGGAAACCCTGCCGTTTCTTGGAGACAGGAAGCTTGTGTTTGTTCAGAACCCGATTTTTTTCACAGCTGAAAAATCAAAAATAGAGCATGATACAAAAAGGCTTGAACAATACCTGCAGGACCCCGCTCCATTTACAATTCTTGTTTTTCAAGGAAGGTTTGAAAAGCTTGATGAACGAAAAAAATTAACAAAGCTCATTAAAAAGCAGGCAGGCGTTTTGGAAGCAAAACGTCCAGCTGAACGGGAGCTGTCCGGCTGGATTAAGGGCAGAGCCGCAGAAGAAGGAGTGGTGATAGAAGATGCAGCCATCCATCAGCTCCTCGCCATTGCTGGATTTAACTTGTCTGTCCTGTCGATGGAGATTATGAAGCTTGCTCTTCATGCCGGGCAGGGAAACGAGATTACCGAAGAAAATGTAACAGCACTGACGGCGCGGACGCTCGAAAGTGATATTTTTCGACTGGTAGACCGCATCGTCACAGGGCATTTGTCTGAAGCACTACGCATTTATTATGATTTAATCCGCCTGAATGAAGAGCCGTTAAAAATTCTTGCCGTTATAGCGGGACAGTTCCGGCTGATCTATCAAGTAAAAGAGCTGTTGAAAAAAGGATACGGCCAGCAGCAAATAGCCGGACAGCTGAAAGTGCATCCGTTTCGTGTAAAAATAGCGGGGGGGCAGGCACGGGCTTTTTCGGAAGCACAGCTTGCCGCAGTGATTCATATGCTTGCAGAAAGCGATTATGAGATGAAAAGCAGTGCTATGGATAAAAAAATGATTATGGAGTTATTTTTCTTCCGGCTGCAGACGATGATGCAGACAAAATAAAAAAAGTGTCCAATTTGGACACTTTTTTTATTAGTTAGCCAACTTTTTCATAAGACGGCTTTTTTGACGGTTCGCAGCGTTTTTGTGGATAAGGCCTTTTGCTGCAGCTTTATCTAGTTTGCTAACTGCTTGTACAAGCAATTCTTTTGCGTTTTCGTCATTATTAGCAGCTGCTGTTTCGAACTTTTTCACCGCGCTGCGCATAGCTGATTTCGCTTGCGTGTTGCGTGCTGAACGAATTTGAGCAGTTTTTGTGCGTTTGATGGCAGATTTAATATTTGGCATTTACTGTCACCTCCTAAAATGGATCGAACTTTTATTCGTACCCGATTATCAATCATTATTGAATTAAACAACAAGAAGTATTTTAGCAAAGGAATAAAAGAAATGCAATAGGAATCCGGTGTAAAGGAATAAACTTTTACACACAGGGGCAAACTGTGAAAAAAATGGAGGGTGAATTGAATGGAAAAATGGTCTCCACGCACAGATTTAGCCTTGGAATCTGCTTTAATTGCCGAGCAGCAAACAGGAAGTAAAGTCCCTGGAATTGAAATGAAGGAAGAAGAAAAAGAAGGCACGAAGGTGACAACGGTCGAAATTACAAAGGAAGCTGAGCAGATAACCGGAAGAAAAGCTGGTCATTATGTGACCGTTGAATCAGCGGACTTGCGCCACTCCGATTCTGCCCGCCACGCTGCCATCAGCCGGGTTGTAGCAGAAGAAATTCGTTTATTTATAAAGGGAGCGGGTATTAAGCAAGACGCCTCTTGTTTAATTGCCGGTCTTGGAAATGAACTCGTTACGCCCGATTCTCTTGGGCCTCGTGTAACGGACCGTCTTATCGTGACCAATCATTTATTCAAGCTGCATCCTGAACACGTTCAGCCCGGCTATCGCCCGGTCAGCGCCATTTCTCCCGGTGTTATGGGCATGACGGGAATTGAAACAGGAGATATTCTGCTTGGTTTAATTGAGCGGGAGAAGCCGGATTTTTTAATTGTCATTGACGCGCTTGCTGCTCGTTCTATTGAAAGACTGAATGCAACGATTCAAATGACGGATACGGGTATTCAGCCGGGAGCCGGGATCGGGAACCGCCGAAAAGAAATCAGTCGTGAAACAGCAGGTATCCCGGTGATCGCCATTGGCATTCCGACTGTGATTGACGCTGCTACCGTCACGCGTGACGCAGTAGAAATGGTCATGGAAAATCTGCAAGAAAAAAGCGGACGCGGAGATGAAGAATGGAAGCGGTCGTTTTTAGGAAATATCGGTCTGCTGGATGAAAACGAAAAACATCAATTAATTCATGAAGTGCTGACCCCGGCAGGTTTAAATATGATTGTAACACCAAAAGAAGCGGACATGTTTATTCAAGGAGCGGCAGCGGTCGTTTCCAGTGCCTTGAATGAATCTCTTCATGACCGTCCACCGGAAGAAACACGATCTTTTTTTGCAGGCTGATTCATGGTCTGCTTTTTTTATTTGCTGCATAAGGTAAAGGGATAAGAGCTGAAAAGGGGATGGCGACAATCCTTTTGCACAAAAAAAAGCATATACCATACTGGCTTGTTCCCGTATACGCCTGCCTAGTGGTCATGCCGTTTTGGATGGCGGGGTTTTTAACGGTCATGCCGTTTTCGTACCATTTTACCTCCCAATCTATGAGCCGGGCGGCAGCAGAAATTCCGGCCGCTTCTTTTTATCAGCTTCTGCGTTTAGAAAATCATGCTTTCCAGTCAGATGAAAAAGTGGGACAAGGTACAATCGGGTGGGTGGACGCTGCTTTTCAATCGGCTGCCGGAATTAGTTTGCGCGATCCGCGGACCTTTCTGGGAAAAGAACTTCCGGGCTTTTCTATTTATGACAGCCAAATTTTAATTGCCGGGGAAGGAACGGATTATACGAATTTACCGGTTGAATCCAAAAAGCCGGATGATCTTCCGGTGCCGAAAGAGCCGGATGAGCCAAAAGAAAATACGCCTCCAGCCGGGGAAGAAAAAGTGCTTCTTTACTTTACGCATACGTCCGAATCATTCACTCCTAAAAATGGACAAGCCCCAATGAACATTACAGAAGTGGGAACAATGATTGGAAAAAGTTTGGAGGAAGAGGGAATCGGGGTATCTGTCAATAAAACGGATATAGGGGCGCTGTTAAAGAAAAAAGGGAAAAAATACAGTGCTTCCTATGAAGAATCACGGACTGTCGTTGCGGCTGTTCAAAAAAAAGAGCCATCGTTGTCTTATTTAATTGATATTCATCGCGATTCACAGGACAAATCGATCACAACAGCCCGCGTAAACGGGCAGGATATGGCAAAAACCGTATTTGTCGTTGGCGGAGAGCATCCAGGGTATGAAGAAAATGCCCGTTTTGCTTCATCACTTCATAAACTTTTCGAACAGTATTATCCCGGTCTTTCGCGCGGTGTAATCGTAAAGTCGGGCAGCCAGACAAACGGAAAATTCAACCAGGATCTTTCAAACCGGGCGATTTTGATTGAAATGGGCGGTGTCGATAACACCCGTGAAGAATTGGAAAGAAGTGCGGCTGCGGTCGCTGATATTTTGGCCCGTTTTATTAAAGCGGAACAAAATGAATAGCCCGTTCGTTTAATGTTCGTTGTCAATTGCATAACGCGCTGATATAATCACAATAGTATCTATGTGCCGATAAACAGGAGTGAACATTGAAATGAACAACAACGAACGACTAGAACGGCAGGAGCGTATTCGAAATTTCTCGATCATTGCCCATATTGACCATGGGAAATCAACGCTTGCTGACCGTATTTTAGAAAAAACAAAAGCGTTAACAGCGCGTGAAATGAAAAGCCAGCTTCTTGATTCAATGGATCTTGAACGGGAACGCGGTATTACGATTAAACTAAATGCAGTACAGCTGAACTATACGGCTAAAGACGGACAGGACTATATCTTTCACTTGATTGATACGCCGGGACACGTCGATTTTACGTACGAAGTATCAAGAAGTCTTGCAGCCTGCGAAGGCGCCATCCTTGTGGTGGATGCGGCGCAGGGCATTGAAGCACAAACGCTCGCTAACGTTTATTTAGCCCTGGACAATGACCTTGAAATTTTGCCGGTTATTAATAAAATTGACCTTCCGGCTGCAGAACCAGAGCGTGTGCGCCAGGAAGTAGAAGATGTGATCGGCCTGGATGCCTCAGAAGCGGTTCTAGCGTCAGCGAAAGCCGGCATTGGTATCGAGGAAATTTTAGAACAGGTGGTTGAAAAAGTGCCGGCGCCAACCGGGGATCCGGAAGCACCGCTTAAAGCCCTTATTTTTGACTCTCTTTACGATGCATACCGAGGGGTTATTGCTTATATCCGGGTTGTAGATGGCACGGTGAAGGTCGGCGACAAAATTAAAATGATGGCGACCGGAAAAGAGTTTGAAGTAACTGAAATCGGTGTTTTTACCCCAAAAACGACACAGCGAAAAGAGCTGACGGTTGGAGATGTTGGCTACCTTGCTGCCGCTATTAAAAATGTCGGAGATACGCAGGTCGGGGATACAATCACATCGGCGAAAAACAGTGCGACAGAACCGCTTGCCGGCTATCGAAAACTGAATCCAATGGTGTATTGCGGTCTTTACCCGATCGATTCGTCAAAATACAATGACTTGCGTGAAGCGCTTGAAAAGCTTGAGTTGAATGACTCCGCTCTTCAATATGAGCCGGAAACATCCCAGGCACTCGGCTTTGGTTTCCGCTGCGGCTTCCTTGGCCTGCTTCATATGGAGATTATTCAGGAACGGATTGAACGCGAGTTTAAAATTGACTTGATTACAACAGCACCAAGTGTTATTTACCAGGTAACGATGACAGATGGTGAAGAGGTTCGGATCGATAATCCATCGGATATGCCGGATCCACAAAAAATTGCCCACGTTGAAGAACCGTATGTAAAAGCATCGATCATCGTGCCGAATGACTATGTCGGAGCAGTGATGGAGCTTGCTCAGGGTAAACGCGGCAATTTTATTGATATGCAGTATCTTGATACAAACCGCGTCAGCGTTGTTTATGAAATGCCGCTGTCTGAAATTGTGTATGACTTCTTTGACCAGCTGAAGTCGAGTACGAAAGGCTATGCCTCATTCGACTACGAACTCATTGGCTACAAACAATCCAAGCTGGTGAAGATGGATATTCTTCTCAACGCAGAAACGGTCGATGCACTCAGCTTTATCGTTCACCGTGACTTTGCGTATGACCGCGGCAAGATTATCGTTGAAAAGCTGAAAGAACTCATTCCGCGCCAGCATTTTGAGGTGCCTATACAGGCGGCGATCGGCAACAAAGTTGTGGCCCGGTCCACCATCAAAGCGATGCGTAAAAACGTTCTGGCCAAGTGTTACGGCGGAGATATTTCCCGGAAACGGAAACTGCTTGAGAAGCAGAAGGAAGGGAAAAAGCGCATGAAACAGGTTGGATCGGTTGAAGTCCCGCAGGAAGCGTTTATGGCTGTCTTAAAAATGGATGATCCACAAAAATAACAAGAAGGTGCCTGGATTACGGGTATCTCAGAGCGTAGACACAGGAAGAGAGCAGGCTGATTCAAAACGTCTGCCTTTCCAGGAACGAAGCCGTTCGGGAAGCGGAGTGACCTTTTCGGGTCATGAGCATTCACACACGGCAAGTGACGCCGAAAGCGGGCGTTTGTCAGCAGCCTGAGGTGCCCTTATGATGGGCACCTTCCTTTATGTATAGAAGGGCGTGAACAAAATGACAAAAGCAGCTTATCTTCATATTCCGTTTTGCCATCATATTTGTCATTATTGTGATTTTAATAAAGTATTTATGAAAAACCAGCCAGTGGAAGAGTATTTAAATGCGCTTGGTAAAGAAATGGCGATGGCCGGCGTCAAGCAGGGACTACAGTCGATTTTTGTAGGAGGCGGAACACCGACCTCCCTAAATGAGGCACAGCTTCTTCAGCTGGTCGAGTCAATTGAACAGCGGCTTCCTTTGCAGCCGGGTGCCGAGTATACATTCGAAGCCAATCCGGGCGACTTAACACCTGAAAAACTGCGCATTTTAAAAGAAGGCGGCGTAAACCGGCTGAGCATTGGGGTTCAGTCCTTTAATGACGCTCATTTAAAACAGATCGGGCGCACGCATACGAAAGAAGATGTTCTGCGCACGGTCCGGGATGCTGAACGGGCAGGCTTTGATCATTTAAGCATTGATTTAATTTATGGACTGCCGGAGCAGACGGTTGATGATGCAGTGGATACAGTAAAGCAGGCACTGGCACTTGGCCTTCCGCATTACTCCGCTTATTCACTTATCATCGAACCGAAAACGGTTTTTTATAATTTAATGGCCAAAGGCCGCCTCCCGCTTCCAAAGGAAGAAGCGGAAGCGGATATGTACGAAGCCGTCATGAGAGAAATGGAAGCGCACGGGCTTCATCAATATGAAATCAGCAATTTTGCCCGTCCGGGATTTGAAAGTATTCATAACATTACGTATTGGAACAATGAAGAATATTATGGATTCGGGGCCGGTGCGCACGGGTATGTAGATGGAGAGCGATACGCAAATTTTGGCCCGCTTAAAAAATACATGCAGCCCATTGAGCGTAATGAACAGCCGCGTATGTCTTCCCAAAGGGTAACGAAGCCGGAACAAATGGAAGAAGAAATGTTTCTCGGATTGCGAAAAATGGAGGGTGTGTCTATCGCAGCGTTCGAAAAACAATACGGAGAAAGCCCTGTCCGGCTGTTCCAAAAAGCCATACAGGAAATGACGAGCCGTGGCCTGCTTGAGGTAGAAGAGGGCTTTATCCGCCTTACCCACCGTGGAAAATTTCTCGGAAATGAAGTGTTTCAATCTTTTTTAATTGGCGCACAAATGTGAGCGTACTCGTTGACAGACAAAAAGGATTTTGATAATTTAAATGTAGATTTAGCACTCGAATACAAAGAGTGCTAACAGAGGTGATATACGTGCTGACAGACCGCCAACTTTTCATCTTGCAGATTATCATTGACGACTTTATTCGTTCGGCGCAGCCAGTCGGTTCACGCAATCTTGCCAAGAAAGAGGAAATTTCCTTTAGTCCGGCCACTATTCGTAATGAAATGGCGGATTTGGAGGAAATGGGGTTTTTGGAAAAAACGCATACCTCATCCGGCCGTGTTCCGTCGGAAAAAGGGTACCGGTATTACGTAGATCACTTACTGTCACCGGGATCCTTGCGGCGCAGCGAACGGACAGCGATTCATTCTATTTTTGCCGACAGGCAGGAAGGGCTTGAAAAAGCCGTTCAAAATGCAGCGACGATTTTGTCAGAATTGACAAATTATACATCGATCGTTCTTGGGCCGAAATTTAACGACCACCGGGTTAAACGCCTGCAAATTATTCCTATTGATACCCAGTCTGCTGTTGCCATCATCGTAACTGACACGGGACATGTGGAAAATAGAATTTTCTCTCTGCCGGAAGGAATAGAGCCGTCAGATATTGAAAAAATGGTCAATATTTTAAATGATCGGCTGACCGGTGTGCCATTGGCAGAGCTTCGCCGAAAAATTTACAAAGAAACAGCGGAATTAATGAGACGGCATCTTCACAATTACGAAGCTGTGCTGCATATGTTTGCGGAAGCTTCCGGCGGCCCGCCAATCGGCAAGCTGTTTATCGGGGGCAAAACAAATATTTTCAATCAGCCGGAATTTCGTGATGTGGAAAAAGTCCGCCTTGTGATGGACATGATGGAGAAAGAACAAGATATGTATGAGTTAATCCGTCCGACAGAAACCGGTGTACAGGTGAGAATCGGAACGGAAAACGCGGAGCAGGCAATGGAGGAATGCAGTTTAATTACAGCGTCTTATTCCGTTGGGGATGAGCCGGTTGGCACCATTGCCATTCTTGGTCCGAAACGGATGGAGTATTCGCGTGTGATTACACTTGTGGATTTTTTAAGTCATGACATGACAAAGGTGCTGACGCGCCTTTACAATACGCGAACATAAATTGATGATAAATGTTGGAGGTGACATCAGTGGCAGAAGAACAAAAGCCATTGACGGAAGAAAAACCAGCCGATGAGGCGGTTTCTTCTACAGAAGAGCAAGGTACGGTTGAAGTAGAAGTGGATCAAACAATCATTGAAGAAGTAGAAGAAGAATCAAAAGAAGAGCAGCTTCAAAAACAGCTTGATGAAGCAGAGGAACGTTATCTGCGGCTGCGGGCAGATTTCGATAATTTCCGTCGCCGGGCAAACCTGGACCGGGAAGCACAGGAAAAATACCGCGCGCAAAAGCTTGTAACGGAGCTGCTGCCAGTGCTTGATAATTTCGAGCGGGCGCTGCAGATCACTCCAGAACATGAAGAAACAAAATCTGTTCTTCAAGGAATGGAAATGGTTTATAAAACATTTGTTACGGCGCTTGAGAGCGAAGGTGTCAAGCCAATCGAAACAGTCGGAAAGCCATTTGATCCGAATGTACATCAAGCAGTCATGACAGACAGCGATGAATCAGCAGAACCAAATTCAGTTTTAGCTGAGCTGCAAAAAGGCTATACATTAAAAGATCGGGTTATTCGCCCGTCAATGGTAAAAGTAAATCAATAAATTTATTTTGATAAGCAATGATTTCAGGAGGGAACTTTAAAAATGAGTAAAATTATCGGTATTGACCTTGGAACAACAAACTCTTGCGTAGCAGTCCTTGAAGGCGGCGAAGCAAAAGTAATCCCAAATCCAGAAGGCAATCGTACAACACCATCTGTTGTAGCGTTTAAAAATGACGAGCGCCAGGTAGGGGAAGTGGCAAAACGCCAGGCAATTACAAACCCGAATACCATTATTTCGATTAAGCGCCATATGGGTACAACCCATAAAGAAACGATTGATGGAAAAGAGTATTCACCACAAGAGATTTCCGCAATGATTTTACAACATTTAAAAGCTTATGCAGAAGATTACCTTGGTGAAAAAGTAGACAAAGCCGTTATTACGGTACCGGCTTACTTCAATGATGCTGAACGCCAGGCTACAAAAGATGCCGGTAAAATTGCTGGTCTTGAAGTAGAGCGTATTATCAATGAGCCGACAGCTGCTGCGCTTGCATACGGCATGGATAAAACAGACCAGGACCAAACGATTCTTGTATACGACCTTGGCGGCGGTACATTTGACGTTTCGATCCTTGAGCTTGGCGACGGTGTATTTGAAGTACTTTCAACTGCCGGCGACAACCGTCTGGGCGGCGACGACTTTGATGAAGTCATCATTGACTATCTTGTAAATGAATTCAAGAAAGAAAACGGCATTGATTTGTCAAAAGACAAAATGGCAATGCAGCGTTTAAAAGATGCTGCTGAAAAAGCGAAAAAAGATTTGTCTGGTGTTACATCTACACAAATCTCTCTTCCATTTATCACAGCAGGCGAAGCTGGACCGCTTCACCTTGAAACAACACTTACACGTGCGAAATTTGATGAGCTGTCATCAAACCTTGTAGAGCGTACGATGAGCCCTGTTCGTCAGGCACTTCAAGATGCAGGCAAAACAAATGCGGATATCGATAAAGTAATCCTTGTCGGTGGTTCAACTCGTATTCCAGCTGTACAGGAAGCGATCAAAAAGCAAACAGGCAAAGAGCCGCATAAAGGCGTTAACCCGGACGAAGTAGTTGCAATGGGTGCAGCGATCCAGGGCGGCGTACTTACAGGTGACGTAAAAGACGTTGTTCTTCTTGATGTTACACCGCTTTCGCTTGGTATTGAAACAATGGGCGGCGTATTTACAAAGCTGATCGATCGTAACACAACAATCCCAACATCAAAATCACAAGTATTCTCGACGGCAGCAGATAACCAGCCGGCTGTTGATATTCATGTGCTTCAAGGTGAGCGTCCAATGTCAGCTGACAACAAAACGCTTGGCCGCTTCCAGTTGACAGACATTCCGCCGGCACCGCGCGGTGTACCGCAAATTGAAGTAACATTTGATATCGATAAAAACGGTATCGTAAATGTAAAAGCAAAAGATCTTGGCACACAAAAAGAACAGGCGATTACGATTCAATCTTCATCCGGTCTTTCTGATGAAGAAATCGAACGTATGGTAAAAGAAGCGGAAGAAAACGCGGATGCTGACAAACAGCGTAAAGAAGAAGTAGAGCTTCGCAACGAAGCAGACCAGCTTGTGTTTACAACAGAAAAAACGGTAAAAGAGCTTGAAGGCAAAGTGGACGAAGCAGAACTTCAAAAAGCAACGGAAGCAAAAGATGCGCTGAAAGAAGCTATTGAAAAAGGCGATCTTGAAGAAATCCGCACAAAACGCGATGCATTAAATGAAATTGTGCAGGCATTGTCTATGAAGCTGTATGAAGAAGCAGCAAAAGCGGCTCAAGCACAGCAAGGGGCTGAAGGCGCCGCAAAAGATGACGGTGTCGTGGATGCCGAATTTGAAGAAGTAGACGATTCAAAAGATAAAAACTAAGCGAAGTCACACGAAAAAGTCAAAGTCAGCGGTTTTCCGGCTTTGGCTTTTTTCGTGAAGCAATTTAATTTACCAATGAAGAGCAGATATATGTTAAAATAGCGGTTATGTGAATAAAACGGGAGTGAAAACGGTGAGTAAACGGGATTATTATGACGTATTAGGCGTCGGTAAAACGGCTTCAAAAGACGAAATTAAAAAAGCATACCGAAAGCTGTCTAAAAAATATCATCCGGATATCAATAAAGAAGCGGGCGCGGATGAAAAGTTTAAAGAGATTTCGGAAGCTTATGAAGTGCTGAGCGATGAGTCAAAAAGAGCCCAGTACGACCAATTTGGCCACGCAGGCCCGCAGCAGGGGGGATTCGGCGGTGGTGGATTCTCCGGCTTTGGCGGCGGTTTTGATGATATTTTCAGTACCTTTTTCGGCGGTGGAGGCCGCAGACGCGACCCGAATGCGCCCCGTCAGGGAGACGACCTTCAATATACAATGACTTTGACATTTGAAGAAGCGGTTTTCGGTGTGGAAAAAGATATTATCATTCCGAAAGAAGAAGAGTGCGGAACGTGCCACGGAAGCGGTGCGAAGCCGGGCACATCTCCTGAAACGTGCTCACACTGTGGCGGAGCCGGCCAGGTAAATGTGGAGCAAAACACACCATTTGGCCGTGTAGCAACGCGCCGTACTTGTCATCATTGCAGCGGTACAGGCAAAATGATTAAAGATAAATGTTCTACATGTGGTGGAGACGGCCGCGTAACGAAAAACAAAAAAATCAATGTGAAAGTGCCTGCTGGTATTGATGAAGGCCAGCAAATCCGTTTATCTGGGCAGGGAGAAGCCGGCATTAACGGGGGACCTCCAGGCGATTTGTATGTTGTATTCCGGGTGCGCGAACATGAATTATTCGAACGGGACGGCGATGATATTTACTGTGAAATGCCGATCACATTCGTACAGGCTGCTCTTGGTGATGAAATTGAAGTGCCGACGGTTCACGGTAAAGTGAAGCTGAAGATTCCGGCTGGCACACAAAGCGGCACCAGATTCCGTCTGCGCGGCAAGGGTGTAGCCAACGTAAGAGGTTTTGGCACAGGCGATCAGCATGTTTTAGTAAAAGTAATTACACCGGTAAAACTAAATGAAAAGCAAAAGCAGCTGCTGCGGGAGTTTGCAGAGGTAAGCGGTGAGCAGCCGAGCGAAGAAGATGGCTTTTTTGATAAAGTAAAACGCGCACTCAAGCGTGATTAAATGGCATGATGGGAGCGGACATATATGAAGTGGTCAGAAATTTGCATTGAAACCGTAAACGATGCAGTTGAACCAATTTCGAATATTTTACATGAGGCAGGGGCGAGCGGTGTTGTCATTGAAGACCGTGCCGAGCTTGATAAGAAGCGGGAAGGCGGCCTTTTCGGTGAATTGTACGAGCTGAACCCGAACGACTACCCGGATGAGGGAGTGGCTGTAAAAGCGTACCTGCCGGTAAACAGTTTTCTGCAGGAAACGGTTGATGATATTACAGCTGCTGTTAAAAATTTGTCTGCTTATCAAATTGATACTGGAAAGCTGCGCGTATCTGTCAGCGAAGTACATGAAGAAGACTGGGCAACAGCATGGAAACAATACTATAATCCGGTGAAAATCTCTGAAAAATTTACGATTGTCCCTACATGGGAAGAGTATGAGCCATTTTCAACCGATGAACTCATCATTGAGCTGGACCCGGGCATGGCATTTGGTACAGGAACGCACCCAACAACCGTGATGTGCCTGCAGGCGCTGGAACGGTTTGTGAAACCAGACCACCATGTAGTGGATGTGGGAACAGGATCAGGGGTGCTGGCTATTGGGGCCGCTCTGCTGGGAGCTTCTCGTGTTACGGCGCTTGATTTAGATGAAGTAGCCGTATCAGCAGCACGCCAGAATGTGGCGCTGAACCATGCAGAACACATTGTTACAGTTTCTAAAAACAATTTAATTGATGGAATTGACGACCAGCCCGATGTAGTCGTCTCCAATATTTTAGCGGAAGTGATTATTTCCTTTACCGGTGACGTAGCGTCAATCCTGCGTCCGGGCGGATTCTTTATTGCATCCGGTATTATCGGGCAGAAAAAAGGCGAGGTTCGCAAAGCGATGACGGATGCTGGTTTATTTATTGAAGAAACCGTAGTCATGGAAGACTGGGTCTGCATCGTCGGCAAAAAAGCGGAATGATAGAGGTGCAAGTATGCAGCGATATTTTTTAACGAGCGGGCAGAATGCAGAAAACATTCACTTTTCAAAAGAAGATGCGCATCACATCCGCCGGGTTATGCGGATGGAAGAAGGAGACCGTGTTTATGCCGTCTTCCCGGAAGGCAAAGCAGGGGTGGCTGTCCTAACGTCTGTAACAGACACCTCTGTTGAAGCGAGAATAGAGGAATGGCTTGAGCAGTCAACGGAAATGCCGGCTGAGGTTGTGGTTGCCTGTGGTCTTGTGAAAGGCGATAAATTCGATTATATTATACAGAAAGGAACAGAACTCGGCGCTGCCGGGTTTGTTCCGTTTGAAGCGGAGCGCTCGATCGTAAAGTGGGATCCGAAAAAAGGAGCCAAAAAAACAGAGCGCTGGCAGAAAATTGCTAAAGAAGCGGCGGAACAGTCACACCGAAACCGAATTCCAGACGTAGCAGAACCTGCGTCTATGAAGCAGATGATTGAGCAGTCAAGCACGTTTGACGTGAAAATCTTTGCTTATGAAGAAACGGCTAAATCCGGGGAAATGACAGCATTTTATGAGGCTGTTCATTTATTGAAGCCAGGCGGGCGAATGCTGATCGTCACCGGTCCGGAAGGCGGGTTTTCTGAAAAAGAAGCGGCTCTGCTGCAGG
Source organism: Domibacillus sp. 8LH (assembly GCF_038806185.1). Classification (NCBI taxonomy): domain Bacteria; kingdom Bacillati; phylum Bacillota; class Bacilli; order Caryophanales; family Bacillaceae; genus Domibacillus; species Domibacillus sp. 8LH. The sequence goes on along the minus strand of NZ_JAVJNG010000001.1, from coordinate 420,830 downwards.
ATTCAGGCTTTATTCCCTGTGCCCTTGGCCCAAGAATTCTTCGGGCGGAAACGGCGCCTTTGTATGTGCTGTCGGCGGTTTCGTTTTATTTAGAATTGAAGAGGTGATCAACATGCCAACAGTGGCATTTCATACATTAGGCTGCAAAGTAAACCATTATGAAACAGAAGCAATCTGGCAGCTGTTTGAGCAGCAAGGCTATGAACGTACAGATTTTGAAAAAACGTCTGACGTTTATGTAATTAATACGTGTACCGTTACCAATACAGGTGACAAAAAAAGCCGGCAGGTGATCCGGCGCGCAGTGCGCAAAAATCCGGATGCGGTTATTTGTGTAACTGGCTGCTATGCGCAGACATCCCCGGCTGAAATTATGGCCATTCCGGGAGTAGATATTGTTGTAGGGACACAGGATCGTGTCAAGATGCTTGATTATATCGAGCAATTTAAAGCAGAGCGCCAGCCGATCAATGCGGTAGGCAATATTATGAAGAATCGCGTGTATGAAGAACTAGATGTGCCGGCATTTACGGACCGGACTCGTGCTTCTTTGAAAATTCAAGAAGGCTGCAATAACTTCTGCACGTTTTGTATTATCCCATGGGCACGCGGCTTAATGCGTTCGCGTGACCCGGAAGAAGTCATTCGTCAGGCAAAACAGCTTGTCGAGTCCGGCTATCAGGAAATCGTTTTAACGGGTATTCATACCGGTGGTTACGGGTCTGACTTTAAAGATTATAATCTGGCAATGCTTCTTCGTGATCTTGAAGCGAAGGTGCCTGGATTAAAACGAATCCGTATTTCTTCGATTGAAGCAAGTCAGTTAACCGATGAAGTGATCGATGTGATTGACCAGTCAAATATTGTGGTCCGTCACCTGCACATTCCGCTTCAGTCTGGTTCGGACACAGTATTAAAGCGGATGCGCCGCAAGTATACAATGGCCGCTTTTGCAGACCGCTTAAACCGGCTGAAAAAAGCACTTCCAGGACTTGCTGTAACGTCTGACGTTATTGTGGGCTTCCCGGGCGAAACAGAAGAAGAATTTATGGAGACGTACAACTTCATTCAAGAGCATGGCTTCTCCGAGCTGCACGTATTCCCGTATTCAAAACGGACGGGTACGCCGGCAGCCCGAATGGAAGATCAAGTAGATGAAGAAGTGAAAAATGAGCGTGTCCATAAATTGATCGCCCTGTCCGACCAGCTTGCGAAAGAATACGCAGCCCGTTTTGAAAACGAAGTGCTCGAAGTGATTCCGGAAGAACCGTTTGGAGAAGGCGGAGAAGGACTTTACAGCGGCTATACCGACAATTACTTAAAAGTGGTTTTCCCGGCTACAGAAGACATGGTAGGGAAAATTGTAAAAGTGAAGATTACAAAAGCTGGCTACCCATACAACGAAGGACAATTTGTACGCGTTCTTGAACCAGCTCATGCATAATCAAAAGCCGGCCGCTGCGCCGGCTTTTTTTGCTGCTGTTTCTCGCAAGCTGCCCAGAATAATGATAAACTAAAGAGGTACGGACAACTAACTGAAAGGGGATCATGAAGATGATTACCGATACATTTGGAAATATTGCTAAAACAATTGACCATACGCTGTTAAAAGCAGATGCCACACAGGAAGAAATTGCGAAGCTTTGTGAGGAAGCAAACCGGCACGGCTTTGCATCGGTCTGCGTGAATCCAGCGCGAGTCAAGCAGGCGGCCGAACTCCTGCGGGGATCAGAAGTAAAGGTTTGTACAGTGATCGGCTTTCCGCTCGGCGCTACGCTGACGGAAGTAAAAGCGTTTGAAACAAAAACAGCGATTGAGCACGGAGCGACAGAAGTCGATATGGTGATCAATATTGGCGCTTTAAAAGACGGCGACACCGAAACTGTTCAAAAAGATATCAAAGCGGTCGTGGCTTCTGCGCAGGGAAAAGCGCTTGTAAAAGTCATTATTGAAACAAGCCTGTTAACGCAAAAAGAAAAGAAAACAGCATGCGAGCTCGCAGTGGCTGCAGGAGCGGATTATGTTAAAACATCAACTGGCTTTTCAGCAGGCGGAGCAACGGAAGAAGATGTACGCTTAATGCGTGAAACCGTCGGGCCTAAAGTAGGCGTAAAGGCTTCAGGAGGCGTTCGTACCCAGCAGGATGCTATGACAATGGTGAAAGCAGGAGCGACACGAATCGGCGCAAGCTCAGGAATCGCCATTGTAACCGGAGTTGAAGGAGAAGCCGGATATTAATTATGAATCTTTTGTAAAGAAAGTTTCTTGACCGAATACTATGCATGTATTATAATAGTGCAGTACATGGAATTTCCATCGTAATGTGTTCGGAGGGAGGGAAAAAGAAATGTCAAAAACTGTTGTTCGCAAAAACGAATCGCTTGAAGATGCTCTTCGCCGTTTCAAGAAAACTGTTTCTAAAACTGGCACCCTGCAGGAGTACAGAAAGCGCGAATTTTATGAAAAACCAAGCGTGAAACGCAAAAAGAAATCAGAAGCAGCTCGTAAACGTAAGTTCTAAGAGGAGGTTTTATATGAGTCTTCTCGGACGTCTTAATGATGAGATGAAGCAAGCGATGAAGAACAAAGAGAAAGAAAAGCTGACAGTCATCCGCATGCTCAAAGCTGCATTGCAAAATGAAAGTATTAAAGCAGGCGGCCGCGACCTGACAGAAGAGGAAGAACTGACAGTCCTTTCTCGCGAAGTGAAACAGCGCAAAGACTCCCTCCACGAGTTTGAAAAAGCCGGCCGTGAGGATCTTGTGGCCAAAATTCAGACTGAACTGACTTACGTGAACGAATATATGCCGGAACAGCTTTCAGAAGAAGAAGTATCAGCCATTGTGGAAGAAACAATCGCTGAAACAGGCGCTTCTGCAAAATCAGACATGGGGAAAGTGATGGCTGCGCTTATGCCAAAAGTAAAAGGCAAAGCAGATGGATCACTTGTCAACCGTCTTGTTCAGCAAAAGCTTTCCTAAAAAGCTGCCGTCCTTAATTGGGCGGCAGTTTTTTTTATTTTATTTTATGAAACTTTTTTCCTGTTTATTCCGTATAAATAAGAAACAACCTACAGAAAGGTGGTGAAATCGAGTGACATGAGAAACTGGACAGGGCTGCTTGCAGGTTTTCCAGTTTTAACGGCCTTTAACTGGAGTGACCGGTTTATTGAGTTTGCTACACACCCCATTACGGTCATGATTTTGTTATCCGTTATGCTGGCAGGTTTTATTTTGGAATTGTTTACACCAGGCTTCGGACTGCCCGGGATGGCTGCCACCCTTGCATTAATCATCTTTATAGCAGGCCATATGATGTCAGGTGATGCCGGGATATCAACCGTTCTGCTTATCATTGTTGGTGTTCTTTTTATTCTGGCCGAAGTCATTTTACCAGGCGGGGTTATCGGTTTTTTAGGCTTTCTCCTCTTTGCCGCAGGAGTGCTTTTTGCCGGTGCAAGCATGCTATGGATGGCCGTTTCCCTATTGATCGCCTTTTTAGTAGCAACTGCAGTACTGATTTTGATGGTAAAGGTGTTGGGAAAAGAAATGAAATTTTTAAAAAAGTTTATTTTAAGTGATTCGACGGATACTGAACACGGCTATGTATCGAATGTGACGCGCACAGACTTAATCGGGAAAACAGGTAAAACGAAAACACCTCTGCGTCCATCAGGGACGGTTGTAATTGACGGAGAGCGTATTGATGCGGTGGCAGAAGGGGTTTTCATTCCCGCAGGCATAGAGGTAGCCGTCGTAAAAACAGAAGGTGTCCGGGTTGTTGTTAGAGAAATGGAGTCTTAAAGGAGGAAGGATCGTATGGTTGTAGGAAATACCGTTCTTTTAATTGCTGTTGTGATTGGAGTCATTATTTTACTCAGTATTTTGTTAACACTTGTGCCGGTCGCGCTTTGGATTTCTGCCCTGGCAGCCGGTGTGAAAATTAGTATCTTTACATTGGTTGGTATGCGGCTGCGCCGGGTTATACCAAGCCGTGTTGTGAATCCGCTTATTAAAGCATCCAAAGCGGGTCTTGGCTTAACCATTAATCAGCTTGAGAGCCATTATTTGGCCGGGGGCAACGTTGACCGTGTGGTAAATGCGCTGATTGCCGCTCATCGTGCCAATATCGACCTGACGTTTGAACGGGCGGCTGCAATTGACCTTGCTGGCCGTGACGTACTGGAAGCCGTTCAAATGAGTGTGAATCCGAAAGTGATTGAAACACCTTTTATTGCTGGGGTTGCCATGAATGGAATTGAAGTAAAGGCAAAAGCGCGTATTACAGTTCGGGCCAATATTGACCGCCTTGTCGGGGGAGCCGGGGAAGAAACCATTGTGGCCCGTGTGGGTGAAGGGATCGTTTCGACCATTGGTTCAAGCGATCATCATAAAAAAGTGCTGGAAAACCCGGATATGATTTCACAGACGGTTTTAAATAAAGGGCTGGATTCCGGCACTGCATTTGAAATTTTGTCTATTGATATCGCAGATGTGGATATCGGTAAAAATATCGGTGCCGAACTGCAGACAGAACAGGCAGAAGCGGATAAAAATATTGCTCAGGCAAAAGCAGAAGAACGTCGTGCAATGGCGGTAGCGAAAGAGCAGGAAATGAAAGCGCGCGTAGAAGAAATGCGGGCAAAAGTTGTAGAAGCAGAGGCAGATGTACCTCGTGCGATGGGAGAAGCATTGCGTGCCGGTAATATTGGCGTGATGGACTATTTAAATATCCAAAATCTTTCTGCGGACACAGACATGCGTGATGCAATCAGCGGTCTTGGGGAAAAGAAAAAAGATCATAATCAGGATTAATCCAATGTAAAAGGGGGTCATCGCAATAGAAGCACTCATTATTGCCGTTATTGCCGGTTTGATCTCAATGCTTTTTAATAAAAAAGAAAAGCAGGAAACGCCTAAATCTTATAAACAAAAAGCCGAACAGAAAGTAAAGGATTTAGCCGGCCGTCTAGAAGATCAGCGTGCAAACGTGAAGGCAGCAATGCCGGTCGAATTAAAACAGCCGAATACGCAGCCGGTACTAAAAGAGGAAAAAAGCGAGTCACGCCCTGCTCGGGTAAATCGAACAAAAAAACAAGAGCCGATCTCGGTCATTGATACATGGACGGGAGAAGACATGATAAAAGGGATTATCCTGTCTGAAGTTCTTGGCCCGCCAAAGTCGAAGCGTAAAAAGTGATGAGTGCCCCTTTTTTTTCATAGATATATGAAAAAGAAAGGGGCGCTTTTAATGAAATGGATGGGGAAAATGGCCGGGCTGCCTGAAGATGCTATCGGCCGCATTCCGAGAGTAGTGGTCATTGGCATGAATAAAGTAGCGGTTTACAATGCCGAAAAGCTTGAGCAATTTACTGACCGGACTGTGCGCATCCAGCTGTCGGATGCTGTGCTTGAAATACAGGGGAAATCACTTGAGGTCCTGGAACTCATGCCCTCTGAAGTGGTCATTGAAGGAACAATGACAAGCGTTTGCTTAAAGGAAAAACGATTTGGCTGACTTTTTTGTAAAAGGCGCTGTAACCGTGCTGGTCAGAGGAGAAGAGGCCCCTTTATTTCCTGGCAGACTGCACCAGCGCGGCGTCACCTTAAAAAACATTCAGTACAGCCGCCAAAATAAAGTTCAGTTCACCCTGTGCCTTGAAGACATAAGCAAGCTTCGGCAGGAAGCAAGACGCTTTTCAGGCACCGTTCGGTTCAAGGAACGGACTGGCCTTCCTTTTTTGAAAAAGCGGGTCATCCGCTATGCGCCATTCCTCATTGCCAGCCTTTGCTTTTTTCTGGTGATGGTTTTGCTGTCTGCGATGATTATTCGAATCGATATACAGGGGGCGAATGACGAACTGGAAAGAGACGTCCGGGCTTTTTTGAAAAAAGAAGGAATCCGTGAAGGAGCGATTCGCCTGAACGATGTAGATACCGAAGCGATATCCAGGCGTGCCGTGCAGGATATACCCGGTGTAGTGCGTTTTTTAATTCAAAAAAAAGGAGTCGTGTACGTAGTGGATGTTTCCTCGGAACATCCGCCTCCGCGCGATACGGCTAAAACACGGCATGTAAAGGCTGTAAAATCGGGTGTTATTCAGGATATGTTTATTAAGTACGGTGTGTCGGAAGTGCAGCGCGGTGATTTTGTAGAAGCAGGAGACCGGCTGATTAAGGGAACGAAAAAAAAGCCGGCTTCCGGGACCGTTACGGCAGAAACATGGTATAAAGCAACCGTTACGCTTGGAGGCGGCGCATTAAAAACGAGAAATGGGGAAAATAGAAAACATATCTTCTTTTCAATTGGTGAAAAAGAGTATGCCTTATGGAAGCCTTCGTCTTTGAAAGGGTCTGTTCAGAGGGAGGAAAACCGCTATTCTTTTCACTTTTTTTCTTATCAGCTTCCTTTTTCTGTGCGGACTGAAACAGAGTATGCATTAAAGCCGGCTGGAACAGTGGAAACGGAAGCGGAACAAGAAGAAAGAGCCGTTCAGGCAGCGAAGGCGACATTGATGGCTAAACTTCCTAAAGAAGCAGAAGTGGTAGGCGAAAACGTTTTACAGAAGCGGTCTGAAAGTGGTAAAGTAAAGGTGATTATACACTTCCAAGTACTTGAAAATATTGCAATTAACTAACGTGGCAGCTAAGGAGAATGATTGAATGCAGGAAGAATTGAAGTCAGCAGCCGTCGCTCTCGGCGACCAAAACGAAGCCGTCCTATTATTCGGCGTTTCTGATCGTCATTTAACGATCATGGAAGAAGAATTCCACGTATCAATGGTAACACGGGGAGAAGCGGTTCATTTATCTGGAACCGCGGAAAACGTTGAAAAAGCACGGATAGTGGTGGAGCAGCTGCTTGCTGTCATTCGCAAGCAAATCAATATAAGTGAACGCGATGTCATTAATGCTGTTCAAATGGCTAAAAATGGCACAATTGAATATTTAGATGAACTGTATGAAGAAGAAATCACAAAGAATGCGAAAGGAAAGTCTATTCGCATTAAAACGCTGGGCCAGCGGGATTACATCGAAGCCATCCGCAGCAGGGACATTGTTTTTGGCATCGGGCCCGCTGGAACTGGTAAAACATACCTTGCCGTTATAATGGCTGTGCGTGCATTGAAAAACGGCCAGGTGAAACGAATTATTTTAACACGCCCGGCCGTTGAGGCAGGCGAAAGCCTGGGCTTTCTGCCAGGAGACTTAAAGGAAAAAGTCGATCCGTACCTGCGTCCGTTATATGATGCGCTTCATGATGTTCTTGGTGCAGAACATACCGAGCGTATGATTGAACGGGGAACGATCGAAGTGGCGCCGCTTGCTTATATGCGGGGCCGTACGCTTGATGATGCTTTTGTTATTTTAGATGAAGCGCAAAATACAACGAATGCACAAATGAAGATGTTTTTAACGCGTCTCGGTTTCGGCTCTAAAATGGTCATCACAGGTGACCGCACACAAATTGACCTGCCAAAAGGCGCTGCTTCAGGTCTTGTGTCAGCAGAACAGGTACTTGGAAACACTTCTGGCATTTCGTTTATTCATTTAACAGGAGCGGATGTTGTGCGTCATCCACTTGTAGCAAAAGTCATTACAGCATATGAAAAAGCGGAAAAAGGAGATGGCCAGCATGGCACTCGTCGTTGATTTTTTGGACGAAACGAACAAGCTTGAAGAAGGAGTGGAAAAGCTTGCTGAAGAACTGCTTCAGCTGGCAGCTGAGAAAGAAGCTGTGCCAGACGGCAGTGAAGTTTCTGTCACGTTTGTAACGAACGAGCGGATTCAGGAAATTAACCGTGATTATCGGGACAAGGATGCCCCGACTGACGTGATTTCATTTGCTCTTGAAGAAATGGGCGAAGATGAAGTGACGATCACTGGAACAGATATGCCCCGTATATTAGGCGATATCATTATTTCCATTGACCGTTCAAAGGAGCAGGCAGAAGAATACGGCCACTCCTTTGAACGGGAGCTTGGCTTTTTAACGGTCCATGGCTTTTTGCACCTTCTTGGGTATGACCACATGAATGAACAAGATGAAAAAGAGATGATCAGCCGCCAAAAAGATATTTTGGATGCGTATGGACTTGAAAGATAAACGGTCTTTTCACATAAAAAGACTTTTTTCTTCGTTCCGCTTCGCTGGAAATGGGCTGAAGCTCGCTTTGTCTGAACCGAATATGCGTGTGCATATTGCTGCAGGTATATTGATATCTGCAGCCGGTTTTATTTTTAAGCTTACCCGAACAGAATGGTGTGTACTGCTTTTAACGATAGCAGGTGTTATGTCACTTGAAATGGTGAATACAGCCATTGAAAAAACAGTGGATCTTGTCACGGAAGAATACAGGCCGCTCGCAAAAATGGCGAAAGACCTGGCAGCGGGAGCCGTTCTGCTTTTTGCCATTGCAGCAGTGATCATTGGCTGCCTTTTATTTATTCCGAAAATTTAATGAGGTGAATGAACATGAATCAACAACAGCTTATGGAAGCGGCAAAGCAGGCGCGTGAACGAGCGTACGTTCCTTACTCGAATTTTAAAGTAGGCGCTGCACTGCTGACAAAAGATGGGCAGATATTTGGCGGGTGCAATATTGAAAATGCCGCATATGGCGTTGTGAACTGCGCTGAACGTACCGCTATTTTTAAAGCTTGGTCTGAAGGCGCAAGCGAGTATACAGCCATTGCTGTTGTAGCAGACACGAACCGGCCTGTGCCGCCGTGCGGAGCGTGCCGGCAGGTGATTGCGGAGCTTTGCCCGCCGGACATGCCGGTTATTTTAACAAATTTGAAAGGCGACGTGCAGACACTGACCGTAGCAGAGCTTTTGCCGGGCGCTTTTTCACCGGAGGATTTAAATGGAGAATAACACACACAAATCAGGATTTATTGCTATTATCGGCCGCCCGAATGTCGGTAAGTCAACTTTTTTAAATCGGGTAATCGGCCAGAAAATCGCCATTATGAGCGACAAGCCCCAGACAACCCGTAACAAAGTGCAGGGCGTTTTGACAACAGAGAACGCCCAAATGGTGTTTATCGATACGCCGGGGATTCATAAGCCGAAGCATAAGCTTGGGGATTTTATGATGAAAACCGCTGTCAATACGTTAAAGGAAGTCGATCTCATTCTTTTTATGATCAACGCAGAAGAAGGATTTGGCGGAGGCGATGAATTTATTATCGACAAGCTGAAAGACGTGAAAACACCTATTTTTCTTGTCATTAATAAAATTGACCGTATTCATCCGGACAAATTGATGGAGTTAATCGTGCAATACAAAGAATTTCTTCCGTTTGCTGAGATTGTGCCGATTTCAGCGCTTGAAGGAAATAATGTAGACCGTTTGCTTGAGCAAGTGGAGAAAATGCTGCCGGAAGGCCCGCAGTATTATCCGGCTGATCAAGTAACCGATCACCCTGAGCGCTTTATTGTTTCAGAATTAATTCGTGAAAAAGTGCTGCATTTAACTCGTGAAGAAGTGCCGCACTCGATTGCGGTTGTGATTGATAAAATCTCCAAGCGTGATGGCAAAGATATGATCGATGTGATGGCGACCATTATTGTGGAACGGGATTCACAAAAAGGAATTGTCATCGGCAAGCAAGGAGCGCTTTTAAAAGAAATCGGCAAGCGTTCACGCCGGGATATTGAGCATTTGCTCGGTTCAAAAGTATTTTTAGAACTCTGGGTAAAAGTACAAAAAGACTGGCGCAACAAAGCGACAAATTTACGCGACTTCGGTTTTAAAGAAGACGAATATTAAGGGCTTGAGAAGGAGTGGGCAGCATGCTTGAAAAGTGGGAAGGCATCGTGCTCCGGACCAATGATTATGGGGAAACGAATAAAATTGTCACCATGCTGACACGTGAAAAAGGAAAAAGAGGGGCAGTGGCGCGGGGAGCCAAAAAAACAAACAGCCGGCTTTCCGGTGTTACCCAGCCGTTTACACATGGATATTTTCTTGTGCAGGGCGGCCGCGGGCTGGGCACCATGCAGCAGGGAGAGACGCTTGATTCTATGCGCCATATTCGGGAAGACTTGGTAAAAACAGCTTATGCGGCCTACATTGTTGAGATGACCGACCGAACGACCGAGGATGGTGAAGGGGGCGCACCGCTGTTTGAGCTCGTTCGTAAAAGTCTGGTGTACATCAACGAAGGGATGGACCCGGCTATTGTGACCAATATTTTCGAAATGAAAATGCTGGCACACGTCGGGCTTCGGCCTGAGCTTTCTTCCTGTGCCGTATGCGGTGAAACAGAAGGGCGTTTTGGCTTCTCTATTCGGGAAAACGGCTTAATCTGCCACCGCTGTTTTGATAAAGATCCTTACTATCTTCCGCTTTCCCCAGCTGCGATCCGTCTGCTGAGGCTTTTTTACTTTTTCGACTTGGACCGCCTTGGCTCTATTGATGTGAAGGAATCAACGAAAAAAGAGCTGCGGTCGGCTATTTCCATGTATTATGACGAGTATGCCGGCTTGTTTTTAAAATCGCGCCGGTTCTTGGAACAAATGGAACGGTTTGAAAATGTCTTTAAAAAAGATGAGGCGGATGATTGACAAAAAGATCGTTATGCATTACCGTTTAATAGACAAAAGCAAATAATCAAGTGCAGTGAAGGAAACAAGTAAGCGTGATTTTTCTTTTCAAGCGAGCCTGGGGCGGTGCGAGCCAGGTAAAGAAACAGGCTGAAGGGGCACTCTGGAGCACGTTTTAAAGAAAGCGGCCATTTGGCAAATAGGGTGGAACCGCGGGCAAAAGCCCGTCCCTATGTACACAATTTTGTGCTACATAGGGACGGGCTTTTTGCTGTTAAAATAACTTTTTTCTTTAAATGATTTTCCAGCTTTCGATACGATCAGGTCGAGAGACGTCCTGCGCTTTATTAATAAAAAGGAGGAAGTAAAGTGAATATTCAAGAGATGATTTTAACGCTCCAGAAGCATTGGTCAGATCAAGGCTGCATTTTAATGCAGGCGTACGATGTGGAAAAAGGAGCAGGTACGATGAGCCCTTATACATTTTTGCGGGCTATTGGGCCGGAGCCGTGGAATGTAGCTTATGTGGAGCCTTCCCGCCGTCCGGCAGATGGGCGATATGGAGACAATCCAAACCGTTTGTATCAGCACCACCAGTTTCAAGTTATTATGAAGCCGTCTCCAGACAATATTCAGGAATTGTATTTGGATTCATTAAAAGCGCTTGGTATTGATCCGCTTGAACATGATATCCGTTTTGTAGAAGATAACTGGGAAAACCCGTCGCTTGGCTGCGCTGGCCTTGGCTGGGAAGTATGGCTTGATGGAATGGAAATTACTCAATTTACGTATTTCCAGCAGGTTGGAGGACTTGAGTGCAAGCCGGTATCTGTTGAAATTACGTATGGTATCGAACGTCTGGCTTCTTATATTCAAGACAAAGAAAATGTTTTTGAACTGGAATGGACAAACGGATTTACCGTGCATGACATTTTTTATCAGCCGGAATTTGAGCATTCAAAATATACATTTGAAACGTCTGATCCAGATATGCTGTTTAACTTGTTCAGCGTATACGAAAAAGAAGCAAAACGCCAAATGGACGAGGGGCTTGTTCATCCGGCATACGATTATGTGTTGAAATGTTCGCACGTTTTTAACGTACTGGATGCCCGAGGAGCCATTTCGGTTACGGAACGGACAGCTTACATTGGACGGATGCGGAATCTTGCCCGTCAAGTAGCGAAAACATTTTATGAAGAGCGGGAAAAATTAGGCTTCCCGATTTTAAACCGGAAAGGAGACGCGGCTCATGAGTAAAGATCTTTTATTGGAAATCGGCCTGGAGGAAATGCCAGCCCGTTTCGTAACGCAGTCCATGAAGCAGCTTGGCGATAAAACAGCCGCTTTTTTAACAGAGCTAAACATCAGCTTTGGAGATGTTCAAACATACTCGACGCCAAGACGTCTTGCTGTCCTTGTGAAAAATGTCTCGGAAGCACAGGAAGATATTAATGAAGAAGCAAAAGGCCCAGCTAAAAAAATTGCGCAGACAGAAGATGGCGAATGGTCAAAAGCGGCCATTGGCTTTGCAAAAGGCCAGGGTATGACAACCGATGATATTTACTTTAAAGAAATAAAGGGTGTTGAATACGCGCATGTGAAAAAGTTCGTCAAAGGGCAGGAAACAGCCGCGCTTCTTTCAGGCCTTGAAGATGTTGTGCTTTCTTTAACATTCGGCAAAAACATGCGGTGGGGTTCCAATGACATTCGCTACGTGCGTCCGATTAAATGGGTAGCAGCCCTGTTTGGACAGAACGTCATTTCATTCAAAGTAGCAAATGTTGAAGCCGGAAATCAAACGGTGGGACACCGGTTCCTGGGCACGTCAGCCCTTGTTTTAGAACCAGCAGCATATGTGGATACGTTAAAAGGCGAATTTGTCGTTGCAGATCCTGACGAACGCCGCAGCATGATCCTGGCCCAATTAAAAGAGCTGGAAAATCAAAATAACTGGTCCATTCCTGTAGATGAATCGCTTTTAGAGGAAGTGAATAACCTCGTCGAATATCCTACGGCGCTTTCCGGTTCATTCAATGAAGCGTTTCTGGATCTGCCGGAGGAAGTGCTGATTACGTCTATGAAAGAGCACCAGCGTTACTTCCCGGTTAAAGATGCAGACGGTACGTTGCTGCCTCATTTTATTACCGTCCGCAACGGCAACACTCATGCGATTGAGAAAGTCGCACGCGGCAACGAGAAAGTATTGCGTGCCCGTTTAGCAGATGCCGACTTCTTTTACAAAGAAGATCAGAAAACACCGATTGCAGATTCTCTTCAAAAGCTGGAAAGAATTGTGTATCACGAAAAAATTGGCACACTGTCAGAAAAAGTGTCCCGGATTCGCCGTATTACAGCAAGTCTCGCCCAGTTAATCGGTGTAACAGACGAGGTAAAAGCATTGGCAGACCGCGCAGCAGAAATTTGCAAGTTTGACCTTGTCACACAAATGGTGTATGAATTTCCAGAGCTGCAAGGCGTGATGGGTGAAAAATATGCCCGTCAAAAAGGTGAAAAAGAAGAAGTAGCTGTGGCGGTTAATGAGCACTATATGCCGCGTTCAGCAGATGATGCCGTTCCGACAACGAAAATAGGCGCCCTTGTCAGCATCGCAGATAAGCTTGATACAATTACGGCCTGCTTCGCAGTTGGAATTATCCCGACCGGCTCTCAAGATCCGTACGCCCTCCGCCGTCAGGCAGCAGGTATTGTACAGACAATGCTGGAGCAGAACTGGAATGTACCGCTTGAAGACGTGATTGCTGCTGCGATTAAAGAAGTGCTTGCAGACCATGTGGGCGATAAAACAGCCGAAACGCTTCAAGAGGAAATCAGCTCTTTCTTCTCGCTTCGTGTGAAGCATATTCTTCAGGAAAAAGGCATTCGATATGACATTATTGATGCTGTTTTAACAAAAGCAGGAACGCTGAAGAGCATGGAAGAAACAGCTGCGGTGTTAATGGCCCATAAAGAAGATGATGATTTCAAAGAAACGATGGAAGCGCTGAGCCGCATTGTGAATATTTCCAGAAAAGCAGCCGGCGAACACACGGTAAATCCATCATTGTTTGAAAACGACCAGGAAGCAGCATTGTATAAAGGATATGAGACGTTACAAAGTGAATGGAACCAGACGGCATCAGCGAAAGCCCGTTACAGCCTTCTTGCTTCCTTAAAGCCGGCTATTGAAGATTATTTTGATCATACAATGGTCATGGCAGAAGACGAGGCACTTAAACAAAACCGCTTAGCGATGATGACGCATCTGGCCCGCTTTATTCTTGACTTCGCAGAAGTGCCGGCTGTTCTTGTAAAATAAACCGGTCCATCCTGCGGTGCCCGCTGTTGAATCAGGAAAAATAAGTTATAATAAGAAGATGACATAAAACAACGGGATTTATATTGACGGGATGGTGAGGACGATGGAACTAAATAAACGGCAGGAAAAAATTCTTGAAATTGTAAAAGAAAACGGTCCGATTACAGGAGAAAGTATAGCGGACCAGCTTAACCTGACCCGTGCTACACTGCGTCCGGACCTGGCTATTTTAACAATGGCCGGGTTCTTGGATGCGCGTCCGCGTGTCGGTTATTTTTACACAGGAAAGTCCGGTCCGCAGCTTATGACAGAGAGTTTAATGAAACTGTATGTGCGCGACTTCCAAGCGGTGCCCATCGTGGTGAAGGAGCAGTCAACCGTCTATGATGCGATCGTTACCATGTTTCTTGAAGACGTCGGCACCTTGTTTGTGGTGGATGAATCTTTTTGCTTATCAGGTGTCCTGTCAAGAAAAGATTTGCTTCGAGCCAGTATCGGTAAGCAGGATTTAAACTCTCTTCCCGTCAATATTATTATGACGCGGATGCCTAATATTGCGGTTTGTAAGCGGGATGATTTGCTTCTGGATGTGGCAAAAACGCTGCTTGAGAAACAAATCGACTGCGTGCCTGTTGTGAAAAAAACTGACAAAGGGCAGGAAGTAACCGGCCGGGTCACCAAAACAACGATTACCCGGGCTCTTGTGTCCCTGACAGATGATCATTAAAAGAAAGGCGGCTACCATGCATGACTGATCCGATCATTTATATTGTATCCGATTCCGTCGGTGAAACAGCAGAACTTGTCACAAAAGCAGCTTTAAGCCAGTTCAGCGGCCCTCACGCCGTCATTAAACGATTTCCTTACGTAGAGGACCCATCCCATATTGATGAGGTCATTAACCTGGCCAGGGAAGATGGCGGGATTATTGTATACACGCTTGTAAAACCGGATATTCGTGCATACATGATTAAATCTGCGGATGTGAATAATATAGAGGTCATTGACTTAATCGGCCCGCTTATGGACCAGCTTGAATCAATGTACACCATGCAGCCATTATTTGAACCGGGGCTTGTACGGCGCCTGGATGAGGATTATTTCAAAAAGGTGGATGCGATTGAATTTGCGGTAAAGTACGATGATGGACGTGATCCACGCGGGTTGTTAAAAGCTGATATTATCTTAATCGGTGTATCGCGCACATCCAAAACACCGCTTTCACAATTTTTAGCCCATAAACGGGTAAAAGTAGCAAATGTACCGATTGTACCGGAAGTGGACCCGCCGCAGGAATTATTTACGATTCCAAAAGAAAAGTGCATCGGCTTGAAGATCAGTCCAGAAAAGCTGAATTCGATTCGTCGTGAGCGGCTGATTTCTTTAGGACTGGACGACAGCGCCAGCTATGCGGATGTAGAACGTATTAAAAAAGAATTAACGTATTTCGAGGAGATTACGGCGAGAATTGGCTGTGACGTCATCGATGTAACCAACAAAGCGGTGGAAGAAACAGCGAATATTATTATGAGCCTTTATCGAAGCCGAAAAAGTACATAATCAGTCGATTATGTACTTTTCATTTTCATGGAAATGTTCTATAATAAAAAATTGTGATAAAAATGTTCAAAAAGGTTTAGACCTGCCTTCAAAAGAATAAACTATCTATGTAACCCTTCAGGTGGCAGTCTTTACCCAGCAAGAAGTTCTTTTCGACGAACTTTTGTGCGAAAAGAAGGATTCTACTCACGTTTGTAGAATAAATAACAAAATACGATTTTACAGCTGGTGATGTCATTTGTCCAGAAGAATACCTGAAGAAACCATTCAGCAAATTAAACAGGGTGTTGAGATCGCTGATGTAATCGGAGAGTATGTTCAGTTGAAAAAGCAGGGCCGGAATTACTTCGGTTTATGCCCATTTCATGGTGAAAACTCACCGTCTTTCTCAGTATCGCCAGAGAAACAAATTTATCATTGTTTCGGCTGCGGCGCTGGAGGGAACGCGTTTACCTTTTTAATGGAAATCGACCATATTCCGTTTCAGGAAGCGGCGGCAAGACTTGCTGACCGTGCAGGGATCACACTGGATATTTCCCCATCAGAAAGCGAAGAAACGACAAAAACAGATGAGAATGCCGATCTGTATGAAGCGCATGAACTGATGGCGAAATTTTACCGGCACCTGCTTCTGAATACAGAAGAAGGAAGTGAGGCGCTTTTTTATTTGCGCAAGCGCGGATTTACAGACGAAGACATTGACCGCTTTCAAATCGGCTGGGCACTGCCGCAGCCTGAATTTGCGTTAAACATTCTTACAAAACGCGGTTTTTCTGTTGAACGAATGGAACAGGCTGGCCTGCTGGTTAAAAACGAAGAAACCGGCCGTTACTTTGATCGGTTTCGCGGCAGGATTATGTTTCCCCTTCATGATCAAAAGGGGCGTGTGTCCGGATTTTCCGGCCGCGACCTTGGAGAAGGGCAGCCAAAATATTTAAATTCACCCGAGACACCCATTTTTCATAAGAGCAGCCTTTTGTACCACTTTCATGCAGCAAGAACAGCAATCAAAAAGCAAAAACAATTTATCCTTTTTGAAGGTTTTGCCGATGTTATTGCAGCGGTGAGAGCCGGTTTTCATCAGTCGGTAGCCGTTATGGGTACCGCCCTTACGGAAGAGCACATCAGGCAGTTAAAGCGCATTTGTGATCAAGCGGTCATTTGTTATGACGGGGACAAAGCTGGCTTAAATGCTGCTTACAAAGCGGCCAATATGCTTGACAGTCACGATATCGGCGTAAAAGTCACGATTCTTCCCGAACAGCTTGATCCTGATGAATTTATCAGGCAAAAAGGTACAGATGCTTTTTCTGCTTATATAAAGGATTCTTCGCTTACACTGATGGCGTTTAAAATGGAGTTTTTAAAGCGCGGAAAAAATATGCGGGATGATGAACAAAAGTTCCGCTATATTGAAGAAGTGCTGACAGAAATCTCCGGATTAAAAAAAGCAGTAGAGCGGGATCATTACTTACGCCGGCTGGCTGATGAATTTTCACTGTCTCTGCAGGCACTGCAGGAACAGGAAAAAGCATTATTCTTAAAAAAACGTCCGGTGCGGCCGGCCCTGCCTCAAAAAGAGGAACTTCCCGCAAATGTTCCACAGCGGGAACGGGTGATCCGGCAGTATCCGCGTCATGAAACAGCTGAAAGAAGACTGCTGGCTCATATGCTGGCCAATCCTGAGCTCGCAGAACGAATCCGGATGATGCTTCAAGGAGATTCGTTTTCCATAGATGAGCACCAGGCACTGTTTACGTATTTACTTGGATATTATGAACAAACAACAGAACCGGATATGGCATCTTTTTTGTCTGTACTGCAGGACAGCCAGCTCAGGCGTCTCGCTGTTGACATCAGCTTAACAACAGTCAGCGGCGAGCCTGGCGAGGAAGAGCTTTCCGATTATGTAAAAGAAATTCAAAAACAGCATCGCCGTTTGGAAATCGAAGAGAAAAAAAGAGAGCGGATTGAGGCAGAAAAACGTCATGATTATGTAGGAGCTGCCCGAATTTTGCATGAAATCATTTCGCTTGAAAAACAACTCGCCCGCTAAGATTGTCCAGGAAGTTGGAAGGAGGGGGACTAATGGCTGAAAAGTCAACACGTTCCAAAGAAGCTGAATTAACACTTGAAAAAGCAAAAGAACTTATTATCGAGACAGGTAAACAAAGAGGAGAATTAACATACAATTACGTAGCGGACAAATTAGCCTCGTTTGAAGTGGATTCCGGTCAGATTGATGAGTTTTACGAATCCCTTACAGAGCAGGGAGTAGAACTCGTTGATGAAGAAGAAAGCAACGATGACGGCGATCCGAACATCCAGGAGCTTGAAAAAGAAAATGAGGAGTTTGATTTAAACGACTTAAGTGTTCCTCCTGGAGTGAAAATCAACGACCCCGTTCGTATGTACTTAAAAGAAATTGGCCGTGTTGATCTTTTGTCTGCCCAGGAAGAAATTGAACTGGCTCACCGGATTGAAGAGGGAGACGAAGAAGCAAAACGACGTTTAGCAGAAGCGAACCTGCGTCTTGTTGTCAGCATTGCCAAACGTTATGTAGGCCGTGGCATGCTATTCCTTGATTTGATTCAAGAAGGAAATATGGGCTTAATCAAAGCGGTTGAAAAGTTCGACTACCGTAAAGGGTTTAAATTCAGTACGTATGCCACATGGTGGATTCGCCAGGCGATTACCCGTGCCATTGCTGACCAGGCCCGCACCATTCGGATCCCGGTTCATATGGTTGAAACGATTAATAAATTAATTCGTGTACAGCGCCAGCTTCTTCAGGATCTCGGCCGCGAACCGGCACCGGAAGAAATTGCAGAAGAAATGGATTTAACACCTGAAAAAGTACGTGAAATTTTAAAGATCGCGCAAGAGCCTGTTTCACTTGAAACACCAATTGGGGAAGAAGATGATTCACATCTTGGCGACTTTATTGAAGATCAGGAAGCGACTTCTCCGTCTGAACACGCTGCTTATGAATTGTTGAAAGAGCAGCTTGAAGACGTGCTAGATACCTTAACGGACCGAGAAGAAAATGTTCTTCGCCTTCGTTTCGGCCTTGATGATGGACGGACACGGACACTTGAAGAAGTAGGTAAAGTATTTGGTGTAACGCGTGAGCGTATCCGCCAAATTGAAGCAAAAGCCCTTCGTAAGCTCCGCCATCCAAGCCGCAGCAAACGTTTGAAGGATTTCTTAGAATAAGTTAAATTCAAGGCCGGGTTTTCCCGGCTTTTTTCGTGCAAAAAAGCAGGATAATCCTTGCCGGTCACGAATAGTATTGTGTATTGGGGTGTGAAGCAGGGTGAAACAAACGAAAAAAGACATTATTATTCAGGAAATACTTCTCTGGAAAGACAACCAAATGCTGCCTCCACATTATTGTGATTATTTACTAGCGCTTTATACACAAGGAACAGAATTTACAGAATCAGGAAGATGCGCCCAATTGAAGCGAATTCACATGTCAACTGCACTGCTTGCACTGCTTTTATTGCCAGTTGCTGTATGTATTCTCTATTTTACGGAATTGTCTTTTCTTTTGCAAACAGTGATTTTGACAAGTTTTGTCGGAAGCCTGCTGCTGCTGGCCATTTATTTTTCACGCCAAAAAGTGCTGGCGCCTATGCTTTTTTTAGGTGCTGCTGTCCTGCTTTTGCTGCTCTCCTTGGAATTAAATACCCGGATTTTTCATGATCATCCTTATACTTTATATGGGCTTCTTGCTGTGAATTGTCTGCTTTGGATTTTTACCGGTGTAAAGCTCAAGCTGTTTTACTTTTCTATTTCCGGTGGATTGGGCCTTATCGTGCTTCTCTTTTTCTGGCTGCAATATTAAAAGGGCAGCTGAACTGTCTGCCGCAAGGGGAAAAACTTTAAAGTAAGCCTTTTCGTAACCTTTATTTTCAAGTAAAATAATAAGTGTTTGTACTTTTCAGTTTTCTTTTTACATAAAAAGAGAGGGGGAAACAGCATGAATCGTAATCCGTTAATTCCATTTTTATTAATTGCGGTATTTGGGCTCGGATTGATGTTCTTTTTGTCGTTGGATGGAATTGATAACGCAAAAGAAAGAGCCGAGGAAGGAAAGACAGCAGAAGAAGGCGGCGGCGAAACAGCGGCAGGGGGAGAATTTGATCCGGAGGCTCATTATAAGTCCTCTTGCATCAGCTGTCATGGCAGCAACTATGAAGGCGGTGCAGGCCCGTCGCTCGTTGGAGTAGGAGAAAAGCTTTCCCAGGAAGAAATTCAAGATATTGTGGTAAACGGTAAAGGCGGTATGCCGGCAGGTCTTGTTCCCCAGGAAAACGCCGAGGCGATGGCAGCCTGGGTGGCTGAAATTAAATAATAACATTCCACAAAGGCCTTTCTATATGCAAAGGCCTTTTTTCTTTTGAAATGTGATAAGATAGGAAAGAATTTTAATAAAAAGCGGTGAACATATATGAATAGCAATCAGTTATCAAAAAGACTCGAAACGGTTGTTTCGTTTATTGCACCAGCCAGAACAATCGCGGATATTGGCTCAGATCATGCTTATCTGCCCTGTTATGCGGTGAAAAAAAAACTGGTAGACCGGGCTGTGGCAGGAGAAGTGGTAGAAGGCCCTTTTCAGTCTGCGAGACGGCAGGTATTGTCAGAAGGGTTGTCAGAGAAAGTTGATGTGCGTAAAGGAAACGGACTCGCCGTGCTGGAAGCGGGAGAAGTGGAGTGCATCACAGTTGCAGGAATGGGAGGTCCACTGATCGCATCGATTTTAGAAGAAGGAAAGAGCAAGCTTGCCGGGGTTGCAAAGCTCGTTCTGCAGCCGAATATTGCCGGCCATGCAGTTCGGGAATGGCTTGATGCAAATGGCTGGACCATAGAACAAGAAGCCATTTTAGAAGAAGATGGCCAATTGTATGAGGTTATCAGCGCTACAGCCGGCTCGTCACGTGCTTTGTCGCCGAAGGAATTGCTCTTTGGACCGTTCTTGATCAAGCAGAAAAACAACGCATTCCGGCTGAAATGGCAGCGGGAACTTGACCAAATTAACCATGTTCTCAGCCGTTTAACAGATGCCCAGCATACAGAGGGCACCGAAAAGAAGAAAAGCGAGTTAAAACAAAAAAAACAGTGGATTGAGGAAGTGATCGCCGATGAAAACGCCTAACGGACATGAGGTTATTGGGCTGTTTGAACGATTTTCACCGAAATCTTATGCAATGGAAGGAGACAAAGTCGGATTGCAGATCGGCCGCTTAAACAAGCCGTGCAAAAAAGTTATGATTGCGCTGGATGTTCTTGAAAGCGTCGTGGATGAAGCGATCGAAGAAAACATTGATTTAATTATAGCCCATCACCCGCTTATTTACCGGCCGCTTGGTGCCATTCAAACGGACCAGACAGCAGGAAGAGTCATTGAAAAGCTGATTAAGCATGATATTGCGGTATACGCTGCTCATACGAATTTGGATGTAGCGAGAGGCGGAGTAAATGACCTGCTGGCTTCCGCTCTTCACTTAACGAATACAGAAGTGCTCGTGCCGACCATAGCTGAAGAGTTGAGAAAGCTGGCCGTTTTTGTGCCGCTCGATCAGGCAGAAGCCGTAAGAGAGGCGCTTGGCAAAGCAGGCGCTGGAGCTCTTGGAAATTATCAAAACTGTTCTTTTTCTCAACAAGGAGAAGGGCGTTTTCAGCCTGGTGAAGAAGCTGAGCCTTTTATCGGCCAAGCCGGCGGCCGCTTAGAAACAGTACAGGAAGAAAAAATCGAAGTGATTTATCCTGCTCACATAGAAAAGAAAGTGCTCAGTGCCATGCTTAAAGCCCATCCATATGAAGAGGCAGCTTATGATATTTATCCTCTTCAAAACAAAGGAGAACAGCTTGGACTTGGCCGTATCGGCCTGCTTCCGCAGGAAATGACACTGGAACAGTTTGCTATGCATGTGAAAGAGTCATTACAATCTGGAGGCGTAAGAGTAGTCGGTGATAAAGCACGTCTTGTCCGTAAAGTAGCCGTATTGGGCGGAGACGGCAACAAATACTGGCAGACGGCGCTGCGTAAAGGGGCAGACGTGTATGTAACAGGTGATTTTTATTATCACACTGCCCATGATGCAGATGCTGAAGGCCTCGCTGTTGTCGATCCGGGGCATAACGTAGAGAAAGTGATGAAAAAAGGCGTAGCAGCCATTCTTCACGAGCAGGCCTCCAAACAAAATTGGACTGTTGAATTTGTGGCTTCTGCCGTTGAAACAGACCCTTTTCAATTTATGTAAATGAAAAAGCAGCTCCAATAACGGAGCTGCTTTTTTAACGTGAGGTTAACGTTGATTTTTTTACTTTAGGCAAAATTTTCTCAAGCGGCACTTTTCGCTCGCGTACCCAGGTTGATTCATCTTCGGGGTCAAATGCCGCTAAAAACTGAATCACTTCTTTTACGATAGGTGTTGGTGTAGAAGCGCCGGCGGTGACAGCCACTGTTTCGGCATCTTTAAGCCAATCAATATTAATTTCAGAAACATCAGACACCCGGTATGCAGTGGTGCCGGCAATTTCAATAGACACCTGCGCAAGCCGATTGGAGTTATTGCTTTTCGGATCTCCTACGACAATCAGTACATCTGCTTCACCGGCTTGTTCAGCCACTGCTTCCTGCCGCACTTGCGTCGCAAGGCAGATTTCTTTATGCATTTCCGCATGTGGATACTTTTCTTTGATCGCATCCATAATATCAATAACATCCCATTGGCTCATGGTTGTTTGGTTTGTAACGATAATTTTATCATTTTTCATGTCCAGCGCCTTAACATCGTCTGCATTTTCCACAAGGTGAACAATTTCTGGTGCCACACCAACGGCGCCTTCCGGTTCCGGATGCCCTTTTTTTCCGATGTAAATCACATGATAGCCTTCTGCTTTTTTAGCCCGGATTAAATCATGGGTAACGGTAACATCCGGACAGGTTGCATCGATTGTCGTTAAGTTTTTTTGGCGGGCAATTTCCCGTACTTCCGGCGACACACCGTGAGCCGTGAAAATGATTGTGCCTTCTGATACCTGCTCAATAATGTCTTTTCGGTTTTTTCCGTCAAGGGTAATGATGCCTTCCGCTTCAAAAGCATCTGTAACATGTTTGTTGTGTACAATCATGCCTAAAATATAGATCGGACGCGGCAATGTTTTATCAAGAGCGGCGTTACGGGCAATAACCATTGCATCAACAACACCGTAACAGTAACCGCGTGGTGAAATTTTTATTATTTTCATACAGCATCCTCCTCCAGCTTCTCACTTTATTATAAAGGAGAAAGCAGGGAAAACAAAGCGATCAATCAAGCCGGCCCGGAAACCAGGGCACAGACTCAGCTGTCCGCTTTTTTTCACGCTGTGGAGGCGGAGTGCTTGCCGCTTCTTTTACTTCTTGCTGTGGATCGCTTTCAGGGTCCGGCATGGATTGTACGGTCCGGTAAAGCCTCCACATAGCCGGAAGGTTTTTAACAAGTGGGCCGTACTGTTCAATCAACGGCCTCATCTGTTCAGCAGTCACCATGACCTGTCTGGCTTGTTCCAGCCATCGTCCCGATTTTGCGGCTGTACCGAAGAACGGAGGCATTGGCGGCTGAACAGGCGGGTGGGTAGGGGGAGGAGTATAAAAAAATCCACGTCTGGCATTCGGTGCATATCGAGGCAGCAACGTAGTCACCCTTTCCTTTTTCTCTATCGTATTCATATTGGAAAGATCATGTGCGTAAACCTTCTTTTGCTTTCTTAACGCTTTTA
Organism: Domibacillus sp. 8LH; assembly: GCF_038806185.1. Taxonomy (NCBI): domain Bacteria; kingdom Bacillati; phylum Bacillota; class Bacilli; order Caryophanales; family Bacillaceae; genus Domibacillus; species Domibacillus sp. 8LH. Next base: position 397,624 of record NZ_JAVJNG010000001.1, on the reverse strand, counting down.
GTATATTATCGTAACGTGCATAAACTTTGAACGTGAAAGGAATTTGATGCCATATGGCAAACTATACATTTGAACAATACGGTCTAAAGCCGTTTATTTATAAAGGAATCGAAGCGCTGCGCTTCAAAGAGCCTACGCCAATTCAACGTAATATGATTCCGCTTATCCTAAAAGGTGAAAGCGCAATTGGACAATCCCAAACGGGCACAGGAAAAACCCATTCATATGTACTGCCTATTTTAAACCGTATCGAAACCGACAAAAAAGAAGTGCAGGCTGTAATTACAGCTCCGACGCGCGAACTAGCCACACAGATTTATCAGGCATTTCAAAAAGTGGCAAAAGAATCGGAGGAAGAAATTTCTATCCGTCATTTTGTCGGGGGAACGGATAAAAAACGGGATATAGAGCGATTGAAAAACCCACCACACATCATGGTTGGGACACCGGGAAGAATTGCTGACCTTATTGGCGAAAATGCGATTTCTGTTCACAAAGCGGACATGCTTGTTGTAGATGAAGCCGATTTAATGCTTGATATGGGCTTTATCAATGATGTAGATCGAATTGCATCCGGTATGCCAGAAGAGCTTGGCATGTTTGTTTTTTCTGCTACTATTCCGCAGAAACTAAAACCTTTTTTGAAAAAATACATGGAAAATCCGGAATACGTACACATTGAGCCCAAACGCGCATCTGCCGCTAACATCGAACATTTGCTTGTAGCGGCAAAGAGCCGTGATAAAGTAGACGTTGTGTATGATCTACTGCAAGCCTTTAATCCGTATCTGGCTGTTGTATTCACAAACACGAAGCAAAAAGCGGATGAAGTAGCGGATAAGCTGGCGGCAAAAGGCTTGAAAACCGGTCGTATCCACGGTGACCTGCCGCCTCGTGAACGGAAAAAAATGATGAAGCAGGTTCATGACCTTGAGTACCGTTATATTGTCGCAACAGACCTTGCTGCCCGCGGTATTGATATCGAAGGCGTTAGTCATGTAATCAATTATGAGCTGCCAGCAGATCTTGACTTTTACATTCACCGGGCAGGCCGTACAGCCCGTGCCGGTGCATCCGGCATTTGTGCAACAGTTTATCTTCCGGCTGATGAAGATGCGATCGCAAAACTGGAAAAACGCGATATTACGTTTTCGAATGGTGATATCAAAGGTGGAGAAATCGTTGAAACAGCCGATCGTAATCGCCGTAAAAAACGGGAGAAAAAAGAAGATAAGATCAATCCGAAAGTCAGAGCGGTCACAAGCCGCCCGCAAAAAGTGAAGCCGGGCTATAAAAAGAAACGGAAAATGGAAGTAGCAAAAATTGAAAAACGCCAGCGCCGTATTGACGCCCGCAATAAAAAGTAACAGGGAGTTTAAGGATGTTAAAAATTGGATCACATGTTTCGATGAGCGGTAAAAAAATGCTGCTTGGTGCTAGTGAAGAAGCTATTTCTTACGGCGCATCTACCTTTATGGTGTATACAGGCGCCCCTCAGAACACACGCCGAAAGCCGATTGAGGACTTGAATATCGAGGCCGGGTGCCGCCATATGGAGCAAAACGGCATCAGTGAAATTGTCGTTCATGCTCCTTATATCATTAATCTTGGCAATACCATCAAGCCGGAAACATTCGAGCTGGGAGTAGATTTTCTTCATATGGAAATCGAACGGTCAACAGCAATTGGTGCGAGCCAGATTGTGCTTCATCCAGGCGCCCATGTTGGAGCTGGAACCGAAGCAGGGCTGAAAAAAATTGCGGAAGGTTTGAACGAAGTGCTTCAGCAAAACCAGTCCGTGCAAATTGCGCTGGAGACGATGGCTGGAAAAGGAACGGAATGCGGCCGCCAATTTGAAGAAATCGCGATGATTATGGATATGGTCCATCATAACGATAAATTATCGGTCTGCTTTGATACGTGCCATACACATGATGCGGGTTATCCAATTCGAGAGGACTTTGACGGAGTTTTAGATCAATTTGATCGAATGATCGGTGTGGACCGCCTTAAAGTGCTGCACATCAATGACAGCAAAAATGAGTGCGGCGCCGGTAAAGACCGGCACGAAAATATCGGCTTTGGCTATATTGGCTTTGATGCGCTGTCTTATATCGTGCATCATCCTCAGTTGACCGATATTCCTAAAATCTTGGAAACACCTTATATAGGAGAAGATAAAAATACAAAAAAACCCCCATACCTTCAGGAGATTGCCATGCTTCGAGGCAAGCAATTTGATGAAGGCATAAGGGAAAAAATTGTAGCAGGCGTTATAACTTAAGGAAGTGCATATATGGACGGAGCATTTTTTCAAGCGCTGCGGCTTCTCGTTTGCCGAGAATCCTTTCAGCTGCTTGAAAAAGCTCGGTCCTTTTTGTTTCGGAAAACAAATCAACTTCGTGGCGGGCGAGCCAGTCGATAAACTGATCCGCCTGCTTTTCGGTCAAGGAAACTTGGAATTTTCTTGCTTGCTCCATCAGTTCAGCTTTTGTGATGGTTTGAACACGGCGATTGATCATTTGATGAAGAGGCTGCATACCGGGCTCCTTTCCTAAGGTCACTTCATTTACTTGAGAGCGGCCATCCTGTATACTGGATAGTGTTTAAATCGTAATCATTCTTACCTTAAAGGAGTTCTATATATGAAGGAAAAACCGCCTGTCATTGATATACGCGACGTGAACTTTCGTTATGACCGCGAAAATGTTCTCGAGCGGATCAATCTGTCGATTCCAAAAGGTTCCTTCGTCGGCCTGGTTGGCCCAAACGGATCTGGGAAATCAACATTATTAAAAATTATATTAGGCTTATTAAAAGCCAAAGAGGGGCACGTAGAACTTTTTGGTGTCCCGCAAGATAAATTTAAGGAATGGGACCGGATCGGTTTTGTTTCGCAAAAAGCGAATTCTTTTAATACCGGTTTTCCGGCAACTGTTTTTGAAGTCGTCATGGGCGGACTCGTTAAAAAAATAGGATTGTTCCGTCGTCCGGGCTCTAAAGAAAAGGAAGCGGTAGAACAGGCTGTTCGCGCTGTTGGAATGGAGTCTTTTTTAACACGCAATATCGGTGATTTATCCGGCGGCCAGCAGCAGCGTGTATTCATTGCCCGGGCTATCGTATCCAATCCATCTGTTTTAATTTTGGACGAGCCAACGGTTGGGGTAGACAGCCAAAATGTCGAATCATTTTACCATATGCTGACGCATTTGAATCAAGACCTGGGGATGACGCTGCTGCTTGTCACGCATGACATTGGCGCCATTACCGACAAAGTGACACATGTAGCCTGCTTAAATAAGTATCTGCATTTTCACGGCAGTATGCAGCAATTTGTAGAACTGGATGAGCAAGAACTGTCCGATTTATATGGACACGGCATCCGCCTGCTTGATCATCATCACGATCACTGAAGGGAAGACCATTATGATAGAAGCTATTTTCACCTATGAGTTTTTGCAGAATGCGTTTTTATCCGGTGCGATTATTGGTATTATCGCGCCGTTGCTCGGCGCATTCATAGTAGTACGCCGTTTGTCTCTCATTGCAGATGCGCTAAGCCACGTTACACTGTCAGGCATTGCGGCAGGCCTGCTTCTTGGACAAACCTTTCCTGCGCTTTCCGCCATAAACCCGCTTTATTTTGGAATGGTATTTTCCGTTGGGGGCTCCCTGCTGGTGGAACGGCTGCGAAACGTATATAAACATTATCAAGAGCTGGCCATCCCGATTATGATGTCCGGAGGAATTGGACTTGGCGTTATTCTGATTTCCATTGCAAACGGGTTTAATACAGATTTGTTCAGCTATTTATTCGGCAGTGTCAGCGCGGTGAGCCGAAATGATTTATATGCTGTTATTGGAATCAGCATCATTGTTCTCGTTACAGTGTACTTACTGTATAAGGAATTGTTTGTTTTATCGTTCGATGAAGAGTATGCAAAAGCCTCAGGTATCCCATCTAAGGCCGTACATCTCGCATTTATTATTTTAACAGCTCTTGTGATTGCCGTTTCAATGAGAATCGTCGGTGTTTTGCTTGTGTCGGCTTTAATGACACTTCCTGTTGCGGCTGCTATGCGGATTGCGAAAGGATTTAAGCAAACCATCTGGCTGTCTGTTTTATTTGGAGAAGTTTCCGTGATTGCCGGCTTAATCAGTGCTTTTTATCTTGACCTGGCACCGGGCGGTACGATTGTTGTAACGTCTATTATTATTTTGTTAGGCGTCATTTTGTGGAAAAAAGAGAAAAACTAGTAAAGAGGGGTCCATCATGAATTTAACAAAAGCGATGGAAATCATGAAAGAAAAAGGCTATAAGCAGACAGGAAAGCGGGAGGAAATGCTGGCACTGTTTGCAAGACAGGATAAATACTTAACGGCAAAAGATGTTCTCGAAGAAATGAAGCATGACTATCCGGGCCTGAGTTTTGATACGATTTACCGGAATTTGGCTCTTTTTGCTGAAATGAATATATTGGAAGAAACCGAGCTGTCGGGCGAGCGCCATTTCCGCTTTGCCTGTTCTCATAATCATCACCATCACCACTTTATTTGCATGGAATGCGGAAAAACAAAAGAAATAGATATGTGTCCCATGAACGAAGTGAGGGAGCTCGCAGGCTGCGAGATCACTGGACACAAGTTTGAAGTATACGGCAAGTGTGAAAAATGCATGAAAAAAGCGTGACCAAAAGAAATTCTTTTGGTCACGCTTTTTTATGTGTGTATAAGTGGGCGGATTTCGCCTTGCTCAAGCCACTGTTGCACCCATAAATCCGCTTCATGCCAATTATTCACGCGAACGACACGATCAGGAACGGGATCTTGATTATAAGGTGTGTTAAATAAAACAACGGGAATGTGCAGCTCTTCCGCCAGCGTAACGGCATTGTCGTGTTTATCTTCAAAGAAAATATCCACCTTGTGCCGTTTTGCTGCTTCCACTTTATCGTGAGAGCCGATTAATTCAATATGATCATAATAAATTTGCTTATCTTGAAACCACTGCTCAGTGACATCAAAAAGATGCTGGCGTCTTGCGCTTATAAAAAGCAGGTGAAACTGTTTCTGCCATTTCGCTAAAATGCTGTCCGCTCCCTCCGCCAAAGGGGAAGCGGCATAAATAGCAGGCTCTGTTTGATCAAACCAATCCCGCATTTTGTCTGGCGAAATGTTCAAAGCAGCCGATAAATCATACTGTTTGATATCCTCAAGAGTAATATTAAGCGAGAAAGCTTCGTTAATAAAAGGAACGAGGCTTGCTGGACAAGTGACTGTACCGTCAATATCTATACCGAACCGTTTTTGTGACATTGCAATCACTGCTCGACCGCAAGCGCTTGTTTCCGGTGATACTCTTCCGCAATCAAATCGATCTCTTTTTTCAATTCTTCAACCATTGTTTCTTCCGGTACTTTGCGAACTGTTTTACCGTGGCGGAACAGGAGGCCTTCACCGCGGGCGCCAGCAATACCGATGTCCGCTTCGCGTGCCTCACCTGGACCATTTACTGCACAGCCAAGTACCGCTACTTTAATAGGTGCTTTAATCTTGGAAATATATTCTTCTACTTCATTTGCAATCGAAATCAAGTCGATTTCAATTCGGCCGCATGTTGGACACGAAATAAGTGTAGCGGCATTGGCGGCCAGGCCAAATGATTTCAGCAGTTCGCGTGCTACTTTCACTTCTTCAACCGGGTCGGCACTTAGTGAGATACGAAGCGTGTTCCCGATTCCTTTGCTTAAGATGGCACCAAGGCCCGCAGCACTTTTTACAGTTCCTGCAAAAAGAGTGCCGGATTCCGTGATCCCCAGGTGCAGCGGGTAATCAAATGCTTTTGCTGCTTTTTCATATGCTTCAATGGCTAAGTTTACATCCGATGCTTTCATGGAAACAATGATGTCATGGAAATCAAGATCTTCTAAAATTTTAATGTGATGAAGAGCACTTTCAACCATGCCTTCTGCTGTCGGATAGCCGTACTTTTCAAGAATTTTGCGCTCTAAGCTTCCAGCGTTAACGCCAATTCGAATGGGCACACCTTTCGCTTTTGCTGCGTTTACAACAGCTTCCACTTTCTCACGGCGTCCAATGTTGCCCGGGTTGATACGGATTTTATCAACACCTGCTTCAATCGCCTTGAGTGCTAATTTATAATCAAAATGAATATCAGCAACGAGCGGAATGTTAATTTGGCTCTTGATCGCCGCAAGCGCATCTGCAGCGCGCTCGTCCGGAACGGCAACGCGTACAATTTGGCAGCCCGCTTCTTCAAGGCGGTTTATTTCAGCAACTGTTGCTTCAACGTCGTGTGTTTTTGTTGTGGTCATACTTTGAATAACAACCTGGTCGTTTCCGCCAATCGTTAAATTGCCAACTTTCACTGGACGGGTTTTCGTGCGGTGGGTGATTTCACTCAATGGTGATTCGCTCCTTTAAAAGTTAATCTGACTATCATATCTGTTTCATTCTATCAGAGGAACGGCTGTTCAGACAACAATTCCGTTCACTGCATTGCGGGAGGAAGATAGCGTGCAGAAAAAAGAACCATAGTAAGAACAAGCAGCCAATCAAACCAATAAGTGTGTAAGAAGGTTAGGTTGCTTATATCAGCTGCTGCCATTACACAAAGCGGTAAAGTCAAAGAGTAAGCGGCCATCCTAAATAGATGGCGGTATTCGCCGCGCTTTTTTAAGAATAAGACAAGTATTAAAGCAATTAAAGCAAACGACGTTGTTTTTAGGAATAATGTAAATGAAAGAAAGAGATAATAGAAAAAAAGTACAGTGAGCAAAAAAATGGCCTCATTTACCGGCTGATTCCGGTGAGTGGCTATGAAAGGAAAAAGCTCTTTTACTTTATCTGCTGCCCAGTCGGCATTTGTAAATATATAAACGAAAGATGGCCAAAAAGCCGGTAGGAACATGATAAATGAAAGAAAAAATATATAGGTGATTGTTTTACCGATGCTTTCAAATCGAAAAGATGCAATATATTTCGGAGAGTATAAACTTTTACTAAATCTTTTGAATAATGACATGTGAGCGGAATCCTTTCTATACGAAATTACCATTTATTATATAGAAGGAAGACTTAGGAATCTATCATATTTAGTTATAACGGTTATTGTTTGTAATGTTATTGTAACAATAGGGGAGTTTTTTTAATCAAATGTAAATTTTTAAGGTAGAGGCTTTACTTTTATAATATAAAAACATCTGAGTGGAGCTGAATAAATGGAAATTAATATCCAAGAAATTCTTTTTCGATTTTTTGGAGGTTTAGGTATATTTTTATACGGTATTAAGCAAATGGGGGATGGACTCCAGGCTTCGGCCGGCGACCGCCTTCGCGATATTTTAGACCGATTTACCACAAACCCCTTAATGGGCGTTTTAGCCGGAATTTTAGTAACAATTTTAATCCAAAGTAGTTCTGGCACCACGGTAATTACGGTTGGGCTGGTCAGTGCTGGTTTTATGACGCTTAAACAAGCGATAGGAGTAATTATGGGTGCTAATATCGGCACGACTGTGACAGCATTTATCATTGGTATTGATATTGGTGAATATGCGCTTCCAATTATTGCTCTTGGATCCATACTCATTTTCTTTTTCAAAAGCAAAAAAACAAACAATGTGGGCCGGATTATTTTTGGGTTTGGTGCGCTTTTCTATGGCTTGGAGCTGATGAGCGGAGGAATGAAGCCGCTTCGCAGTCTTGAAGGATTCCACGATTTAACGGTTAGCATGGCGTCGAACCCTGTTTTAGGTGTTGTTATCGGCACGTTGTTTACGGTGCTTGTTCAAAGTTCTAGTGCCACAATTGGTATTCTCCAAGGCCTTTTTGCTGAAGGGCTTCTTAATCTGGATGCAGCTCTTCCTGTTTTGTTTGGAGATAACATCGGGACAACAATTACAGCGGTACTTGCTTCAGTTGGTGCATCTATTGCGGCTAGACGAGCTGCTGCAACCCATGTGCTATTTAATATTATTGGTACGATAATCTTCTTGGTTATCTTGCCGCTGTATACAGCTTTGATTAGTTATTTGCAGCAATCTTTAGGGCTCAATCCGGAAATGACGATTGCCTTTGCACACGGGACCTTTAACGTAACCAATACGATCATTCAATTACCATTTGTGGCAGTGCTTGCAGCGATTGTAACAAAGCTTATTCCTGGTGATGATGCAATTATTGAATACAAGCCGAAGCATTTAGATCCGATTTTTATTGAATAATCTTCCTCGATCGCGTTAAGCCAGGCGAAAGAAGAAGTTGTTCGTATGGGGAACTTTGCAGTTAAAGGCATGGAAGAAACACACGAATATTAAAAACGAGACAGCAAAAGCATGCTTCAAATGCAGAGCAAATTGAGCAAGCGATTAATAACCTTGATCAAAAAATTACTGATTATCTTGTGCAAGTCGGCGCAAAGCAATTGAGTTCTACAGATTCAGAGCGGCATTCCAGTTTATTAGATGCTGTTCGTGATATCGAAAGAATCGGGGACCATGCAGAAAATATATGCGAGTTGGTGGAATATCAACAAGCCAATAAAGTAGTTATTTCAGGATAGGCGGCAGCAGATCTTAATGAAATGTTTGAACTGACTACAGAAACTGTTTCAAAAGCAATTCGTGCCTTGGATGCTAACGACTTGGCTCTTGCACGCCAAGTAGCAGAGCAGGAAGAATTAATTGATAAGATGGAACGGAAACTTCGGAAACAGCATATTCTGCGTTTAAATGAAAGAAAATGCACAGGACAGGCAGGCGTCGCTTTTGTAGATATGATCTCAAACTTAGAACGTATGGGTGACCATGCTGTAAATGTAGCAGAAGCTGTTTTAGGCACTCGTGATTTATAAGTAATAAGCCGCCGTTATGGCGGCTTTATTTTATGTATGAGCATAAGGCTGTTATTGGCACGAAAGTAATCCGTTGAAAGGCCTTGTTTAACGGCTTTTTAGAGGCGTGGGAAGAAGCATGTTGAGTGTTGGTTTGATCGGCCTTCACTTTGCTTTTTGTTATGGGCATAATCATTGCGCCGTGTTCACAATTTTGTTAATCTTAGTTATGTTAGGTAAATCACTTTATTTTGGGAGGAATTAAACAATGGCTTTTGAATTACCACAGCTACCTTATGCGTATGACGCACTAGAACCCCACATCGATAAAGAAACGATGAACATCCATCACACAAAACATCACAACACGTACGTTACAAACTTAAACGCAGCCCTAGAAGGAAATGAAGAGCTTCTTTCTAAATCAGTAGAAGAAGTGATTGCAAACTTAGATGCAGTTCCTGAATCTGCACGTACTGCGGTTCGCAACAACGGCGGCGGCCATGCAAACCATTCTCTTTTCTGGCAGCTTCTTTCGCCAAACGGCGGCGGCGCGCCAACTGGAAAGCTTGCGGAAGCAATCGATGCAAAATTCGGAAGCTTTGACGCGTTCAAAGAAGAATTTGCAAAAGCGGGAGCTACACGCTTCGGTTCAGGCTGGGCATGGCTTTCTGTTGCAAATGGCCAACTTGACCTTTCAAGCACACCAAACCAGGACTCTCCAATTATGGAAGGCAAAACACCAATCCTTGGCCTTGACGTTTGGGAGCATGCGTACTACTTAAATTACCAAAACCGTCGCCCAGATTACATAGCTGCATTCTGGAATGTAGTAAATTGGGATGAAGTTTCAAAACGCTACGAAGCAGCTCTTTAATATAAGTACTCATAAAAGCCGGTCCGATTATCGGGCCGGTTTTTTGGTGGAAAAAACCCGTTGATTTCGATACAATGAATAATAGAGTAAATGAAACGAAGAAAGGGTTAGGCGGTTGAAAAAAGCGAATAAGAAGAAAAAAACGCATGTACCGTTTCGGATGAACATGCTGTTTTTTGTGGTTTTCCTATTGTTTTCGGCTCTGATATTCCGGCTTGGTATTGTCCAAATTGTACAGGGAGAAGATTATCAGCGCAAAATTGAGCGGACAGAAGATGTAACAGTGAACACAAGCGTGCCGCGCGGGAAAATTTATGACCGGTACGGGAAAGTCGTAGTAGATAACAAGCCGCAAAATGCAATTACGTATACACGTTCTTCCAATGCGAATCCAGAAGAAATGATGAAAACAGCAGAAAAGCTTGCCCAGTTAATTGAAAAAGAGACGGATCAAGTGACGGAGCGTGATAAAAAAGATTTTTGGATCACGAAACACCCGAAAAAAGTAGAGGCGAAAATTACCGATGCAGAATGGGCTGCTTACAAAGAGGACAAGCTTACAGAAGATGAAATTTATGACATGCAGCTGGATCGGATTACAGAAACAGATTTAAGTGAGCTGACCGCGGCAGAACTTGAAGTATTAGCCATTTACAGAGAGTTTACAGCCGGTTATGCGCAAACCCCGCAAATTGTTAAAAATGAAAACGTGACAGATGTAGAATACGCTGTAGTGAGTGAGAACTTATCATCACTGCCAGGTGTGAATACGACCACCGACTGGGAACGTGCGTATGCATACGATGGTACGTTAAAAACGGTGCTTGGCAATATTTCTTCTTCTAAAGAAGGACTGCCAAGGGAAATGGCGGACTACTATCTGGCACGTGGTTACAGCCGTAACGACCGGGTAGGGAAAAGTTATCTGGAATATCAGTATGAAGATATTTTGCGCGGTCAGAAAACAAAGATGAAAAATGTGACCGATAAATCAGGAAATGTGCTTGATTCGGAAATCATTACCGAAGGCCAGCGTGGAAATGATCTTGTTTTAACCATTGATATGGATCTTCAAACAGCTGTAGAAAAGATCATTGAAGAAGAGCTGACAAAAGCAAAATCAAGTTATCATCCATTTTTAGACCGGGCATTCGTTACCATGATGGATCCAAACACGGGTGAAATTCTTGCCATGGCAGGGAAACAATACACGACTTCTGATGGGAAACCGAAAATTGTCGATTTTGCGCTCGGTAACATGACCACATCTTATGCAATGGGCTCGGCTGTAAAAGGAGCGACTGTTTTAACAGGATACATGACCGGGGTCAATGAACCAGGTGAACGCATCGTTGATGAGCCGCTTTATTTTGGCAGCTCGGCCAAATCAAAAAGTTCGTGGTTTAACAGAAGTGGCGCTATGAGTATTAGTGATACCTATGCACTGATGCGTTCTTCCAATGTATACATGTTTAAAACCGCTATGGAAATTGGCGGTTCCCATTACGTACGAAACGGCGGCTTGGATATCAATGATGAGGCTTTTCCGACCATGCGGAAATATTTCGGCCAATTTGGGCTCGGTGTCAAAACCGGCATTGATTTGCCGAATGAACAGGCCGGCTATAAAGGATTTGTTGACCAGCCTGGTAAGCTTCTGGACTTCTCCATTGGCCAGTTTGATACGTATACGCCGCTTCAGCTTGCACAGTACGTATCTACTATTGCAAACGGCGGCTACCGCATGCAGCCGCAAATTGTAAAAGAAATCAGGGAGCCGATTTCTTCAACCAATAAAATTGGTCCGATCGCGGAAGAAATTGAGCCTAATGTATTAAATACGCTGGAGCTTGAACCTGGATGGATCGAACAAGTGCAGGAAGGCTTCCGCCTTGTTGTTCAGGGATCCGAAGGAACAGCGGCAAGCTATTTTGGGGATGCCCCGTATAAAATGGCAGCCAAAACAGGAACAGCTGAAGGTGTATATGACGGTCCTTTAAAAGAAAAAAATAAAAACCAAATGACCTGGAATGTGACCCTTGTTGGATACGCTCCTTATGACAACCCGGAAGTAGCGATGGCCGTTGTCGTTCCGTGGGCATATGAGGACAGCTCAAGTTCGATTCCGATCAACCATTATATCGGACGTCGGGCAATGGATAAGTATTTTGAGCTGAAAGAACAAAGAGCCAGTGAGAAACCAGCCCAGGCCGTGATTGATCAGGATATTGTGCCAAAAACAGGCACAGAAACATCTGATGCAGACGAATCTGAAACAGAGGAATCTGAAGACGAATAAAAAACAGCCTTTCCGCTTACTTTAACGGAAAGGCTGTTTTTTGTTGAAAAGATTATACCTGTTTTGATGGGTTTAACGAATGTATAAAAACGACAAGAAGGGATGTCAGAAAATTTTAAAAATAATTATTTTTTATAGTAATCGCTTTCAGTGATAAAAATCAACATTTATTTCTTAAAATCGTCTTCGATTTACAAAACCTTAACATTTCATTAAAACCTTATTAATACTCATCCTTTATTGTATTCAATGTAGCAGATAACAAAAAAACAAACTCGCAGGGGGAAATCAAGAATGAAACCAGTTAAAGTTCTCACACTATCAGCACTAGTAGGATCAGCGCTTGTAATGGGTGCATGCGGCAATAACAATGCTGATAATGGAGCAGGAGGAAATGGCGAAGAAGGACAGGATGCACAGCTTCAAGGCCAAATCTCAATCGATGGTTCATCAACAGTTTATCCGATTGCTGAAGCAGTAGCAGAGGAGTTTATGCTTGAACAGCCGGATGTAAAAGTAACAGTCGGATTGTCTGGTACAGGCGGCGGATTTGAAAAGTTTATCGCTGGCGAAACACAAATGAGTAATGCATCTCGCCCGATTAAGGATGAAGAAGCACAAGGCCTTAAAGATGCGGGTATTGATTACACAGAACTTCAACTTGCTTATGATGGACTATCTGTAGTCGTTAACAAAGAAAATGAGTGGGTAGACCAATTAACAATAGACGAACTGAAAAAGTTATGGCTTGATAATGGCAAAACAAAAAAATGGTCTGATATTCGTGAAGGCTGGCCGGCTGAAGAAATTAAATTCTACTCTCCAGGTACAGATTCCGGAACATTTGATTATTTCGATGAAGTAATTCTTGACGGAGGTCAAATCGACAAGTCCGCTACACTTTCTGAAGATGATAACGTTCTTGTACAAGGTGTAACAGGAGACAAAAATTCAATTGGTTACTTTGGTTATGCATACTACCTTGAAAACAAAGACAACTTGAAAGTGGTACCAATTGTAAATGGAGAAGGAAAAGCCGTTACACCAGACACTGAAACAATTAAGAGCGGCGAATATGAGCCACTTTCACGTCCATTGTACACATATGTAAGCAACTCGGCTGTTAAAGAAGAAGAAGCAGTAAAAGCTTATACACAATTTACACTTGAAAATGCAGCAGCTCTTGCAGAAGATGTAGGATATGTAGCTCTTCCTGAAGAGGAGTACACAAAGCAGCTTGAAACAATTGAAGGCTTAAAATAATTGTCACTGGATTAAAAAAAGCGGATAAAGAAAAATACACCAATAGAGGGCAGAGCCCTCTATTGGTGTACATGGGTTGAAAGGAGCAAGATTGGGTTGAAAACAACAAACAAAGAACTCAGTCCTGTTCAACAGCTGCTTGAAAAAAAATATAATAGCGGCTTTTTGAACAGAAGTGAAAAAATTATTCCGGTGGTTTTGTTTCTTATGGCTGCCGTTTCAGTGTTAACTACACTCGGAATCGTTTTAACACTGATTTTTGAAACGATCACTTTCTTCGGTGATGTTTCGATCGTTGAATTTTTTACAGCTAAAGAGTGGTATCCATTCTCAGGAACGGATCCTGTTTACGGTATTTGGCCGCTTGTATTGGGCACATTAAAAATAACAATAATTGCTTCATTATTTGCTATCCCAATCGGGCTTGCAGTAGCCTTGTATTTAAGTGAATATGCAAGTGCGCGCACACGTAAAATTATGAAGCCAATTCTTGAAGTGCTTGCAGGTGTTCCAACGATTGTTTACGGCTTTTTTGCCTTAACATTTATTACTCCGGTTTTACGCGGTATTTTCCCTTCGCTTGAAATGTTTAATGCGATCAGCCCGGGAATCGTAGTCGGAATCATGATTATTCCAACGATTGTTTCCCTGTCTGAAGATGCTCTTTCTTCGGTTCCAGAATCTGTTCGCCAAGGTGCGCTTGCACTCGGGTCGACAAAATGGGAAACCGCATCAAAAGTTATTTTCCCGGCAGCTCTTTCCGGTATTCTTGCATCGATTGTGCTTGGTGTCTCCCGCGCTATCGGGGAAACGATGATTGTATCCATTGCAGCAGGATCAACGCCATCTGCATCCTTGGATTTAACAACATCCCTACAAACAATGACATCCTACATTGTACAGGTTACGACTGGTGATGCAGGATTTGGCACGACGATTTATTACAGTATTTATTCTGTCGGCTTTACATTGTTTATTTTCACCCTTCTGATGAATATACTAGCTCAATTCATCTCGAAGCGTTTCAGGGAGGAATACTAATGGAAAACACTGCACGGGTTAAATCAGAAGAAATGGTAAGCCGTATTGACGGCCGCTTAGCAAAAAATAAAGTCGTCAAAGGAATTTTCTTGACGGCAACGATTTTTACGTCCATTATTTTAATTGTGCTGCTCTACCGTATCATTTCACAAGGTGCTCCTTATTTAACATGGGACTTTTTCCAGAATTTCGCGTCGCGCCGTCCTGAGCAGGCGGGAATTAAAGCAGCTGTTATTGGTACGCTTTGGATGATGAGTGTGGTTATTCCAACAGCCGCTATTTTGGGAGTCGGTACAGCGATTTACCTGGAAGAGTACGCAAAGAAAAACAAGTTAACTCGCTGGATTCAAATGAATATTTCAAATTTAGCGGGTGTGCCTTCTGTTGTATTCGGTCTTCTTGGCTTAACTATTTTCGTTCGTGTGTTTGGCTTTGGAAATAGTATTTTAGCTGCAGGCTTTACAATGGCTCTGCTTGTTCTTCCGGTTGTCATCGTAGCAGCCCAGGAAGCGATACGCGCTGTTCCAAAGGAACTTAAGGAAGCATCATTTGGTCTTGGTGCAACAAAGTGGCAGACGATCTACCGAGTAGTTCTTCCGTATGCGATACCGGGTATTGCAACAGGAAGCATCTTAGCTTTTTCACGTGCTATTGGTGAAACGGCTCCGCTTATTGTTGTCGGCATTCCAACATTCGTTGCGTTTCTGCCATCTGGCTACTTGGATTCATTTACAGCACTTCCAATGCAAATTTACAACTGGACAAGCCGTCCGCAAGTTGACTTCCATAACCTTGCAGCTGCGGGTATTATCATCCTGCTGGCCGTGCTTATTTTAATGAATTCTGTTGCAGTTTGGATCCGCAACCGTTATCAGGCAAGATAATAAACCTTGGGAAATCGCGATTGAAAACTTGGAGGGAATGTAAAATGGCGTTAACTGCTGTAAATACAACGAAAAACAATCAGTCTGTTCAAAACGAGGAACTGTTCGTATATAACACTAAAAATTTAAACTTATGGTATGGAGAGCACCATGCTCTTAAAAACATCAATTTAGGTATTAAAGAGCGGGAAGTCACAGCAATTATTGGTCCATCAGGCTGTGGAAAATCAACATACATTAAAACATTAAACCGCATGATCGATCTTGTGCCAGGTGTAAAAACAACGGGGCAGATTGAATATCGCAACCGGGACATTTTCAGCAAAGATTTTCTTGTAGAAGAATTGCGGACACGTGTCGGCATGGTATTCCAAAAGCCAAATCCGTTCCCGAAATCTATTTATGAAAATATTGCATTCGGCTTGAAAATTCACGGTATTAAAAACAAGCAAATCATTACTGAAACAGTGGAAAAGAGCTTGCGTGGAGCAGCTCTTTGGGATGAAGTAAAAGACCGCATCCACGAACCTGCTTATGGTTTGTCAGGTGGACAGCAGCAGCGTCTTTGTATTGCGCGCTGCCTGGCTCTTGAGCCGGATGTGATTTTAATGGATGAGCCAACTTCTGCATTAGACCCGGTTTCAACTCTAAAAGTAGAAGAACTTATTCAAGAACTAAAAGAAAAATACTCCATCATTATCGTGACACACAATATGCAGCAAGCTGCCCGTATCTCTGATAAAACAGCTTTCTTCTTAAATGGAGAAGTTGTGGAGTTTGATTCTACGGATACCATTTTTAACAATCCTGCAGATAGTCGTACAGACGATTATATTTCAGGACGCTTCGGATAAAAAAGAAAAGCCGGCGCTTTAGCGCCGGCTTTTTTGTTATGCTGTTTATTTTGTTAGTGCATCAGCCACTTCTTTTTCTGTCATGTCCTTTTTTAAAACAAACGACCCTGTTTGCAGCTTATTTGCGTATCCATTGGCTGTTAAAAATTGATTAAAAGCTGCCTGGTCCTGGATGATGCCGGATTCTTTTAGTTTGGCCGCAATTTCATTAGAAGACATGCCGGATTCAATTATAACTGTAACGGATTGAACAGCCGTTTTGGGGGCTGTCGTTTCTTTATGGGCAGAATCAAGCTGTTTTTCTGTCTGTTCGTTTTCTTTTTTTTGAACGACATAATTCTCTGCCTCCAGCCGTTGAATCATTTGTTGTGCTGATAGTTCAATAGGGCGCTCGGGCGCTGTTTGATCAGAAATATACAGGGCTGCTGAAGCCGCAAGAAGACCGAAGCCGAAAGCGCGAATAGGCTGTTTCCTCATATCGATGAACTCTCCGTCTGCATGTTTTCATCCAAAATGCTCTTTACCTGCTCGGTTGAAAGAGAGGATTGTGCAGCAATTTGGGCAATAGGTGTGCCTTGCTGATAAAGGGCAATCACCTGGCTTTGAATAATTTTATTTACAGCAGCAGCCGGCTTTTTGGTATGTACTGCAGGTGTTTCTCCAATGAGCAGCTCTTCCTCAAGCACTTTTAATTTTTTGTTAAATTGATAGTGCTCCTGTAACATTTTCATGGATAATTCCTCAATTTCTTTTTCCAGCTGCCGCTGTTTATCGGGCAGAAAAAAGGACAGCAAAATAAAAAAAGAACCGGCGCAGGCCAATCCGATGGTTAGTTCATTCATATGAAATCTCCTTTCGTTTTCTTTGTCCATATTGTACCACATTGTATCCGCAGGAAGGGGTGCGTTGGGCAATTGCCGCCTGCTATTGAACGTGATACCATAATGATATAATGATATTTTGATTAGGAAAACTGCCGGATCGAGGTGATACATATTGATTGAGGAGATTGTAAGGCTGAAAAATGAGAATTTCTCTTGGGAACAAATTGCAGCAACATTATCTATTCCAAAGCAGCAGGCAAAACAAGAGTGGCAGTATGGACTAACAGAAAAAGCAAAGCGGAACGTACAAAATAGTCTTCATACTGTATTGTTGTCGAAAGAACGAATTTATTGCAAATGGCATCTCGATCCTTTTTTATTAAGGGCGGCTTTCTATTGTGAAGCTCCGTTAAATCCTGATGTACTGGATCTTCGTATTTTTGACGTAACAGATATTTATTTTAATGGAACGAACGCTCACTCCATGACATGTGTAAAAGTAAACAAGGAGGATGGCTTCTGGATACTAAAAGGGTTAAAGAGCAATCGTTCTTACCTTTGTGAAATCGGCTATTTAACAAAAAACTATTCTTTTTGGCCGATTCTGCAATCACATCCGGTTCATACTTCATACGAGCGCAGTACAGACTATATACTTAAAGCAGGAGAAGCGGAAGCGTTTTATCAACATACTTTCAACGAGCCAGCCTGGATCGAACATCCAGATTGCTTGCAATAAACCGATACTAGCTGAAGGAGGTAAGGGAAAATGAAATATTCTTTTTCAAATATTATGATGGTTAATCATCCCTTTCGGCCTCTTGCTCTGGCTGGGTCGACAGCAGACAGCGAGGAAATCATCACACTGATGAAGGCATATGGAACCCTGCTGGAAGCAGCAAGCCGTACGGAGCCTGGAAAGCCGGTCACAGGCGTTGTGAATTTATTTACATTGGGCTGGATGAATGGAGCTCGAGGAAAGATGGCTGTCGCTTCTTTTATGAAGCTTCAATCGGACGGGGTACTGCCTGCGGTTTTACGCGCACATAACGGGTCTTTTATTCAAGCTTTTAAAGAGTTGATGACACAGCAAAAGCTTGTGCTGCTGCCCGTGTCTCTCAGCCAGTTCCCTTTGACGGCTTATACATTGAAAGGGGCAGCAAAGGAAGACTTAAAACGAACTTCTGCTATATGGAAAGAACTATTCGGCACTCCGCCTTTATCCATATGGCTTCCGCGTGGCGCTTATACACCTGGTATAGACGAACTTCTTTTGCAGGAAGGCTGTCAGTTCGTATTTCTTCCGTATGATGCTTTTCCTTTGGGGGAACAGGAAGGGGTTCAGTGGATGTCTCCGCGCGGCCTTGAACTGATTCCGTATCGGAAGGATCATCAAGAAAGCGGAACAACAGGCGTCACGCTTTTTTCTTTAGCGGGGCAGAGCGCCTGCATGCATTGGGAATATATTCAAAAAAAGCAGGTGTCCTCGTCTGATGGTTCTTCTGCAAAGCGTGTGATTCATTTTCCACTCGTGTACGAAAACTTGAATGAAGGACATACATTGATTACGGCGGAAGAACTTCATCGTTGTGATCCTATTATTCATTTAAAAGAAGAGTGGGACGAAAAGTATGCCCTCGCTATTTCAGAAGCGGCAGGTGTTTTAGATCTGGAATGGGCTTACTGTATTTATGCGGCTGTTTATGGTTTAAAAGAGGAATTAAAAAGCGCTATTGATTCCTTGCGCTATTTATTAGATGGAGCCCATAAAGAGTTTCCTGACCTCGATTATGCACACCAGCGCATGCGTCTTCATTATGGAGTAACGCTTCAATCCAAACAGATTGTTGGAGGCGTAGAAAGAATGGAAGGAGCTGTCCTGCTGCTTTCATGGGAGTATCCGCCAAACATTGTCGGGGGAATGGCACGGCATGTTCATGGACTTGCAGAAGCACTTGTTGCGTCTGGACGTGAAGTGATTGTTTTGACATCTTCCCACCATGAATCAGCAGAATATGAATGTGTCAATGGCGTTCACATTTATCGATCCGGCCCGCTTCATAAAGGAGAGCAGGATTTTTTAAAGCAAACCTCCGATTTGAATCTGTGTCTTTTTCAAAAAGCGATGGAGCTGATGCATAAGCACGACATTGCTCTTATTCATACCCACGACTGGCTGACAGGAGACGCGGCAATTCTGCTTGCCGAACAAAAGCAGCTGCCGCTCATCTCTACTATTCATGCCACCGAGCATGGACGGAATAATGGGCTGCATAATGAGCTGCAGCATGCGATTGCGTCAAAAGAGAAAAAGCTCATTGAAGCTTCCGATACGGTTATTGTGTGCAGCCAGCCGATGAAGGAAGAATTACGGGTTTACTATGAGGGATCAGGGAAAGATATATACGTGGTGCCGAATGGTGTGGAATTTGAAGAAAGCGTATCAGGCCTGACAAGGTTTCGCTCTATGGAGCCCTTTATTTTTTCAATCGGCCGTATGGTGTTTGAGAAAGGTTTTCAAACATTCTTTGAAATGAACTTAAAAAACTTGAAAAAAGAAAACATTCAGTTTATTATTGCGGGTAAGGGTCCTCTATTAGAAACATGGCGTGAAGAAGTGAAAAAGCGCGGACTTGAGGATACGATTCATTTTGTCGGCTATGTGAGTGATGAGGAAAGAAGGGCTTTGTTTCAATCTTGTAAAGCGGCTGTATTTCCAAGTCTGTACGAACCGTTCGGTATTGTGGCTCTGGAAGCCATGGCGTTCCGAAAGCCTGTAATCGCAGCTGCAACAGGCGGGTTAAAATCGTTTGTTTTACATAAACAAACCGGGCTTTTGTTCGAACCAGGCAATGCCGAAGACTTATCCAAGAAAATAGCGGCTGTTTTGGATCAGCCCGGTTATGCAAATGAACTAGGTTTGAATGGACATGAAATGGCAAAAGAACTTTACAGTTGGGTACACATCAGCGCACAAACAGAAAAGATCTACGATCAGACCGTTTTCATCAAAAAAATGGAGGGAGTTCGTACATGATAGGTATTCTGCTTGCTGGGGGGCGTGGAAAAAGGCTGCGCCCGATAACTGACCACATACCAAAGCCAATGGTCCCATTGTTGGGTAAACCTCTTTTAGATTACAATTTAAATGTTTTTAAAAGAAATAAAATTTACCGCGTGATCATGACGGTTTGTTATAAAAAGGAAGTTATTCAGCAGCATGCAGGTTTCGGCCATCAAAATGGACTTGATATTCAATATATAGAAGAGTGCGAGCCTCTGGGTACTGCCGGAAGTTTATTTGCCTCCAAAGGGTTATTTAAAGAAACACTCGCTGTTTTAAGCGGTGATGCACTGACCAATATACCGCTTCGCCAGGCGTATAATTTTCACAAAGAAAAAGGAGCCCGTGTAACCATTGTTACGGCGAGAGCAGAGCACCCTGAGCATTTTGGTGTCTGCCTCACAGATCAAAGCGGAAAGCTTCTTTCTTTTCTTGAAAAGCCTTCTAACGTGCAATTGTGGACGAATCAAGTAAGCACGGGAATTTATTTGGTTGAACCGTCCTTGTTTGAAGATTACGCACTTTATGGGAAAGCAGATTTCGCCCAGGATGTATTTCCAATGCTTCTGGCCAATCAGGAGCCGGTTTATGTGTATGAAACAAATGCATACTGGCAGGACATTGGCACCCATCCCGCATACAAGCTGGCTGAGAAGCGGCTTAAGCGGGGAATACCAGGAATTACGAACCGTCTGCAGCCTGTTTACCCGCTTTCGAATACATTTCCTGCTTCTATACTGAACGAAAACGATGGACTTGCAGAGCGGTCCGATTGTTATTCACCAATGTTGAAAAAACAGGCTGGCATTTCTGATGAAAAGGTGCTATTATAGTAAAGTCGCAAACGACTTGAAAATAAGCGAGACAAGTTTGGAGGGAAAAACATGCGTGTAAACATTACATTAGCTTGCACTGAGAGCGGTGACCGTAACTATATCACAACTAAAAACAAACGTAACAACCCGGATCGTCTCGAGTTGAAAAAATACAGCCCGCGATTGAAAAAAGTAACAGTGCATCGTGAAACAAAGTAAGCAGCAGGAGACTTTCCTGCTGTTTTTTCTTTTAGGAGGAACCAATGGATAAAAAGATACTGAGGGATGGGATAAAACAGCAGCTTGCTGCAATGAGCCGGCCCGTGTATGAGCAAAAAAGCTTTCAAATTGCCAGAAGATTGTATGCGCTTCCGGAATGGCAGGAATCAAACAAAATTGCGGTTACGATTTCAGCGGATTTTGAAGTAGACACCTGGCAGATTATTCGATCTGCGTGGCTTGCCGGCAAAAAAATTTGTGTGCCAAAGTGCCATCCGGATACAAAAGCCATGTATTTCTATCAATTGGAGAAGTTTGAAGATCTTGAAACGGCGTATGCGGGGTTGTATGAACCGATTCCTCAAAACACAACATTGATTGACGCGAAGGAGATCGAATTAATGATTGTGCCCGGCCTGCTTTTTAACCGGAAGGGGTTCAGGGTTGGCTTTGGCGGCGGCTACTACGACCGTTTTTTATCTTCATACATAGGACAAACGATTTCATTAGCGTTTTCCATTCAATTACGGCCGGATATTCCCGTTGAAGGGCATGACATCCCTGTTCAGAAAGTTTTGACGGATAGTGAAACAATCCTCTGCTCATAAACGTCCTTCTTTCTTTACCGTCTGAATGAGTTCCGTTATAGTGGAATCAACAGGATGGACGAAAGTAGTGATGAAATGACAACGCAAACAAATTTGATATTTTGGCGTCTTGCTTATTTTTTTGTCGTAGAGCAGGAGTATACATTAACAAGGCTGAGCCAGGATCGCAGAGAAATGCTGCTTGAAAATCGTTCAGTAAAAGAAGCGGCCATTATTAGACTTTCTCAGCAAAATCTTGGCTGGGCAGCTTCTCTGGGACGTGACATTGAACAAACGGCCTGGGTCGGTGAGCGCCTCCGAAAGCAAAGAGGGATGAGAAAGCTTAATATGCTCAATGTAATGGTGTCTCCTCATCTGCCCGTTGACGAATTTTCGCAGTTCATGAAACCAGTTCAAAGCGGAAAAACAAAAACAGCTGTACTGCTGTTTACTGAAGAAAACCTGGGAGGTCCGCTTCAAGAGCTGGAACAGTTTATGGAGTCTGTACCGGAGCAGCGGGATTTTGAAGGGGCTGAAGACGAAGCGGCTGCTTATGAGCGTGCTGTTTTATCCCATGAAGTAAAACGAAAAGAAGAAGAAAATCGGTTTTTTTACTACGGAAAGCCTTTTTTCACGTATGTTTTTACCGCGGTTAATGTCATCATGTTTTTTTTAATGACGATCGCAGGAGGCAGCACAGCGACTGATGTGCTTATACAATTTGGCGCAAAATTCAATCCTCTTATTTTAGAGGGAGAATGGTGGCGTTTTATCACACCGGTTTTTCTGCATATCGGACTGCTGCACCTTTTAATGAATTCAATGGCTTTGTACTATTTAGGAACGGCGGTTGAACAAATTTATGGCCGGCTGAGATTTTTGTGGATTTATTTGTTTTCCGGCTTTACAGGGAGCCTGCTCAGCTTTTTGCTGACTCCTAATCTGTCAGCGGGAGCGAGTGGAGCTATTTTTGGGCTGTTCGGTGCCCTTCTTTATTTCGGGGTAACCAAGCCAAAGTTGTTTTTTCGGACGATGGGCATGAATGTCCTTGTTGTGATTGGAATCAACCTGGCATTTGGATTTACAGTACCCGGAATTGACAATGCCGGACACATTGGCGGACTTGTCGGCGGTTTTTTAGCAACGGGCATTGTTCATTTTCCGAAAAAGCGGCGTATTCTGCAGCAGCTGTTGTTTTTGGCAGCAGCTTCGACATTTGTGGCAGCCGGTTTGTTCTTTGGGTTCCAGCACGGGTATGCCGCTCTTGACGCGCAGTCTGTGAATATTCAGGCCGCAGACAAGCTTCAGGACGGAAATAAGCAGGAAGCTGAACAGATCTTGTCGAACTTTATTCAAAAAGGCGGCCAGCCTTCTGCCGAAACGTATTTTTATTTGGGTGTAATTGAAGCGGGGGACGGGCGCTTGGAGGAGGCTGCCTCTCATTTTAAGCAAGCCGTCCGGTTAAGAAGTAATTTTCCTGAAGCACATTATAATCTGGCGCTTATTTATTCTAGCCAGGGACGGCAAGAAGAAGCGCTGCAGGCAGCCGAACAAGCCGCAGCATACGCTCCTAATGAGCAAACATATGAAGATTTAGTTCGCAAGCTGAATAATGAGTGAAAAGCAGGGTGAAAAGATGGAAACGATTTTTGATGTACAGCAGCTGCTGAAAAGATACGGTGTTTTCGTTTATATCGGCAATCGTGTAGCAGATTTACAATTAATGGAGCTGGAACTGAAAGAACTGTATCAGTCTCAGCTGATAGAGCCAAAAGAATATCAAATGGCGCTGCTTATATTACGACAGCATATTGCAATTGAAAAAGAAAAAGAACAGGGGAAATGATATGGCAGAGAAACGGCTCGCTGCTTTTGATATTGGCGGCACAACGGTTAAATTAGCTTTTTTAACAACAGAGGGAGAAATCATACGAAAATGGTCGATTCCAACCGACCGTACGGACAAAGGAAGTAGAATAGTAGCAGATATTGCCCGTTCTTTTTATAAAGAATTAGAAGCAGATGGATTAACGACTGCCGATGTGCTCGCAGCAGGAGTGGGGGCACCGGGTCCTGCCGATCCAGTATTGGGGACGATTTCTGGTGCGGTAAATATCGGCTGGCCGAATGGATACCCTCTAAAACAGCTTCTAGAAGAAGCGATTGAATTGCCTGTTTTTATTGAAAACGATGCAAACTGTGCTGCACTTGGCGAAATGTGGAAAGGTGCAGGAGGAGGCGCAGGCGACGTAGTTTGCATTACACTTGGCACAGGTGTCGGCGGCGGCGTTGTGTCAAAGGGAATGATTATTACAGGGGTAAATGGAGCGGCGGGAGAAATCGGCCACATTACGGTTGTAACAGAGAATGGATTCCCTTGTAACTGCGGCAAGCGCGGCTGTCTTGAAACAGTAGCTTCTGCAACGGGAATTGTTAATTTGTACAAACAACAAGGCAAAGACGCGCCTGATGCACGCACAGTATTCGAACAAGCTGCGGCAGGAGATGCGGCAGCGCAATATGCGGTTGACCGCTGTGCTTTTTATTTAGGTCTTGCGGTTGGAAACATTGCTAACACCTTGAACCCAGCTAAGATTGTAATTGGCGGCGGCGTTTCAGAAGCAGGTGCGGCTCTTATGCAGCCTTTGGAGAAATACGTAAGAGAGTTCACGTTCCCACGGGCGATGGATGTGCTTACGCTTCAAAAAGCACAGCTTGGCAACGATGCCGGTGTGATCGGTGCAGCTTACTTAGCAAAAGTAATGTCAGTTTCATAAAATAAAAAACAGTTCCGCTGGGACTGTTTTTTATTTTATGAAACTTTTTTTAATCGTATGCGTATGAATAAGGGGCGGAATTGTCGCGGAACTATTATAAAGCTTTGCTTTTTCGTTCTGATTGATTTTTTGTAAAAAAAGTATTAAGATTGTGAAAGACAATTTACACTAGGTTAAAGTGTATGCAATTCCCCGATCACTTTTATAGAAGTAACGAGGAGGCTGAAAGATGAAAAGAACAATACGCAGCAACATTTCTCTTATTGCTGTAACCGTTTTGTTCTTATGGATGAAAACATACATCGTCTATAAAACAAGCTTTAACATGGATATTGAAAACTCACTGCAGGAATTTATTTTGCTGATTAACCCGCTAAGCTTTATTATGCTGGTAATGGGAATTGGCTTTTTCTTTAAAAGCGACAAAGCACGCAATCGTTATTTGCTGGGCATGAGCTTTTTCTTAAGTTTTCTGCTTTATGCGAACGTTGTGTTTTATCGCTTTTTTAATGACTTTATTACGCTGCCTCTTTTATTTCAAACAAGTAACTTTGCTGATTTGGGTAACAGTGTTACAGAAGAATTTAATGTAGCGGATATTTTATATTTCGCCGATGTCATTCTTTTATTCCTCCTGCTTAAGTTCAAGCCGTCATTTGTGAAGTTTCGCCCAATGTCAAAAATGAACCGCCGCGCTTATTTTTTATCAGCTGCTGCGCTTATGTTTTTGAACCTTGGACTAGCAGAAGTGGAACGTCCGCAGCTTTTAACAAGAACTTTCGACCGTGAAATGCTTGTGAAAAACATCGGAACGTTCAACTATCACCTTTATGACATTTTTCTTCAATCCAAATCATCTGCCCAGCGTGCACTGGCAGATGGCAGCGAATTAACTGAAATTGAAAACTATGCTGACGCCAATTATGCCGAACCAAATACAGAGCTGTTTGGCGCTGCCAAAGGAAAAAACCTGATTATGGTGTCCGTTGAGTCAACACAGGCTTTTGTTTTAAACAATACCGTAAACGGCCAGGAAATTACGCCATTTCTGAATGATTTTGCAAAAGAGAGTTTAAACTTCACTAACTTCTACCACCAAACCGGGCAGGGGAAAACGTCTGATGCAGAATTTTTAACAGAAAATGCACTGTATCCGCTGAGCCGCGGTGCCGTGTTTTTTACTCACTCTGGCAACCAATTTAATTCAATGGCTGAAAAGCTTGAGGAAAATGGCTATTTTTCAAATGCGATGCATGCGAACAATAAAAGTTTCTGGAACCGGGACATTATGTATGATTCGATTGGATATGAACGTTTTTACAATGTAAATGATTATAAGGTGAATGAAGATAACAGTGTAAACTGGGGAATGAAAGATATTCCGTTTTTTGAACAATCGGCCGAGCTGATGAAAACCATGCCGCAGCCGTTTTATTCAAAAATGATCACGCTGACCAATCATCATCCGTTCTACTACGACAAAGAAGACCAGATGATTGATGAATTTAATTCATCAAGCGGCACATTAAATCGTTATTTCGTTACCGTTCGTTACACGGACGAAGCATTAAAAACGTTTGTGGAAGATTTGAAAAAAGCAGGCCTTTATGAAAACTCTGTAATTGTTTTGTATGGGGATCATTACGGCATTTCAGAGAATCATAATGAAGCCATGTCTCAATACTTAGGTAAAGAAGTGACGCCATACGTATCAGCTGAGCTTCAAAAAGTACCGTTTATGATTCACATTCCAGGCGTTAAAGGCCAGGAAATTGATACGGTCGGCGGACAGGTGGACGTGCGGCCAACACTGCTTCATCTTCTTGGCGTTGATACAAAAGGAGATATTCAGTTTGGACAAGATTTACTTTCCAGCGAGCATGAAAGCTTTGCCGCATTCCGTGACGGCCGTTTTGTGACAGAAAATTATGTGTATGCCGGCGACGTATGCTGGGATAAAAAGACGGGCGAGCAAACGGATGCTTCCTACTGTGCGCCTTATATTGAAAAAGCAGCTGCTGAATTAAATTATTCAGATCGGGTTATTTACGGGGACCTGCTTCGTTTTTATGATCCAGATGCTGCAAGAAAAGAATAAAAAAAAGCCCCTGATTTTTATCAGGGGCTTTTTTAATGGGCAGCTGGATAGCCGTGATGCAAAACCGTCATGATGGTAAACCAGCCGATTACACCAGCTGTACCCAGACTAAAAACGATGCCGAGCAGATTTTTGTTTTTTACAGCGCTGATGGTACTGAAAACGGCAAGAAGGGCAATAAGAGCAAAAATAATCGTTAACCCGTTCATTTTTCCAGGCCTCCTTATATAAAAAGCCATAAAAACCCATGTAAGCGTAAAACACACCCCTATTGTATAAGGTTTTTCCATATTTGTCGAGATGAAAGCGGATAATTCTTTTAACAGCTGCAGTTTCCTGTTACGATATCAATTGAATAAAGAAAAAGGTGGAGATGATATGGATTGGACGCAATTGCCGCTTGGTCCTCTGCAAACAAATTGCTACATACTTTCTCATGAGTCAAAATGTATTGTTTTTGACCCGGGTTCAGAAGGAGATCAGCTTGTGAGCTGGCTGAAGGAAAACAAGCTTGACCCGCTCGCTGTTTTGCTGACTCATGCTCATTTTGACCATATTGGGGCTGTTCGCCCGCTGAAAGAAGCTTTTAACATGCCGGTTTATCTGCATGAAAAAGAAGCAGAGTGGCTTGAAAATGCCGATCTGAACGGCTCAAGCCGCTTTGGCATGGGAAGCATTACGGCACCGCCGGCTGATGTTTTGATCCGTAATGAAGAAGATTTAACGATTGATCTGTTTACATTCAAACTGCTGCATACACCGGGCCATTCACCGGGCAGCGTATCTTATTATTTCGAAGAAGGCGGCGCCTTGTTTGCCGGTGACACTCTTTTTATGGGCAGCATCGGCCGTACAGACCTTGCTGGCGGCGATCACCAGACACTTCTTACGAGCATTCATGAAAAAATTATGTCACTGCCTGAGGAAACCATTGTGCTCCCGGGACATGGCCCGGCAACATCCGTGATCACGGAAATGGACAGCAATCCTTTTTTAAATGGTTTTTAAAAAAACAGAGAACGCCATTACGGTGTTCTCTGTTTTTTTATCCGGTATATTTCATAACCTGCTTTTTTTTCGTCAGGCTTCTTAGCTTTTCAAGATTATATCCAACCACAAGCGATTCTCCGTCCGTTAAAATCGGACGCCGCAGCAATTTAGGCTCTTCAATAATCAAATCGACAACGGCTGAAAGGGGCATCTCATCGACGCTTACATTTAACGATTTAAACGTTCTGCTTCGGGTGGCAAGCAGTTCATCAAGACCTTCTGAAGTCATGGATAAAAGATTTAGCAGCTCCTGGCGTGTAGGAGTTTCACGGAAAAGGTGGCGTTCCTGAACATCAACTGAATGGGCAGACAGCCATTTTTTTGTTTTTCGGCATGATGTACAGCTTGGATACGTATAAAAGGTAACAGCAGACATAAATACTCCTCCTTTTTTATTCTCAAATACACTATACAATACTTGTACAATTATTGTACGGTGATTACCCTCTTAATTGTGTCCAATTTCGTAACACGCTTATAAGTATGACTTTTATCATTTTTCACCATAAAATTGTTGCTTATAATAATTAAAAAATGACGAGGTGATAAAATGAACTCTGTTTTAAAAGTAACAGGCGCACTTGCTGATGCCACACGTTATTCCATTTATGAATATATTTTAAAAGAACATAGAGACCTGACAGTACAGGATATAGCCGCTCAATTTGGCATTCATCCGAACGTGGCACGCCTTCACTTAACAAAGCTTGAAGATGTCAATTTAATTGGTTCCTGTCTGCAGAAAACAGGAAAAGGCGGCCGGCCGGGTAAGATATATAAGCCGGCGGAAAGAGCTGTGCAGCTGGCTTTTCCACATCGCGATTACCAGCTTTTGTCGGATATTTTGCTTGGGGCTCTGGAGCTTTTTGGAGAAGACGGAGTAAAAATGGCGGAAGCGGCCGCTCAAAAAGCCGGCCGGCGTTCTGTAGAAGCAGAAATGAAAGGGGCTGTTTCCTCCCTTCCAAATAAAGAACGTCTTCAATTGCTTAAAACGTTGACTGCAAGAATTGGTTATACAGCGCATGCGGAAGAAACAGAAAAGGGGATCGTTGTTCAATTTGCTATTTATAACTGTCCATTCAAAGAATTGCTTCAGGAAAAAGCTGCAGCAACATGCCGGATTCATAAAGCGTTTTTACAAGGAGTTATGGACACCTTATTTGGGCCTGCTGTTTTAAGCCAGCATTCTACGATGCTGAATGGATGCAAGGAATGTATCTATCAGTCGGTTGCAGTAAACTGAATAAAAGAAACGCTTACATTTTTGTCTCTTATCCTTTATAATAGTGATATTAATGGACCAAGCTTTGAAAAAAGGGAGGGATACATAATGGATCGGATGTTTCGTGTTATGGCATTTTGGACCGGTATTTTTTCTTTAATGTTTTACTTGGGCCATATGAATATTACGGCTTTAATTTTTCTTGGCCAAACTGGATTTTTCTTATTACTCGGCTATTTACGTCTTTCTGAACGAATGTATATTTATGTGTTTGGTGCTTATTTAACCGTTTTTTTTGCCGCCTTTACTTATTGGTCAACCTTTATGATGACGCCGGGAAGCGGAGGGCATTAAAACAAGCAAAGCCTTTAAAGCGGAAAGCTTTAAAGGTTTTTTTGTTAAAGTTTTGTAAATATTTTGAAAAAAACAAGTCTAACCCGGCATATTGTTGTATGCTCAAAGGGAGAGAAGGTGATAATTTGCAGGTTGAGCAAAAAATGGAGCAAATCTTAAAAGAAGCTGTTCAAATGCAGGCCACCGACCTTCATTTAATGCCAAAACAAAACGGTTATTTGCTTAAAATTCGTGTCGGCGGCCAGCTGATAAAAAGTGAAACCTTTTCCATACGGGAGGGCGAACGGCTGATTGCTTATTTGAAATTTACGGCTTCGATGGATATCGGTGAAAAACGAAAGCCTCAAAGCGGCTCCTTTCGCCAGACGGTTGATCAGTTTCCCCTATCGCTGCGTGTTTCCACGCTTCCCGCTGTACCCCACAAAGAAAGCCTCGTGATCCGCCTTTTGCCACAGGAACATGTTCCATCTCTTTCCCAATTAACGCTGTTTCCTTACACAGCGGTCAAGTTAACCTCGTTATTAAACCATTCAAACGGCCTCATTCTGCTTAGCGGCCCAACCGGGAGCGGAAAATCCACTACACTTTACTCTATGATTCAGCATTGTGCCTCCCATTTAAACAAACATGTCATTACACTCGAGGATCCCGTTGAAAAACAGCAGGATGCTTTCGTACAAATTCAAGTAAATGAAAAAGCCGGCATTACGTATGCAACGGGCTTAAAAGCCATTTTACGCCACGATCCTGACGTGATTATGGTCGGTGAAATACGTGATGAAGAAACTGCACGAGCCGCTGTGAAAAGTGCACTTACGGGACACCTGGTTCTTTCGACCATTCACGCTCGCGACGCTGCAGGTGTTATCGGCAGGTTAAAAGAGCTCGGTATTACTCAGCATGAAATGACACAGACACTGATCGGCATTACCGCACAGCGGCTTGTCCGTATCTGCTGTCCGGACTGTGGTGCTGCCTGCAGGGAGGAATGTATGCAAAAAACAAAGCAGGCGATCGTTTGCGAATTACTATTGGGAAAAGCACTGTTTTCTATACTGGGGAACAAATCATCGCATCAGCCGGTATCTGTTTATCAAAAGCTGCAGGATGAGCTGCGAAAGGGGATAGCATATGGATTTATCACACGCGAGGAATGGGCTCGCTGGTGTTTTAGCGAAACGGACTTCAGCGAAAAATGGAGCTGATTTTATTACAAGGCTCGGGGAAATGATGATAAAAGGTTTTTCCATTGGAGAAGCGGTAGAATTTCTGTTGATGAACATACCGGATATAAATAAAAGGCAAACAAACTTGATTCAAAAGCAGTTGCGGGAGGGCGTTCCGCTTCACGAAATTCTGCCGGTGCTTCATGTTCCTTCCCTTATCTGCCTGCAGATTTTCTTTGCTGAACAGCACGGAAATGTTCAAGAAACGCTCGTGCATGCAGGAACACAGTGGAGCAAGACTGAACAGGCGAAAGAAAAGCTTGTACGGCTTCTGCAATATCCGATCTTCCTGCTGGCTTTGCTTATCGTATTGCTCGCGGTCTTAAATACTTTCGTTCTTCCTCAGTTTCGGGATCTTCACGCTTCAATGGGATATGAACCAAAAGGGATGATCCTGCTCCTGCTTTTTTTTCTTCAATGGGCACCCCCGGCCGTCTTAATTACAGCCCCTGTTCTGACTGGTCTGCTTCTTCTTTTGTATACCCGCTATAAACTTCTTTCTCCGCAAAAAAGAGCGGATATGATCATAAAAATTCCGTATATGAAAACTCTATTTCAGCTTTATTTTACCCGTCTTTTTGCCAGGGAATCTGCTCAACTGTTAAGCAGTGGATTTTCGGTGAACGAGCTTCTCCATGTATTTGAAGAACAAACGATTTATCCCATGCTTCGTGAAGCTTCAAAAAAAATAAACAGCCAGCTTATGTCGGGTACTTCTTTGAAAGAAGCCATTGCGAATATCACTTGGTTTGACCGAAAGCTGCCTGCTTTGATCGGCCATGGAGGGGCAAATGGCAGAATGGGAGAAGAGCTGCTTCTTTACGCATCATTCTGTGACCAGCTGATTGAAAACAAAATAAAAAAAGCAACAAGCATTATTCAGCCGGCCGTTTTTTTAATGATTGGCACGGTTGTCATGGCTGTTTATCTGTCGGTGATGCTGCCGATGTTTGAGATGATTGGCTCGGTTTAAAAAAGGAGGAAAAAAGAATGAAGCGATTCTGGAAGAATGAACGAGCATTTACACTGATAGAAATGATGATCGTCTTATTGGTGATTACCGTTTTGCTTTTCATTGCGATTCCAAACGTGGCAAAGCAAAGTAAAAATATCAATGCAAAAGGCTGTGACGCGTTTGTTCATATGGTGCAGGGGCAGGTACAGGCGTACCGGATTGATAATGGATCACTGCCTTCCTCTGTCAGTACACTCGTTACAGATGGGTACTTAAGAGATGATGAAACGACCTGCCCGGGTGGGGGGGCTGTTACGATCGATGCGGAAGGAATTGTGTCAGCCGGTGGGTCATAAAGAAGAAGGCTTTACACTTCTGGAAATGATGATTGTGCTGATGGTTTTTACTGTCTGCTTCGGAGCAGCCCTTATTCCGCTTCGGACGATTGCGGAAGACGTGCGCAACCGTCAGTTTTTTCACCAGGTAGAAAGGGATTTGTTTGCAGCCCAGGCATATGCTGTTTCGAAAAACGCAAATATTGTTGTAGACTTTTTTGAAAATAAAGACCGGTATTATCACATCTACACATTTGAAATACCGAGAAAAACGATTATCAAGCGTGAGATCCCCGAGCGTTTCATATTTGATGAGAGGGGTTTAGATACGATTGCTTTTTTAAAAACAGGTACGACCAGCCGATTCGGCACGTTTTATTTTACAACAAATGAAAAAACCACCAAGCTGATTTTTTTAATTGGAAGGGGACGTTTTTATTTTTCGGAGGAATGAAAGAGGGATGACATTAGCGGAAAGTCTGCTGGCTTTAACCGCTCTTTTTATAGCGGCAGGTGTTTTGCTGCCTTTTAGTTTAAAACTAATGGAGGGCACCTCCTGGCGCTGGGAGCAGCAGGAAGGAATGAGAAAGTTATATGAAGAAGCCGAATCCCGGATTTTTTCGGATGCTTCCTTTTCTTATGAATTGGATGGACCAGCCGCCAGGGGAAAATTGGTTTGGGAAGAAGACGGAGGAAGGGCGAAAGCGTGTGTATTCATTCAAGGGAAAAAGAGATGTGTGGAGGAGCAATAACGGCTTTACACTCATTGAATCTCTTATTGCATTAATGGTCTTTTGTGCGTGTGCTGCTTCGATTCCACTGCTTTATGATGGCGCTTATCGGGCTGTGGAAGCTGGAAAAGCCGAGAAAAACACGGAATGGGAGCTTTTTATCATTCAGCTGCGCAATGAAATGCAGGGATCTTCGAATTGGCATGTGTCTGGGACAAGACTCGCGTACCAAGCAGCAGCTTCTGGTGACATGCTAGTCACGGTTAGTCAATATCGTGACAAAATTAGAAGGCAGATCAACGGGCAAGGACATGAAGTGATGCTGCAAAATGTAAAAACGGCTTCGTTTTCAGAACAAGGAGGGAAAATGTACATACATGTTACATTTTCAAACGGTGAACAGGAAGGAGCGGTCATGTATCCTTTCTATAAGAAAGCACATTAAGCGTCAGCAGGGAATGATTTTTCCGCATGTTTTGCTTATTTTAGTACTGATTATGGCAGCATCTGTGTCAGCTGCAGATGCTGCCGTGACCAAATGGAAAACAGCGGATCATTTAACAAACTATTATGAGTTTCGTGTGGCTGAGCTGATGGCGCTGCGGCGTGTTTTAACCCAGTCAGAGCCTGCTTCTTTTGAGATAGAAACAAATCTGGGCACAACAAACGCTGCAGTAACGGAAACAGCTGAACAAAACTGGCAGATTCGAATCACAACAACTCATACTGACGGTTTTTTCCGTGCCACTTATGTATACGATCCCCGCTTGGAATCGTTTCTCAGCCGGGTTGAATACCATTAATTATTTTGTCTGAGCCAGATAGAAAAGCCCGCCATTCAAAACGGAAACACGGATCACTGGTTCAAAACGGCGCATAATGGCTGCTTTTTCCCGTTCATAATGCGTATTATCCTCTTCCTCCTGGTCAAAAAAAGACTGAAGAAGCTTAAGCTCTGCTTTTTGTTTTTTAAGAGCCGTTTGAGCCCAGCCATGCTCTTCTTCCATCAAGTCTCTCCATAATTTTTGCTTTAGCCGGTTCAAGCCGCTTGCAGGTGTAATAAGAGGCGAGAGCACATAATGGTAAGGACTGATCGAGTGGCTGAGAGACAGAGAGCCTGCTTGTTCCAAAAATTGATCCGAAAAAGCTCCGTTGATTAAATGAAGAGCAAGCGGAACGAGCTTTTCTTTTTTGCTGTTTGCTTCATAGGAAAGGTGAAAATGAACAAACAGCCAAGGATCAAGCTGAATGGTTCCCGATCCGTTTGTTGTTTCATACAATTTGACAAACGATGCTTTTTTTTGAGCATAGGAAAGAAGCTGATGAAAACGGGGGGACCCGAATGTAACATATTCTTCCTGGTGTTTGAGCGGCCGGCCAGGGTCCTTTGTGAAAAAGGTGACGCTCATCGGGTCGCCTGCCTGGCCTAGCCGGTCTTTGTAATGCCAGTAAAAAGGGCGGTTCATCAGGGAACGATCTGCTTCTTCGGTTAACTGAACCTTTAACGAGTGTTCAGATTCTTCAAGAATAGGACATTCACAGGCAGTAAAAAAGGAACGAAGAAAAGACATCAATGTTGTTCACTCCAATGCAGCTGCAAGGTTTTGCATTTTTATTTCCCACTCTCTAACACTTTTGGAAGAGTGGAATGTATCATGCAAGTGTTCTTCAATCCAGTTTTGATCCAAAATATTGTCCAGCTTTCCGATAGCCGTTTGAAAAAGAGCGATCTTTTCGTAAAGCAAAGAGAGCATGCGGTCTTCCACTGATTGTTTATAGGCAAGATGATAAATGTGGACGTTCTCAGTCTGACCGTAACGATGTACACGTCCAATTCGCTGTTCAAGTTTCATCGGGTTCCATGGAAGGTCAAAATTGATAACATGGCGGCAAAATTGAAGATTCAATCCTTCACTGCCCGCTTCCGTAGCAATCAGCACCCGCGCTGGACCTTTGAAAAGTTCAATCATCCAATCTTTTTTTCCTTTTTTGAACTTTCCTTGGAAAGAAACAGCTGGAATTTGATGATAACGAAAAAACAGCTCCAAATATTCCTGTGTTGCCCGATACTGAGTAAAAATAAGCACCTTTTCATTTTCCAGGCCATTCACAATTTCTAATGCTTTTTCAGCTTTGGAATTTCGGTCAACAGCTTGAGCGAGCGCAGCGACTTTTGTTTTGTCAAACCCTTCCTGCTTTTGCAGAGTCGCCAGGGCCGCATACTTGCTGCTGCATGCTTCCCGCTGCAGCGTCAGAAGTGTAATGGAGCTTGGCAGGCATTCGGACAGCGAATCATAAAACGCTTTTTCTTCTTTTGACGGGTCGATCCGAATAGTTTGAATAAAGCGTTTTATAGGCTCACTTTCCACATCTGTCCGGGTATTGCGGATCATGACCTGCCTGAGCAGGGCGTGAAAAGCATCATGGTTTTGAACGGAGCGCTTTCCATCTTTAAATTGAGACTGGAAGAATCCGTTGCTGCCAAAAAGCCCGGGTCTTAAAAGAGAAACCAAGTGAAACAATTCATCTGCGTTGTTCTGAACCGGTGTCGCTGTCAGCAGCAGGCAGTATGTTTTATTTAAGCGGCTGACAAACTGGTGATTTTTTGTAGCAGGATTTTTCAATCGGTGTGCTTCATCGATGATAATCATGTCAAATAACGTATCCGCAAATGCATCGGCAAACTTCGGCTGTTTGGCCGAATCAATCGATGCAATCTGAACGCCGTGCCAAGACCAGTCAGGATTTTTCCGCTGGACGAGCGCGAAAATTTGAAATTTTTCACGCAGTTCTTTGGCCCACTGGCTGACCAGGGAAGCGGGTGCTAATATAAGGATGCGGGAAGCAAGGCCCCGCAGCATATATTCTTTTAAAATAAGTCCGGCTTCAATGGTTTTTCCGAGGCCCACTTCATCTGCTAAAATAGCGGTTCCGCTCATTTCTTCCATTACGGTCTGGGCCGTTTTCAGCTGGTGGGGAAGAAACTGCATATGCGGCAGAAAATCAGGCGCCAGCAACCCATCAAAGCGGGAAGGCAAAATTTGCTTTTTCATCTCGGCTGTTAAATTAAAAAGTGCCCAGCCGCCGGGTGTTGAAGCGGTTTTTAAGTTTTGCTCGAGTGCATCTGCCCAAGTATCATCATACATAATAGCAGGCTTCATTTATCTCGAAGTCTCCTTTCGATTTCATGAGCTGTCCCTAGCCTGCCCTTAAAAAGGGGAGAACATACACAAGCGGACAAACAAAAACAGCCCTGTTTAAACAGGGCTGTTTTTATTTTGTTTTAATTTTTCCGGTCCATTTTTTAAATCCGCCTTGCAGATGGTAAATGTCGCGGTATCCTTTTCTGTATAGCATTTGTGCAGCACGGCCGCTGCGAAGGCCGCTCTGGCAATACAAATAAACAGGCTTGTCCGGGCGAATTTCTTTCATTCGCTGCTTCATTTGCGTAACAGGAATGTTCCGGGCTCCTAAAATGTGGCCGCCATTGTATTCATTCGGTTCGCGCACATCAACCAGCTGCGCTTTCCGGTATCCTTTTACAAATTCTTCCTGACTGAGCGGTTTTACTGCACGCTTTTGGGAAAAGTACATAAAGATCGCGTACAAAATAATGGCACCGAGTACCGCGGCAATAGAATAAAGCAACGTTGTGTTCCCCTTTCGAATAAACTGCTCCCTTTATTATATCGATATGGTTATAAGAAGAAAAGAAAATTCTCTTTAAAAAAAGAAGCGTGTTCGCCTTTGAATTTCAGGGTCAATTTGATAGACTGAGTGAGGAAATTTACTAAGAAAAGAAGGCGTATATGATGGCAAAAGAAACATGGGCTTTTCTTGATACTGGAAATCAAAATGCAGCTTATAATATGGCTGTGGATGAGGCGCTTCTTGATTGGCACAGCAAGGGCCTGATCCCGCCCGTCGTCCGCTTTTATGGCTGGGAGCCGGCGGCGCTGTCCATTGGCTATTTTCAAAAAGCGGAAAAAGAAGTGGATTTTGACGCTGTCCGAAATTATGGGCTTGGCTTCGTGCGCCGTCCGACTGGCGGAAGAGGCGTGCTTCATGAGCATGAGTTAACGTACAGCGTGATTGTGAGTGAAGAGCATCCAGACATGCCGACAGGTGTAACAGAAGCATACCGGGTCATTTCTGAAGGCGTGCTTCAAGGATTCCGTAAGCTTGGACTTGCTGCAGAGTTTGCTGTCCCGCGGACAGAGGAGGAAAAAGCAAGTTTAAAAAATCCGCGTTCAAGCGTTTGTTTTGATGCGCCAAGCTGGTATGAGCTTGTCGTTGAAGGAAGAAAAGTGGCGGGAAGCGCGCAGACCCGGCAAAAAGGGGTAATATTGCAGCACGGCTCTATCCTGCTTGATTTGGATGAAGACAAGCTGTTCAGCTTGTTTCACTATCCAAACGACCGGGTAAAAGAGCGGATGAAGAAGGCGTTTGGAAACAAAGCAGTTGCGATTAATGCGCTGCGGGCTGAACCGGTAACGCTCGATGAAGCACGTGTTGCGTTCAAACAAGGGTTTGAAGAAGGGCTCAATATTCACCTTGAACCGCTCGTTTTAACAGGTGGCCAAAAACGTCAAATTGAAACAATTCAAAGAGATCGGTATGAAAATCCGGATTGGAATTTTCGCAGATAAAAAGAGGTTCGACAAAATTATTTTTTTTTTGCTTTTTTCTCTTGGATTTCAAGGCCTGCCAGAGGATGAGCAGAAGGGCGGCCGCTTGACAAACCGCAAGATCTAAATCAATATATAGAATATAAAATTAAAAACAAACACAATATATTGTGTTTGTTTTCGCTTTTTTTCAACAGAATACAAAAGGAGTTGTTTCCATGTCTGCTACGTCCGCTAAGGTTATGTCACTGAACGTTGACCAGTTAAACAAGGACATCAGCATTTTCCCGCAGGTTTTCCCGATCACGCCGGAAATGAACATTACACACAAAGGCGTTTCCCGCCTGGTTATGATTGACCGATATTCATTTAAAGATACTGAAAAAATTACCCTGTCTGAAGGCGACTTTGTTGTTTTAACAATTAAAGAAGATCCTAAATTCCCAGCTCGTGGGACAGGCTTTGTCGTATCGCTCGATCGAGAAGCGAAAAGAGCATCGATTTTGATTGATGAAGAATACCGCAGTGCGATCGATGATCCAAAAGAAGCAGAAACAGGTATTATTCACCGCAGTCTTGATGTGATTGAAAAACCGCTTGAAGTTTTTTACGAGCAGATTGCTAAACGCAATGCAGCAGGGCTTTCATCTGTTGAAAAAACAGATGAAAAGAAAAAAGAATGGTTCGATAAATTTTATAACGAACTTGTAAGCTTAAACTTTATTCCGGCGGGCCGTGTGTTATACGGAGCGGGGGCAGACACAGACGTGACGTATTTTAACTGTTATGTGATGCCATTTGTAGCTGATTCACGTGAAGGTATATCCGAGCATCGTAAGCAGGTCATGGAAATTATGAGCCGCGGCGGCGGTGTCGGAACGAACGGCTCCACTCTTCGTCCGCGCAATACCCTTGCCCGCGGCGTAAATGGGAAGTCGTCTGGATCCGTTTCGTGGCTTGATGATATTGCCAAGCTGACACATCTTGTTGAGCAGGGCGGATCACGCAGAGGTGCTCAAATGATTATGCTGGCAGATTGGCACCCCGATATTGTAGAATTTATTATTTCAAAAATGCAAAACCCGCGTATCTTGCGTTATCTTCTTGAAAATACAGAAGACGAGCAAATTCAAAAAGCGGCAAAGGATAAATTAAACTTTAAGCCGCTTACTGAACGCGAGGAGCAGATGTACCAGGGTGTGGTGAACTACAAAAACATCCCCGGCTACGGCGGCTTCAGTCCTGAAATTATCAAAGAAGCGGAAGAGAAACTTCGTACCGGCGGAACTTACAGCGTTCATAACGCTGAATTTTTAACTGGTGCCAATATTTCGATCTGCCTGACGAATGAATTTATGGATGCAGTGGAAAAAGATGCGGATTATGAGCTTCGTTTTCCGGCTGTAGAAACGTACAACAAAGAAGAAATGGCCTATTACAACGAAAATTGGCACAAAGTCGGCGATGTCCGTGAATGGGAGCGCGAGGGACATAAAGTTCGCACGTACCGCAAAATTAAAGCGCGCGAGCTATGGAATTTAATTAATGTCTGTGCGACTTATTCAGCAGAACCAGGCATTTTCTTTATCGACAATGCCAATGAAATGACCAATGCAAAAGCATATGGCCAGCAGGTTGTTGCAACAAATCCATGTGGTGAGCAGCCCCTTGCACCATTTTCAGTCTGCAATTTAGCAGCCGTTAACCTTGCTGAAATGGCGGACAAGGATTTGAAAACGGTGAACTTTGATAAATTAAAACAAACGGTTCGCACAGGTGTCCGTATGCAGGATAACGTGATCGATGCGACACCGTATTTCCTTGAGGAAAACAAAAAACAGGCGCTCGGTGAACGACGGGTCGGCCTTGGCGTAATGGGACTGGCGGACCTGCTTATTTATTGCGAAAAAGAATATGGTTCTCCAGAAGGAAATGCCCTTGTT
Source organism: Domibacillus sp. 8LH (assembly GCF_038806185.1). Classification (NCBI taxonomy): domain Bacteria; kingdom Bacillati; phylum Bacillota; class Bacilli; order Caryophanales; family Bacillaceae; genus Domibacillus; species Domibacillus sp. 8LH. Next base: position 358,724 of record NZ_JAVJNG010000001.1, on the reverse strand, counting down.
GACCAGGTGTTCGAAGCGATTGCTGTAACAGCGTACGAAACGTCTGTAGAGCTGGCAAAAGAAAAAGGCAGTTTCCCATTCCTTGAGGGAGAAACACAAGATGAAACCAATCGTCTTCGTGAGGCATTTGTTCATACAGGCTATATGAAAAAAATGCCGGATCATGTACGGGAAGCTATTCTTCAAAATGGTATTCGCAATTCGCATTTGTTAACTGTGGCACCAACGGGTTCTACTGGAACGATGGTGGGTGTATCAACGGGATTGGAGCCGTATTTCTCCTTTACGTACTACCGCAGCGGACGGCTTGGTAAATTTATTGAGGTCAAAGCGGATATTGTAAAAGACTATCTGGAGCGCAATCCGGAAGCAGATCCGGATCAATTACCGGATTACTTTGTAACAGCGATGAGCCTGGCACCAGAAGCGCATGCAGATGTTCAGTGTGTGATTCAACGGTGGATTGACAGCTCTATCTCCAAAACCGTAAACGCACCGCGCGGCTATACAGTTGAGCAGGTAGAAAGCGTGTATGAGCGTCTTTATAAAGGCGGGGCAAAAGGCGGCACAGTTTATGTAGACGGAAGCCGTGATTCCCAGGTGCTTACGCTGAAAGCAGAAGAAAACACGTGGGATGAAGAAGAGAAAACAGAACCGAAACAACATGAAAACCACGTTGTTTTAATTGATACGATTCAGGATCTTCGTTCAACGAATGTGACAATTGGCAGTGAAGTCGGCAATACTTGCCCGGTCTGCCGCAAAGGAACAGTAGAAGAGCTCGGCGGCTGCAACACATGTACGAACTGCGGCGCCCAGCTGAAATGTGGATTATAAGAAAAAGAAGGCCTCCAAAAAGCCGCCCTTGAATAAAAAGGGCGGCTTTTTATATATTGCCGGCAATAAAAAAACCCTGCGCGGATATCCGGCAGAGTCATTCAGAAGAAGCTCGGGAGCTTCGCTTTCCTTTATTTCCTTGAATAAGGGTTAAATGTGAGGCTTTCTTGCGGCGGGCTGCTTTCTTTTTCGGCTTTCCTGTCGTGAAAGCAACAGATGGTTTCGATTTAAAACCTGTTTTTGTGGCGTAGCGTTTTTTGGATTGTTTCACAGCTTTAGAGTAAGCGCGGTTTTCGCTGTGGTTTCCTCCAGTCCGGTTACGCATAAACAGCCGGAGCAAGAACATCACAATCGCAACAGTGATTACAGCAAAAGCAATTTGCTGCACGAGCTGCCCGGGAGAGGTGATCATCATTGACACAAGACCAATGGCAGCGAGTGCAGTAATGACGGAAACGACAACAGTGCGAACATTCATTAAAGCCACCTCCCGGAAAAATAGTGTTACTTACATATTAGACAATTTCGTCTGCTTTTAATCCTTTTTCAGTACTTTCTTCAATGGAAATTAATTTCTTGAAAGAGGCGATCGCCACTTCCACTTGATCATCTGATGGGTCCTTTGTGGTTAAAAGTTGAAGCCAAAGTCCAGGATACCCAAGCCACTTTAAGCCGGGAACATCACGAACTTTGTTTGTGAGCTGCAGAACCTCAAAAGAAAGGCCAAGCACAACAGGAATAAGAGCAAGCCGGTTAAGCACTCGTACATAAAATGGCTCAGTCGGTACAAGCATATACACAAAAACACCAACAATAACCGTAAATAAAATAAAGCTGGATCCGCAGCGGTAATGAAGCCGGGAAGAGGCCTGCACATTCTGCACAGTCAGCGAAAGCCCATTTTCATAAGCATTTATTACTTTATGCTCCGCTCCGTGATATTGGAATACACGTTTAATAAGCGGCGTCATCGAAATGGCCCAAATGTAAACAAGCAGCAGGAGTAATTTAAACAGCCCTTCTACCAAGATCTGGGCCATATCACTTTGAAAAATAGGCCTTGTCAGTTCAGCCAGGCCAACCGGTACAAGGGTAAAAACAAATTTTCCAAACAGGAACGATAAAATCCCAACGAGCGCTACCCCAAACATAAGGGTAAACTTCGACGGCTCTTCTGCTTTTGCTTCTTCTTCACCCGGCGGGACATCATACCGGTCATTGGCAAAGTTTAAATGTTTAGACCCTGTCGCAGCAGCTTCTAAAATGGCAACGATACCGCGAAGAAGAGGAATTTTTTTTATTGTCTGGAGGGCGGGGCGAATCGTGCGGGGCAGATGGAAATATTCAATCGATCCATCGTTGCGCCGTACGGCGGTAACCGTATGATTTTTTCCGCCGAACATAACACCTTCAACAACGGCCTGCCCGCCATACACCGGCTTTTCATTACTCATGTGTTCGTTCCTTCTTTCGTTCATCCTTTAGCAAGGACGTATAGTAATCATATTTTAGCGATAATCCGGCTAAAATAAAAGCGGGACCTGCTTGAAGGAGGAAAGAAATGATTCGAACCAACAATTCTAAACATTCTGATTATTCAAGGCGTATGATAAGTGAGACCGGCGTGATGGCAGGCCTGCTGTTGCTGCTATTCAGCTGGCTTTCTTATACCTTTCATTTTATGAACTGGGACCCTGTCTTTATGCTTGCTGTTTTCCCGCTGCCGCTGCTTGTAAAATACGGAATTGCCTTAGTGATAAGTGTGCTTATTTCTATTGTACTCTCTTTATTATACTATGCGCTGTTCCGTAAAAGAAAGCCATTCACCGTTGGAATTTCCATAACTGTTTTCTTTTTTTTGTTTGTTTTTTTCGGTGCTGACCGGTCACTTCTGCACCTGGTCACCATTTTTTCTCTTTTGCTCGGTTATTTCCTGTTTATCAGCCTCACAATTTCCTGGCATTACGAAAGAGCCAAGTAGTCAGAAGCCGGGCAAATATGGTAAACTAGTCGGGAAAATGAATAGCCGGGGGATAAGAAATGAAGAAAATTTTGCTTATTAATGGGGTAAACCTGAACCGGCTTGGAAAGCGTGAACCGCATATTTACGGAACGACGACGCTTGCCGAGCTTGAGGAACGGCTGATCAAACGCGGGGCGCAGGCAGGCGTGGAAGTGGTAACCTTTCACTCCAATTTTGAAGGAGAAATTGTGGAACGGCTTCATCTAGCAGAGGATGAAGGAATGGATGGGATTGTTTTCAATCCCGGCGCATTCACCCACTACAGCTATGCCATTGCCGATGCAGCAGCAGGGATTAACGTACCAATTGTAGAAGTACATATTTCAAATATTCATAAGAGAGAAGCTTTCCGGCATCATTCAGTTACGGCATCTCACGCGGTAGGACAGCTGTGCGGCTTTGGGCTGTATGGCTACGAAATGGCACTCGACTTTTTGGTAAACAGGGAGGGCTGAGAAAATGGGACAGATTGAAAAGCTGCGCTCAAAAATAGCTGAGCAGGGACTGGATGGCTTATTTATTATGAGCCCTTATAATCGCCGCTATGTAAGCGGGTTTACCGGTACATCAGGTGCTGTACTCGTCACAAGCGAAGAAGCCGTTTTTATGACCGATTTTCGTTATACAGAGCAGGCAGCAAAGCAGGCAGCTGGATTTACGATCGTCCAGCATACAAAATCGATTTTCGAAGAAGCTATGCAGAAAGCAGAAGCACTTGGTGTACAGACGCTTGGTTTTGAAAAAGAATACGTTTCTTACCAGGAGTTTGAATTGCTTCAGAAGTATTTCAACGGGACACTCAAGCCGGTGGCAGGAATCGTGGAAAACTTGCGCTTGATTAAGACCGAACCAGAGATTAAGATATTAAAGGAAGCGTGTGACATCGCAGATGCAGCGTTCAAGCATATTTTGGATTTTCTAAAGCCGGGAGTAAGAGAAATTGATGTATCGAATGAACTTGAATTTTTCATGAGAAAATGCGGTGCAGATTCTTCCTCTTTTGATATTATTGTTGCTTCAGGTGCCCGCTCAGCTTTACCGCACGGTGTAGCGAGTGAAAAGGAAATCCAGTCAGGCGACTTTGTTACGCTTGATTTTGGCGCATACTATAAAGGATACGCATCGGACATCACCCGTACAGTAGCGGTTGGAGAACCATCCGAGCAGCTAAAGGAAATTTATGCGATTGTATTGGAAGCGCAAATGGCTGCGGTAGATCAAATCAAGCCTGGAATGACAGGTGCCGAAGCAGATGCTGTAGCACGCGATATTATTTCATCAAAAGGATATGGAGATGCATTTGGCCACTCCACTGGACATGGTCTTGGCCTTGAAGTGCATGAAAGCCCGAGACTCTCGGTAACAAGTGATAAACCGCTCGAATCCGGTATGGTTGTAACAGTGGAACCGGGCATTTATTTGCCGGGTATCGGCGGCGTCCGGATCGAAGACGATATCCTGCTTACAGACAGCGGGAATGAACGGCTCACACATTCTGCTAAAGAACTTATTATTTTGTAAAAACCCCAGGAGGAACACACATGATTTCAGTAAACGATTTTCGTACAGGCTTAACGATTGAAGTAGACAACGGCATTTGGCGCGTTGTAGATTTCCAGCACGTAAAACCAGGAAAAGGAGCAGCGTTTGTTCGTTCAAAGCTGCGCAACCTTCGTACGGGTGCCATTCAGGAAAAAACATTCCGTGCCGGTGAAAAAGTAGGGAAAGCACAAATCGACAACCGTCGTATGCAATACTTGTATGCAAACGGCGACCAGCATGTGTTCATGGATAACGAATCATATGAACAAATCGAAATTCCAGCATCTCAAATTGACTATGAGTTAAAATTCTTAAAAGAGAACATGGAAGTATCCATTATGATGTTTGGAACAGAAACACTTGGTGTAGAGCTTCCAAACACAGTAGAATTAAAAGTAACAGAAACAGAACCAGGCATCAAAGGCGATACAGCATCAGGCGGTACAAAGCCGGCAACTGTAGAAACAGGACTTACTGTAAACGTGCCGTTCTTCGTAAACGAAGGTGACGTACTGATCGTAAATACAACAGACGGATCATACGTATCGCGTGCATAATGATTTTTTAGGGCGTACCTGACAGGTATGCCCTTTTTATTTGCGTTCTGTCCTGCTTATTCGTACGATGAAAGAAGATAAAGAGAAAGAAGGTCGATCGTATTGTATATGAAAGAAAAAATCGAGCCGCTGATTCCGGCCTTTCAATCTAGGGAACCGGCATTAGACGAGCTGAATTCTTTTCCGTTTGAAAATATAAAAGATTTAAAGGAGATCAGCTATACAAAAGCGATGCTTCCACAAAACGGAGGAATGTCACTCGTTGATTTTATCCAGCATCAGGAATTGATCGCAAAAGGATGCGGGGCAACGGGCCTTTCGATTGGTTGGCACACCGGCATCCTGATGGAATATGCAGAGTACCGGCACTGGAACCCGGCGATTGCTGACTTTCTTGTAGAAGAAATCCAAAACGGCAAACTGGTCAATGCGGCAGCAAGTGAACGCAATGCAGGAAGCCCGCTTCGAGGGGCACGATTTAAAACAAATGCCGTTCGTGACGGCCAGGAATATGTAATCAACGGGGAAAAAACATTTACCTCTGCAGCGCCCGTCTTGGATTACGTATTTGTCTCTGCATCCATTGGTGAGACAAAAGAGGCAGCTGTGTTTCTTGTACCGATGTCTGCCGAAGGAGTTTCCATACGGGAAACGTGGGACAGTGTAGCCATGCGTGGAACAGCGAGCCATGATTTAATTCTCGAGAATGTGAGAATTCCAGCTGATTATATTGTGGAGAAGCTTGATCAGTCCCAGCGGCTTCGCCGAAAAGGGTCTCTTCTTCACATCCCGGCTTGTTACATTGGCATTGCCGGTGCCGCCCGTGATTATGCGCTCAAGTTTGCGGCCTCTTATACGCCGGCTGCACTCGATCATCCGATCGGCGAATTGCCGGTTATGGAGCAGTCTATTGGTGAAATGGAAACCAAGCTGATGGCTGCCCGTCAATTTTTGTACCGAACGGCAGAGCTGTATGACCGGGAACCAGAGAATCCGATCGGTCCGCAAATGGCCGCCGCAAAAGCGTTTGTAACCAACACGGCTATTGAAGTAACCGATATAGCCATGCGGATTGTCGGTGCCAGAAGCTTGTCTGCGAAAAACCCGCTTCACCGGTACTGGCAAAACGTTCGTGCAGGCCTTCATAATCCGCCAATGGACGATATTGCTTACCGGACGCTTGCCCAAAGTGCGCTGCCGCAATTTCGCTCATAAATATTAAACCGCCAATCTCTTGGCGGTTTTTTTTCATGGATAATATGCCTTCTTCAGTCATACAATGTGGAAAGAGCGGAAGGAGGCGGCGGATTGCCCTATAAAACCATTATCCCTTATTTACCCGAATCGACGCTACAAGCTGTCAGTCCTCTTTTGAGAAGCGATCCGGCGATTGAAGAAATCCGGCTTCGAACCGGGCAGCGTATAGAGCTGTCAGGACCAAAGCCGTACGTGCTGTCTACTTGTTTTTCTGAGCAGGACCGTGCCGCGTTTGTTCATAAAATCACCAAGCATTCTGTATACCGGCTTGAGGAGCAATTAAAGCGCGGTTATTTAACAATCGAAGGAGGACATCGAATCGGTCTGGCGGGACAAGCTGTTTTAAAAGCCGGAACGGTGTCTTCGATGACAAACTTATCATTCTTCAATATTAGGATCGCCAAGCAAAAAAAAGGAGCAGCTCTTCCGTTGCTGGCATCTTTATGTGAAGACGGATGGAAAAGTACGCTGCTGATTGGTCCCCCAAGGTCCGGTAAAACAACGCTGCTGCGGGATATTGCCCGCATTGCGGGTACGGGGGAGGACAAGCGGAATATAAAGCCGGTGAAAACATGCATCGTCGATGAAAGATCTGAAATTGCCGGCTGTCTCTATGGGGTTCCCCAGCTCGACGTTGGCATGAAAACAGATGTACTCGATGCATGTCCTAAATCGGAAGGCATGATGATGATGATCCGTTCGATGAGCCCGGAAGTTTTGATTGTGGATGAGATTGGACGGCCAGAGGATGCACAGGCGCTTTCTGAAGCTCTGCATGCAGGCATTGCGGTGATTGCCACTGTTCATGCACGTTCCTTAGAAGAAGCGCTTCGTCGTCCCGTTATTCGCCATATTAAAGAAAGCGGCTTGTTTGATACGTATATTGAGGTAAACCAGGAGCATGGCTTTACGATTTTAAAAAAGGAAAGGCAAGCGGCCGGATGAAGTGGGCAGGGGCTCTTTTTATTATCGCAGCGAGCTTGTTTATCGGCTGGCACAAGTCCAGGTCATACGGGGAGCGTGTTCGTCAAATTCGCCAGTTTGAAACAGCCCTAATGATGCTTGAGTCTTCTATTGCTTATGGTGCTGAATCGATGGAAACGGCTGCGCGCTCTATTTCCCAAACGATTGAAAAGCCTGCCAATCTGGCTTTTGCAGAATTTGCTGAAGCGCTGGCCGTCTCAGAAAAAAGTGCCGGTGATCTTTGGTCCGCTGTTTTAAAAAAGCAGGGAACCGGGCTGGCATTGAAAAAAAGGGACTTACAGGTTGTAGAACAGGCAGGCTGTATGCTGGGGACTGTAAACCAGACGGCAGAAGCGAGAAAGCTCCAGCTTGTTTTAAAGCAGCTTGAAAAGCAGCGGGAAGAAGCAGCGATCGAAGAAAAAAGGCTTTCCGGCATGACACGGTCCGTCAGCCTGCTGTGTGGACTTATGACAGCCATTTTGCTCCTATAGGGTGGGTCGATAGATGGATATGGACGTGGATTTACTGTTTAAAATTGCAGGCATTGGCATTGTCGCTGCTTTTCTGCACACCATTTTAGACCAGCTTGGAAAAAAAGAATATGCCCAGTGGGTCACGTTGTTTGGATTTGTTTACATTTTATTTATGGCGGCTACTATTGTTGGCCAGCTGTTTGAAAAAATCAAATCCGTATTTTTATTTCAATGACAGGAGCGGTGAATCATTGCCATTACTCATATTGCCGCTATTATACTCGTCGCTGTTTTTTTAGCCATTCTGCTTCATGAATATAATCCAGGTTTTTCATTGCTGTTTGTCCTGTTTACGTGCAGCATTCTTTTATTTCAATTTGCAGACGAAATGGCCAAACTGATCGCGGCCGTCCGGAAAATGGCTGCCTATGCAGGAGTGGAAGCCCTTTATATTGAGACCGTTTTAAAAGCGGTCGGCGTAGCCTTTATATCGGAATTTATCGCCAATATTGCGAAAGATGCCGGTCAGCAGGCTCTTGCAGCAAAAATGGAGATAGCCGGGAAAATTATTATTATGGCGCTTATCCTGCCGATTTTGACCATTTTGATTGAAACAGTGTTAAACATGCTTCCGGGGCGGTGATCCATGGGATCTATATGGCAGCCGATAATGGAGCAAGCGGATTTATCGGCGCTTGAAAAAAGGTGGAGTGAATTAAAGCAGCTGTACGGCCCTTTTTTGCCAAGAAAAATGGAGTTTGATTCCGGAAATATTGATTTAGCTGCTTTGTTTTCTCCCGAAAGCTGGATGTCGGCATTGAAGTCTTACGTGCTTTTCGAAGTTACCACACACGCGCAAAGCTTAGCCATTATTTTTTTGTTGTCCATTTTGGCAGCTGTGCTTAAAACAGTAGGACAAGCATTGGAAACGCAGACGGTAACGAAGACAGCAGAAGCCGCCGTATTGATTCCGATTTTTATACTGGCGATGGGCACATTCCGGCTCGCTGTCGAGTCTATTTCGGGTGCGGTAGAGCAAATGACCGTTTTCATGATGGCCTTTATGCCGGTCTTGATCGCTTTACTGACGATAAGCGGCGCTGTAGCCTCTGCTGCTTTATTTCCGCCGCTGCTTCTTTTTATGATGAACGCGTCCGGCATTTTAATTGACCAGATTATTTTGCCGTGCTTGATCTTCTCGGTTGTTTTCAGCCTGGTCAGTTTGCTTTCCGACCACTACAATGCCGATCGGATTGCTGCACTCCTTAGAACAGTCAGTATCTGGCTTCTCAGTGCGTTTATGACGGTGTTTCTGACCATTTTGACTTTAAGGGGCGTGACTGCTGCGGCGGCAGACGGTTTAACCGTCAAAACAGCAAAATTTATAAGCGGTACGTTTGTGCCAGTTGTAGGGCGCATGATGGCGGATGCCGCGGACACGGCTTCCGGGGCCGCTTTAATGATTCACAATACAGCCGGTGTGGCCGGCATTGGGCTTTTGGCGCTGACGGCCCTTTTTCCCGTCGTAAAACTAATGGTGCTCGTCATCCTGTATAAGGCATCTGCCGCCGTACTGCAGCCGCTTGGTGACTCAGCGGCTGCGTCACTTCTGGATATTATTGGAAAAACGATGTCATTTATGCTGGCTGCGCTGGCACTCGTGTCTTTTATGTATTTTCTATTCATGGCCGCTGTTGTAGCGGCTGGAAATGCCGCTTACATGATGAGGTGAGGAAATGCAGGGGCTTTTTGACTGGCTTGCATCAGTGCTGGCACTTCTTTTATGCGCTTCTATCGTAGACATGTTTTTGTCCGAATCACCGATGAAAAAATATGTCAGGCTGGCGGCAGGACTTGTGATCATGGCAGCCCTGGTCAAGCCGCTATTTTCTGCTGATTGGTCCTTTTCTTTTTCGAATGAGCGAACCGTTTCTTCGTTTGAGCAGGAAACGAAACAGCAGGTCGAGCAGTTGTCCGGTGTTTCTGAACTGGCTTCTGATACCTATGTCAACCAAGCGCTGCAGCAGGAGGCACAGGCGACTGTTTCTGCTTTTTCTTCCTGTGAAGTAACCACTGTTGAAGCAGAAGTGGCAGAAGAGCAAGTAAAACAGGTGGACATAGAGATGAAAGGGCAGTGCCCGGAACAAGAAATTGAGCGCCGTTTAACGGAAAAATGGAATATTGGGGCTCATCAGCTGAATATGGTGATGGAAAAGGAGGAAACAGGAGGTGGCTGACCGGCAATCGCTTTTAACATGGTGGAAAAATGGAAAAGCGGACAAGCCGCTGAAGTGGGCAGCAATCATGCTGGGCGCCGGTATCGCACTGATGGCGCTTAGTGATTTAACCGGACCGGAACAACCGCCTGAGAAAGAAGAAAGCAAGCCTGCTGCTGCGAATACAGAAGCAGATTGGAAAAAAAGCTACGAAACAGAATTAAGAGATGTATTAAATAAAATTGAAGGTGTCTCGGATGTTTCAGTAGTCGTAAACCTGGCTTCTTCTGAACGAAAGGTATACGAAAAAAACATTGTTTCTTCCGATGGAGAAAGTGAAAGCACGAGGGATGAACAAATCGCTCTTGTGCGGGATGGCGATGTAGAAAGTCCGGTCATGATTGAAACGCGCAGGCCGGATATTCAAGGAGTGCTCATTGTTGCCGGAGGGACAGAACGGGCTCAAGTCAAAAAAAGGGTGGTAGAGGCGGTCACACGGGTGCTTGGTGTTCCGGTGCACCGCGTAGCCGTCATGCCCGGAAAATCAGGAGGGAAAAACTAATGCCGAAAAAACAAACGGTTTGGCTGTTTACAATGGTTAGTTTAACGGCTGTGCTTGGTGTGTATTATATGACTGGTCCGGAGAAGCTGCTGCCAGCCTCTACCCTTGAGGAAAAAGTGTCAGAACCGGAAAAAGAAGTAGATGTAGCCGTCGAAGAAACGCCAACGGATGAAGTATTTGAAATGATCCGGCTTGAAGCGGAAGAAGAGCGCAGCCGCTTAAAAGAAGAATTAACCGCTAAAGTAGCTTCTGCGGACCTGTCAGCGGAAGCAAAAGATGAAGCTTATACAACGATGCAGGAGCTCGATGAGCAGGCTGCAAGCGAGCGGATGCTTGAAACGGTGATTAAATCAAAAGGGTATGAAGACGCACTCGTACGAACAATGGATGGAGAAGTTCGGATTACCGTCAAAGCGGACAGCCATTCCACCGAAGCCGCCAATGAGCTGATTCGGCTTGCCAAAGAGGAAATGGGCGACAAAATGCCTGTTTCGGTAGAATTTGAACCCTTAAAATAAAAAAAGCCTCCCGCTTTTCGTAAAGCGGGTTCCTTTCATTTAGATTCTATATTTGCTAATTGACGAAAAAAAGATAAAATGAGAAAAGGAGCTTTTTTGTTATGTAAAAACGGCTCGTTTATTTTTTTCCTAAAAGGGGTGCTCTGTACATGAAAGTACAAGAAATTAGAGAATTAATCAAACTGGTTGATCAATCAGGAATTGATGAATTTGTATTTGAATCAGCAGGAAGTAAGCTGAAAATGAAAAAATCAACAGGAACGACTACATATGCTGCAGCACCGGTATCACACGTTCAGCAAGTATCTGTTACACCGGAAGCGCCAGCCGCGCCTGTTATGCAGGAAACACCGGCACCAGAAGCGCCAAAATCAGCAGCGGATGATTCCAGCCTACATAAAATTACTTCACCAATGGTCGGAACGTTTTATCAATCGCCATCGCCGGATAAAGAAGCATATGTAAAAGCAGGGTCAAAGGTTCAGCCGGACTCCGTTGTCTGTATTGTGGAAGCTATGAAGCTGTTTAATGAAATCGAAGCAGAAGTGAGCGGAGAAATTGTTGAAATCCTTGTAAAAGATGGCCAGCTTGTTGAATATGGCCAGCCGCTTTTCTTGGTGAAACCGGAATAAAGGAGCATTTGCGATGATTAAAAAAGTATTGATTGCCAATCGTGGAGAAATCGCGGTTCGAATTATCCGCGCCTGCAGGGAGCTTGGGATCGACACAGTGGCGGTTTATTCAGAAGCAGACCGCGAAGCGCTACATGTACAACTGGCCGATGAAGCGTACTGCATTGGCCCGACTGCTTCGAAAGACAGCTACTTGAACTTTACCAATATTGTCAGCGTAGCGAAGTTAACAGAATCAGACGCCATTCATCCCGGTTACGGCTTTTTAGCAGAAAACGCAAGCTTTGCGGAATTATGCCGCGAGTTGAATATTACCTTTATCGGTCCGTCGCCAGAAGCGATTACGCAAATGGGAACAAAAGACGTAGCGCGCGATACGATGGAACAAGCAGGAGTGCCGATTGTTCCTGGTTCAGATGGGATCATTAAAGATATTGAGGAAGGACTGAAGGTTGCTGCCGAAATCGGATATCCGGTGATTATCAAGGCGACAGCGGGCGGAGGCGGAAAAGGGATCCGCGTAGCCCGTGATGAAGCGGAACTGGAAAAAGGCATTAATATGACGCAGCAGGAAGCAGCGACTGCTTTCGGCAATCCAGGTGTGTATTTAGAGAAATTCATTGAGGATTTCCGTCATGTTGAAATTCAAGTGCTGGCTGATACGCATGGAAACGTGATTCATTTGGGTGAGCGTGACTGTACAATTCAGCGCCGTATGCAAAAGCTGCTTGAAGAAACGCCGTCTCCGGCTTTGAACGAAGAAACAAGAGCCCAAATGGGTGAAGCAGCCGTTAAAGCAGCCCAAGCAGTTGATTATACAGGGGCAGGCACGGTAGAATTTATTTATGATGCGCATGCGGGCACATTTTATTTCATGGAAATGAATACCCGTATTCAAGTAGAGCATCCTGTCACAGAAATGGTCACCGGCGTTGATTTGATCAAGGAGCAAATCCGGGTCGCTTCCGGTGAAACATTATCACTGACACAAGAAGACGTCACATTTGACGGCTGGGCGATTGAATGCCGGATCAATGCAGAAAACCCGGAAAAGAATTTTATGCCGTCTGCAGGAAGAGTAGAAGGATACCTTCCGCCGGGCGGATTCGGGGTACGGATCGATTCTGCAGTGTATCCAGGCTATATGATTCCGCCTTATTATGATTCAATGGTTGCGAAATTAATTGTTCACGGGAAAACCCGGGAAGAAGCGATTGCACGGATGAAGCGGGCGCTTTCAGAATTTATGATTGAAGGTGTTCATACAACCATTCCGTTTCATCAGAAGCTGCTTGAGCATGAAGTGTTTGTAAGCGGAGATTTCAATACGAAATTTCTTGAAATCCATGATGTAATGCAAACTCAATCATAATCCGGAGGTGCTTAAAATGTCGGAACAGCAATCTGTAAATCAAGTACTTGAAATGAGCAATGGAGAGGGCGGCCATGGCCGTATTGAAATTGCTCCTGAAGTGATAGAAGTGATTGCCGGTATCGCTGCATCAGAAGTGGATGGCGTTGAAAAAATGCGCGGAAGCTTTGCATCGGGTGTAGTGGAACGGCTTGGAAAGAAAAACCACGGCAAAGGTGTCCGGGTTGATTTAACGGAAGACGGCATTAAAGTAGATGTTTATTGTGTTGTGAAATTTGGTGTATCGATTCCGCGTGTTGCCAAATTGATGCAGGAAGGAATCCGCCAGACACTTCTCAACATGACGGCACTCGAAGCTGACGAGATTAACATTCATATTGTTGGGATACAATTTGAAACGAAACAGCCGGAACCTGAATATCAGGATGAAGTATAAGTGAAAAAGCGCTCTGGCATTGCCGGAGCGTTTTTCGTATGTTTTCCACGGCGCTTTTTTATGCTATGATCAAAAAGGCATTAAACAAAAAGGAGCAATCGAATGAACAGACGTACGGCACGGGAAAAGGGCATCCAGGCTCTTTATCAAATGGATTTAAGTGGAGCGGAGTCAGCGGAAGCAGTTGCAAACGTATTAGAGGACAGCGACAGCGACAGCAGTTACTTGCGTGAAATCGTCACGGGAGTGGAACAGCACCGTGAGGAAATCGATACAATTATTAAAAATAATCTGGAAAAGTGGTCGTTTGACCGCTTGGCAAAAGTGGACCGGAATATTTTACGTCTCGCTGTATATGAAATGCAATATTCAGACGATGTTCCAGCAAAAGTAGCCGTGAACGAGGCAATTGAGTTGGCGAAATATTTTAGTGATGAACGAGCCGGTAAATTTATTAATGGCGTTTTATCAAAAATTAATCAATCAATGGACTAAGTGAGGGATTTTCAATGGCAGCTATTATTGACGGAAAAGCAATTGCAAAAGACATTCGTGCAGAATTAAAAGAAGAAATCGATGCAATGAAAGCAGCAGGTACAACACCAGGACTCGCTGTTGTGATCGTCGGAGATGATCCGGCATCCCATACGTATGTAAACAGCAAGGAAAAAAGCAGCAAAGAAATTGGCATTTACTCGGAAGTACACCGTTTTCCAGCCGATTTCACGGAAGAAGCACTTTTAGAAAAAGTGGATGAATTAAACCGTGACAAAAATATCCATGGCATTCTTGTGCAGCTGCCGCTTCCTAAACATATTTCTGAGGACAAGGTCATTGACGCCATTTCACCTGAAAAAGACGTGGACGGCTTTCATCCTGTAAACGTTGGTAAAATGGTCATCGGTAAAGACTCGTTTTATTCATGTACACCATACGGAATTATGAAGATGCTCGAGAAAGAACATATTTCGCTTGAAGGCAAGCATGTAGTGGTCATTGGACGCAGCAACATTGTCGGCAAACCAGCTGCTCTTCTTTCCTTAATGAACAACGCAACCGTCACAATCTGCCATTCCCGCACGAAAGATTTAGCGGCGATCACCCGTCAGGCTGATGTTGTAATCGCGGCTGTCGGCATTCCGAATTATGTGACAGCAGACCACTTAAAACCAGGCGCTGTTGTGATTGATGTCGGCATTAACCGCAATGAAGAAGGCAAGCTGTGCGGCGATGTAGATTTTAACAGCGCGAAAGAGGTAGCGGGTGCGATTACTCCAGTGCCAGGCGGCGTGGGCCCGATGACAATTACAATGCTTCTTTACAATACAGTCAAATCAGCGAAAGCATTCGCAGCGAAATAAATTCATAGCAGATGAATGAAACTGTCTTTTCGATCATGTTATAATCGGAAAGACAGTTTTTTAATGGACAGAAAAAGGTGATCGGAAATGGAACCAGGACGGCATTTAACTGTTAAAGCATTAACCAAATACATAAAGCGAAAATTTGATGCGGATCCGCATTTGAAAAATGTGTCTGTAAAAGGCGAGCTTTCAAACGTAAAGCACCACTCCAGCGGGCACTTATACTTTACATTAAAGGACGACAGTGCGCGTATCATGGCGGTTATGTTTGCCGCATCTGCCCGGCATTTGGCGTTCCGGCCGGAAAACGGGATGGAAGTAATTTTAACAGGGGATGCCACCGTTTATGAATCAAGCGGGCAGTACCAGCTGTATGTAAAAACGATGCAGCAGGAAGGCGCTGGGAATTTGTTTGCGGCTTTTGAGCAGTTGAAAAAAAAGCTTGAGCAGGAAGGGCTTTTTCGTCCGGAGGCAAAGCGCCGGGTTCCGGCGTACCCATCCGTTATCGCCGTTGTGACATCTCCAACCGGTGCAGCGATTCGGGATATTTTAACGACCATTAACCGGCGCTATCCATCAGCGGAAGTGCTCATTTATCCTGCGCTTGTTCAAGGAGAGCGTGCACCTGAGTCGATCGTCAGGCAGCTTCAGAAAGTGAACCAGGATGGCCGGGCGGACGTGGTGATTGCCGGGCGCGGCGGCGGCTCTATCGAAGAGCTTTGGGCATTTAATGAAGAAGCCGTTGCGCGGGCGATTCGTTCTTCAAAGGTTCCGGTTATTTCTGCTGTTGGCCATGAAACCGACTTTACTATTGCCGATTTTGCAGCAGATCTGCGCGCACCAACACCGACAGCCGCTGCGGAAATGGCGGTTCCCCATGTGGAGGAAGTATCGGAACGGATCAAAGCAAAAGAAAGCCGTCTGATGCGGGCAGCTTCAGAAATGGTCCGCTCTTCACGGAATCGTCATCAAGCCGTAATGAACTCATACGTGATGCGCAATCCAGAAGCGCTTTACAGGCAGCAGTTTGAGCGGGCAGACCGGCTGCATGAGCAGCTTATCCGCAGCACCAACGCTTTAATTGACCGCAAAAAAACAACAGTGCAGCATGCGTCGTTCCGCCTGTCGAGAACAGGACCCGGCCCGCGCATTGCATATGAGACAGAGCAGCTTGAGAAATTGAAAAAAAGCTTATACCGGCTGACTCAGTCGATTGTAAACGAAAAAAAATCGACATTTGGGCGTCATATTGCCATGCTAGAAGCGCTTAGCCCGCTGAAAGTGATGGAAAGAGGGTACAGCCTCGTATACAGTGAAGAGAAAAAATTAATCAAAACGGTTCAAGACGTACAACAAGGAGACCGCATCCATGTGCAGATGACAGATGGCACCATTTACGCACAGGTTGATTCAATTGGGAGGAACAAAGATGAAACGTGAAGACATCAGTTTTGAAGAAGCAATGGAACAACTAGAAAAAATAACAGCCCGCCTTGAAGAAGGGGATGTCCCGCTTGAAGAAGCGCTCGAAGAGTATAAACGCGGAATGGAATTGTCTGCTTTATGCCACAGCAAGCTGAAAAAAGCGGAAACAGAACTGGCTAAGCTTGTAACCAATGACGGCGACCAGCCATTTTTGCTGGATGGTGAAGACGCATGACGAATATTAAAACATACATCGAAGAAAAGCTGCCGTTATTTGAAGCGCATATGATGGAACGGATAGACGCGCTGCAGGCACCGGGTTCGCTTAAAGAAGCAATGATCTATTCACTCAAAGCGGGAGGCAAACGAATCCGTCCCATGCTCCTGTTTGCGGCGCTTGAAACGTACGGTAAAAAAGCGGACGCCGGCCTTGATGCAGCCTGTGCGCTAGAGATGATTCACACGTATTCGCTGATTCATGATGATCTGCCGGCAATGGATGATGATGATCTGCGGCGAGGAAAGCCGACCAATCATAAAGTATTTGGTGAAGCAACCGCTATTTTAGCGGGAGATGCCCTCCTAACGTACGCATTTGAAGTGATTGCGCGTTCCGAAGCGTATTCGCCGGAGCAGGCGGTTGAGCTGATTCGAATGCTGTCATTTGCAGCAGGACCGGCCGGAATGGTCGGCGGGCAAGTGGCGGATATGGAAGGGGAACAAAAAAAGCTGTCTCTCGGAGAGCTTGAATATATTCACCATCATAAAACGGGCCGTCTGCTTGCTTTTAGTGTAATGGCCGGCGCATTGATCGGCGGGGCGGACGAAATGGAAAAAGCGCTGCTGGAGACCTATGCCCGCCATATCGGCCTTGCTTTTCAAATCCGGGACGATATTTTGGATATTGAAGGCACTGAAGAAGAGATTGGCAAGCCCGTCGGCAGTGACGAGTCGAATGAAAAAAGTACGTATCCGTCCCTGCTGACAATGGCAGGAGCCAAAAAGAAATTAGAGGAAGAGCTGCAGGGAGCGCAATCTGCCCTTGCCTCATTAAAAAGACCAGCACCTCTTCTCGAAGCCTTTGCGGATTTGATTGCCAAACGCACGTCGTAAAATGCCGAAAATTGTTAGCACTCTGAGCGTGTGCTATAATAGCGGTACATTTTAACCAAAACTGAAACAGTCAGGAAAGTGAGCTGATCCACTTGGATCTATTATCCATTAAAGACCCATCTTTTGTGAAAAAAATGAATGTGCATGAAATGGAGCAGCTGAGTTCAGAAATCCGTAAATTTCTTATTGAAAAATTGTCGGTTACAGGCGGACACATCGGTCCGAACCTTGGAGTTGTTGAATTAACGATTGCCCTTCATCACTGTTTTACAAGCCCAAAAGATAAATTTTTATTTGATGTTGGACATCAGTCCTATGTTCATAAAATCTTAACCGGACGTGCCGACAAATTTGATACGCTGCGGCAATACAAGGGTCTATGCGGATTCCCGAAAACGATTGAAAGCGAGCATGACGTATGGGAAACCGGCCACAGTTCAACATCGCTGTCTGCGGCAATGGGTATGGCAATTGCCCGTGATTTAAAAAAGTCAGGCGATCATATCGTACCTATTATTGGAGACGGCGCTCTAACAGGCGGAATGGCACTCGAAGCGCTTAACCATATTGGCCATGAAAAAACCAATATGATTGTTATTTTAAATGATAACGAAATGTCCATCGCGCCGAATGTTGGAGCGATGCATAATATGCTTGGCCGAATGAGAACTGGCGGCAAATACAATAAGCTTAAAGATGAATTGGAAGTGCTGCTCAAGCGAATTCCAGCTGTAGGCGGGAAAGTAGCTTCAACAGCGGAGCGCATGAAAGACAGCTTGAAATATATGTTTGTTCCGGGCATGTTTTTTGAAGAATTTGGATTTACTTATCTCGGTCCCATTGACGGCCACAATTTTGATGATTTGATTAAAAGCCTGGAGCAGGCGAAGCGGACAGAAGGGCCAGTCCTTGTGCATGTGATCACGAAAAAAGGAAAGGGATACAAGCCGGCCGAAACGGATACGGTTGGTTCCTGGCATGGCACCGGCCCTTATAAAATGGACACCGGCGATATGATTAAAGCAAGCGGTGAACCGCCTGCCTGGAGCGCGGTTGTCAGCGAGACAGTCCGGGAGCTTGCTCGTACAGACGAGCGTATTGTGGCGATTACACCAGCTATGCCGGTCGGGTCAAAACTGCTTGGTTTCGCAGGCGAATTTCCGGATCGGATGTTTGATGTTGGGATTGCCGAACAGCACGCGGCAACCGTAGCAGCCGGCCTTGCCACACAGGGCATGAAGCCGTTTCTCGCCATTTACTCAACATTTTTGCAGCGCGCCTATGATCAGGTCGTTCATGATATATGCCGGCCAAATTTAAATGTATTTATTGGCATTGACCGCGCCGGTCTCGTTGGAGCGGATGGAGAAACACATCAGGGAGTGTTTGATATTGCATTCCTCCGTCATGTGCCGAATATGGTGCTGATGATGCCAAAAGATGAAAATGAAGGACGCCATATGGTAAATACGGCCATTCAGTACGACGGTGGGCCCATTGCGATGCGCTTCCCGCGCGGCAACGGGCTTGGCGTGGAAATCGATCCAGAGCTTGGGGTTATTCCAATCGGATCGTGGGAAGTGATCAGGGAAGGCAGCGATGCAGCTATTTTAACGTTTGGGACAACCATTCCGATGGCGCTTGAAGCGGCAGAGAAGCTTGAAGCCCGCGGAATCAGCGTAAAAGTAGTGAATGCACGCTTTATTAAGCCGCTTGATCATAACATGCTGAATGTTCTTTTCGCGCAAAAGATGCCGGTTTTAACGATTGAAGAAGCAGTGCTTGAAGGCGGATTTGGCAGTGCTGTGCTTGAGTATGCACACGAGGCAGGCCATCACGGTGCGGTCATTGACCGAATGGGAATCCCGGATCAATTTATAGAACACGGCAGTGTGGGTAAGCTGCTTGAAGAAATCGATTTAACGAAAGAAGAAGCGGTTCGCCGGGTAGCTGCTTTTGTTCGGGAAAAGCAAGAGGAACGTGCATAAACATGGCAAAAAAAGAACGTATTGATGTATTGCTTGTAGAAAAAGGATTAATTGAAACACGAGAAAAAGCAAAACGCGCTGTTATGGCAGGAATTGTTTATTCTAATGAAGAGCGAATCGACAAACCTGGGGAAAAAATTCCTGTTGATGCTCCGCTTGAAATAAAAGGAAAAACGATGCCTTATGTAAGCCGGGGCGGCTTAAAACTTGAAAAAGCACTGCAGGTGTTTGATTTGACCGTTCAAGACAAAACGTTAATTGATATTGGTGCTTCAACGGGCGGCTTTACTGACTGCGCGCTTCAAAACGGCGCAAAAATGTCTTATGCACTTGATGTAGGGTACAATCAATTAGCGTGGAAGCTTCGGCAGGATGAGCGTGTAGTCGTCATGGAACGAACAAATTTCCGCTATGTAACACCGGCGGATTTGGAGAGGGGCATGCCGGATTTTGCTGTTATTGATGTATCATTTATCTCGCTGTCCCTCATTTTACCTGTTTTAAAAACATTGCTTGTGCCGGGTGCTGATGTGATGGCCCTTGTAAAGCCCCAGTTTGAAGCAGGGCGTGAAGAAGTAGGCAAAAAAGGGATTGTGCGTGATCGCAAAGTACACCAGGCGGTTATTGAAAAAATCGTACAGCTGGCTTCCTCACTGGGGTACGATATCATCAATCTATCCCATTCACCGATTACAGGCGGAGACGGAAATATCGAATTTCTGCTGCATATACGCTGGACAGGTGAAGAAAAAAGCGGAAATATCAAGCTGCCTATTACACCTGAACAAGCCGTTAAAGCTGCACATGAGGAATTTAACCAAAAAAGCTAACAGATTCAGCTCCAAAAAAGCGGCCGATTCCGTAAGTGTAAATGGAAACGTGCCGCTTTTTCTATACTTTTTAAATTAGATACAGTATGATAATGTATAAGAAAGTATAATTATACATTATGAGGTGAACGATATGAATAAAGGACAACGACATATAAAAATTAGAGAAATGATTGCCAATAATGAAATCGAAACGCAGGACGAGCTTGTCGATTTGCTGCGTGAATCAGGATATAATGTAACACAGGCAACGGTATCGCGCGATATTAAAGAGCTTCACCTTGTCAAGGTGCCTTTAATGGATGGGCGTTATAAGTACAGCCTGCCTGCGGACCAGCGTTTTAATCCGCTGCAAAAACTAAAACGAACGCTTGTAGACAGCTTTGTCAGCATTGACTCAGCTGGTCATTTTGTCGTTATGAAAACCCTGCCAGGCAATGCTCAGGCTGTCGGAGCGCTTATTGATAATCTGGACTGGGAAGAAATTATGGGAACGATATGCGGCGATGATACATGCCTGCTTATTTGCCGCGCGCCAGAGCATACAGAGGTTGTCTCGGCTCGCTTTTTAGAAATGCTTTAATAAGGATGTGACCGATTGTGCTTCAGGAATTATCCATTCGCCATTTCGCCATCATTGATTCCCTGGCGCTCTCATTTGAACGGGGACTCACGGTATTAACTGGTGAAACAGGAGCAGGGAAATCGATTATAATTGATGCCCTTCAGCTTTTAACCGGCGGAAGAGGTTCAGGCGAATTTGTTCGTCATGGAGAAAAAAAGGCGGAAATCGAAGGGATGTTCACAATTCATAGTGAGCATCCATGTGCCCAAGTCTGCCGGGAGTTCGGCATCGATGTGGATGAAGAGACCATCATTTTACGGCGGGAAATTTCCGCGGCAGGTAAAAGCGTCTGCCGGGTCAATGGAAAAATGGTGACGCTGTCTATTCTCCGGGAAATAGGCGCCCGTCTGATGGATATTCATGGACAACACGAGCATCAAGAATTAATGAATGCAGGAAGCCACATTCGGCTGCTAGACGATTTTGGCGGTTCGGCTGTTTTGGGCGCACGTGCACAGTATGGAGAAGTATATGAGCGCTACGCGCATTTACAAGCTGAGATTCGCCGTTTAAGTGAAAACGACCAGCATCTGGCACACCGGCTCGATTTGATTCAATTTCAGCTCAATGAAATTGAAAAATCGGCGCTGGTGCCTGGCGAAGAAGAAAAACTGGAAGCAGAACGCCAGCAGCTGGCGAACTTTGAAAAATTATACGGAGCGCTGTCTGAAGCATACAATGCCTTATCCGGCGAAGGCAGAGCACTGGATTGGCTCGGAGTGGGAGTGAATGGGCTCGAATCCGCTGCCGACATTCATGAAGAATACAAAGCTCTTCACGAATCTGCGGCAAACAGCTTTTATGTACTTGAAGATACCGTGCGGGATGTGAGTTCACTGCTTGATACACTTGAGTTTAATCCAGAGCGGCTAAATGAAATTCAAAGCCGCTTAAATGAAATCAGCCAGCTCAAGCGTAAATACGGATCCACTATTGATGAAATTTTACAATACGGAGAATCCATTGCCAAAGAAATTGATCAGCTGACTCACCGTGATACGCATGTAAACCGCCTTCAAAAAGAATTGGCCGAAGTGGAAGTTCTTGTACAGAAGGAAGGAGAAAAGCTCTCCTCTCTTCGCCGCGAAGCAGCCGTGAAGCTTGAAGAAGCGATTCACAGAGAACTAAAAGAACTTTATATGGAAAAAACCGTTTTTAAGGTACATGTAGTGAATGAATCCGGGCAATTTAAAAGAGACGGAATGGATCAGGTTGAATTTTACATGACCACCAATCCGGGAGAACCGTTAAAGCCGCTTGTGAAAATTGCTTCCGGCGGGGAAATGTCCAGGGTGATGCTGGCAATGAAAACGATTTTTTCAAGACACCAGGGTATTACCTCCATCATTTTTGATGAGGTCGATACAGGTGTAAGCGGGCGGGTTGCCCAGGCCATTGGCGAAAAAATTTATAAAATTGCCATTCATTCGCAGGTGATGTGCATTTCGCATTTACCGCAAGTAGCAGCGATGGCCGATACACACTTATACATTCAAAAGAATCTGGAAGGGGAACGGACAAGCACGTCTGTAACACCTCTGGATGAAGAAGAAAAAGCGGCAGAAATCGGCCGTATGATTTCCGGTGTAGAAATGACCGACTTAACGAAAAAACATGCGAAAGAGCTGCTGGCTCTATCTGCAAAATTAAAGCAATCGGCTGTTTGAAAAGCCATCCATCTAGCCCCCTAATTACCGTTATAAGAACACGCACCTCCGGACAAAGTAACAACGCAGGATGAAAAGGAGGGAGTGGGATGGCGGTAGTAAGTCGGGGTCTTTTTTCATTTTTACTACTGTTTACGTTTTGGACGGCAGATGGAGCCGTCACGAAGGCAGAGCAGACAGAGACAGAGCTGCTGCAATCGGCTGGCTTTTTAAAAGCAGAGGAAAAGCGTGAACGTGTTTTTGTTGTACCCGGCGGACAGTCGGTTGGTGTACAGCTTGAAACAAAAGGGCTTTATGTAGTCGGCTTTCATTTTATCCAAACAGATACAAACCGTATTTCTCCAGGTGAAGAAGCAGGTCTCCTGCCAGGTGATGTCATTACACGTATAAATGGCCACAAAGTAACAGAACCTCAAGCCATTCGGCCGTATGTACAAAAAGCGGCTGATGGAAAAACCTCCGTAAAGCTCACAGTGTTACGCGGCAAGAAAACGCTGAGTCTTTCAGTAAAACCGATCAAGGATACAGAAACAAAAAGTTCAAAGCTGGGCTTATACATTAAAAATAAAACCGCAGGAATTGGGACATTGACGTTTTATGAACCAAAATCGAAAAAATTTGGCGCACTTGGCCACGTCATCAGCGACGTGCAGTCAGGAAAGCCGTTTGCACCTGTTAAAGGTACGCTTTACCCTGCCCACGTAACTGGAATCAAGCGTGCAACGGAAGGGATTCCGGGAGAGAAAGCGGCTGAGATTCCTACAGAAGAGAGATGGGGAACGGTCACATCTAATACGCCATTCGGCTTGTTTGGACGGCTGGATCGCGAATTGAGCAGAACAAAGTTGTATCCGGCGGCGCATCCGGATGAAGTAAAAGAAGGACCGGCGCAAATTTGGACGGTGACAAAGGACAATAAAATCGAAACATTCGATATTTCCATTGTTCGCACGGTTGAGCAGTCAAAGCCAGCCATTAAAGGCATGATTATTAAAATGACCGATCCCCGTTTAATTGAAAAAACAGGCGGTATCGTTCAAGGAATGAGCGGCAGCCCTATCTTACAAAATGGCCGGGTGGTTGGAGCTGTTACGCATGTTTTTGTGAACGATCCACTTTCCGGATACGGTGTCCACATTGACTGGATGCTTAAAGATGCCGGAGTGTTGTAGAGCGCAGCTGCGCTCTTTTTTTGGCGAATTTTTTCTGGAAAGAAAGTCGAAAAATGACAGAAAACGGTGTAAAATAAATATTTTGAATTTTTTAAAGGAATCCATTTCGCTTTGTCGAAAAAACCTTTAGAATAACCTTATGGATGGAGCATCGCCTTAAGGATTGAGAAGTGAGGAGGAAATGATTTGAGTAAAATAAAGGTAGCAATTGCGGACGATAACCGGCAGCTTGTACAGCTGCTTGAAGAAGTGATAACAAGCCAGGAAGATATGACAGTTGCAGGAACGGCATTTAATGGGCAGGAGTGTCTCGGCATGCTGCCGGAAACAGAAGCAGATGTGTTAATTTTAGACATTATTATGCCGCATATGGACGGGCTGGCTGTACTTGAGCGTCTCCGGGCAAGCGGCCAGAAGCAGCCTCATGTGATTATGCTGACCGCATTCGGCCAGGAAGATGTAACGAAAAAAGCGGTTGATCTGGGGGCTTCCTACTTTATGCTGAAGCCATTTGACATGGAAAGTTTAATCAGTCAAATCCGCCAGGTGGCCGGTGCAGAACAGCCGATGCGCCATGTAGAACGAAAAGAAGAGCCGAAAAAGCAAAAGAAAAATATTGACGCCAGCATTACGGCAGTGATTCATGAAATCGGTGTACCCGCGCATATAAAAGGCTATTTGTATTTGCGCGAAGCAATTACAATGGTATTTAATGACATTGAACTGCTTGGCTCAATCACAAAAGTACTTTATCCAGAAATTGCCCGGAAATACAACACAACACCAAGCCGGGTGGAACGGGCGATCCGGCATGCGATCGAAGTAGCTTGGAGCCGCGGCAATATGGAATCCATTGCGGCTTTGTTCGGGTATACAGTATCTGTATCCAAGGCCAAACCGACAAATTCAGAATTCATTGCCATGGTGGCAGATAAGCTCCGCATTGAATACATGGCTTCTTGAAAGCCGTCGTGACGCGGTTTTAGCCGTCAAGACAACGCACACTTATGACCGATAAACTGCTGTTGTGACCCGATAAATATTCGGTGAACTGACCGGCAATTAACGCGTACCTCTTTATCGTAAAAGGGGGGCGCTTTTTTTGTTTAATGAAATCGAATTTCAAATCGATAACTACATGCTATACTGCGATTCAAAAAACTTCACGCGCAAAACAAAGGCAAGCTATGAACAGTCGTTAAGACTCTTCTCGGCTTACCTGCGCAACCACTATAACATAACGGAGCCAGCCGAAATTAAGACGGCACATATCCGTTCCTACATTCAGTATTTGCGCGACAGGGGAAAGTATACCGTCGTTGCAGACGAATATTCCAAGAATAAAAACAACCCGGACGGCCTCACAGACCGAGCCAAGCCGATAAGCGATACGACGATCGCAAACTATCTACGCAATATTAAAGTATTTCTTAATTTCCTCGTTGAAGAACGCGAGTTAAAGGAAAATCCGGCCAATAAAGTGCCGAACATAAAGCTTCAGCGCAAGCAAAAGCGACTAATGGCACCAAACGAAATAAAAAGGCTGTTGCAGACGTTTGATCTGACAACCTTCCACGGGTATCGAAATTGGCTAATGACCCGTCTAATGCTCGATACAGGCATGAGGGCAGGCAAGTGTACACAACTCAAGCCGGAAAATATTGACTTCCATAATCGTTCTGTCCTCATTATCAATCCGAAGAATCATCGTGACCGGTACGTTTTCTTTTCAGATAGACTTTCAACGGACCTCAGGCGGTGACTTCATTATCGTGACCGCTTTAGTAATAGCGCGTATCTGTTCCCGACAACTCGCGGTAATATGATCGACGCCAATGTGTTTGAAAAATCGTTAAAAAAGGTTGGGGCAGAAGCTGGAATACCGGATATACAGTCTCACCAGTTACGGAATAACTTCGCTAAGTATTACCTTTTGAACGGCGGGGATTTTGTGACGCTAAGCCGGATTCTCGGACATAGCAGCGCGGATGTGACGATGAAGGCGTATTTAGACTTTAAACATAATGAGATCGCTAAGAAGTATCAGCAACACTTGCCATTCAATAACTGGAAATTTTAAAGAAAACAAAAAGGCCACCGTTGCCGAAACAACGATGACACCCGTGGTAAGGTCAGTCTATCAAAAATTTCGGCTTTAGGCAAATTCTGCCTGTCTGTCCATATGACAGAACGTACGTACTTATTTGCTTGCGGTGTCCATAAAAGGAGCCGTTCAAAATGATCGATATTGTGTTCGATAAAATACAAAAATCATATTTTGCAAAATTCAAAAACGTAAAAGAACTAAGAACCGTAGTTAACTAGCATGTTCGCAATATCGAAGCGAGCGATCTGTCTGCCGCCTGAAAACGCAAGCTCATCCATTTGCTGGATTATTTGCGCGACATTTCCTGTAAGTATCCTGACTTGTCGTTCCGTAGCCAGCGCACGATTGCCGCTGACTTTGGCGTGAAGAAACCTGATACGATTGGCATATGGCTTAAAAGCTGGCGTCCATGGGCATCGTTAATATCCTTCCAACAAAGCGCAGCTCAATGATGCAGCAGACCGTAAATTTAGTACAAATCATGCCCGCTGAGCCTGCGGAAAATGAAAAACGTGGACAAGATACGACAGAAAACGGGGAGCATGAAGTCAATATCTCTCCTAAGACCAATACTAATACTAATACGTATCAGCCTGCGGCGCCGCTTACGTTTTACCAACGTTTCAAGTCGTTCAT
The DNA here is from genome assembly GCF_038806185.1 of Domibacillus sp. 8LH. Classification (NCBI taxonomy): domain Bacteria; kingdom Bacillati; phylum Bacillota; class Bacilli; order Caryophanales; family Bacillaceae; genus Domibacillus; species Domibacillus sp. 8LH. The sequence goes on along the minus strand of NZ_JAVJNG010000001.1, from coordinate 332,409 downwards.
CTCATCAACCATTGGCGAGGATCAGCCGTTAATCAGTCGTCTTTTTGGCGTCTACAAAGAACAGACAGCCATTCTAACCGCATACGACAAGGATGATCTTGAAAACATCGCTATAAGCGCACTGCACATCGCTGTTATGTCGACCAAAAACCGACGTATTCGCAATCTGCCAGGTTTCTTTAACGGGATTATCAGTCGCATGCTGGATCGTTGTATCCGCGAGGTGATTCAGCAGGAATCCGTTCCATTGACGGAGCTGCTGCCGGTTTGGTGAATTGCGCACAAAAAAAGCCACAGGAGATCAGTCCGCGGCAATAACTATTAGAACGGAGATTAGTGGCGATGTGGGGGCCACTGCTTTACAGATACCCGTTGTCGAGAGATATAAACAAAAAAAGGCCGCGGTATCAGCACCGCAGCAAACAAGACGAACTATGTAGAGTTCAGGAGATGTGGCGGGTGTGTGCCACAAGATAACATTTACCCACTTCGGCGCTAATGTAAACCAAATAAATAAAAAAGGCTACGGACGCGACTCCGCAGCAAATGACGAGATATAGGGTAGGTGGTTAATGTGAAACCATGCTTATCGTTACCCGCCCAGCTAGAAAAATAAACAGTAAAGAGGGCAATTGTGAAATAACGCCGTAATGGACACTGTGCACAAAAAAATACCGCAGAGGGCTCCGCGGCAAAAATTTGAAAGTGACGCACAATAAAAATGCCATTTCTAAGTGCTCGAGAACTCTGAAAGTGGGAGTCACTGAAATGGTGTTAGATCATTTAAATTAACAGTCGCCGCTGTAGCTCTTTTTGAATGAAGCGCCAATGATGATAAGAAGAATGAACAATACTACAATCAGCGCAAAGCCGCCGCCGTAGCCACCGTTAGAACCGCCACAGCACTCATATCCACCGTAGCCGCCGCCGTAACCGCCGAAGAAACCCATACTATTTCACCTCTTTTACAGAAAAGTAGCGAAGCAATTATATAAATCAATTTCTCGGAATTAATCTATAATAATTGAATCTATGTTATATGGTATGAACAGAGATCCATATTGGATTGAGCGGTTGTCTCCTCTAATAATCTTTTTCTATGAAAGAGAACAATAATTTAAACTGGAGGTCGGCGAATCGATAACGCAAGCGGAAGTCGAAGCGATGGAAAGAGTAGTGCGACATGTCTCATCTGTAGAAAACACCGCACTATACTCACGGGTAAAAAGATCAACTGAATAAAAAACAACCAAAAGTATTTTGTTTTTGGGTATTTTGTCGTAATATAAAGGATATAATTAAGAATTGTACGAAAGGGCAAAGCCATTGAAAAATGGTGACGCAAAACTATAGGGGCTAAAGTTAAGACTAGGACTATGCCAGCCAGTTACCGAATACGGGCCTCCGTACGATTGAGAGTGGAGGGAAAACAATGAATAAGGTGAAAGAAAATAATTTAAAGGCATTTAAACTTTTTTCCGAAATCAGCAGAATTTGGCACAAACATAGTTATCTGAAATACGAGCACTTAGAAGTGGGTTGTATTAATAAAAAAATTAGAAAAGAACTCAATGAAAAGAAAGCATATCACTATAAAAAATATGTGCAATTATCTTTAAGCAGTGAAGAAAAGGTGAGAGCTTAGGATAAAACCAAATAATGCAACTCTACGGGCGGCCTCATGCGGGTGGCTCATTTTTGTTTTGCGAACAAAGGGGCTCGTTTGAAGGACTAAGGAACAAGAAAACAGTCGTAGCCTCAACACAGGGCGAATATCTTGTAATGACCGGCATGTCCAGCTCAGGCGCAGCATCGGAAGTGGGGCATGTTCAGCCGGAATCCGAAAGTACGGAAGGAGGGCTGGGGCATGAAACAACGTTGGAAGAGCTATGGATTGTGGATCGCAGTTGCAGCGCTTGTCGGTATGGTGCTACAGGATTTTGGTGTAATGATCCCATCGGAAAGGTACGATGCTTACGTAGATATCTTACTAACGATCGCAGTACTGGCGGGCATCATCAACAACCCATCAGGAATCAGTAAAGAAAAGAAATAGCGAGCGGCCTCCGGGCGGCTCGTTTTTGTATTGCGCAAAAAGAAAGGATGAGGAAAATGGACGGACAAATCGAGAAACTAAAAGCGCTATTCGGCGCGGTAGATAACGTAATTAAGGCAACCGGCAATAGCAATTGTATCAGCCAGCTGTATGTGAGCAAATTGGAGGCGCACAAAGCGGCTTTTTTAAGTGGAAAACCCGATCCGATTGCGGTTTCTGGCGTTAAATTTAATTAAAAAGACGCAACAGTATATCACTGTCTATAACGAAGGAACGAATTTCGGTGAATTGAAAAAGGCGGTTGCTGATGTAATGGATGTGATGGACGCAGTAGAAAAGGTGTTGAATTGATATGAGTTGGCAACTGACTGCGGTTTTAGAATTAAAAGATCGGATGTCTAAGCCAATGAAACAAGTGGCGAGACAGGTGGAAACGCTCAACCGCATGAGTGAACAGACGTCGAGCAACATGGCGGTATTTGCATCAAGGATGCCGGCAATCGCCCCACTCGGAGCAGCTGCCGGCGGTCTTGCATCATCAATGGCAAGCGCTGGGCTTGCTGCGGCATCATACGGGGCCGTTGCATCATCCGCCTTAATTGACGTGTTTGAAGCGGCAGATGAAGTAACGGAAATTAATGAGAAGCTCGCCGCAGCGGATACCGCAAAAGAGCAGATTGCAGCTCAAAAGGAACTTGCGGCAGTTTACGCGGATATGAGCCAGTCGTAACAAAGCGCGTTAAAGGATCTACAGAGCTTCAAATCGTTTTGGGCCGGCTTTACGAGGGAATTTGAGAATCCGATATTTGATGCGTTTGGACAAGGGTTACAAGCGACGGAGAAATTAATGAACAGGCTCAAACTAACGATTATGAGTGTAGCCACCGTAACAACGGACGTCATGACGCGGATCAACTCAGCGATGGAAGGTACAACAATGAGATCTTTCTTCGCCTGGCTGGAAGGAAATGCGGCACGATCGTTAAGCAACTTCGCTACAATGGCGGGTAATTCAGTCGCCGAGAACAAGGAATATACAAACGGTAGCGGCAGAACTATTATCAATCTTAATGTCGCTTATAACTGTGTCCAAAAATTAGATAAAGCCGAGATGGACCGTTTCGCAGCGTATATGAACCGTAAATTAGCGGAAGTAATGAATGGAGGGGCGTAATCGAAATAAACAACGGGCTGCCTTCGGGTGGTTCGCTTTCTTCCTATTTATATAACGACAAAAGAAAACGAAATTCGACGCTTGCTTACCGAAATTTCCCAAATGAAATAACTCGCGGACTAGAGCGGTATTCGTTACAATCAAGACAACGAACACTCAGCGATAAACTGCCGGGTGAATGACCGATAAAGAGTTACGTAAAAATCGAATAAGTGTGCATTAAACGTCTATATCGACGGAGTAGACCGCCAAGGCCAAACCGACAAATTCAGAATTCATCGCCATGGTGGCAGATAAGCTCCGCATTGAATACATAGCTTCTTGAAAGCCAAAATAATATTGCTTTACACGTTAAGATACAATGATTACAGATGGGCTTCCGATGCAGGCCGATAAGGGCGACAACAGCTTTCCAGTTATAAAAGCGTACCTCTGCCATAAAAAGAGGGCGCTTTTTTTGTGCCGCCCAACCGATTTTCAGGCTGACAAATCGCGAGCCGAAGAGCTGCATAAGCAAAAAATTACACGGGTTTTAAAGCTGATGGGTATGAGTTCAAATTTAAAACATAAATTTAGGGTAAAGCAAGGTTCGCAAAAGCGAGGTAAAATATCAGGACCGAAAGAAGGCGAAAAAATCATGCTGAAAAGAGTATACTGGTCTAAATTAAACGACTCGCATGATAAAATAACAGCAAAAGCGGGCTTTAGAAAAGAAAGCAACAAGCTGTATGAGCCTTATGAACTTTATCTTGAAACATGGGAAAAAGAAGAGAGCGGCTGGGTGTATAAAGGCAGCCAGCCGGAGCAAAGACAGCAGCAATTAGAGGCGCACCCGGCGATAGAACCACTTTTAAAGAGCTGATACGGTAAATAAGTAATACCAAATGAGCGCCGCAAAAAGGTGCTTTTTTCTTTTTTACTTATTATCCGCTTCCTCGTCTCTATCATCCTCTTCTGTATTAAAAAGCCCCCATCTGACGCACAATATATTGAAAATCACGGCGTGTGCTATTCGTTACGTTGGCCGGGTTTCCTGCGGTTTAGCCATAACACTGTTTTCTGAGAGCAGCCCAATCAAATCATTGCGGTCGATTAGTTTTACGTTCAGTTTCTCTGCACAATGATACGCATTTTTAGTAAATGCATGATTGGTGACAGCCCAAACTTCATTTGTTTTATAGTACGCTTTGCCGCAGCTCGCTTCTTGCACGGCTTTGACACCGGCTGAGCCATTGTATCGTTTTGCCTGCACAGCGATACTGTCGTTTCCCTTGCGTAAAATGAAATCAGCCCCATAATCACCTGGTTTCGGCGTATACTCAATGGCGTACCCTCTGCTTTCAAATAAGGCACCCACATATTCTTTAAATTGAACGCTATCCATACTGTCAAGTTCGTTTAATCCTGATTGAAGGAATTGTTGTTTTTTCTTATCTTTTGTATACCAGCACAGCAAAAAATACGGGATCGCTAACAGGGAGACGAGTATTGTATAGCCAATGAACACTTCGATATGCTGCAGGATAACAATCAAAACGACAGCATACAGCATGTAGATCAGTATTTTATCGCTGCTAATCCTAAGTCCTTTATGGCCCCTTCCTGACATCGTCCCAGCTCCTTTAAACCTGTTTTTTTTTATTTTTGACGACGAAAGCGAGAACTATCCAAAAAGATAAAATAAAAACACTCATTCAAGAGCGTGGACCGAAGAATTTTTTAATCATGATCTTTTTTATGGCAAAAAAGCAATAAAAGAAACGAACTTTGCCTGTTTGGTTAAAGCGGGAAAAGAAAGATCGGCAGAATGATTAAAAAGATAAATTAACTCTTAAAGAAACTTTTTCCAACACCCTGTAAATACCCTCCAGTTTTATGGTAAAGTTGTTTTATAGATTGGAGCTGGGAAAATGAAGAAGATCATTGGATGGACCATCGTTGTTTGTATCACTCTTCTCATTGCCGGGCTGGGGACTTATGTATTAATAGAAATGAATAATACAAAAGCAACTCAACAAGAAAAACTGAATGGCGGGAACGATGAGAAAATTGGCGGTGTTCAAAATACAACCCATTTAAAAAAGGGTGACGATGAAGAAAAAGTCGTTTCTGTTATGCATAAAATGACGCATCAAAAAGTAGCAGCTGATGAAAAATGGGGAGCCGTGCCCATGACACCTTCTACTATCAAGGAAGTTATTTCAATTGTAGAAAAAGAGGATTATAAAGAAAAGAAGCCTCTTCTTGACATACTTCAAAAATGGCAGGCGGGCAATTTTACAGAAGTTGACCAGGATCATAATTATTTATGGACACTTCAAGATGGAACAGAAGGCAAAGCATACGGAATCATGAGCCCTATTCAGGAAAGGCAATTTGTTCATCAAAACTTTAACGACACTGTGGCAAAAGAGCTTGGTTACCTATAGGAATGTCTATAAAAAAGCGTCCACTTTGTTTAAAGAGGCGCTTTTTTCGCTATAGGGGAGCTTGGTTTATACATATTTCATAATGTGCAAAATTCATAATATAAATACTTGTATAAAAAGATTGTACTGCCGACAGGAGAAACGTTAAAGGAGGCAAAGCATAAGCGGAAGATGCCTCTCTTTCATAGAAAGGTTTAAAATAAGTGCATGACGGAAATAGTAATACATGGAGCTTTCGGTCAGATAACGTCAAGCAAGCCGGTACACAGTACAAGCCGCTTTGATGGATCAAAACGACCAAAGCTGTCAAATGCTTTTAGGGAGGCATGAAGCTTCACTTATTTTTTCTCCATTCGCTCGTATTAAAGGCTGCAATATTTACGGAACAGCTCCGGCTTGTTTGGCTGAAATGAAGTTCTGCCAATAAAACTGACGCTGACCGTTAGACCCTCCAGTATCTTTCAAAAGGGGTTATGCAGCCGAATGACAGAAGACGAACGCAAAATCATCACATATGTCAGAGAAGTCAGCACAGCTCAATTAGTTCAAGAGCTGTCTGACGGAAAAGTATTAGGAACGGACCTGAGGGCGATTGGAAAGCTGCGGTTGTACCGCTTGCCTGAAGAAGTAAAAAACGTTCTGATATACTGTGCAAAATGTAAAATGAGCAAACACATAAATTATAGGGACGTTTATAAAATAGCCGCCCGCTGGAACAGGCTCCGTGTTCAAACAGCAGAAGAAGCGTTCGAATTAGCGAAGCAGGAGGGTTGTTTTCAACAACAGAAGTAAGTGTCTCCCATTGAAACTGCACTCTTTATGAGTGCAGTTTCAGATTGTAGACAAATAAAATGTTTTGTCAAAAGATCTCTTTCGTTTCTTTTTCATGTAAGACGTTCGAGTGATTGGGAAGAGAGTCGATAAGGCGGCGGATGCGCGGCTTCGCTTTCCATGAGGCAGGCGTTGAGCCCGTCTTTGCAGCCGTGCGGTCCAGCCGGTCTCAGCCAGCCGGAGGGGGGTCCACAGTGAGTCGGGAGACCTCGCAGGCACATGTTGCCGAGAAGGCTCCCGCACTGCCCTAAGGTCCGCGCAGTCTGGCCGGCTTCCCCTATTGGCTCTTTTTAAGAAGCAATGTTTCTCGAAAAATCTCCTGCCCGTTTTCAGCGGTGAAAACTTTCATAAAAAAAGACTGACCACTTTGTCGACAGTCCCAAACTGCATTCTTTATGAGTGCAGTTTTCTTTGTTTATAGAATGGCTCAGATAATGCGAAGAAAAAATGTGAACAGGCGAAAAGCAGTCCTCGGGAAGGAACTGCTTTTATTTTTTCTCTTGGAATTTTGCCTGCACCTTGTTGTATTTGCGGTCCCGTCTAAAAATAAATCCGGCAACAAAGCCAAGACCGCCACTAAAAAGAAGGAAACCGGCCATAAATTGCATCCATAATGAAGGAAAAGGGGGCTGCAAAATGCCAAAAAGCATATCCCGCATCCATTTAATTCCGACGCCGGCTAAAAAGCCGGGAATGACTAAAATAAGCAGGGCAATAATCCGGATCATGTAAACCCTTCTTTCAAGATTCTTCTTTTTCACATCATAGCGCAAACGCTTTATTTGTCAAGAACAGGATAAAGAGTAAAAAAACAAATAAAATTTGGTTTATTACATGACATAGTTTTAAAAACCGTATAAAATGATAGAGGAATTATAAATAAGGAGCGAAGTACATGACAATAACATATGATCTTGTCATTTTAGGCGGAGGAACCGGTGGATACACGGCAGCCATTCGTGCAGCTCAGCTTGGGTTAAAAACAGCCCTGGTTGAAAAAGGGAAAGTAGGCGGTACTTGTCTGCACAAAGGCTGTATTCCAACAAAAGCGCTGCTGAGAAGTGCAGACGTTCAGCGGACAGTAAAAGAGGCTGCATCGTTTGGTATAGAAGCCGGCAGTCCAGTTGTTCATTTTGAGCGGGTACAGGAAAGAAAAGAAGAAATTGTACATACATTATATAACGGTGTAAAGTCCCTTTTAAAACGAGGAAAAATTGACCTTTATGAAGGGACGGGGCGCCTGCTGGGTCCATCTTTATTTTCACCGATGGCCGGAACGGTTTCGGTTGAAATGAATGATGGAACAGAAAATGCAATGCTCGTACCACGGAACGTCATTATCGCAACAGGATCGCGTCCAAAGCATCTTCCGGGCCTTCAGCCGGATGGCGAAATCGTTTTGTCTTCGGACGAAGCACTTGAGATGAAAGAGATCCCGGCGTCGATTGTCATTGTAGGCGGCGGTGTGATTGGAGTGGAATGGGCATCTATGCTTGTTGACTTTGGCAGCAGGGTCACCATTCTTGAATACGGAGACCGGATTTTGCCGTCTGAGGATAAAGCAGTTTCGGCCGAAATGGCACGCCAGCTTTCAAAAAGAGGCGTTCAAATTATCGTAAATGCAAAAGTCAAAGCAGATACGCTGCAAAAAAAATCGGGTACTGTTTCAATTCAAACAGAAGCAGGCGAAACCTTTTCGGCAGAGAAAATACTTGTTGCCGCCGGTCGTACAGCAAACACGGAACAGCTTGGACTTGAAAACACGGACATTAAAGTTGAAAACGGCGTGATCCAAGTGAATGAGTGGATGCAGACAAATGAATCGCACATTTATGCGGTGGGTGATGTAACGGGAGGGCTGCAGCTGGCACATGTAGCTTCTTACGAAGGAATCACAGCCGTTGAACATATGGCAGGAAAAGCGGCAGACCCCGTTGATTATTCGGCTGTTCCGCGTTGTATTTATTCACATCCGGAAGCGGCCAGTATCGGTATGACGGAAGAGCAGGCTGCTCTTGAAAGAACAAAAATTAAAACAGGCGTATTTCCATTTCAAGCGAATGGGAAAGCTCTTGTATATGGTGAAGCGGAAGGATTCGTAAAAATAGTGGCAGATGCTAAAACGGATGATATACTAGGAGTTCATATAATTGGACCGCATGCAACCGAGCTGATCTCAGAAGCTGCATTGGCCCAGCTGCTCGATGCATCCGGCTGGGAGCTTGGGGCAGCCATTCATCCGCATCCTGCTTTATCGGAAGCGATAGGAGAAGCAGCGCTAATGCTGGATGGAAAAGCGATTCACTTTTGAAGGGAGCGGAAAAAATGGAATCTAAACATAAACAAGCAGGATTAACCGATCAGGACGTAATCGGCATGTATGAAACAATGCTCCTTACACGCCGTCTCGATGAAAGAATGTGGCTTCTAAACCGGTCAGGAAAAATTCCATTTGTCGTATCGGGCCAGGGCCAGGAGGCGGCGCAGGTCGGTGCTGCTTATGCGTTAAATAGAAAAGAGGACTACATATTACCTTATTACCGTGATTACGGGGTCGTACTTGCTTTTGGCATGACGGTTCGCGACCTGATGCTTTCTGCTTTTGCGAAAGCAGAAGATCCAAACTCCGGAGGGCGCCAGCTGCCAGGACACTTCGGACAACGGAAAAACCGGATTGTGACAGGATCATCCCCCGTAACGACCCAGGTGCCGCATGCTGTCGGCATCGCGCTTGCAGCGAAAATGGATCGAAAACCGATCGTTTCATTTGTGACGTTCGGAGAGGGGTCTTCCAATCAAGGCGATTTCCATGAAGGAGCAAACTTTGCGGGCGTGCACAAGCTGCCGGTTATTTTTATGTGTGAAAACAACCAGTATGCTATTTCTGTACCGTTAAACAAGCAAATTGCAGCCCGCGTATCAGACCGGGCAGCAGGGTACGGGATGCCGGGCTATACGATTGATGGAAACGATCCGATCGAAGTGTACAAGTGCGTAAAAGAAGCCGCCGACCGTGCGCGTCGCGGCGAGGGACCTACGTTAATTGAAGCACTCACATACCGGTTGACACCACACACATCTGATGATGATGACCGTTCGTACCGGACAGCAGAAGAAGTGGAAAGCGCGAAAAAAGAAGATCCGCTTCACTCCTTCCGGCTATACGTAAAAGAAGCAGGTCTTTTAACTGACGAGCGTGAAGAGCAGCTTGAAAAAGAAATTGCTGCCGTCATTAACGATGCAACGGAGTATGCGGAAGAAGCACCTTTTGCAAATCCAGAATCGGTTCTTCAATTTGTTTACGCCGAAGAAGAAAGAGAGGCGGAAAAATAATGGCTGTTATTTCGTATATCGAAGCAGTGACCATGGCGATGCGCGAAGAAATGGAACGCGATCCGAACGTATTTATCCTCGGTGAGGATGTCGGGAAAAAAGGCGGTGTTTTCAAAGCAACAGCCGGGCTTTATGAACAGTTTGGAGAAGACCGGGTGCTTGACACGCCTCTTGCTGAATCGGCGATTGCCGGCGTAGCTATCGGTGCGGCCATGGTTGGAAAACGACCCATCGCTGAAATGCAGTTTGCCGATTTTATTATGCCAGCAGTGAACCAAATTATTTCAGAAGCTGCGCGGATCCGGTATCGGTCCAATAACGACTGGCACTGTCCGATTGTCATTCGGGCGCCGTATGGAGCCGGCATTCAAGGGGGATTATATCATTCTCAGTCGGTAGAAGCCGTTTTTGCCAACCAGCCGGGACTGAAAATTGTGATTCCATCTACACCGTATGACGCAAAAGGACTTTTAAAAGCTGCTATCCGTGATGAAGATCCGGTATTGTTTTTTGAGCATAAAAAGGCGTACCGTTCCATTAAAGGGGAAGTGCCGGAAGATGACTATGTACTTCCAATCGGCAAAGCGGACGTAAAGCGTGAAGGAGAAGACATTACCGTGATCACGTATGGTCTTTGCGTTCACTATGCTCTGCAGGCGGCCGAAAAGCTGGCAGGGGAAGGCATCAGTGCAGAAGTAGTCGATCTTCGGACGGTTTATCCTCTTGACCAGGAAACAATTATTCAATCCGCCTCCAAAACAGGGAAAGTACTTTTGATTACAGAAGACAATAAAGAAGGCAGTGTAATCAGTGAGGCAGCGGCGATTATTGCCGAACACTGCTTGTTTGATCTGGATGCTCCAATTGCGCGTCTGGCTGGGCCTGAAGTGCCGGCTACGCCATATGCAGCACCTTTAGAAAAGCATTTTTTAGTCAATCCCCAAAAAGTAGAGAAAGCAATGCGTGATCTCGCTGAATTTTAATAAGAAAGAGGAGGCGCATCATGGCAATTCAAGAAATGAAAATGCCAAAACTCGGCGAAAGTGTAACAGAAGGGACCATTACCAAATGGCTTGTTGCACCGGGAGATTATGTGAATAAATATGACCCGATCGCTGAAGTGCTGACCGATAAAGTAACAGCTGATATTCCGTCTTCTTTCGCCGGAGTCATTAGTGAAATTGTAGCAAAAGAAGATGAAAAAATGGCTGTTGGCGAAGTGATCTGCACCATTGAAACAGAAGCAGCCACAAAAGAGCCAGAAAAGCAGCCCGAAGCTCAAACATTTGTAAAAGGTGAAATATCTGCTCAATCAGCCGCTGATCAAAGCAGCCGATATTCGCCGGCAGTATTAAAGCTCTCGCAGCTTCATGGCATTGATTTAAAAGAAATCAAAGGAAGCGGGAGAGGCGGCCGCATTACCCGTAAAGATGTGCAGGCAGTCATCGACAGCGGAGTAAAAAGCGTTGTGCCGCCAACGGCAACGGCCAGCACTGCTGCCAGCGCTCCGGCCGCTGAAACAAAGAAATCATTTGAAACGCAAACAGGCGATATTATTGTACCAATCGATGGCATTAAGCAGACGGTTGCAGCCAATATGGTGAAAACAAAGCAGGAAGTGCCTCATGCGTGGATGATGGTAGAAGTGGACGTTACCAGCCTTGTGCGTTACCGGGATTCCATTAAAACGTCATTCAAAGAAGCGGAAGGGTACAACGTAACGTATTTTGCTTTTTTTGTGAAAGCAGTCGCGCGTGCGTTAAAAGAGTTTCCGGAAATGAACGCCATGTGGGCGGGCGACCACATTATCCGCAAAAAGGATATTAATATCTCGATTGCCGTCGCAGCAGACGACAAGCTGTTTGTACCGGTTGTGAAGCATGCGGATGAGAAAACCGTCAAAGGCATTGCCAGAGATGTAAATGACTTGGCCAAAAAAGCGCGCAGCGGTACACTGACAACTGAAGACGTCAGCGCGGGTACTTTTACGGTAAACAATACAGGCTCGTTCGGATCTGTTCAGTCAATGGGCATTATCAATTATCCGCAGGCGGCTATTTTACAGGTAGAATCGATTGTAAAGCGTCCTGTAATTATTGATGGTATGATCGCGGTGCGGGATATGGTGAACCTGTGCTTGTCACTCGACCATCGCGTGCTTGACGGGCTTGTATGCGGGCGGTTTATGCAGCGTGTGAAAGAATTGTTAGAGACGGCTTCAGAAGATACAATGCCGATTTATTAAAAAAACAGCTTCTCCTAAATAGGAGAAGCTGTTTTTTTATTTAAACAAGCCGGCAATGCTGTCGACGATCGATTGAAGGAAATCGATAATGGACTGTAGAAAGCCTTGTCCTTCTTCTGAATTTTTAAAGCTGTCCCACTGTTCTTTTGCTTTATCAATTTGGGAGTTTACTTGATCCCAGTTGATATTTAAATCTTTCATCTTATTGAATAAACCAGCAAGCTGGTCTGTCTGTGCGTCGGTCAGCGTAATATTAAGCTCGTTGGAAATATTATTGACAATCACTTTAATTTCCTGAAGCGTTTGTGGATTCTGAGCGGCCACTTCTTCTTTAATTCGTTCAATCAGCTGAGTGGCATCTTCCTGTCCGATGTCCTCACCAAGCTTAGCCGTTGTCACCATTTCTTCATTGGCTACTTGTTTTTGTTCTTCGGGAATTTTTTCACCAGTCGTCGTTTCATAGGCTTTAATAATGCCGGTTAGAGCAGCTGTACCGGACACCTCAAACGGGGCTGTAATGAAAATATCAGCATCTTTTACACTCGCAGTAGATAAGGCATTGGTGTACATTTCTTTCGATACCCATGAAATGTTTTGGGTTTCTACATTTAATCCGGAACCAGATTCCGTCGTTGTAATTTTGCTTGATGAGATGGCTTTTGTCCCAATTTGGGCTTTTGGAATATATTCACCCAAATATTTGTGTTCCTCTGCATTGGATACCGTAATCGTTTGAACATCCGCTGGTACGTTCATTTCTTCAAGCACCTTTTCTTTTTGGGCAGGTGTTAAATTTTCGCCAAGCGTGACCATTGTATCGCCGGGCGTACTATCTGCAGAAACGGCAGTACCAAAACTCAAAACGGCAACCCCAAGCAAACCCATTAATTTTCTCATACTCTCTCTCCTGAATTCTAAAATTGGCTCCGTAGAGCTAGTAATAGAATAGCATGCGGCTGATATTTTTTCACGTTTTGGCTAAAGTGCATTGCTTCTAAAGCGATGCTTATATTACAATAAAGAGAATATCCAATTGCTTACTTTTTATTTGTAACCGATTACAAAATGAAGAGGAGTGGGAACTTGGCTGATCAATTATTTCCACCGGTATCAGAGGCAGATTGGAAAGCAGCTGCAGAAGCTGCATTAAAAGGCGCTTCTTTATCGGCATTATGTACAGAAACTGCAGAAGGATTTCAATTGAAACCGTTGTATGTGAAGGAAGATCGCAGCGTACTTTCACCTTTGCCAGGTGAAAAGCCGTTTACAAGAGGATTTCGAGCGATGTGGTCTTTTCCGGAAACAAATGCTGAGCTCGGGATCGACCCTATTTCTTCCGGTGCTGCAGCCGGCGTTTTTCCGGAAGATTCCGCTCTTCAGGCTGTACGAAAAGGAGAATGGGTTACCGTTAATACTGTTCCTTACCATACAGCCGGAGCAAATGCGGTTCAGGAGCTCGCGTTGGCGCTTTCAGAGGCGGCCTGCTTTTTAAAAGCTGAAAGAAAAGAATGGGAGACGGTCTCAAAGTGGCTATTTCATTTTGCCGCCGGCACTAGCTTTTTTACAGAAATAGCGAAAATCCGGGCTTTCCGCACGCTTTGGTCTGCCTTTGTGGATATATATCAGCTTGAAGGCCACCAAAAGCCGGTGCTGAGTGTGGAAACAAGTGAATCGATGCTGTCTGTCCTAGATCCTCATGTAAACCTGTTACGTACAAGCAGCGCCATGTTTGCTGCTGTCGTTGGAAATGTTGATTATGTAAAAGTATCCCCATTTGATCAAATAAAAGAAGGAGCTTCCTCCGAGCTTGCTGAGAGGATGGCCCGCAACATACCGTCCATTTTAAAGCACGAGGCACTGCTCGACAAAGTAATGGACCCTGCAGGCGGCTCTTATTATATCGAGTCACTTACTGAAGAAATTGGCCGAAGAGCCTGGGATTTATTTGCGGAAATCGAAGAAGGCGGCGGGATCAAGCAGGCCTTAACGGCTGGATCGATTCAAAAAAATATAGAAGCGGTCCGAACAAAAAAAGAACAAGATACAGCGAAGCTCCGGTTTAAAATGATCGGGGTTAACCACTACGCTGATCCAGGAGGGCAGGTCCAGCAGCCGAAGAAGCCGGCTGTACAAAAAGCAGCACGGGGAGAACCTATCCAGCCTGTTGTGCCAAAAAGAACGGCAGAGCCATTTGAAGCGCTTCGATTGGAAGCTGTAAAGCTGCGACAAACTGGACAGTCTCTTACAGCGGGAGTGATTTGTTTCGGTGAACGGAAAACTTATCAAAAGCGGGCCGATTATGCGGCAGGTGTTCTGTCTGCGGGAGGAATTAAAACAATTTGTTCTGAGGGATGCCGCACAATAGAGGAAGCTGTTCAGTTTATCCAAAACCACCCAACAAGCTACTACTGCATTTGCGGCTCCGATGAGACCTATGAACAATTCGGCTCCTCTCTGGCATCTTCGCTGAAAAAAGCAGCAAACGGTGCGGTGATTGATAGTGCCGGAAGCCAGGAAGTGGAGGGGGCTGACGGACGGATTGCGGCTGGAGACGACATGGTAAAAAAACTCACACAAATCCTTGCCGTGTTTAAGGGAGGCCGTCCTGCATGAATTTAAAAAAGCAGAATCCGTTTAACCGGCCGTCCAAACCGTCATCAAAACGGGAGCAGGAACAAGCATCAGCCAGCTTCAAGCAGTTGTATGACGCACTATCCTTCCAAACAAACGAATCCATTCGCCTGCGTGCCCTCTACACAGAAAAAGAAACTGAGGGACTTGCTCATACAAATGATTATCCGGGTATTGTCCCGTTTACCCGCGGCCCTTATCCAACCATGTACATCACGCGTCCGTGGACCATTCGCCAATATGCCGGCTTTTCAACAGCCGAGGAAAGCAATGCGTTTTACCGGCGCAATTTAGCAATGGGGCAAAAGGGACTTTCCGTTGCGTTTGATCTGCCGACCCATCGGGGGTATGACTCTGATCATCCGCGTGTGGTCGGGGACGTTGGCAAAGCTGGCGTCGCCATTGACTCTGTAGAAGATACCAATATATTGTTCAAAGGCATACCGCTTGATCAAATGTCGGTTTCTATGACCATGAATGGCGCTGTCCTGCCCATTATGGCTTTTTATATTATTTCGGCAGAAGAGCAGGGAGTAGCGAAGGAAAAACTGGCCGGCACGATTCAAAATGATATTTTAAAGGAATATATGGTGCGCAACACGTACATTTATCCGCCGGAAACCTCCATGCGGATTATCACCGACATTTTGGGCTATACATCGGCTCATATGCCAAAGTTCAATTCGATTTCCATCTCCGGCTATCATATGCAGGAAGCCGGTGCACCGGCCGACCTGGAGCTTGCTTATACGCTTGCTGACGGATTGGAGTATGTCCGCACAGGACTTGCTGCCGGCATTGACATTGATTCTTTTGCTCCCCGGCTATCCTTTTTCTGGGCGGTCGGCATGAATTATTTTATGGAAGTGGCGAAAATGCGTGCCGCCCGGCGGATGTGGGCAGAGTTGATGAAGCCATTTGGCCCCAAAAATCCAAAATCGCGCATGCTGCGGGCCCACTCGCAAACATCCGGCTGGAGCTTAACCGAACAGGACCCGTTTAATAATGTGACAAGAACGTTGATTGAAGCGCATGCCGCAGCGATGGGGCATACACAATCCCTTCATACGAATGCCCTTGATGAAGCCATCGCTCTTCCAACCGATTTTTCGGCGCGGATTGCCCGTAACACACAGCTGTTTTTACAGGAGGAAACAGGTATTACCAATGTAATTGATCCATGGGGCGGTTCGTATTATGTAGAAACACTCACCGATGAGCTGATGACACGTGCATGGGCCCATATTGGAGAAATTGAAACGCTTGGCGGGATGACAAGAGCGATAGAAACAGGGCTTCCGAAGTCTAAAATCGAGGAAGCGGCTGCCCGCCGCCAGGCAAGAATCGATTCAGGCGAAGAAGTGATTATTGGCGTAAACCGGGACCGGCTTTCACAGGAGGAAGCGATCGACATTTTGGACATTGACAATACGGCTGTCCGTTTAGAACAAACGGACCGGCTGAGAAACGTGCGGCAAAACCGTGACAATCACCAAGTTAAACAATCACTCGAAGCGATTACAACAGCTGTTAGATCAGGTAAGGGAAACCTGCTTGAATTGGCTGTTCAAGCGGCAAGACTGCGGGCAACGCTTGGTGAAATCTCTGCTGCTGTAGAAGCAGTAAGCGGAAGGCATAAGGCGGTGATCCGGACAGTGAGCGGTGTGTACAGTGAACATTACTCGGATGCAGAACAAATAGAATCGGTTCAGAAGATGACGGCAGAATTCAAAGAACAGGAAGGGCGGCGTCCACGGATTTTAGTTGCTAAAATGGGGCAGGACGGCCATGACCGGGGAGCGAAGGTGATTGCTTCTGCTTATGCAGACTTAGGCTTTGACGTGGATATCGGACCGCTTTTTCAAACACCAGAAGAAACAGCCAAACAAGCAGTTGAAAATGATGTTCATGCCATTGGCTTTAGTTCTCTTGCTGCTGCTCATAAAACGCTGCTGCCTGCGTTGGTAGAGGAATTGAGAAACCGCGGGCGGGAAGACATTGTAGTGTTTGTCGGCGGTGTGATTCCGCCAAAAGATTATGCTTTTTTAAAAAGCCATGGCGCTGCTGCTATTTTTGGGCCGGGAACCATTATTCCTGTTTCTGCTCAAGTAATCTTAGAAAAAATTTATGAACGGCTTGGGTATGAGGAAGTGGTGGAATGAGCGGTAAACAAAAAGGAGGAGAGGAAAAAAGCAACGCGTCTCATGATGGCATGACAGCACCGCCGCCCAAAAGGTTTCGCAAAAAGAACCGTCCGCTGCCTGAGCCAGCATCACTCGCTGCTGCAGTAAGGAGCGGATCGGTAACGGATTTGGCAAAGGCGATTACTTGTATAGAAAGCATCACTCCGGCTCATTTTGAATATAGCGAGCAGCTGCTTCAACTGTTGCTGCCGCATACAGGAGAATCGATCCGGGTTGGAATAACGGGAGTGCCGGGGGCAGGAAAAAGCACGTTTATTGAATCATTTGGCCTTATGCTATGTGAACAGGGCCGCCGGGTTGCTGTTTTGGCCATTGATCCGAGCTCCTCCATTTCAGGAGGCTCTATTTTGGGTGATAAAACAAGAATGGAAGAGCTGGCGAAGCATTCAAATGCTTTTATCCGCCCTTCGCCATCCGGAGGAACGCTTGGCGGTGTACACGGAAAAACACGCGAAACCATTCTTTTATGCGAAGCCGCCGGCTTTGATGTTATCCTGGTAGAAACAGTTGGTGTAGGCCAAAGTGAAGGCATCGTTCGCGATATGGTTGATTTTTTTATGCTGCTTGTGTTAACGGGGGCCGGAGATGACCTGCAGGGAATAAAAAAAGGGATTATGGAACTGGCAGATGCCATTGTGATCAACAAAGCAGATGGTCCGAATAAGCTGCTGGCTGAACAAACGAGAAAGGAATATGAACAATTTCTTCATGCGATAAAGCCGTATACGGAAGGATGGAAATCCAACGCTTATACGTGCTCCGCTTTGAAAAACGAAGGCATGGATATGCTCTGGCAGGCGATTCAATCTTTTCAATCCGTTACACAAAAAGCGGGTACATTTGATAAGCGGCGCCGTACTCAGGTAAAAACATGGATGCATACGTTGATTGCAGATGAGCTGGAGCGCTATTTTTACCATCATCCATACGTGAAGGAGCATCTCGATGGCTGGGAACAGCAGTCCATGGCGGGCAGTGTAACGCCAGCCCAGGCCGCCCGGGCACTTTGTAAACAGGTATTTCAAGCTTATAAATAAAAAAGGACCGGCCGAGTTGCACTCAGCCGGTCAATACAGGGAGTTTAGGGGTATGGATCCAGTTGCCTTATTATTCTACCCGCGTTTTAAAAAAGTAAACATTATTTTTAAAGGCCTGTAAAAGAGAGATGCCGCTTTATTGAAATAAACGTTTTTTTCCCTTATGATTAAGCTACTAATCATAAAGGAGAGAAAAACATGGGAATGAATTTTAATTTTTTCATGAATGATGTTGTTCGCCAGGCGCGCGATGAAATCAAAGCGGCCGGCTATTCAGAGCTTACAACACCCGAGGAAGTCGATGCGGCTCTAAACGAAAAAGGAACAACACTTGTAATGGTGAATTCTGTATGCGGCTGTGCCGGAGGAATTGCCCGTCCAGCAGCTGCGCATGCGATTCACTATGATAAGCGCCCGGATCGTTTAGTGACTGTATTTGCAGGGCAGGATAAAGAAGCGACGGCTCAGGCGCGCAGCTTTTTCACTGGTTATCCGCCGTCTTCTCCATCTTTTGCTTTATTAAAAGATGGACAGATTCAAGCAATGGTGGAACGCCATGAAATTGAAGGGCATCACCCGATGTCTGTCGTTGAACATCTGCAATCACTCTTCGATCAGCACTGCGAAGAAGTGTAAGGATGACCTGAAGCCCTGCCGTGTGCGGCAGGGCTTTCTTTAATTCGAGGTGAATGTAATGATCAAAATCGGGTACCGAACGTCCAAAACGGCTCTTGGTATAGCGGTGTCTATTTTAATTGCTGAATGGATCGGCCTTCACAACTCAGCTTCTGCCGGCATTATTGCCATTTTGTGTATTCAAAACACGAAGCAGCAGTCTTTAAAAGCTTCCTGGACCCGTCTTGTAGCCGGGATGCTCGCTCTTTTTTATTCCGCCGTTTTTTTTGAATTGCTTGCTTATCATGCGGTTGTGATCGGCCTGATCTTAATCGTCTTTATTCCGACAACCGTGGCGCTTAAAGTACAGGAAGGCATTGTTTCAAGCACCGTTCTTATTTTGCATATGTATGCTGCAAAAGAAGTTTCTACAGCGCTTCTCTTAAATGAAATGGCTCTTGTCATCATAGGAGTAGGCATAGCACTTGTGCTCAATTCCTACATGCCGAGCGTAGAAAACGAGCTTGTAAAAATGCAGCAGCAGACAGAAGAACTGTTCGAGCGTATTTTCAAAGAAATTATCTCTTACTTACGAACGAATGAACACACTTGGGACGGAAAAGAACTGACGGAAACGGCCGAGTTGCTTAAACGGGCAAAATCGCTTTCCTACAAAGACGTACAAAACCATTTTACCCGCCATAACAGCTTGTTTTATCAGTACTTCACGATGCGTGAAAAGCAGTTTGAAATTATCGAACGGCTTATTTCAGTCGTGATTTCTATTTCTCACCGTCCGGAGCAGGCAGAAATGATCGCTTCTTTTATGGAAGAAGTAAAAGGGAATATTCACCCAGGCAATACTGCCAAGCTGCACTTAAGCCATTTAAATGATTTAAAACGGGAATTTGAAGAAATGCCTTTACCGAAAACACGCGAAGAGTTCGAAGCACGTGCTGCCCTTTTGCAGTTTGTAAGGGAAATGGAACGATATCTCCGTATTAAAGCACGGTTCCGGGGCATGAAAAAAAGAGCAGCCCATAGGCGCCGCCCTTCTGTTACATAAACATCGTTAAGCCAAACATAAGTGTTGAAATCAACATTGCAAATAACATTAAATACACAACAATCTTTTGAAATGTTTTATTACGCATGAAACTCTCCTTTAAGGGTTGTTGAGTATTATTGTACCGGCAATGAAACGGATTTTCAACAGGCTCACTGCAGAAGAAACGCCATTTAACCGCTTATCTATTTTCATCAAAGGGGATGGGAGCATGAATAAAGTCGATCATATTGGCATAGCCGTTTCATCATTGGAAGCAGCACTTTCACTGTATACCGGGCAGCTTGGCATGACTCATATCAAAACAGAAACAGTCGCGTCACAAAAGGTACGCGTCGCTTTTATTGATGCTGGTAATGTAAAATTGGAATTATTAGAGCCGGCTGCGCCTGACAGCCCAATCGCCCGGTTTATCCAAAAACGAGGGCCTGGCATCCACCATATCGCGTTTAACGTGAAAGATATCGAGACGAGAATAGCAGAGATGAAAAGCCGGGGAATTGAGATGATTCAAGAAGAGCCGGCCGCCGGTGCGGGAGGAGCTAAAATTGCTTTTATGCATCCGAAGTCAACAGGCAGCGTGCTGATGGAACTGTGTGAAAAAGGGGAGGGCAAAGCATGAAGGATATGTTTGATGCTATTCATTATTTGCAGGATAAACGGCGGGAAGTGGAATTGGGCGGCGGCGACGAGCGAATTGACAAGCAGCATGAAAAAGGAAAACAAACAGCGCGTGAGCGGATCGACCTGCTTGTGGATGAAGGTACATTCGTCGAATTAAACCCATTTGTCAAACATCGGAGCACAGACTTTGGACTTGACCGCATCGAGGGACCTGGAGACGGAGTTGTCACGGGATACGGGAAAGTAAACGGCCGTCCGATTTATTTGTTCTCACAGGATTTTACCGTTTTCGGAGGCGCTCTCGGTGAAATGCACGCACAGAAAATTGTTCACGTAATGGACTTAGCGGCTAAAAATGGTGCTCCTTTTGTCGGTTTAAACGACTCAGGAGGAGCACGTATTCAAGAAGGAGTCCTTTCGCTTGATGGATACGGCCAAATTTTTTATCGGAATGCGATTTATTCAGGAGTGATTCCGCAAATCTCAGTTATTTTAGGCCCATGTGCAGGCGGCGCGGTGTATTCGCCGGCCATTACTGATTTTGTTTTTATGGTCGACCAAACGAGCCAGATGTTTATTACAGGCCCCAAAGTGATTGAAACGGTAACAGGTGAAAAAATTTCGGCCGAAGATTTAGGCGGGGCGAAGGTACATAACACCGTCAGCGGCAATGCCCATTTTCGCGGCCGTACAGAAGAAGAAGTACTAGAAGGCGTGCGCACATTATTAACCTATCTCCCCCAGAACAATCATCAAAAAACACCTCTTTCTGCAGTAAAAGATGAAAGCGATTACCGAGACGACTTGGCGGATATAGTGCCATTTGACGGTCTTCGTCCATATGATGTGCGCCTCGTTGTCAGCCAAGTTGTCGATACAGGCTCTTTTATGGAAGTTCAAAAAGAATTCGCCAAAAACATTGTAGTCGGCTTTGCCAGAATAAAAGGAGAAGCGGTCGGCCTTGTCTGCAATCAGCCAAAATGTATGGCAGGAGGGCTCGATATCGATTCATCTGATAAAGCAGCCCGGTTTATCCGCTTTTGTGATTCGTTTAATATTCCCCTTATTACATTTGAAGATGTTTCAGGCTTTTTTCCGGGTGTGAAGCAGGAGCTGGGCGGAATTATCCGCCACGGTGCCAAAATTCTGTACGCTTATTCAGAAGCGACCGTGCCGAAAATTACAGTGATTTTAAGAAAAGCGTATGGCGGTGCTTATGTTGCCCTTAATTCAAAGTCGATTGGCGCTGACCTCGTATTTGCCTGGCCGAATGCGGAAATTGCCGTTATGGGGCCTGAAGGCGCTGCAAATATTATTTTTGCCCGTGAAATTGCCGAAAGTCCAAATCCGGAAGCGGCCCGTCAGGCGAAAATAGAAGAGTACCGCAGAAAATTCGCCCACCCTTATGTGGCGGCTGCCCATGGGATCGTGGATGATATCATTGATCCGCGCGAAACACGCATTAAATTGATTCAAGCGCTTGATATGATGCGGACAAAACAAGAGGACCGGCCAAAGAAAAAACATGGAAACATGCCTTTATAAACGGTGCTGCAGCGCGTGCTGGCTGATTTTTCCGTTTGAAATGTTTATAATGAAAAAGTGAGAAAATGTGGAGGTGCTGCGCGATGAATGAAGAACGTTTAGTAAATGAATTTTTAGAACTTGTACAAACAGATTCAGAAACAAAGCATGAACAGGTGATTGCCCAGCTGCTTAAAAAGAAATTTGAAGACCTTGGCTTGGATGTTCATGAAGACGAGGCAGCGGCAAAAACAGGACATGGAGCCGGCAATTTAATTTCTACCCTGACGGGAAATAAACCGGGCATTGACCCGATTTATTTTACCTCCCATATGGATACAGTGGTTCCGGCCAACGGGGTAAAGCCTGTTGTAGAGAACGGCATCGTTAAAACAGATGGCACAACCATTTTAGGAGCGGATGATAAAGCCGGGCTTGCGGCCATGTTTGAAATGATCCGTCAGCTCAAAGAGCGTAATATCGAGCACGGAGACATTCAATTTATCATTACCGTCGGGGAAGAGTCCGGGCTTGTAGGAGCGAAAGTGCTTGATCCATCTCTTATCAAAGCTAAATACGGGTTTGCTCTTGATAGTGACGGGGATGTCGGAAACATTATTATAGCCGCACCGACGCAGGCCAAAATTACGGCGCATGTATACGGGAAAACAGCGCACGCCGGTGTAGCACCTGAAAAAGGTGTCTCAGCGATCACAATGGCTGCTAAAGCGATTGCGCGCATGCCTCTTGGCCGGATTGACGAGGAAACGACTGCGAATATTGGCCGCTTTGAAGGCGGACAGGCAACCAATATCGTTTGTGATTATGTTAAAATTTTGGCAGAAGCCCGCTCGCTTGTACCGGATAAAATGGAGGAGCAGGCGGGTAAAATGAAAGCCGCTTTTGAAAAAGTGGCAGCCGAAATGGGCGGACGTGCAGAAGTAGAAATTGAAGTCATGTATCCAGGCTTTAAATTTAGTGCTGACGATCATGTTGTACAAGTAGCACAAAAAGCTGCCGCGAAAATCGGCCGGCCATCCGAGCTTTTAACAAGCGGCGGCGGAAGCGACGCCAATGTCATTGCCGGTTTTGGCATTCCAACTGTCAACCTGGCTGTCGGATACGAAGATATTCATACAGTGAACGAAAAAATGCCGGTAAAAGAACTAGTCAAGCTTGCCGAAATGGCGGTCGCTATTGTGGAAATTACAGCAGAATAAAAAAAGCAGCTGCCGAAACGGGCAGCTGCTTTTTGCTTGTATAAGAGCTCTTCAACCATTTTTTTAAAGGAGGCTTTTTTGTGATGAATGTTTGCTGGTGAAAAGTCAGGGGAAATCATTTCTGCCTTTCGTAAAATAGTTGAATGAGAGCGGGAAAGGAGTCACGCTGCTATAGACAACACAGCCTTGCTGCGTCTTTATTTTTTACTCATTGCATGCAAATATCTCTTTTACAAAAGGGATAAGCATCTTCATACATGAGCTCATTCGTGAAAAATAAAGAAATATAATAGTTTTACGGTACCTTTATAGTATATTATAGGAAAATGAACGCAATGGCGGGCGCTGTTTGACCGTAAAGACCGACATCGATATGGGCACGAAAAAAGACGCCTTTTAAAAGGCGTCTTCATAAGCAAGATTAGTTATATACATCTACATCAAGCATGTTCAGCGGCCACCAGAAGAAGCCGTCTTTCTCAAGGAGTGCATCGGCTGCCTGTGGTCCTTTCGTGTTAGCCGCGTAATTTGGAAACGGAGCTTTTTCCTCACGCCATGCTTTTGAAATGACATCCACAAAGCTCCAGGAAAGAGATACTTCGTCCCAATGCGTGAAGTTCGTTGAATCGCCGCGCATGGCATCATGAATGAGCTTTTCATATGCTTCAGGTGTATTCATAATATCAACGCCGTTGTTTGCGTAGCTAAGCTTAACCGGTGTTGTTTCCAGCTGATGGCCGGCACGCTTTGCATTCAAGTGAAGCGTAATACCCTCTTCCGGCTGAATATGAATAACGAGCAGGTTTGGCTCCAATTCCTGATCATCCGGACGATAATACAGGTTCATTGGGATATCTTTGAACTGAACCACAATTTTTGTCGATTTCATCGGCATCCGTTTTCCTGTGCGGATATAAAACGGAACACCCGCCCAACGGAAATTATCAAACATGATTTTTCCAGCTACATATGTTTCTGTATTGGACTGGGGATCCACATTGCTCTCCTGGCGGTAACCAAGAAGAAGTTCACCTTCATTCGGACCGTACTGGCCGCGGACAAAATAATCATTGACCGTTTCAGGCGTTAACGGACGCATAGAACGGAAAGCACGAACTTTTTCCAGCCGGATTTCTTCATCCTGAAGGCTGATTGGCGGTTCCATAGCAAGAAGGGCTACCATTTGCAGCATATGGTTTTGAACCATGTCTTTTAATGCGCCGCTTGTTTCATAATAACCGCCGCGCTCTTCCACACCGAGCGTTTCGCTGGATGTAATTTGAATATTTGAAATATATCGGTTATTCCAAAGCGGTTCAAACAGTGCATTGGCAAAACGGATCGTTTCGATGTTCTGCACCATTTCCTTGCCAAGATAATGGTCAATTCGGTAAATGTCTTTTTCATCAAATGATTGACGAATTTGGGTATTCAGCTCTTGAGCAGAAGGAAGATCATGGCCAAATGGCTTTTCAATCACAAGACGCCCAAAGCCTTCTGTATCCGTTAAACCGTCTGCTTTTAAATGATCGGCGATTGTTCCAAAAAATTCTGGTGCCATCGCCAGGTAAAAAAGACGATTGCCGCCGAGAGCATAAGTTTGGTCAAGCTCGTCGGCGAGTGTCCGCAATTCAGCATACGACTCGGAATCCGATACATCGTGCGGCAGATAATAAAAATGTGAAATAAATTCATCTATTTGGTCATGAAGAGAAGTAGATTTCATGACGGATTCTTTCACGTGTTCCCGGAACACTTCATTGTCCCATGGGCGGCGTGCTGTTCCGATCACGGCAAAGCCGGAAGCCAAATGTCCTTTCCGGTAAAGACGATAAAGGGACGGATATAATTTTCTTTTAGCCAAGTCTCCTGTTGCGCCGAAAAGGATTGTCAGCGCTGATGGCGTTTCGAATTGTTTCACGATAGTAACCCCGCTTTTGAGTTTTCATTTTTATACTATTGCATTTTTTCACAAAACAGTGAAAGTGACAAGTATTTTTGTTTATGATACATATATGTCAAAAGAAGATAAACAAAGGAGTGTTTCTGATCGAACTTTTATTTCTTGGTACCGGGGCTGGCGTTCCTGGAAAACGGCGTAATGTAACGTCCATCGCCCTGAAAATGCTGAATGAGCGCGGTGCAGTCTGGCTAATTGACTGTGGTGAAGCCACACAGCATCAAATTTTACATACGAGCTTAAAGCCGCGCCGCATAGAGAAAATTTTCATTACGCATTTGCACGGCGATCACCTTTTTGGGCTGCCTGGATTACTTGGCAGCCGTTCATTTCAAGGCGGGACGGAACCGTTAACCGTGTATGGGCCGTCCGGCATAAGAGCTTTTATTGAAACAGCTCTTTTAGTCAGCAATACTCATTTACAATACCCTCTTTTAATCGAAGAAATTCAAGAAGGAACGGTGTTTGAAGACAGCCACATGCTTGTAACAGCCGAAAAGCTTGATCACGGAATTGATTCATATGGCTACCGGTTTGCTGAAAAGGAAAAGCCAGGCGAACTGCTTGTTGAGAAGCTGCGCGAGGATGGGATTCCGCCGGGCCCTGTTTATAAAAAAATAAAAGAAGGACAGACGGTTACCCTCCCGGGTGGGCGTGTTATTGACCCAGTTCCCTATACAAGCGGCCCACAGCCGGGAAAAATCATCACTGTCCTTGGTGATACAAGACAGTGTGAAAGTGCCGTCCGGCTGGCCCGCAACGCAAACGTACTCGTTCATGAAGCGACGTTTGATGCGAAAAGTGAAAAGATGGCCCGTGATTATTTTCATTCAACTACGAAACAGGCAGCCGAAACAGCGGAACGGGCTGGAGCGAAAAAACTATGCCTGACCCATATCAGCTCCCGCTATACAAAGGAAGAAGAGCAGCAGCTTGTAAAGGAAGCGGCTGAACGGTTCCCATCTGTTGTGATTGCACATGATTTCCTGGAAGTTCCGATTGATTAGCGGATATAAGCATTGCCAAGGCGCTTTGACTGGACAGCCGCTTCTTTAACGCCTGCTTCAATCGCCTGTTTTACCCGAAATTCATCAAATGTGCGCACAGCCGCTTCGGTTGTGCCGCCAGGACTTGTGATGGCTTTTCGGAGGGCAGCGGCCTGTCCGTTATGTTTGGAGAACATGCTGGCAGCGCCGAGCAGTGTCTGCATGAGCAGTTCCTTCGTTGTATCGTGGTCCAGGCCAAGATCTTCGCCAGCCTGCTGGATCGCTTCTGCTACATAATAGAAGTAAGCAGGACCGCTTCCAGAAACAGCCGTTACAGCATCCATTTTCGATTCATCGACCGTAATCGCGGTGCCGATAGCCGAAAATAAATGAATGGCAGCAGCATGCTGTTCTTCTGTAACAAAGCGGTTCAGGGCAATCGCCGTAGCGGATTTTCTGACTGCAGCGGACGTATTAGGCATCGAGCGGATAATGGCGCACGGCTTGCCGATCGTTTCCTCAATAAAGTCAAGGCTGACACCAGCAAGTAAACTGACGATAACCGAATTCTCCTGAATAAAAGGCTGAATGCTTAACAGGCCGGCTTCTACATCTTTCGGCTTCATAGCCAGCACAACCAGATCAGCATCCCGCACAGCGGCGCCGGCTTCATAGCCGGTTTGAACCCCGAATTCATCCGCGAGCTGCCGCAGCCTGGCATCGTTGGCTTTATTGGTTACATATGTATGGTCAGCCTTTAATGCACCGCTCTGCAGAGCTCCAGCGATGAGGGCTTCTGCCATAGAGCCCGCGCCGATAAAAACAGTTTTCAATTTCATTCCTCCCATTGCCTAAACATTTTGACTTTTCAAGTGATTATGCGGAATAATCACCCATCTGTCAAGAGGAGAGGATAAAGGGAGTGACAATTCCTTTCTGAAACGCTGCATGAAGTAGAACAATGAGTACATAAGCAAGAATGAGGTGAAAAAATGGCGATTGAAATGTATAAGGATATTGTAAAAATAACCGTGCCAACCCCTTTTCCAATCGGTGATGTCAATACATATGTTGTAAAAGGAGACCGGCTGACCCTGATCGACGCGGGTATTCGTACGGAAGAAGCAGACGCCGCCTTAAAAGCGGGATTGAAAAACGCCGGCTACGAGGTTTCGGACATTGAACAAGTGGTCTTAACCCACCATCACCCTGACCATACCGGGCTTTTAGATCAATTTAACGTCCATATATATGGTCATGAGTACGCCAAAAACTGGCTTTCCTATAACGAGCCCTTTATGCAATGGCGCAAAGCGTTTTTCCTTGCTCTTTTCAAAGAGTTTGGTATTCCGGCAGACAAATACGAAATGGCAGCGAATCTGGAAAAAACATTGCCTTTTGGATCGCAGAGGAGCCGGCTCAGCGGCTTTTTAAAAGAGGGAGATACTATTCCGGGCCTGCCGGAGTTTCGTGTGTTTGAAACGCCGGGCCATGCGCAGAGCCATCTTGTTTTTTACCGGGAAAAGGACGGTCTCCTTCTGGCCGGAGACCATATACTAAAAACTGTTTCGTCCAATCCTTTGATTGAACCGCCAATGGAGGTGGGAGGGAAACGAAGCAAGTCACTGCTTCAATATCATCATTCATTGAAAAAAATAATGGATCTGGATATCAGCCATGTGATGACAGGGCATGGAAATGATCTTTCATCGATCAAGCCGCTGCTTCAGCGCCGCTTTGAACGGCAGCACGAACGGGCTATGTTTGTTTTATCCATGCTTCAAAGCCGGCCTATGACTATGTTTGAGTTATGTATCCAGCTGTTTCCGGAAGTATACGAAAAACAAACCGGCTTAACGCTGTCTGAAACAGCCGGGCAAGTCGATTATTTGCTCCAGCAGGGAAGTATTCGTGCAGACCGGGCAGAGGACGGAGCGATTTATTACTATGGAGCGTAACCAAGAAAAAGTTGTGGTGATCACAGGTGCTTCATCCGGACTTGGTGCAGAACTTGCGAGGGCTGCCGGAGCAAAAGGATACCGCCTTGTGCTTCTTGCAAGACGGCTGGACCGGTTAAAGAATCTGCAGAAGGAGCTGAACGGCCGGGGCGTCTTTGTCCGTGTGTTTGAAGCGGATGTGGCGGACAGGCAAAGGATGAAAGAGGTATTTAAAGAAATAGGCACGGTTGATGTACTCATTAACAATGCGGGAGTCGGTTTTTTTACATGGGCACACGAAGCGAAGGTGGAGGAAACCAAGCAGATGCTTGATGTAAATGTGAGCGGGCTGATTACGTGCTGTGAACTGGTTATTCCGCACATGATGGCGCGCCGGAGCGGTCATATTATCAATATTGCGTCACAAGCCGGCAAGATGGCTACGCCAAAGTCAGCCGTTTATGCGGCAACAAAACATGCAGTACTCGGTTACACGAACAGCCTGAGAATGGAAATGAGCCGGGCCGGGGTGCTGGTGACGGCCATTAATCCCGGCCCGATTGCGACGCCGTTTTTTGATCAGGCCGACCCGGAAGGCACGTACGTAAAAAATGCCGGCCGTTTTATGCTGGACCCCAAAAAAGTAGCCGAAAAAACAATTGCCATCATCGGACGGCCGGTGCGGGAAGTGAATGTTCCGCGCTGGATGGCCGCAGGCAGCCGCATTCATTCCCTGTTTCCAAACGCAGTTGAAAAACTTGGGAAAAACGCTTTTTTCAAAAAATAAAAAGGAGCCGATTCGGCTCCTTTTTATGATGGATATAAATCAAACTCTGCCAGAAAGCGATCAATGGCTTCTTCATATTCTTCTGGATTTTCATTATAAGATTGAGCGTGTCCGCCTGTTTCGGCCATAAAGAGCTGTTTCGGCCCCCTTTTTGCTTCAAACAGCGCTTCTGTCATATCAGGAAGGATAAAGTCATCTTCTTTGCTGTGAATAAAAAGAACCGGCTTCTCGATGGATTGAATCGCTTCAAGCGGAGACAGCTCCGTCATTTTGTAACGCCCGCGCAGCCAAACGGCCCATTCAGCAATCGTCATAAAAAAGGGAGGAGAAAAACCGAGCTCTCGTTTCATTTGATGACGCACCTGCTGCCGAAAATCTGAAAACGGACAATCGGCTATATAAAAAGATGCTTTGTCTTCTACCGTGCCGGCATAAAGTAAAAGCGTAACGGCACCCATTGATTCCCCATGGATGCCAAAGCGGATACCCTCACCTTCCCGGCGGATCAATTCATCGATGACGGCTTTTAAATCATGCTTTTCAAAATGACCATAGCTTGTAAAAGACCCCTCAGACTCTCCGTGCCGGCGGTGGTCAAAAAGAATTGCGTTAAAGCCGCGTTTTAAAAATACATTCATATATTTTACGGAGTTGATTTTATGCTCGGTAACTCCATGGCAGAAGATCACATATGGACGGCCGGGATTGGGCGTAATAAAAACACTTTTTAAACGGGTACCGTCTATAGAACGGACCCACACTTCCTCTTTTGGAAGCTGCCTGTATAGCTCAAGGTCGAATCGCCCGGCTTTTGTTTCCCGTTCTGCAACTGCTTCTTCCGCTTTTTTGGCGATATACAAAATCCGCTGGGACAAATAAAGACCGGTTCCTGCTATGGCCAGCACCGCAGAAGCACTGGCAGCCAGGCCTTTTTTTACAGCCGATGCGCGTCGTAGTCGGCTGTTTTTGAGATATCTTGTATCCATTTGTATTCTTCCTCCGTCAGCGCTGCTTCCCGTACGGCACGGGCATTTTCTTTCAGCTGCTCAACGGAGCTTGCCCCGGCCACAACAGTAGCAGCAGCTGGATGACCGAGCACATAGCGGAAAGCAAGCCCGTTTAATGTGCGTCCTTCCGGCACGTTTTTCTCAAGTGTTGACAGCACCGATTCGAGTTCCGGCTCACTGTACCAGTTAACCCCTTTTTTTGCCGCCTTTGAAAGCTTGTCACGCCAGTGGCTGGTTAAAAGTCCGAAGGCCACCGGACCGCGTGCGGCGACAGTGACGCCATTCTCTGCTAAAATAGGAAGCGCCTGTACTTCAGGACGGCGGTCCAGTATGCTGTACTGCATCATGACATTTGAAAGATTCGATCTTTTTACATATTCATTGATCACAGTCGGTCGAATGGAGGAAATACCATAAGCGCGGATAAGCCCTTCTGCTTTTAATTCCTCAAATGCTTCGATTGTCTCATCAATAGGATCTTCAAGGGTGCCGCCGTGTAGCTGGTATAAATCAATATAGTCAATACTGAGCCGTTTTAAACTTTGTTTGGCTGCTTCTTTTATGTATGCCTTTGAGGCATCCCACGTCCAGCTGTCTTTCGACTCGGTCCAGCGGTTGCCTGCTTTTGTCGCGATCACGACCTGGTCACGAACTGCGCGCAATGTTTTGCCGACCAGCTGTTCATTAACACCAAAGTCGTATAAATCAGCTGTATCAAAATAGGTGATGCCTTCATCTAGAGCTGTTTTTAAAAGCGTTTCTGCCTGCTTTTCTTCGGTGCCGATGGACATGCATCCAAGACCCAGTTCGCTGGCGTAAATACCAGATTTCCCAATTTCACGTTTATTCAATTTGCATCACCTTCCTTTTTTGTACAGTGTAACATATGGAAGAAAAAAATGGAAAAGAGGGACCTTTATGCACAAATTTGAAGAGAAAACAACGAAAAGCGAATCGATTTTCAGCGGAAAAGTGATACAGGTACGAGTGGATGAGGTTATACTGCCGGATGGAAAGTACTCAAAAAGAGAATTAATTAAACATCCGGGTGCGGTTTGTGTGATCGCGATTACAGATGAAAAGAAAATCATTTTGGTAGAACAGTACCGGAAAGCACTGGAGCGCCCACTCGTTGAAGTGCCAGCAGGAAAGCTGGAGCCAGGAGAAGAGCCGTCTCTTTGTGCCGCGCGGGAGCTGGAAGAAGAAACAGGCTATCGTCCAGGCAGTATTCAGCCTGTTCAATCGTTTTATACATCGCCGGGATTTGCCGATGAACTTGTACATGTTTTTTTAGCGGAGCAGCTTCAAAAGGTTGAGGGCGGACTTGTAGCAGATGAAGATGAGTTTGTAGACCTGCTCGAAGTCACGCTGGAAGAAGCAGAGGAACTGGCGAAAAATGAACGTATTTTTGATGCCAAAACACTTTGGGCACTGCAATATATCCGCTTAAACGGCCTGGCATAATAAGGGCTCCCCTCTCATATAGTGCGAAAAGAGAGGGGGCCTCCATTTATGTGGACTGCCATCATCGAACACATTCAAAAAAGAGCCGCATTATATCTGTTTTCAGCCGTATTGTTTATGACGGGAACAGCATTCGGAGCCATTACAGTCAACAGCATGGAACCGGTGCAGAAATCGGAGCTGTACACGTATGTAAAAGAGTTTTTCGGCCAGTCTTCGTCTGGAACTGTTGCCAACCCGACTGATCTTTTTGTGGAGAGCTTAATTCATAACATAAAGTTTACAGGGGCGATGTGGGTCGCCGGCATTTCGATTATCGGACTGCCGCTTATTTTTATTCTTCTTTTTATTAAAGGAGCTGTAACAGGGTTTTCTGTTGGCTTTCTTATCCAGCAAATGAAATGGGACGGGCTCTTTCTGTCGCTTCTGGCCATTTTGCCGCAAAATCTGATTCTCATTCCCGTTTTTCTTTTTACCGCTGTGATGTCGGCATCCTGCTCGATCCGTCTCGTGCAAAAAATTACAACCCGGCAGACAATGCCTCTTCCGGTTGCCAAAAGTGTTTTTTCTTATATGGGGTACGCCGCAGCAGGAGCGGCGGCTATTTTGCTTGCGTCTTTAACAGAGGCGTTTATTTCAAGCCAATTTATGAATATTCTCGTAAATAAATTCTTTTGATTCATTGATGCCTTTTGTTATAATAGGGAATACATCGGCGAGGGAGGGAACAAATATGGAAAGCCGGATTGACCGAATAAAAAAACAGCTGCATGCGGCAAGCTACAAATTAACACCGCAGCGTGAAGCTACTGTGCGTGTTCTTCTTGAGCATGAAGAGGACCACTTAAGTGCTGAAGACGTGTACCTCCTCGTTAAAGAAAAAGCTCCTGAAATTGGGTTGGCCACAGTCTACAGAACGCTTGAATTACTAAATGAACTTAAAGTTGTTGATAAAATAAATTTTGGAGATGGTGTCTCCCG
Source organism: Domibacillus sp. 8LH (assembly GCF_038806185.1). Taxonomy (NCBI): domain Bacteria; kingdom Bacillati; phylum Bacillota; class Bacilli; order Caryophanales; family Bacillaceae; genus Domibacillus; species Domibacillus sp. 8LH. The sequence goes on along the minus strand of NZ_JAVJNG010000001.1, from coordinate 300,298 downwards.
CTATGATCTTCGTCAGGAAGGCGCTGCGCACTTTCATCATCATCTCGTTTGCATCGAGTGTGGAGCAGTGGATGAAATTCAAGAAGATTTGCTTGATGATGTGGAAGCCATTGTGGAAAGCAGATGGAATTTTAAAATTAAAGACCATCGTTTAACTTTCCATGGTATTTGCAGCAGATGCCATTCAAAGCAGCAGGAAGATGAGCAGGAAGATTTAGAAAAGCAGCATGTAGAATAAAACCTTTCGATCCAAGTCGAAAGGTTTTTTTATCATGAAGGAGGCAGGCGGATGAATGACTATGTAAATGATTTCCTGCATTTTTCACTTGTAGAAAAAGGACTTTCTGATAATACCATTTCAGCATACCGGCGTGATCTTCGCCATTATACAGAATACATAGAAAAAGTAGAGCAAGTGAAAATACCGGATATCACCCGGCTGCATATTTTGCATTTTTTAGAACAGCTGCGGGATCAGGGAAAGTCATCGAAGACGATTGCACGCCATATTTCCACGATCCGCTCTTTTCATCACTTTTTAATTCAAGACCGGATTAGTACGCATGATCCGACACATCATATTGAAACACCGAAGTCGGGCCGTACGCTTCCGAAAGTGTTAAATATGGATGAAACGGAAGCACTGCTGGCAGCACCGGATGCCACGACGCCTCTTGGCATGCGGGATAAAGCAATGATTGAACTGATGTATGCATCAGGGCTGCGGGTCAGTGAATTAACGGCTTTAAACAAAGAAGACGTTCACTTAACAATGGGATTTGTGCGTTGCACAGGAAAAGGCGGCAAGGAAAGAATTATCCCGGCCGGCAGTCATGCATTGAGCGCCATTGAACGATACTTGCAGGAGGGCCGCCCCAAGCTTGTATCACCGAAGCGGCGCGATGAAGCCTTATTTTTGAATCATTATGGACAGCGGCTGACGCGGCAGGGATTTTGGAAGGTGATTAAATCGCTGGCGAAAAAAGCCACCATTGAAAAAGAGCTTACGCCTCATACGATTCGCCACTCGTTTGCGACCCACCTGCTTGAAAACGGAGCGGATCTGCGGGCTGTCCAGGAAATGCTCGGCCATGCCGATATCTCGACCACGCAGATCTACACACATGTAACAAAAACACGACTAAAAGATGTATACAGCCAGTTTCATCCCCGCGCCTGAAGAAGGTCAGGCGCTTTTTGTTTTTTATAAAGAAATGGATTATACTAGAAACGAGAAGTCAGACTTCTGACAATTACCAGGCAAAGCATGATTTATCCGGCAGTCTGGGTAAAAATAAAGAAGAATGTGATTAGAAGGGAGAAGCGGCCAGATGAATCATTCATTTAAACGGATTCACTTAATCGTTCTCGACTCAGTAGGTATTGGAGAAGCACCGGATGCTTCTGCTTTTGGAGACGAGGGCGCTGATACGCTTGGGCATATTGCCGAAAAAATGAACGGGCTCAATATGCCGAATATGGCAGCACTTGGCTTGTCGAATATTAAAGAAATTCAAGGTATCCCGAAAGCGGACCATCCGGCGGCTTTTTGGACGAAAATGCAGGAAGCATCAAACGGAAAAGACACCATGACAGGACACTGGGAAATCATGGGGTTGCGTATCGATACGCCTTTCCAGGTGTTTCCGGATGGGTTTCCTGCTTCACTGATTGAAGAATTGGAAGAAAAATCAGGGCGCAAAATTATCGGAAACAAGCCGGCCAGCGGTACCGAAATTTTAGATGAGCTTGGAGAAGAGCATATGAAAACCGGGGCCCTGATCGTGTATACATCAGCAGATTCCGTTTTGCAAATTGCTGCTCACGAGGACATCGTGCCGCTTGATGAGCTGTATCGTATCTGTGAAACGGCGCGTGAAATGACCAAAACCGGTGATTATATGGTCGGCCGCGTGATTGCCCGCCCGTTTGTCGGCGAACCAGAGCAGTTTAAACGAACGGCTAATCGGCATGACTATGCACTGAAGCCATTTGGCCGCACGGTCATGAATGAATTGAAGGATGCCGGATTAGATGTAATTGCAGTAGGGAAAATTTCTGATATTTATGATGGGGAAGGCGTTACCGAAGCCATTCGAACTGTATCAAACATGGATGGAATGGATAAGTTTATTCAAACGGCGGAAAAAGACTTTACCGGCTTGTCTTTTTTAAACCTGGTTGACTTTGACGCTCTTTTTGGACACCGCCGGGACCCAGAGGGTTATGGCAAGGCGCTCGAGGAATTTGATGCGCGGCTGCCGGAGCTTTTAGAAAAACTGACTGAACAGGATCTGCTTATTTTAACGGCGGACCATGGCAATGACCCTGTTCATCATGGAACCGATCATACACGCGAATTTGTACCGCTGCTCGTTTATTCAAAAGCGTTTGCCGAAGGCCGCGAGCTGCCTCTTCGCAAAACGTTTGCGGATGTTGGCGCATCGGTTGCGGACAACTTTAACGTCAAAAAGCCAGAACATGGAAAAAGTTTTATGGGGGAATTAACATGAACATTCAACATATTGAAGAAGCTGCCGGATTTTTAAAAGAAAAACTAAATGTCACACCAGAAATCGGATTGATTTTAGGGTCTGGTCTCGGCGTATTGGCGGACGAAGTGGAGAACGCTGTTTCGATTCCATATGAAACCATTCCACACTTCCCGGTTTCAACAGTAGAAGGCCACGCCGGAGAACTTGTCATTGGAACTTTATCCGGAAAAACTGTTGCGGCCATGAAAGGACGCTTTCATTATTATGAAGGTTATTCATTTCAAGAAGTGACATTCCCGGTGCGTGTGATGAAAGCACTGGGTATCGAAACGATTATTGTGACGAATGCAGCGGGCGGCGTAAATGAATCGTTTGAGCCGGGCGACTTAATGCTCATATCAGATCATTTAAATTTAATGGGCGGAAATCCGCTGATCGGCAAAAATGATTCACGTCTTGGCGTTCGTTTTCCGGATATGTCCGTTGCTTACAGCCGGGAACTAAGAGAACTGGCAAAAAAAGCAGCGGAGCGGATTGGCTTGAACGTTCGAGAGGGCGTTTATGCAGGCAATACGGGTCCAGTTTATGAAACACCGGCGGAAGTGCGTATGGCACGTGTTCTCGGCGCGGATGCGGTCGGCATGTCTACAGTGCCAGAAGTGATTGCAGCCCGCCACAGCGGCATGAATGTACTCGGTATTTCTTGCATTTCCAACATGGCAGCTGGTATTTTAGACCAGCCTCTGGCACATGACGAAGTAATTGAAACAACAGAAAAAGTACGCGCGGAATTTCTTGCTTACGTGAAGGAGATTGTTCAATCTTTGTAAAGGTGTGATGGATGAATGAGAATGGTGGACGTAATTCATAAAAAGCGTAACGGACAGGCACTGACAGACGAGGAAATTCAATTTTTTGTTCAAGGTTATACAAAAGGCGAAATTCCGGATTATCAGGCATCTGCTTTTATGATGGCAATTTATTTTCAAGGAATGACCCCGCAGGAAACGGCTGTTTTAACAAAAGCGATGGTTGATTCAGGTGAAACGATTGATTTGTCTGGCATTAAAGGCCATAAAGTTGATAAGCACTCAACAGGCGGAGTCGGAGACAAAGTCACGTTTATTGTCGGGCCGCTTGTTGCTTCGGCAGGTGTACCGGTAGCAAAAATGTCCGGCCGCGGCCTTGGCCATACCGGGGGCACGCTTGATAAGCTCGAAGCGATAGCGGGCCTTCAAATTGAAATGTCTAAAGAGCAGTTTATTGATAATGTGAATAAACATAAGCTTGCTGTTGCCGGCCAGACCGGAAATCTCGCTCCAGCCGACAAAAAGCTGTACGCTCTGCGTGATGTAACAGCAACAGTCGAAGCCATTCCGCTGATTGCCGGCTCCATCATGAGTAAAAAGCTTGCGTCTGGTGCAGACAGTATTGTATTAGATGTAAAAACAGGGTCTGGTGCGTTTATGAAAACGCTGGAGGACTCCGAGGCTTTAGCAAAAGAAATGGTCGCCATCGGCAATAACCTTGGCCGCAGAACGGTTGCGATTATTAGTGATATGAATCAGCCGCTCGGATTTGAAGTCGGCAATGCCAATGAAATCAAGGAAGCGGCGGCCATTTTGCAAGGGGAGAATGTAGAAGACCTCCGGACCCTCTCGCTTGAAATTGCTTCTCATATGACAGTGCTGGCCGGTGCGTTCAGCGATTACAAAGAAGCACGTGACGCACTTGAGGCGAATCTGGAAAATGGCAAAGCATTCGAAGTATTCCGCCAGTTTGTGATCGCTCAAGGCGGCGATGTGGGAATGATTGATGATCCTGCCAAGCTTCCACAGGCCGCTTTTCACATTGATGTTGAATCAGAGCAAGAAGGCTTCGTAGCCCAAATTGACGCAGAGTCCATTGGGATAGCCGCCATGTATTTAGGGGCGGGACGCGCAACAAAAGACGATCAAATCAATCACGCTGTCGGTATTACATTAAAGAAAAAAATCGGTGACTTCGTTCAAAAAGGAGAGGTACTCGTTACGCTCCACGCGGATAACGCCACACCAAAAGACTCCATTGAAAAAGTAAAGCAGGCATATCGTTTTTCGAATGAAAAAGTAGAACGGCCTACGCTTATTCATAAAGTGATCAGGGACTGACAATTGTCAGTCTCTTTTTTTGTCGAAAATTAAGAGCTTTTTTCTAGTTTTGGCATGGGGGAGGAAAATGGCTCCTCGAAAAAGAATTCAACGTATCAGCATCTAAAGGAGGAATGACGATGGTAACCATGAAAGCAGAAGCGAAAGGAAAAGTTCTCATTATTCGATTAACGGGAGAGCTTGACCACTACTATTCCGAGCAGGTTAAGGAATTTACAGAGCAGCAAATTGACAGCCATCAAACGCAGCACTTGATTTGGAACTTGTCGGGTCTGCCTTTCATGGACAGCTCAGGTCTTGGAGTGATTTTAGGGCGCTATCGCCAGGTAAATGAAATGGGCGGCAGTGTGACCGTTTGTGGATTGAATACACAGGTGAAACGCCTATTTCAGCTTTCGGGGCTGTTTAAAATTATGTATGTGGATCAAACTGAAGAAGAAGCGCTGGGGAGATTGGAGGAATCTTCATGCAAAACACAATGACGATCTCATTTAACGCACTGGGAGAAAACGAAGCGTTTTCGCGGGTAGCCGTTGCTTCTTTTGCAGCAAAACTCAACCCTACTGTAGACGATTTAGCAGAATTAAAAACAGCTGTTTCAGAAGCGGTTACAAACGCTATTATTCATGGATATGACAGTAATCCGGCGGGAATTGTTTATATAAGCGCCACCATTGAGGACGGAGAAATCGACGTGATTATCCGGGATGAAGGACGCGGAATCGGAAATATTGAAGAAGCGAAGGAACCTCTTTTTACAACAAAGCCTGAAATGGAAAGAGCCGGTATGGGCTTTACGATTATGGAGCATTTTACCGACCTCTTGGAAGTGGAATCGAGCACATCTTCGGGTACAGTCGTTCGCTTTAAAAAGCGGCTGGCGGGAAAGCGTGTTAACTGTGTTTAAGGAAAGAGCGGATTTCTTATGAAGCAGGCTGTACAGTTAACCGATGGTGAAGTCAAGGAGCTGATTCGGCAAAGCCAGGAGGGCGACGTGGAAGCGCGCAATAAGCTGGTTGAGTGGAATACACGGCTCGTCTGGTCGGTGGTGCATCGATTTTTAAATCGTGGTCACGAGTCAGAAGATTTATTTCAAATCGGCTGTATTGGTTTAATTAAATGTATTGATAAGTTTGATCTTTCCTATAACGTTAAGTTTTCAACATACGCGGTTCCGATGATTATCGGTGAGATTCAGCGGTTTTTGCGTGATGATGGAGAAGTAAAGGTGAGCAGGCGCTTAAAGGAAACAGCCGGGAAAATGAGGCGCGAACGTGAAGCGTTTATTGCAGAAAGCGGACGCCCTCCTACTGTACAGGAACTGGCCGGAAAGCTTGGTATATCGATGGAGGAAGCGATGATGGCTCAAGAATCTTCCCGGCGTCCGGCGTCTATCCATGAAACCGTTTATGAAAATGAAGGAGAACCTATTACGCTGCTTGACCAGCTTGCAGCACCAGAAGCCAAGTGGTTTGATTCATTGGTTGTAAAAGAAGCAATAGAAAAGCTGCCTGAGCGGGAACAGCTTATCGTATTTCTTCGTTTTTTCAAAGACTGCACGCAGTCGGAAACCGCAAACAGACTCGGGATTTCCCAAGTTCAAGTATCAAGACTTGAAAAACAGATTATTAAAAGCCTGCGGTCAGATATGAATAAAACCTAGTCGGCACGGGGAAACTTCGTAAAAAGCGGAGGTGCTTGCTATGGGTCAAATCGTGTACATCACCTTAAAGCGCCATGTTCGCCTCGACGAACGGCGCATTTCTTTTTTTGATGTGGCTGAAGCCGAAGTCGACCAGGAAGCAAAGCCCATTTTAGAAAAACTGATTGTGAAAACGGCAAAGCCATCATCAGGCAATGTAGTCATTGTAACGATTTTAGATGTTGTGAAAGCATTAAAAACGGTTTTTCCTGATGCGCAAACGGTGATCACAGGCGATACAGAAACGATTGTCAGCCTGCAGCCTGTACGTGCACGAGCCCCGCTTTGGAAAATAGCATTTGTCTGGCTTGTGCTGTTTACAGGTGCTGCACTGACCATTATGAATTTTCATGAGGACGTATCCATGCAGAAAGTGCATGCGATTTTATATGAAAAAATAACAGGCATTAAAAATGAAAACCCGCTTATGCTTCAAATTCCTTATTCTATAGGGCTGGGGCTCGGGATGATTTTATTTTTTAATCGGCTCTGGCAAAAAAGACTCAATGAAGAGCCGGGCCCGCTTGATTTAGAAATGTTTAAGTATGAGGAAGACATCAATGCCTATCTGGCAGCCAATGAAAAGGAAAAGCCGTAGCATGACGACGCTTTTTGTTTTGTTTATAGGTCTAGCAGGCGGATTGGCTACAGGTGCTGGGTATGTGGCGTTTATTTCAGTCCTTGGAGTGATCCCGAGGCTGATGTCAGCTACGAAAACACAGCCGTATATTCACTTGTACGAGCTTTCACTGGTGCTTGGTGTACTCACAGGAACACTTCTGCATATTTTTAATACGCATTTTCACTGGCCATCTGTTACAACTGCCTTTATCGGTTTATTCAGCGGCTTGTTTATAGGCATGGGTGCAGCTGCACTGACTGAAGTACTGAATGTGTTTCCTATACTAGCCAGGAGAGTAGGGGTTTTTGCCGAGGTGAACATGCTGATGATGGCTGTGGCACTTGGCAAGATAACAGGCTCACTTATTCAATGGATTTTACTTTCACCGATGTAAAAGGAGGCAGCACGATGATTTCGCCAGAAGAAATGGATGTTTACTTAGAAAAAGAAGCAGGGCTTGGTAAAAGTTTTGATACCGGCATAAGAAGGCTGACAGTAGCAGGGGAGCCGCTCCATATTTATTTCATTAACGGGCTTTGTGAAACACGGTTTATTATCGAAATTATGGAATCATTGATTGCACTTGAAAAAAAGGAGGAGAAAACGACTGCTGCCCTCGTCAAAGAGCATCTTGTCCATCAGGCAGTCGAAGAAGTCACGGATCCATCAAAGCTGCCGGCTGCGATCATGTCGGGACTGATTGGTATTTCAGTACCGGGAACGGCGTTTATCATTGATGTAAGAAGTTATCCAGGACGGCAGCCGGCAGAGCCTGATACAGAAAAAGTCGTGCGCGGCTCCCGTGACGGTTTTGTGGAAAATATCATCGTGAACACCGCTCTTACACGAAGAAGAATTCGTGATGGCCGTCTTCGGTTTGAAATTATGAGAGCGGGAAGTGTTTCGCAAATGGATATTGCTGTCGGCTACATGGAAGGTGTAGCTTCCGATGAATTGGTTGAGCGGGTTAGGAAAGAAGTCACTTCTATTAAAACAGCCGGTCTCCCTATGGCAGACAAAACAGTAGAAGAATTTTTAATTAAACAACACTATAACCCCTACCCTCTTGTTCGTTATACTGAACGAGCGGATATTGCCGCCGCCCATTTAATTGAAGGGCACGTCCTCCTTTATACCGATACGTCACCAGCGGTTATGATCATGCCGGCTACTTTTCTGCAGCATATGCAGCATGCCGAAGAATACAGGCAGCTTCCGGCAGCAGGCACATTTATCCGTCTGCTTCGTTTTGTCGGTTTATGGATGTCCTTATTTCTGCTGCCGCTCTGGTATCTGTTCGCTGCTTATCCCGCCATGCTTCCTGAAGCGCTTTGGTTTATCGGTCCACGTGAAACAACAGAAATCCCCCTTGTTTTACAAATCTTTATTGCCGATCTTGGCATAGAGTGGCTGCGAGTTGCTGCCATTCATACGCCGCAGCCGCTTTCAACTGCTATGGGGCTTGTTGCTGCCGTGTTAATTGGACAAATGGCCATTGATACGGGGCTTTTTGTGCCTGAGGTAATATTGTATACAGCACTTGCAGCCATTGGCACGTTTTCCACACCCAGCTATGAGCTGGGGCTGGCGAATAAATTGACACGCCTTTTTATTCTGGCAGGAACGGCCCTGTTTGGTCCAATTGGATTTGTTGTGTCGGTTATGCTTGTATTTGTATATCTTGTTCGTTTAAAACCGTTCGGAGCTCCTTATCTATGGCCGCTGATTCCCTTTGACGCTTCATCGCTATGGACGATCCTCATTAGACGGCAGGCACCGGAGCAAACCGGAATTCCAGAAATCAACCGAACAGATTTACGGTAAACAGGAATATTTCGTGTATTGAGCGAGGGGTGAATGTATGATATAGTACTTTTATTCTCATGCCGGGTAAAAGGCATAAAGACAATAGAACGGGGCGATTATGCATATGCACACATATGGGACAGCAGCTGTGAATGACCGCGGACATTTAGAAATTGGCGGTGTTGACGTAGTAGAAGCGGCAGCTCAATTCGGCACACCGCTTTATTTATATGACGTAGCGCTTATTCGTGAGCGTGCAAGAGGATTTAAAGAAACATTTGATAAATTGGGAGTCAAAGCGCAGGTGGCGTATGCGAGCAAGGCATTTGCTTCGGTAGCCATGATGCAGCTGGCCGAACAGGAAGGACTCTCGCTTGATGTTGTATCGGGCGGGGAATTATATACAGCACAAAGAGCCGGGTTTCCGGTAGAGCGAATTCATTTTCATGGAAACAACAAAAGCCGTGAAGAAATCGAAATGGCTTTTGAAGCAGGGATTGGCTGTATGGTAGTCGATAACTTCCATGAATTAGAGCTTATTGGTAAAATTAGTGAAGCCCGCAGTCAGGTGATGGATATTCTGCTTCGCATTACGCCGGGTATTGAAGCTCATACGCATGATTACATTTTAACGGGTCAGGAAGATTCAAAGTTTGGCTTTGATTTAAATAATGGACAAGCGGAAGAAGCATTGAAACTGGCACTTCAAAAGCCGTTTATCCACGTATTAGGCCTTCACTGCCATATCGGATCGCAAATTTTCGAAACAACAGGCTTTATTTTAGCAGCCGAGAAAATTATCGGAAAATTGGCTGATTGGCAGCATCGTCTCAATTTTGAAGCGAAAGTATTAAACCTTGGCGGCGGTTTCGGTATCCGTTATACCGCTGAGGATGATCCGCTTAAACCGGCGGCATATGTAGAAGAAATTATCAGCAAAGTGCAAAGTGAAACAAAAAAATATGGAATGAGTATGCCTGAAATTTGGATTGAACCGGGCCGTTCCCTTGTGGGTGACGCAGGTGTGACAATTTATGAAACAGGTTCAGTGAAAGATGTGCCGAATGTGCGCAAATATTTAGCCGTGGATGGCGGCATGAGTGATAATATCCGTCCTGCTTTATATGAAGCGAAATACGAAGCGGTACTCGCAAACCGTGTAAACGACCCGGTTGAAGAAACGGTATCGATTGCCGGAAAATGCTGTGAATCCGGTGATATGCTCATTTGGGATCTGCCGCTTCCGAAAGCAGAAGCCGGTGATATGCTCGCGATGTTCTGTACGGGCGCTTACGGCTATTCCATGGCGAACAACTACAACCGTATTCCGCGTCCGCCAGTTGTATTTGCCGAAAATGGCGAGGCGAGACTGGTCATTCGTCGTGAGACATTTGAGGATTTAGTGAAATTAGACTTGCCGCTTGGGCTGCCGCAGACAAACTAATTGGAGCAGGCAGTATGAAAAACAATGTTGTTTTACTCCTTTTATTCACTGTGCTGGCACTGGGATGGGGACTGTATTACTGGTTTTTTATTGCGGGTTAACATCGCCTCTTGCGGTCGGGCTTTAGATTTAGTAAGATAAAGTACGTGGCGATATCAAGCAGGTAAATCCTGCTAATTGAAGAGGGATTTTAAATGCTGATTCGATATAAAAAGTCGTTTAAAAAAATTGCAATGGGCTTGCTTTCCTACATGCCCCGCGAAAAAGAACTGCGGACGCTGACCGAAACGATGGAAAGCTACGAAGCAGATGACAGCAGACAGCTGTTTCTTTGGAAAGAGGACGAGGACATTGTAGGAGTAGTTGGTGTAGCCGTCAGCGATACAAGAGCTGAGATATTGCACATAGCGGTCAACCCGTCTTTCCGCGATGAAGGAATTGGAACGGAAATGATTGCCGCTGTAACAAAATTATTTTCGGACCGGACTGTTGCGCCAAGCGAAGCAACGAACCGATTTTTTGAAAAGTGTACGAAAGAAAGCCGGTAAAGGACGATTATCTCGTCACCTTACCGGCTTTTTTCAATGCGATTGCGGCTGTGCGGGCATCCAATACGTCCGTACGGTCACGCAGTTTATGTTTGTTGAGTAGAAATTGTTCATTGGATTCCGGCTCAAAAGCAGCAGTAAACTGCTTCAATTCGTTTTGAAGCTGTGGATCCGCAATCGGAATCTCAATTGGCTCAAAAGGAACATCGGCTTTTACATCGTCTGCCGCCTGCTCAATCAGGAGAAGAAAGTGCTCTGGATCAACACCGAGCTCCCTCAGAGCTTCCTGGCGGCGGATCAAGCAGGAGATTGATTTTTGAGCCATGCGGAGTGCGCCGGCTTTGTTTCCGCGCCGGTAATGATAAAGGAAAACAGCACACTGGATAAAGCCAACCCAGACGGAATCACGCGTGCCATCTATTTTTTTCCAATACTCTTCTAGCAGCTCGTGGCATTCAAAATAATCACGGTCAATATGAAAATGTGCCAAAAAAGCCAGGTAAGGCACTGGATATGAATACATTCGGTTTCCCCCAGTTCAAGTGGTTGAATCGAAGTAAGCGTATCATGATTTAATTCTTTTCTCAATAGCAGCCGTCTGAATGCGCTGATGACCAGCGGAAGGGAATAGAATGTAAAAAATGCAAGAAGTACAGGGGAGCAACCAATGGAATATAAAGTGAAAATTGATTCTTTTGAAGGGCCGCTTGATTTGCTGCTTCACTTGATCCAGCAGCTTGAAATAGACATATACGACATTCCTGTATCGGAAATTACGAATCAATACTTATTGTATGTGAATACAATGCAGCAGCTTGAACTTGATGTAGCCAGTGAATATTTAGTGATGGCCGCTACATTAATTGCCATGAAAAGCCGTTCACTGCTGCCGGATCATTCGGCGGAAGAAGAAGATTTTATAGAAGAAGAAGATCCGAGAGAAGAGCTGGCCCGCCGGTTAATTGAGTATAAAAAGTATAAAGAGGCAGCCGGCCGTCTTCAGGAGCTTGAGGAAGAGCGGACAAAGCTTTTTTCAAGACCGCCCGCAGACCAGCTTTTTTCATCTAATGAAGAAGGGCCGCTCAATGTGTCCCTTTTTGATATGCTCGGCGCTTTTCAGAAAATGGCCCGCCGTAAAAAGCTGGCTGTGCCGCCACGAGCGACGGTCCGCCGGGAAGAGCTTTCAGTAGAAAAAAGAATGGAGCTGCTCAAAGAAAAGCTGAGGCTGTCAAAAGAGCCCATTCTTTTTGATGACTTGTTTGACTCTCATGAGCGGAACGAGCTTGTGGTTAGTTTTTTAGCCATTTTAGAGTTGATGAAGCAAAATGAAATTGTTGTTTCACAAGAAGGAAATTTTGCCGACTTATATGTAACGGCTGGAGGAAATAAAGGATGAAACATAAAAGCATTATAGAGAGCCTGCTGTTTGCAGCAGGAGACGAAGGGCTGACAGCGGAGCAAATCGCCGAGGTCATGGACTTGCCGATACAGGAGGTCAAAGACATTCTTCAATCGATGGAGGAAGCTTTGAAACAAGATGAAGCGAGGGGAACAGTGATTACCTCCTTTGGCGACGAATACCGGATGATGACGAAAAAAGAAAATGCGGCCTTTATTCAAAAGCTCGCTGAAAAGCCGTCACCGAAAACACTGTCCCAGGCAGCGTTGGAAACGCTCGCCATTATTGCTTATAATCAGCCGGTTACACGCATCGAAGTGGAAGAAATCCGGGGAGTGAAAACAGAGCGTCCCATTGCCACCCTGTGCGCACGGGGGCTCATTGAAGAAGCTGGCCGTGCAGATGCCCCGGGCCGGCCTATTTTGTATGCGACTACAGCTGAATTTTTAGACGCTTTTCAGCTTAAAAGCATCAAAGATCTGCCGCCGCTCGAAGAAAGCAATGGATCTATGCAGCAGGAAGCCGACTTGTTTTTCGGCCGATTCGAAGAAGCCCTTGAGGATTAGTCATGCTCGTCTTTCTTTTTTCATATAGTAGTGAAAAAAGAAAGGAGCGGACTGATGAAAAAAAAGAGGCTATTCGCTTTCATCCTGCTCCTGGCACTTTCTGTTATGCCGACAGCTGCAAGAGCAGAACCATCTCTTTCTGCTCAAAGTGCCGTGCTGATGGACATGGAAAGCGGGCGGGTTTTAGCCCAAAAAGATGCACATGTGCGCCGGCCGATTGCGAGCATTACCAAAATTATGACCGCGCTGCTTGCAGTAGAATCTGGACGGCTGAATGAAACAGTGGCCATCAGCGATCGCGCCCGCCAAGTAGAAGGGTCTAGTCTGTACTTGGAAAAAGGGGACAAGTTGAAACTGGAGGAACTCGTATATGGATTAATGCTTCGTTCTGGAAATGATGCTGCCATTGCGATCAGTGAACACGTTGCCGGCACACCAGAAAAGTTTGCCGCTTTAATGAACAAAAAAGCGAAAGAGATCGGAATGAAGAACACTTCTTTTATGAATCCGCATGGACTTCACGATCCGGCCCACTATTCAACCGCTTATGATATGGCTCTTTTAACATCAGAAGCGATGAAAAACAGTACGTACCGGAAAATTGTTTCAACGGATTTGTACAAAACAAAAAGCAAGCCGATTCGTGTTTGGGAAAACAAGCACCGGCTTGTCCGGAGCGGAGGCATCATTACGGGAGGCAAAACGGGCTTTACGAAAAAGTCAGGCCGTACACTGGTCACAACAGCCAAAAAGGATGGCATGTCTTTAGCGGTCGTAACACTGAATGCACCGGATGACTGGCTTGACCATACTTCTCTTTTTGAGTATGGCTTCCATTCGTACAGCCAAACCATGATTGTCGGCAAAACGCCTTTCGCCGTTCCAGGGGAAAAACAGTTATATTATGCAAAAAAACAGGTCCGCTATCCCATGACACCTGACGAAAAAAAGTCTGCCTATATTCGGCTGGTCATAGGGTCTAGCCAAACTGGAAAAGCAGAGTTATGGATTGGGAACGAAAAACAAACATCGATCACGGTTTATAAAACAAAAGAACGGGCGGCCACATCTCTATGGGCAAAGCTGAAAAAGGAGCTGATGGCATGGTAAGCGTCGCTTTTGCTTTTTTAATCCTGGCCGGGTTTCTTTTTGCAGCCATTAACGGAACGATGGCCGAGGTGAATGAGGCCTTGTTCGCGTCCATGGGGCAATCCATTGAATTGGCGATTTCACTCGCCGGAATTCTTTTGTTTTGGACGGGCGTGATGAAAACAGCGGAAGCCGCTGGTATGGTAAAAGGACTGGCGGATGCAGTCCAGCCGCTTTTAGCCCGGCTTTTCCCGGAAATACCGGATGGACATGTTGTATTTGGCTATATTGCCTCGAATATGGCCGCCAATTTTTTTGGGCTCGGTAATGCAGCCACACCGATCGGTCTTAAAGCGATGCGGGAGCTGAAAAAGCTGAACGGGGACGAGGACAAAGCAAGCCGCTCGATGATTACCTTTTTAGCGCTTAATACAGCGGCGATTACACTTATCCCTACCACTGTGATCGCTATTGGAATGAAAAATGGAGCATCAGATCCAACGGATATTATTATACCGGCCCTGGCTGCGACCATTTTGTCTTTTTTCTTTGCCATTGTGCTTGACCGTTACTACGCTTTTAGAAGGAGACGATAATGGCTGTTTGGCTTGTGCCGGCTATTGTAGCAGTGGTAATTGGCGTAGGGATCTTTAAAAAAGTAAACATTTACGAAACACTGACAGACGGAGCAAAAGAAGGTATGCAGACATGGGTGTCCATCGTTCCGCATCTTGTCATTATGATGGCGGCTGTGACGATATTCCGCGCTTCCGGTGCTGCCGGTGAGCTGGCCTCATGGCTCGCGCCGCTGCTTTCGCTGGTCGGTATTCCAGCTGATGTGGTACCCCTGGCCCTTATGCGTCCGATTTCCGGCACGGCGACACTAGCCATGCTGGATCAGATTATGCAGGAGCATGGAGCAGATTCGTACATTGCAAAGCTGGCAGCGATTATGCAGGGCAGCACTGACACCACTCTTTATGTGCTGGCTGTCTACTTCGGGGCTGTCGGAATCAAGAAAACCGGTGATGCTTTGAAAATTGGCCTGCTTGCGGATGCGGCTGCGTTTTTCTTTTCTGTTCTTGCAGCAACCTGGCTCCTGTAGCCAGGTTTTTTTGCATTATACACACAGAACACAAGCCGCTTTTGCATAAAAGCTTTAGGAGTGTGGCAGTGTTAAAGCAAGGCAGGCAGCTTGTTGTCGAAGATTTGTTAGAGCTGAAAGAATTTTATTGTAACCGGATGGTATAACTTGCTTAAAGTCGTTTTTACTGCGTTTTTTTGTTTTCTTTTCCTTTTTGAATATTTGTGCCATAATGCTTAATGGACGAAAAGACAATTATAGAGGTGAAATAGATGGAACGATTGCAAAAAGTAATTGCGCAGGCGGGAATCGCATCGCGCAGAAAAGCGGAACAGCTTATTCTGGAAGGGAAAGTAACGGTTAACGGAAAGAAAGTAACCGAGCTCGGCACAAAAGTAGGATTAAACGATGATGTGCGGGTAGAAGGCGTGCCGCTTGAGCGGGAAAGAAAAGTGTATTACTTGTTTTATAAGCCGCGCGGTGTTATTTCAGCCGTAACAGATGATAAAGGAAGAAAAACGGTTGTGGACTTTTTCCCTGGAGTAGAGGAACGCATTTTTCCGGTGGGGCGTCTTGACTACGATACATCGGGGCTTTTGCTGCTCACAAATGATGGTGAATTTGCCAACTTAATGACGCACCCGCGCTATGAAATGGATAAAACCTATATTGCCAAAACAGAAGGCATCGTGCAGCGCCATTTATTAAAACGGCTTATGAGCGGTATCAAGTTAGAGGACGGAATGACGGCGCCGGCAAAAATAAAAGAGCTGTCAATTGACCGAAAGAAAAACCGTTCCCTGCTCGAAATTACCATTCACGAAGGGCGCAACCGGCAAGTACGCCGCATGTTTGAAGCGATCGGGCATCCGGTGCAAAAGCTTCGCCGGGATCGTTTTGCTCATCTGACGCTGCATGGCTTAAATGCGGGTGAATATCGCGAGCTGACGGCCCATGAGGTGAAACAGCTGCGTACGCTGGCTGAAACAGGTTCTCTCCGCTAAGTCATAAAAATGTCACATTTAAAGATTGAAGCCGTTTTCTTTTACAGCAAAAAATAATGATATAATAAGTGTAGTGTTTATTCCTGCCCGCGTAGTGGAACGGGCCTGGAGGCTGTCAAATGGAAAAAAAGAAAAAACGACTCGTTATACGAACCGCTATTTTAGCGGTTTTGGCTGGACTGGTTATGTATACGCTTTATACGAACTTAACGAAAGAATCCCGCGGCAGTCTGGAAGAAGGGGATGAAGCTCCGGATTTTGTACTGAGGGATGTAAACGGTCAGACGCATCAGCTTTCCGACTACGAAGGAAAAGGCGTGTTTTTGAACTTCTGGGGTACTTGGTGTGAACCGTGCAAAAAAGAAATGCCGTACATGGAAAAACTGGCAAAAGAGTATGAGGGCCAGGTAGAGATTTTAGCGGTAAATGTAGGCGAATCGGATTTTCAAGTTGAGAACTTCGCCAAGCAGTACGGTTTAACATTCCCAATCGCGATTGATGAGGGAAAAGAAGTGATGGATACGTACGGGGTTGACCCGCTTCCGACAACATTTATGATTAAGCCGGATGGCACGATTGATCAAATTGTCATCGGCGGCCTTGTTCAGGAAGATCAGCTGCGTGCACTGTTTGAACGGGTAAAACCATCATCGTAAAGGGAGTTTTTGTATGGGGAAAGTGAAGTGTGAATGCGGCCGTCTAAATCCGGCCGGTACGATTTTGTGTGAATCGTGCGGGCGTGCACTGACGGAAAAAGCAAAGCAGGACAAGCTTGTGGACATGCGCTATGAGGGAAGCGCACGCCGTTCACAAACCTATAACAAAACACTGATTGATAAAGTCTGGAATTTCTTTTCCTCCGTAAAAGTAGGCATCTGGATTATTGTGCTGCTGCTCGTAGCGGCTTCATTCGGCACGATCTTGCCGCAGGAGTTTTACATTCCATCCAACGTTTCTGCTGAGACCTATTATGAGGATGTATATGGCACATTCGGCAAGCTCTATTACATGATCGGTTTTCATGATTTATATAATTCCGTCTGGTTTAGCGCGCTTGTTGCCGCGCTCGGCGTGTCGCTTGTGATTGCCAGCCTCGACCGCGTGGTTCCCTTGTATCGTGCACTGAAAAACCAGCGCGTCGACCGGCATGAAACATTTATGAAAAAGCAGCGCCTTTTTGCCCAGCGGGAGGGTAAGCTTGAGCCTGCAGAGTGGGAAAAGATAAAAGAAGCCCTGATAAAAAAGAGATATAACGTCCGCACAGAAAACGGGGCTCTTTTAGCAGAGAAAAATCGCTTTACAAGATGGGGGCCTTATGTGAATCATGTTGGGCTCATTCTTTTTCTGCTTGGTGCGCTTCTTCGTTCGGTGCCCGGAATGTACGTAGATGAGCTGCTTTGGATTCGAGAAGGAGAAACCCTTCAAGTTCCCGGCACAAACGGAGAATATTATGTGGAAAATAACGGGTTTACTCTACAAAATTACAAAGCAGGGGAAGACCCGGAAGTATTTAATGAAGCGATTGACCGTGTTGGAACCGTTGCAAAAAATTATCAGACGGATGCCGTATTATACCGAAATAAAAACAATGAGCTGCCCGGGGCGGAGCCCGAGCTGACAAAGGTGCAGGAGGACTCAATCCAGGTCAACCAGCCAATGAAGTTCGGCCAGTTTGCCGTTTATCAAACGAGCTTTCGTCAGGATGAGATGAAGGCCATGCACTTTGCCCTTACAAACAAAGAAACGGGCGAAGAGTTCGGGGAAGTGGTCATTGATTTGTTTGACCAGCAGGCCGCGTATGATCTTGGCGGCGGATATAAAGTGGAACTGCTGGGCTATTATCCGGATTTTGATGGATTTACAAAAGAAGGAGAACCGACCTCAAAATCACCGCTGCCGAACAATCCGGCATTTTTATTTAATATGATTACACCAGAGACGCCAGATGGAGAAGTGAGCTTTGCCCAAATCCGTAATACAATGGAGCCGCTCGGTGAAACAACGTTTAAAATGGCGTTTAAGAGCTTGGACACCCGGGACGTTTCAGCCCTGACCATTCGCAAAGACTTAACGCTTCCTATTTTGGCGGCGGGCGGCATTGTTTTCATGATCGGTGTGATTCAAGGCTCGTATTGGAATCATCGCCGTCTGTGGATTCGGGAAAAGAATGGCCAGGTATATGCAGCTGGCCACACGAATAAAAACTGGCATGGCCTCAAACGGGAAATTCATTCGGTTTTGGAAGGGACAAGCGTTCCCGAGCCGGAAGACAGACAAAAGGAGTAAGGGGGCACACGTTGTATGGTCCATTTAGCGGATGCGAGCAGCACGCTGCTTGAAGCGGCTTTTTTCTTTTATTTAGCTGCAACCTTTCTTTTTGGCGGGGCGATCCGTCAAAAAGGTCTTCGTGAAGGGGGAGCGCTGAATCGGTGGGGCAGGCTTGGCATTATCGTAACCATCATTGGGTTCGCGGCACAGCTGGGATACTTTTTTACAAGATGGGCGGCGGCAGGCCATGCACCGGTCAGTAATTTATTTGAATTCACCACTTTCTTCGGGATGATGATTGTGGGTGCCTTTATTCTGCTTTTTTTTATTTACAAAACAACGGTGCTTGGTTTGTTTGCACTGCCAGTGGCGATTATTATTATTGCCTATGCCAGCATGTTTCCAAGAGAAATTAATCCTCTTATTCCAGCACTGCAAAGTCATTGGCTGGCGATTCACGTAACAACGGCAGCAGCGGGGCAGGGAATACTGGCCATCAGCTTTATTGCAGGGATGATCTTTCTCGTGAAAAATATTGATCAGACAACAAGCACGAAAAAAACAAAATGGCTGGAAGCTGTCATGTTTTTTATCGTTTCAGTGATTGGGTTTATTTTGCTTACCACCGGTTTTGCCATGGCGGATTACAAAGCAGAATTTGAGTATGTAAACAAGGAAGAGCAGGCAGCCAGGCAGGAATTTACCCTGCCGGCGCTTGTAGGGCCGAATGAAGGCACTCTTCTCACAAAAGAGAAAATGGAGCCGATCGCCCATGTGCCGGCGTTTATTAATGCGAAAAAGCTGAATACGGTGATTTGGTCGCTTGCCGGCGGTGTTGTCTTATATGTGCTGATTCGCTTGATCACCCGAAAACGGGTGGCTGCTTCTTTACAGCCGCTTGTTCGACAGGTAAGCTCGGATTTACTGGATGAAATCAGTTACCGGTCTGTTTTAATTGGTTTTCCGGTGTTTGCACTCGGTGCACTTATTTTCGCGATGATCTGGGCACAGATTGCCTGGACGCGCTTTTGGGGCTGGGACCCAAAAGAAGTATGGGCGCTTATTACCTTTTTGTTCTATGCTGCTTTTTTGCATTTGCGTTTGTCCAAAGGCTGGCATGGAGAGAAATCAGCCTGGCTTGCTGTTGTAGGCTTTGGCATTATTATGTTTAATCTTGTAGCGGTGAACCTTGTAATTGCAGGGCTTCACTCTTACGCATAAGAAATTTAGCCCTTGCCTTTGGCGGGGCTCTTTTTTTGTATTATAATAGTAGATAATGTGCGTATGGGAGGGAATGTTTTTTGGAAAAAGAAATGAGCATTTTAGTCGTAGATGATGAAGAGCGTATTCGCAGACTGCTGCGGATGTATCTTGAGCGAGAAAACTATACCATCGATGAAGCGGAAAATGGAGAAGAAGCGCTTGAAAAAGCACTTCAAAAAGACTATGACTGCATTTTGCTTGATCTGATGATGCCGGGTAAAGACGGCATTGAGGTATGCCGCGAGCTGCGTGTAACAAAAGCCACTCCGGTAATTATGCTGACGGCAAAAGGAGAAGAAGCAAACCGTGTTCAAGGCTTTGAGGTTGGCACGGATGATTATATTGTGAAGCCGTTCAGTCCCCGCGAAGTTGTGCTGCGGGTGAAAGCGCTCCTGCGCCGGTCCTCTCCAACCACTTATTTACATACGGACACAAAGTCAAAAGATTTGATTGTTTACAACCATTTAACGATCGATAACGATGCGCACCGGGTAACAGCCGATAATGCAGAAGTGAATTTAACGCCTAAAGAATATGAACTTCTTTATTTTCTGGCAAAAGCCCCGGATAAAGTATTCGACCGTGAGCATTTATTAAAGGAAGTATGGCATTATGAATTTTTTGGCGATTTAAGAACAGTCGACACCCACGTAAAGCGTCTGCGTGAAAAACTGAGTAAAGTCTCGGAAGAAGCAGCTAAAATGATTGTGACGGTTTGGGGCGTCGGATATAAATTCGAGGTTGGAAATGAATGAAGATATGGAGAAGCGTTGTCGGGAAGCTATGGATCACCATCCTGCTTCTCGTTTCCTTTGTACTGGCTTTTTTAACGATTTTACTGCTGGAGTTCTTCGAGACGTACAATATTGCCCAAGTAGAACAGCAGCTTGAAAATACGGCCGGAAAAATTGCCACGGTCATTCAAAATTACGGCGATGAAGAAACGAGGCTGGAAGTGGCCTGGGAGCTTGTAGATGAACCGGCCCATATTGTCATTGCCGAAAATGAACAAACCTTTCATTTTTCCCCGCTTGAAGAGGAAGAGTCCAGAATCAGCCAGAGCATCATTACGGACAACCCTAATCTGGCAGCTGTTTTCGACGGTGAGGAAAAAGTAAAAGCTGAAATTAATACAGCTGCGGGAGCGGACGGGGACCGCCGCTTTGAAAATTCCTTTATTGTCGGAGTGCCTTTTAAGCTGACAAATGGTGAGACAGGCGCGGTATTTATTTATCAGTCTCTTGAAGTGATGAAAGAAACGACGGAACAGACAACGAAGCTCATTTTGATTGCGGCTGGGATCGCCATTATTTTAACAACCGTGTTTGCGTTTTTTCTTTCCAGCCGTGTTACCGCACCGCTTCGTTCTATGCGTACAGCCGCTACCGAGCTGTCCCAGGGGCATTTTGATACGAAGGTTCCGATTTTAACAAATGATGAAATTGGAGCACTTGCGACTGCTTTTAACCGAATGGCTTACCAGCTGAAAGGAAACATTCATGCACTCAATCAAGAAAAAGAGCAGCTGTCGAGCATTTTAAGCTCCATGGCAGACGGTGTGATTACGCTCGATCAGGATGGAGCAGTGTTAATTAAGAACCCGCCAGCCCGGCAGTTTTTGCATGATTGGAATTTTGAAAAAAAAGCACTTGGAATCGAAGCGGAAACGCCGACACTGCTGCAAAATTTATTTCAAGAAGCGGTCAAAACGGAAACGGAGCAGGAAGGCGAATTAACGATGCAGGGCCGTTCCTATGTCATGATTGTCAGCCCGCTTTATAATGACGATTCGGTGCGCGGAGCGGTCACGGTTGTGCGGGATATGACAGAAGAACGCCGCCTGGACAAACTGCGTGAGGACTTTATTGCCAACGTATCTCATGAGCTTCGGACCCCTATTTCGATGATGCAGGGCTACAGCGAGGCCATTGTAGATGATATTGCCGCAACCGAAGAGGAAAAACGGGAAATCGCCCAAATTATTCATGAAGAATCGCTTCGAATGGGCCGTCTCGTCAATGAACTGCTTGATCTTGCCCGCATGCAGGCAGGGCATATTACGCTTCATAAAACGGATACAGTGCTCGAACCATTTTTACAGCGTGTCACCAACAAGTTCCAAGGACTTGCGAAAGAAAAAAATATCGCCCTTTCTGCACAAACGAATAAAGCAGAAACAAACGTAGCCATTGACGAAGACCGGATTGAGCAAGTGCTGACCAACTTGATTGACAACGCTCTTCGCCACACACCAGAGGGCGGACGGGTAACGGTTATGCATGAAATAAAGGAAAAGGTTCATCTTATTCAAGTTCAAGATTCCGGAGCGGGTATACCAGAGGAAGATCTGCCTTTTGTATTCGAGCGGTTTTACAAAGCCGATAAAGCCAGGACGCGCGGAAGAAGCGGGACGGGGCTTGGGCTGTCGATTGCCAAAAACATTGTTCAGGCCCACGGCGGGACAATTAAAGTACAAAGCCGGCTTGGACATGGCACTGTTTTCTTTTTTACCCTTCCAAGGCAGTCATAACTGCCTAAGCTGTGCTTTACGCCGTTTTCTCCATTTTCAAGCAAAGAAGAAAATGTCTGCGGTAATAAAAAATCCGGTTTCCATTTTAGGAACCGGATTTTTTATTTATTCGAATTTTAACGCGTCGCCTTCAAATGGCTCGTCGGCAATTTTAATTGAATCAGTCGGGCAGCCTTCGAACGCGTCCTGCATATCTTCTTCAAGAACGTCAGGGACAACAGCCGTTCCTTCATTATCGTCTAAAATAACGAATGCAATGCCTTCATCATCATAGTCATAGATATCAGGGGCTGCAGCTCCACAAGCGCCGCAAGCGATACATGTGTCTTTATCGACAATCGTATACTTCGCCAAAATGTAAACCTCCCATAAAATCAGTCAGTAAGCGTATGTGAAAACACTTCTATTGTTCATTTTAAGTCTGATTAATTTACTTTTCAATAAAAAACTTCCCATATCCTCCATGAAAGGGATTTCACACAGAAGGGAAAGCGAAAAGAAAAGACAGGAACGCATGTTTTGTGATACACTATCGCTGTATAGAAAGGTGGGAGACAAATTGGAATGTCTTGAAGCGGTGATGCTTTGTATGCTGAAAGAAGTAGAGGGAGAGCGAACAGCTTCGTCTGTTTTTCATTTGTTAAAAGGAAAAAAGTCGGCCCAGACTATTCAGGATGCCCATTTGTTTAAACTGGACAAATGGTTTCAAACCACACCGTTTCTTACCATGGAGCTGTTTGACCGGATAGTAGAAGGGCTCCAGGCATCCGGCAGTCTCCAGGGTGAGCGGCAGCGCCTGTTTGTCACAGCGGAAGGAACGAATAAAATGAGAGCCGCTTTTGAGAAGATGGGTGAATTTCCTCAGCTGTCAGGCTGGAAGCTGGCAGGCACTGCGCCTGTGTTTTTCAGCCGCCTCCAGCTGGCTGTTCAAGTTGTCTCACACCTTGCTTATAAAGATCGGACATATTATCCCATTACGCGCGACGAAGGCGTACAGCAATGGGTCAAACAATTTGTAAAAGAAAGCGGCTTTGAAAAAGGACAGCTTGCCGCCGAGCTTCACCGGGAAATCCGTTTTGTGCTGGAAGAGCAGCCGGAACACCCGGACTGTCTGCTGCTACGGTTTTCCGGATATATGCAAACAGGCAAAACGGTGCAGCAGACAGCGGACATCCTCGAAATGGAACCGACAGAATACTGGTTTCGCTTTTTACACAGCCTGCATGCTGTTGTACAGACTGTCATGGAAAAAGGCAGCCAGCTTCCTCTTTTAAAATATCTTTTAAGCGATATTACGGTATCCATCCCTTTAACTGAATCTGCACGGAAAACAGCCGCTTATTTACATAAAGGAAAGACCATTGAAGAAGTGGCGGCTGCAAGAAGATTGAAAAAAGCGACCATTGAAGATCATGTAGTAGAACTGGCTTTAAACGATCCTCACTTTTCCATTCGTCCATTTATTGATGAGCAAAAAGAAGCGGAAGTATTAAAAGCAGCCGGGTCAAGCGGCGTGCGCCAGCTCAAGCCGCTTAAAGATCAATTGCCAAATCATTCGTATTTTGAAATCCGGCTTGTTTTAGCGAAGGAAAGCGGGGGAACAATATGACCATTGATGAACATCTGCGCCAGACATTTGGTTTTTCTTCTTTCCGTCCCGGGCAGCGGGAAACAATTGAATCGCTGTTGAGCGGGCGTCATACCCTGAGCATGCTGCCTACCGGAACAGGTAAGTCGCTTTGTTATCAGCTTCCCGGGTATATGTTAAATGGCTCAGTTGTGATCGTTTCACCGCTTCTTTCTCTTATGCAGGATCAAGTGGAGCAATTAAAAGTAAGAGGAGAAAAGCGGGTGATTGCGCTAAATTCGTTTCTTCAGTATAAAGAAAAAAATGCGGCGCTCCTGCGGCTTGACCGTTACAAGTTTATTTTTTTATCACCGGAAATGCTGCAAATGCCGAATGTGATGCAGGCACTGCGTGCTCTTTCGATCGCTTTGTTTGTGATTGATGAAGCGCATTGTATTTCACAATGGGGATACGATTTTCGACCGGATTATAGTTTGCTCGGCAAGGCCCGCGCAGCGCTTGGCAGCCCGCTTACTCTTGCTTTGACAGCAACGGCTGACGAACGAGTCCGTGCGGATATTTGTGAAAAGCTTTGGCTCGATGATGTGGCAGAATGGGTTTTTTCTGTGAACCGGCCGAATATCGCACTTGAAATTGAAACGCTAGAAGAGCCGCTGCAAAAAAGAACCCGGCTGTTAGAATGGCTGCAGTTTTTGAAAACACCAGGCATCATCTATTTCTCGGGAAGAAGGGCTGCAGAAGAAGCGGCTTCCTACTTGAAACAGCATGGTATAAAACGGTCCGCTTTTTACCACGGCGGAATGGATGCAGGCGACCGCTTATTGATTCAGCATCAATTTTTAAACGGCGATGTAGATGTGGTATGTGCGACAAGCGCATTTGGAATGGGAATCAATAAAGATAATGTCCGTTTTGTTATTCACTATCACATGCCGTCACAAATAGAAGCTTATTTACAGGAGATTGGCCGGGCAGGACGGGACGGGGCTCCGGCGATTGCGATTCTTTTGTATGTACCCGGAGATGAGAAGCTGCACGAATTTATCGCAGAATCTGAATTTCCTGATGAAGGGCAGATCCGCCAGGTAACAGAATACGGCTTTCATCCGCGAGATGTACAACCGCCGCTTTCGGAAACGCAGGAACGCTTTTTGATCCACTATGCAAAAGCTGCGGATGAACGCGGCGCACCAAGAGGAGAATGGATCAGCAGAGCACGAATGACCCTCCTGGACAAAAAAGCGGCCAAGCGAAATGAGCTCAAGCAGTGGATTGAGTCAACAGAGTGCCGCCGTGCCGCTTACATGCGTATGTTTGATGAACAACCGATTGAGCAGCCGCAGTGCTGTGACCGCTGCGGGCTTGATCATGCGCCGTACAAAACGAGCGGCGGGAGCGAAGCATCCGAGGAGCGGCTTGACTGGCGGGAGCGGCTAAATAGTTTGTTGCCAGGATTTTAACCTATTACGTTATTGGAGCTGGTCGGGTATAATAGAAATAATTTCTTTTACGATGACCAATGGGAGGAACGATAATCATGAAGGACCCTTATCGTGAAATAGCAGAGCAGCATAAGCAGCCGCTTGAAAAAGTAAAAGAGCCTGTGTTGGCAGAAGGTGAAACACTGCAGCGCCCTGTAAAAGAAAAAGCTGAAAAAAGAAACCATTTTCCACTCATTACAGCGCTGCTCGTATTTTTTATTGCATCTCCTTTTTTAGCGGTGTATGCTTTCAAAGAAGAAAAGCCGGCAGTGAACCAAATCGTACACGAACAGCCGGATGATGCGCATCAGGAAACGGCTCAAAACGAGCAGTAACCAACAGAAGAGGACTGAAAAATGTTATGTGGAAACAATTAATGACAGGTGCCGCACTTCCAATAGCGGCAGCTGGTTTATATATGTGGAAGGAAGCATTCCGAAACGAAGTAAAAGAAACGGTTGTAACTGATGATCGATTTCCGGAAAAAGCGCCGCTCGCGCTTTTTTTTATTTCCGATATTCACCGCCGCCGTGTTCATCCTTCTATTATCTCAGCCGTTAAAGGCCGCGCGGATGCTGTCATTATTGGCGGCGATTTATGCGAAGGCGGTGTAAAAAAAGAGCGTATCCGTGAGAATATCAGGCGCCTGTCTTCCATTGCACCGGTTTATTTTGTGCCGGGCAATAATGATTACGAAGCAGGTATAGAGCAATTAACGGCTATGCTTGCCCGGTGGCAGGTAACAGTATTAAAAAACAGCTGGGCGGTACTGGCGGATGACGTATACCTGCTTGGAACGGACGATTTAAGCGAAGGAAAAAGCGACAAAGCGGCTCTTTTTCACAATGTTCCAGTCAGCGCATTTAAAATTATTGCGAGCCATAATCCCGCTTTTGTCCGAATCATTGAGCCAGAGGACCAGGTAGCGGTTTTGCTTAGCGGCCACACCCATGGCGGCCAGATTCGTTTAGGGCCGTGGGGGATGTATGAGAAAGGCCGCTGGAAAAACGCGGGTGGTATTCATATGCTTGTATCAAACGGATATGGAACGACCGGACTTCCGCTTCGGCTGGGCGCCAGGGCAGAAACACACCTTATTACGATTTGCCGGCCAGGGCAGACGACTTAAATTTTACGGGTCCCAAGCCGGCTCGTATAATGAATGTACAACCTATCCGTGAAAGGGAAGAGCTTTATGACTGAAGGGAAATACAATATAAAAGCGGTATCGACGTTAACCGGGATTCAGCCTGGTACTCTCCGCGCATGGGAGCGGCGTTATGCCATTTTGGAACCAGTCCGAAATGAAGCAGGGCACCGGCTTTATACGGAAGAACATATTCGAAAGCTGAAGTGGCTTTCGGAAAAAGTACAGCAGGGCCTTACAATCAGCCAGGCCGCCGCTCTTCTCGATCAGCATGAAGATACTCATACGAGTCTTCAGTATGTTGAAACAAGCCAGCATGAAGCGCTGTCTGAAGAGCTGCTTCAAGCGCTGCTTCGGTTCGATGAAGTTAAAGCACAGGAGCTAATCAACAAAGCTTTTGCGCTTTATACAATAGATAACGTAACCATTAATATTTTAGCTTCATTGCTCGTTCGAATTGGAACACTTTGGGAGGAAGGTAAGATTACGACTGCTCATGAACACTTTGCCACCTCTATTTTGCGTGCGCGTATCGGAATGGTCATGCATTCGTTTCCTCACAACGGAGTTCTGCCGAAAGTAGTGGCGGTCTGCGGGCCGGATGAGTGGCATGAGCTCGGCCTTCTCATCTTCACCCTGTTTGTCAGACGTCTGGGCTACGAAGTGGTTTATCTGGGAGCAAGCCTGAAAGAAGGCGATATCTTTACAGTGCTCCAAACAGTAAAGCCAAAATTCGTCTTTCTTTCTTGTACACTCCGCCAAAATTTGGAGCCGACGTTGCAGCTTGCGGAGGATATTAAAGAAACGTACCCTGACATGCATATTGGTGTTGGGGGTGCAGCAACGACAGGTCCTATTCCTGAGCATGCCGGCCAGTATATCGTCGGTACCACTCAAAGCCAATGGAGCGAGTGGATGAACAGCCGTCTATAAGCGGCTTAATTGAAATAAGCTGGCTTTTTTTCTACAATAGGATAGCAGAGAAAAAGAACGGGAGCGGATGAAATGAAAACCGAAGAATGTATTATTGTGGGCGGTGGGCCATGCGGGCTTGCAGCTGCGATAGCACTAAAGGAAATAGGCAAAAATCCGCTTGTAATTGAAAAAGGAAATGTTGTGAATGCTATTTATGGCTATCCAACCCATCAGACGTTTTTCAGTTCAAGTGAGAAGCTTGCGATTGGTGATGTGCCTTTTATTATTGAAGAGCGAAAGCCTCATCGAAACCAGGCACTTGTGTATTATCGGGAAGTCGTGAAACGGAAAGAGCTGCGGATCAACCGGTTCGAACAGGTTGAGCGTGTGGACAAACAAGAAAGCGGGCTTTTCCATGTATACACGTCTAAAGGATCATATGAAACACCTTATGTGGTGATTGCAACAGGATATTACGATCATCCTAATTATATGAATATCCCCGGAGAAGAAATGGAACACGTTTTTCATTACTTTAAAGAAGCCCACCCTTTCTTCGATACAGATACAGTCGTCATCGGCGGAAAAAATTCATCGGTAGACGCAGCACTTGAACTTCATAAAGCGGGAGCCAGAGTAACGGTTCTTTACCGGGGAAGCACGTATTCTCCAAGCATAAAGCCTTGGATTTTACCGGAATTCGAAGCACTCGTTCGAAATGGTGAGATTGGGATGGTTTTTGACGCGAACGTGAAAAAAATTGACCGGGAAACGCTGACGTATGAAGTGCGTGGTGACGAGCATACCATTAAAAGTGATTTTGTGTTTGCCATGACTGGGTATCATCCAGACCATGCCTTTTTAAAAAAAATGGGCGTCGAAATTGATGACATCACAGGCCGGCCTATTTATAATGAGGCAACCAAAGAAACAAATGTTGAAAATATCTTTATTGCGGGTGTGATTGCTGCCGGCAATAATGCGAATGAAATTTTTATTGAAAACGGCCGTTTTCACGGTGAGGAAATCTCGGCTGCCATTCGGAAAAAAGAGAAAGACGGGGCGTAACGCTCCGTCTTTTTTACAGAAATACGTGCTGCAGCTGCTCGCTATATCCTGCTGATAGAGCGGCAATTAGCTTTAATCGGGCTTTAGGGCCATTTAAGCCGCCGGCAAAAAAAGCACCCGCTTCTTTGAGAGCAGCTCCTCCGCCTTCATAGGAATAAACAGGCTGGACCATTCCACTTTCACATCTTGAAGTAATGACGACTGGAAATCCAGATCGAATCAGTGGAAGAAGTGCTTTAGCAGCTTCAGGAGGCACGTTCCCCTGTCCCATCGCTTCGATGACGACTCCATCACAACGGGCAGCCAGCTGCTCAATTAAAAAAGCATCCATTCCAGCATATGCTTTTAAAATGGGTACGCGGTAATGCAGCTCTTTTACCGCGTATGTTTTCTTTTTGAGCGGTGCAAAGAAAAAGTGGGGTCCGCTTTTTAGAACCGTACCAATGGTCCCGCTGCTAGGGCTTTGAAAGGAATCAAGGCTGCCTGAATTGGTTTTTGTAACAAATTCAGCACTGTGAATACTGTCATTCATCACAACCAGCACTCCTTTATCGCGCGCATCGCAGCTGGCCGCTGTTTTAACAGCAGCTATTAAATTGGGGATGCCGTCTGCACCTGCCTCATTGCTTGAGCGCATCGCACCTGTCAGCACAACAGGAATAGCCGTATTCAGCGTTAAGTGAAGAAAAAACGCGGTTTCTTCCATCGTGTCAGTGCCATGTGTGATCACGACGCCATCTGCATCGGATGCTTCGATTTCCTGTTTCAGCAGAAGCATCTTCTCTACATTCATGTGGGGAGAAGGGAGCTGGAATGGTTCTTTTACCGTATAACGTGCTTCAACCCCGGGGATATGGACCACTTCGGCAATAGGGTTGGCACCATCTGGAGCTACGCTTCCGGCTGCATTTTCTTTCATGGAAATCGTTCCGCCGGTATGCAGCAGTAAAATGTGTTTTTTCGACATGTTTTATGCTCCTTGTTTTCAATCTTTATGTCTCATGATACGATGGAAAAAACAGAAAGAAAAGAGGGAACATGGATGATCCCGATTCTTTCAGCAGGGATTGCACCTGGTCTTGCACTTTTAGTCTTTTTTTATTTGCGTGATCGCTATGAAACAGAACCGATCTCAATGGTTGCCAAAGCGTTTTTATACGGTATTGTGGTGACATTTCCGGTTATGTTTTTTCAATATGTGCTGATGGAGGAAAAAGTCGTCGATGAAGGCTTTATTCAGGCGTTCTGCGCGATTGCTATCCCGGAAGAGTTTATGAAATGGTTTATTTTGTATTTTCTTATTTATTCGCATACACATTTTGATGAGCCTTATGATGGGATTGTGTATGCAACGAGTGTTTCGCTTGGATTTGCTACGGCAGAAAATGTCCTGTATTTAATTGCGCATGGAGTAGAATATGCTTTTGTAAGAGCGCTCCTGCCTGTGTCAAGCCATGCGCTGTTTGGCGCGATTATGGGGTACTATATCAGCCGTGCCAAATTCGGAGACCGGCGTTTAGAAAAGAAAATGCTGGCTCTGGCTTTTTTCGTGCCGTTTCTGCTTCACGGGTTATTTGACTACATTTTGGTTATCGAAAGCACTTGGATTTATTATATGGTTCCGTTTATGCTGTTTTTGTGGTGGTTTGCCATGCAAAAAGTAAAAAAAGCACACATTCTGACAGATGCATACCATAAGCTGAAATTGTAAAAGAGGCTGCTCAACCGAGCGCCTCTTTTTTTCGTATAAAAAAGGAGGAGGATGACAAACTACTTGTATATTTCGATAGGATGGTGAACGAAATTGACAAAGTGGAAAAAGCAGATTGCAGTTTTTCTAACGCTTGTACTGCTGCTTGCATCCGGGCATGCAGGAGCGTTTTCAGGACAGGTGATTCAGCGCGGAGCTGAAGGGGACGATGTCATCGAATTGCAATCAAGGCTTCAATATACCGGTTATTACCGTGATCAAATTGACGGGGTATTTGGCTGGTCAACGTACTGGGCATTAAGAAACTTCCAGGAATCATTTGGCCTCCCGGTAGACGGGCTGGCAGGCACAGCTACGAAACGAAAACTTGAACAGGTGTCTAAATACGATGAACAGCATGTGAAAAGCCAAATGCGTAAAGGGAAAGCATTTACGTATTACGGTGGAGCCGAAACCTCGGCCCAATCAGTAAATACACCGACTGGGTTTTCCCAAAATGATATTCAGCTTATGGCGAATGCTGTTTACGGCGAAGCACGGGGAGAGCCTTATGAAGGTCAGGTAGCCGTTGCTGCGGTTATCTTAAACCGGATTGGCAGTGAATCCTTTCCTAATACTGCGTCGGGGGTTATTTTTGAGCCGGGCGCTTTTACGGCTGTAGCAGACGGGCAAATTTGGCTGACACCAAACCCGAGAGCGAAAGAAGCCGTATTGGACGCTATTAACGGATGGGATCCGACGGGCGAAGCACTTTATTATTTTAATCCAGACACCGCTACAAGTGACTGGATTTGGTCACGGCCGCAAATTAAGAAAATCGGGCAGCACATTTTTTGCGAATAGGAGGCGATCAACATGCGGACATTTATCACCGTCGCACTCGCTGTGCTCTTAGCTGTAACGGCAGTTTGGGGATACAGGCAGCACCAGGAAAAGGAAAGATTGGCGATCGAAGCGGAGAATGGATATCAGCAGGCATTTCACGAACTTGTGTACCAGGTAGATGTGATTCATGATCGAACGGGAGAAGCGCTGGCGATGAATTCGAAAGATAATTTAACACCTGCACTGACAGATGTATGGCGCCTTACCTCTGAAGCGCACAATGCCATCAGCCGCCTTCCACTCGGCTTTATGCCGTTTTCAAAAACCGAAGAATTTTTAGGGAAAAGCGGTGATTTCACCTATAACACAGCGGTGCGGGACTTAGATACCCAGCCGTTAACCGATAAAGAATATGAGCAGCTTGAGTCTCTTTATAAGCAGTCTGCCGATATTCAAAATGACCTTCGGGCCGTACAAATGAATGTGTTAGATAAAAATTTACGCTGGACAGATGTAGCCCATGCAGCGGCTGACGGAGATGAGCCAAGAGACAATACGGTTATCGATGGGTTTAATACAATTGAGAAAAAAGCATCCGAATTTTCCGAATCAGACACTTTCCGGGCGACTCAAATTGAAAAATCTGTTTCAGATGATGCGCTCAAAAAGCTGGAAGGCCCTATGATCACCGAAAAAGAAGCGGCTCAAAAAGCAAAGGACTATTTTCAGTTTGATGCGGAGGTTACGTCCGTAGACAGCAGTTTAAAAGGAGCTTCGGTTCCGTTTTATCATGTATCTGTTACAGGACAAGACGGTGAAGAAGCCAGCATGGATATTACCAAAAAAGGCGGTTATCCTTTAACGTTTACCGTAAATAGAAACCCGGGCAAAAGCCGAATAAGTTTGTATACTGCTTCTCAGAAAGTGGAAGATTTTTTAGCAAAGCACGGATTTGAAGGGATGGTCATGACGAACAGTGCGCAGTATGACCATACCGGTGTTTTTACCTACACTAAAAAAGTGAAAGACACGCTCGTTTACCCAGAATCTGTGACGATCAAGGTGGCGCTTGATACAGGTGCAGTTACGGGTCTTGAAGCACAAAACTATTGGAAAAATAAAAAAGAACGAAACATTAAGGAGCCTGCTTTAAGTGAAGAGGAAGCGAAAAAAGAGCTGCATCCGAAATTAACGGTAATGGAAACAAAAAAAGCGATTGTGACGAATGAAGAAATGAAGGATAAGATGTGTTATGAATTTTTAGCGGAGAATGGAACAGCTTCTTACCGGATCTTTATTAATGCAGAGAACGGAAAAGAAGAGCGGATCGAAAAACTATCAGAAGCGGAAGCTGCCTATAGGCAATAAGATCATATTGCATTTAGGTCTTAAATCCTTTATAATTTTTTCCAATAAGTGTTTTGGCCTACAAAACGCAGTAAGGAAAAAAGAGAGTGA
Source organism: Domibacillus sp. 8LH (assembly GCF_038806185.1). NCBI lineage: Bacteria > Bacillati > Bacillota > Bacilli > Caryophanales > Bacillaceae > Domibacillus > Domibacillus sp. 8LH. Next base: position 268,135 of record NZ_JAVJNG010000001.1, on the reverse strand, counting down.
TATGCATGCTTCAGCCTGGTATCGTACTAACACTGGAACCATTTGAAGAAATAGATAAAAAAGAAGAGTATCGATGCAAAGTAGTCGATATAGAAGACGGAAAGCTGTTTATTGACTACCCGGTTAGTATTCAAACAAACCGGGCGGTTTTTTTGATGGAAGGAATGCAGCTTGCTGTCAGTTTCCTTGATCCGGCTGCTTCATCCGCTGTTTTTTTATTCCGTACCGAAGTGATCGCCCGGGTCAAAAAGAAAATTCCTATGCTTGTATTGCAGGACCCGGGTTTTAATCAATATGTACGCATACAACGCCGAAAGTTCGTACGGGTCCAAAAAGCGATTGATACAGCGGTCCAATTTGACGGAATGCCGCCTTTTTCTTCGCTGACGGAAGATATTAGTGCAGGCGGCGCAGCGATTGTACTGCCGAATTCTGTGCAGGCAGAGCCTGGGACAGAAGCCACCGTATACGGGGTGATCCCCTCTCAGCAGGCTGAACCCTTCTATTTTGAAGCGAAAGCAGAGCTGGTTCGTATCCGTCAGGATGAAAAAAGCGGACGCTGCATAGGTTCCTTCGAATTTAAAGACCTCCCTTATGCGGAGCAGCAAATATTAATGCGTTTCTGCTTTGAACAGCAGCTGCGGCTGCGCAGGAAAGGATTGGAATGATAAAGAGCCCATCGTTTGGGTTCTTTTTTGTGTCTAAACCAATCTGTGATAAAATGAATAAGAATTTTTGGATGAGGTGACGACATGGAAAAACAACTGCAAATTGCCATTGATGGCCCTGCTGCTGCAGGAAAAAGCACAGCTGCAAAAATCGTGGCAGAACGGCTTTCTTATATTTATATTGATACAGGCGCTATGTACAGAGCGATTACGCATAAAGCGCTTAAACATAACATAGATGTAGAAGACGGGGAAGCTCTCGGAAAGCTTCTTGCCGAGACGGCCATTTCACTTAAACAGGGAGAAAACGGCCAGATTGTCCTGGTGGATGGAGAAGATGTAACCGAAGTGATTCGGACAGACGAAGTAACAAACAATGTTTCGGCAGTGGCCCGTCACAGTGAAGTTCGGCGTGATATGACACGCCGCCAGCAGCAGTTAGCGGCCAGAGGCGGCGTTGTGATGGATGGGCGTGATATCGGTACGAGTGTGCTTCCGGAAGCAGATGTTAAGATTTTTCTGCTGGCTGGTGTGGATGAGCGGGCAAAGCGCCGCCATGCTGAAAATTTGAAAAAAGGATTTTCATCTGATTTGGAGAATTTAAAAAGAGAGATTGCCGCACGCGACAAAATGGATACAGAGAGGGAAGAGTCACCGCTTAAAAAAGCGGAAGGTGCGATTGAAATTGACACGACACATATGTCGATCGAAGAGGTAGCTGAGGCGATTATGGCTGCAGCAGGAGCGGGGGAGTAAAATGGTCACTTTTTATACATTCGCTAAAACAGTCGTAAAATCTATTTTAACCCCCGCCTACCGAATTCATGTTAAAGGTCATGAACATTTTCCGAAAGAAGGCGGGGTGCTTCTTTGTGCAAACCACATTGATAATCTTGATCCGCCGATTGTAGGCATTACTTCTAAACGTCCCGTTCGCTTTATGGGGAAAGAAGAATTGTTTAAAAAGAAGTGGATGGGGAAATTAATGAAAGAACTGAATGTTTTTCCGGTAAAACGCGGCATGAGTGACCGGGAAGCCATTCGAACTGGTTTGAAAATTTTAAAAGAAGGACAAGTTCTGGGCCTTTTCCCGGAAGGCACACGTTCGAAAAACGGCGAGTTAGGGAAAGGACTTGCCGGTGCGGGATTTTTCGCTCTTCGGACGGATGCAGCAGTTGTACCGTGTGCGATTATCGGCCCGTATAAACTAGGGAAGCCGCTGCAGGTTGTGTATGGACCGCCAATTGATATGGTTTCTCTTCGTGAGCGAAAAGCCTCAGCTGAAGAAGCAACGGAAGCGATAATGGAAGCCATCGCAAAATTAATAAAAGAGTATAAGGGCTGAGCTTCCAGCTTGACAAATTGGGCGGTTTGTAAGAAGTTAGAAGTAAGAATTTTTAAAATTGACGCAGTTTGTATTGAGGAGGATTACATATGACAGAGGATATGAACCAGGCAGAAGTGAATAACTACTCCGTTGGCGATAAAGTACGCGCTACGGTTGTGAAAGTCGAAGAAAAGCAGGTCCAGGTGGAAATTCCGGACAGCAAGAAAGACGGTATTATTCCCATCAGTGAACTGTCAAGCCTTCACGTAGAAAAAGCATCAGATGTCGTCAAAGAAGGCGACGAGCTTGAACTGCTTGTCACAAAAGAAGAAGATGATCTATATGTGTTGTCAAAACGCAAAGCCGATGCAGAAACTGCGTGGGACGACATGCAAAAACGATTTGAAGAAGGCACTATTTTTGAAGCGGAGATTAAAGAAGTTGTTAAAGGCGGCCTCGTCGTAGATCTTGGCATCCGTGGATTTATTCCGGCTTCACTCGTAGAGGATCACTTCGTTGAAGATTTCGAAGATTACAAAGGCCGCGTAATGAAACTTAAAATCGTCGAGCTTGAACAAGATAAAAACCGGTTAATTCTTTCACACCGGGCTGTATTGGATATTGAAAAAGCAGAAAATAAACAAAAAGTGCTTGAAAACATTCAAGCAGGTGATGTGATTGATGGAAAAGTACAGCGTTTAACTGATTTCGGCGCTTTTGTTGATATCGGCGGTGTTGATGGGCTTGTGCACATTTCCCAGCTTTCACATGAGCATGTAGAAAAACCATCCGATGTACTTACGGAAGGACAAGAAGTAAAAGTAAAAGTGCTGTCTATTGACCGCGACAGCGAGCGAATTTCTCTATCTATTAAAGAAACACTGCCTGGACCATGGGAAAACATCGCAGATCGTGCACCAATTGGATCAGAACATGAAGGCACAGTGAAACGCCTTGTTTCATATGGTGCGTTTGTAGAAGTGTTCCCAGGCGTAGAAGGTCTCGTTCATATTTCTCAAATCTCTAACCGCCACATTGGCACTCCTCATGAAGTATTGGAAGAAGGGCAGACTGTTAGAGTAAAAGTGCTGGATGCCAATGAGCAGGAGCATCGTTTATCGCTCAGCATGAAATCATTTGAAGAAGCAGAGCCGGAAGAAACGGTTGATTCCTATGAATTACCGGAAGAAAGCTCAGGCTTCCAAATTGGTGATATTTTAGGCGACCAGCTAAAAGATTTAAAATAAACAAGACGGTGATGACAACTTGAGCAGAGCGGAACGTAAGATTGACCATATTCATTATGCATTGTCAACGGGACAAAGCCGGCGGACAGGATTGGAGCATATTCAATTTGTTCACCAGAGCCTCCCGGGTTCCTCTGTCAAAGATATATCGCTATCAACGGAAATCGGCGGACTTCAGTGGAGTTCGCCGATTTTTGTGAATGCGATGACAGGCGGAGGCGGAGAAGTGACAGCGCGCATTAATACGCAGTTAGCAGAAGCAGCCGCAGCATGCAGCATCCCAATGGCTGTCGGTTCTCAAATGTCAGCGCTTCGCCATCCGGAAGAAAGAGCTACGTTTGAAGCCGCCCGGAAAGCCAATCCAAAGGGCATCATGATGGCGAATATCGGAGCGGAGGCATCAGTAGAAGAAGCTCGTGCTGTGTGTGAGATGATTGAAGCAGACATTCTTCAAATCCATTTAAATGTCGTTCAGGAACTTGCGATGCCTGAAGGAGATCGGGATTTTCGTGGAGCTGTTGACCGGATTGCTTCCATTTGTGAAACGGTAAAGGTACCGGTGATTGTAAAAGAAACCGGTTTCGGGATAAGCGCTGAAACGGCCCGGCTATTAAATGATCTTCCGTTGGCGGCAATTGATACAGCGGGGTTTGGCGGAACAAACTTTGCTGCTGTTGAAAATGAGCGGGCCGCACGCCCTCTTGCTTTTTTCAACAGCTGGGGCATTCCAACTGCTGTATCTATTGTTGAAACCCTTTCGGGGGCTCCAGGTCGTCCTGTTATCGCTTCAGGCGGTCTGCAATATGCTGATGATGTGGTGAAATCATTGGCACTGGGCGCTTCAGCAACCGGGTTGTCCGGCTTTCTGCTAAACGTATTGATGACAAGCGGACAGGAAGCCCTGGTAGAGCATATCGAACAAATGAAAGCAGATATAAAAATGATGATGTGCGCGCTCGGTGCCCGGTCCATTTCCCATCTCCACAGCGTTCCGCTTATCATATCAGGAGAAACGTGCCAATGGCTGCAGGCCCGCGGGTTAAAGCCGGAGCGATTTGCTCTCCGCGCGCCGGTGCCATTTGATTCATAACCAAAATATGATAAAATAAATTGTTGATTGAACCCCTTCTCATGGTAGAAGGGTTTTCTTTTGAACAAAATAAAGAAGTACTGAGAATAAATTGGGTGAACCATTGAAGGGAAAGATGTAATGATGAAACGGACTGTTGCGATCGTTGGAAGGCCAAACGTAGGTAAATCAACGATTTTTAACCGGATTGCCGGTGAGCGTATTTCCATTGTCGAAGATGTGCCGGGTGTAACCCGCGACCGTATCTACAGTTCAGGCGAGTGGCTGACGCATGAATTTAACTTGATTGATACAGGCGGTATTGACTTAGGTGACGAGCCTTTTCTAGACCAAATTCGCCAGCAGGCTGAAATTGCGATTGATGAAGCGGATGTGATTATTTTTATTGTAAATGGCCGTGAAGGTGTCACATCGGCAGACGAAGAAGTAGCCAAAATTTTATACCGGTCTAAAAAGCCGATTGTACTTGGTGTAAATAAAATTGATAACCCGGATATGCGGACGGATATTTATGATTTTTATTCACTTGGTTTTGGTGAGATTTTTCCGATTTCCGGTTCGCACGGTATTGGCCTTGGAGATTTGCTTGACGAAGTTGTCTCGCATTTTCCGACTGGAGAAGACAAACCGTACGAAGATGATGTCATTAAATTTTCATTAATTGGCCGTCCGAATGTAGGAAAGTCGTCTCTTACAAATGCGCTGCTCGGAGAAGACCGTGTTATTGTCAGTGATATTGCGGGCACGACGCGCGATGCGGTTGACTCTCCTTACACGTACAATGGCCAAAAGTATGTAATCATTGACACAGCCGGGATGAGAAAACGCGGTAAAGTGTATGAGACAACTGAAAAATACAGCGTACTGCGTGCGATGAGAGCAATCGAACGCTCTGACGTTGTGCTGGTCGTATTAGATGCTGAGGAAGGCATTCGTGAACAGGATAAGCACATTGCCGGCTACGCGCATGAAGCAGGACGGGCTGTTGTGATTGTTGTAAACAAATGGGATGCTGTTGAAAAAGATGAAAAAACAATGGGTGAATTTGAAGAAAACATCCGCAGTCATTTTCAATTTTTAGACTATGCACCTATCGTGTTTTTGTCTGCCAAGACGAAAAAACGAATTCATACACTGATGCCATATATTGACCGGGCGAGCGAAAGCCACTCAATGCGTGTTCAATCAAGTGTGTTGAATGATGTCATTACCGATGCTGTGGCGATGAACCCAGCACCGGCAGACAAAGGAAGACGGCTGCGCGTTTATTATGCAACACAGGTTTCGGTCAAGCCGCCAACGTTTGTTGTATTTGTGAACGAGCCGGAACTCATGCATTTCTCTTATCTCCGCTTTCTTGAAAACCGCATTCGTGATGCGTTCTCATTTGAAGGAACGCCGATTCACATTATTGCGCGCGCAAGAAAATAAGAAGGAAAGGCTGTGTTTCATATGACAGAAAAAATTGCAGTGCTGGGGGCAGGGAGCTGGGGAACAGCTCTTGCCCTTGTGCTTGCCGATAACGGTCTGGATGTGACCATGTGGGCAAAAAATAAAGAGCGGATAGTTGAATTGAATACACATCATACAAACAGCCGGTATTTGCCGGATATTTTACTGCCTGCCTCTATTCGCGGCACAACATCACTTGCTGAGGCGCTTGAAGGATGCAGTACGGTTGTGCTTGCTGTGCCAACAAAAGCGATCCGGGAAGTGGCACGTCAAATCGTTCAGACGGCTGCATCACCGGTTACCGTTGTCCATGTGTCTAAAGGAATTGAACCTGATTCACTGCTCCGCATTTCCGAAATGATTGAGCAGGAAATGCCTAAAAATGCACTGAAAGACGTAGTGGTACTGTCAGGGCCTTCCCATGCAGAAGAAGTAAGTCTGCGCCATCCAACAACCGTGGCGGTGTCTTCTCATTCGCTTGAAGCGGCTCAGCACATTCAGGACTTATTTATGAACCAGAACTTCCGGGTTTACACAAATCCAGACATGATTGGTGTAGAAATCGGCGGCGCATTAAAAAATATTATCGCGCTTGCAGCTGGAATTTCCGACGGACTCGGCTATGGAGACAATGCAAAAGCAGCACTTATTACCCGCGGATTGGCGGAAATTGCCCGGCTTGGCACAAAGATGGGAGCAAATCCGCTTACCTTCTCGGGCCTTGCCGGTATTGGCGATTTAATCGTCACATGCACAAGTGTTCATTCAAGAAACTGGCGGGCTGGAAATATGCTCGGCCAGGGCAAAAAGCTGGATGAAGTGCTCGAAAGTATGGGAATGGTTGTGGAAGGAGTCCGCACGACAAAAGCTGGTTATCAGCTTTCCCAAAAATACGATGTGCAAATGCCGATTACACAAGCACTCTATCATATTTTATTTAAAGAGCAGGATCCTAAAAAAGCCGTAGATGATTTAATGGCACGTGTAAAAAAACATGAACTGGAAGACTTAATCGATATTTTAGATACAAAGCGGGATTAGTGGAAAGGACGAACGCCCATGTCACCATCCATGCTGAAAATGTGGATTTCATTTGCCGGAATGGGGCTGATGATTGTCTCTATTTTTTCAATCTACATGAGCCGTTACAAGTTTCGTAACCGCTTTTTAAAAGGAATAACCGCACTTTTCGCTTATATATGCATGATTGTCGGCGGGCTTATTGTTGTTTATGTGGTTTTGAGCGGCCCGACCCGTTAATGAAGGGGTGAACCAGTAACCATGATAAGGAGAAACAGCCTGCTTCTTTTTTGGACGGCAGCGCTCTCTTTCATATTAAGCGGCTGCTTATATCCTGAGGAGAAGTTAAGCCAAAATGAACAGCCGTATGAAGACCAATTACGAGCCGTTCAAACGGCGGTTGATCAATTCCAAAGGGAAGAGGATGGCATTTTGCCGATTAAAACAAAGGAAAATAATCCCGATCTTTATGAAAAGTATCCGGTTGATTTTGGGAAAATCTCACCTCGTTTTATGGCGGAGCCGCCAGGGAATGCATTTGAAAGTGGAGGGATTTACCAGTATGTACTTGTAGATGTCGAAAAAAATCCAACCGTCAAACTGATTGATTTGCGCATAGCTGAACAAATTCGAAGCGTAAATATCCGCCTTCTTGCCCACAAGTATCCCCCCTTTAAAGAGACACTGGCCGATAATGTATATTCACTTGATTTTAAGGAACTTGGATTTGAAGAAGAGCCCTATGTAACAAGTCCTTATTCCGGACGGCAGCTTCCACTGGTCATAAGTGGTGACGGAACGCTTTATGTAGATTATGCGGCTGATTTGTATACAGTCCTTCAAAAATTGGACAAGCTTCCTGCGCCTGGCGAAGATATTCGCAGCCTGCTTATCCAGTCTTCTCCCATTGTACCGGCATTTTCACTGCCTTATACGGTCGATGAACAAGGAGAGCCTGTTTTTATGAATAAAAAGAAGCCTGCTTAACATGCAGGCTTGAGACTGTCGACAAAGTCGTCAGTCTTTTTTTATGAAAGGTTTTACTGCTCTGAAAGCGGGCAGAAGAGGAGACTTTTCGGAAAATATCACTTCTTAAAAAGAGCCGATAGGGTAAGCCGGCCGGCTTACCCATTTGTTTCGAAAAATCAGCAAAGAGGGTATCTACATATGCGCTTTTACCGCTTTGGTGATAGGGCAAGTGTGTATCTATTAAGTTGAGCAGTCTTGTTTAACCGCACAGGCGGCGGGTGTGCGGCGAAGACTCCTATGGGACGAGCGGGCTCAGCGTCTGCCCCATGGAAAGCAAAGCTGCACGCCCGCCGCCTTATCGGCTCCCATCCCAACTGTCCTCATTCTTTACATGAAAAAGAAACAAAAAGGCCCTTTGGCAATAGATTTTATTTGCCTACAATCTGAAGCCTGCTTAACATGCAGGCTTCTTTTTTTGCATACATTTAAAAAAACGCTCATACACTGTATGGCAGGCGGCGGACGAGCCGTTCGAAACGGGAGGGGGCTGCTGATGGAAAATACAGAAGTCATTAAGGATATTGCCGAGCGGACCGAAGGCGATATTTATTTAGGCGTTGTCGGTGCTGTCAGAACGGGGAAATCAACATTTATAAAGAAGTTTATGGAGCTTTTGGTGCTGCCGAACATGGACAGTGAATCGGAACGGCGCCGTGCACAGGATGAACTGCCGCAAAGCGCCTCCGGCAAAACCATTATGACGACAGAACCGAAATTTGTTCCGAGTCGTGCGGCGGCTGTGCAGGCGGGCGGTGTGCTCGTCAATATTCGGCTGGTAGACTGTGTAGGCTATGTTGTGCCGGAAGCAAAAGGATATGAAGATGAACACGGTCCACGGATGATCCAGACACCATGGCACGATGAACCAATTCCGTTCGATGAAGCAGCGGATATTGGAACGAGAAAGGTGATTGAAGAGCATTCGACGATTGGGGTAGTAGTCACAACAGACGGGTCATTCGGTGAACTGCGCCGCCACACTTATATTGAGGCGGAGGAACGGGCCGTTGCAGGATTAAAAGAAGTGGGCAAGCCTTTTATCTTGATTATAAACTCGGCCCGGCCTGAGAATTTGGAGACTTTAGAGCTGCAGCAGGAGCTGGCCGAAAAGTATGATATTCCGGTTCTCGCCATGTCGGTTGAATCGATGACAGAATCGAACGTGCTGCATGTTTTGCAGGAAGCTTTATTTGAATTCCCGGTCCATGAAGTGAACGTTCATCTTCCTTCTTGGATTATGGCGTTGGATGAATCGCATTGGCTTCGGGATAAATACAACGAAATGGTAAAAGAAACGGTCAAGGATATTAAAAGGCTCCGTGATGTGAACCGTGTTGTTGACCAGTTTGGCGGCGGTGAGTATATTGAGTCTGCGGTGTTGACAGGAATGGATATGGGGCAGGGAATTGCAGAAATCAACGTGAATGCGCCAAATGGCTTGTATGAAAAGATCGTCAACGAAATTATTGGGGAACCATTACGCGGCAAAGAGCATTTGCTGGAAATTATCCAAGATTATGCTCATATTAAGGAAGAATATGGGCAGGTAGAAGAAGCGCTGAGAATGGTCAAGCAGACCGGTTACGGGGTAGCGGTTCCATCCATCAACGAAATGCGCTTGGAAGAACCAAAAATTATTCGCCACGGCTCGCGTTATGGCGTGCGGATGAAAGCAGTGGCGCCATCTATTCACATGATTCAAGTAGATGTTGAATCGGAATTTTCACCGATCATCGGCTCAGAAAAACAAAGTGAAGAGCTCGTTCATCACGTGATGAAAGACTTCGAAGATGATCCGCTGTCCGTTTGGAACAGTGACATTTTCGGGCGTAATTTAAGCTCGATCGTCCGGGACGGTATTCAGTCGAAAGTATCCTTAATGCCTGATCATGCCCGAAGCAAGTTAAAAGATACGCTTGAAAAAATCATCAATGAAGGCTCAGGCGGAATGATTGCGATACTGCTTTAAAACGGGCTAGACTCTCAAAATGGGAGTCTTTTTTTGATGAAACCGGGGAAAATACCCGTTTAAGGTGGATTCTGCTTGATATGCCCGAACACATGTGATAATCTTTTAACAGAATTACGGTAAAACATTGATATAACAATGTTTATCGGGTCTCATGCGGGAGGAGGTGAATGGCATGAACAAAACTGACTTGATCAATGAAGTTGCAGAAACAGCAGAACTTTCTAAGAAAGACGCGACAAAAGCGGTTGATGCTCTTTTCGATGCCATCCAAGAAACATTGGCAAAAGGCGACAAAGTACAATTGATTGGTTTCGGTAACTTTGAGGTGCGTGAGCGTTCAGCACGTAAAGGACGTAATCCACAAACAGGTGAAGAAATCGAAATCGCTGCGAGCAAAGTACCGGCATTTAAACCGGGTAAAGCGCTTAAAGACGCGGTTAAATAAGTACATAGCCTACTCTGGCTAAAGCGGGACTGCCCCCATTGGGCAGTCTCTTTTTTTGAACACTTCACTTTGCCCAGAGTTGACCCGATATGCTAAGATGAAGTGCAGTACAAATAATATTACACATGCAATACATGTATACAGGAGTGGATAAAAATGGCTGAAGTAGATCACGCCAAAATTCAGCAGGCCGTACGCCTGATTTTAGAAGCGGTTGGTGAAAATCCGGACCGGGAAGGTCTTCAAGATACACCGAAACGGGTAGCGAAAATGTATGAAGAAGCATTTTCAGGTCTTCACGTGGATCCAAGATTTTATTTCGAGACTGTATTTGAAGAACAATATGAAGAGCTTGTTCTTGTAAAGGACATTCCTTTTTACTCGATGTGTGAGCATCATCTTGTGCCGTTTTTCGGCCATGCTCATGTAGCGTATATGCCAAAAGGCGGAAAAGTAACCGGCTTAAGCAAGCTGGCACGGGCTGTTGAATCGGTTGCCCGCCGTCCGCAGCTGCAGGAGCGGATTACAAATGAAGTAGCAGACGCAATTATGGACATGCTTCAGCCGCAAGGGGTAATGGTGATTGTGCAAGCGGAGCATATGTGCATGGCTATGCGCGGGGTGAAAAAGCCAGGCGCTAAAACGGTCACTACAGCCGCGCGTGGTTTGTACGAAAATGACGCCCAGCTTCGGACCGAGCTGCTTTCGCTCATTCGTTCGTCATGAGAACACGAGTGTGATATACTAAGTGTGCGTAATGAAAAGGAACGAAACGATTTGAAATGATTTGCGAGTGAGGGGTTTTCACAATGAAGGAGTGGCAGGAGCAACAGAGTACACTACTTGAAGAAATCAATCGGGCATGCCGGCAGCCTTTTTTAGATAAAGTGATCGGCAGGCCGGTTATAAACCCGCTTCGGGCATCTGCTTTAATGCTGGCATTTACAGACGAGGAAAGAAAAAGTGAGCAGGTGCAGAAGCTGATGCAGGCAGCTGTTCTCATTGGGCTGGCAATGGATGTACATGATGCCATTCCGTCTGTGACCAAAGAAATCACACAAAAAAACCAGCTGATCGTATTAGCGGGTGATTATTTTAGCGGGATGTATTACCGGACTCTTGCAGAAGCGGGCTGTGTCCACTGGGTAGGCGTTCTTGCAGGAGCGGTAAAAAGGGTGAATGAAGCGAAAACATCGCTTCATCGGCATCAGCTTGAAACAAAAGAAGCCATATTAGACGCTGTTGCAGTGATTGAAGGCGATATTATTGGCGCCGTGCACATCGAAAAGGGTACAGATGAAATAATGGATCGTGCCCTGCGGCAGCTTTTGACGGCAGACCGGCTTCTTCGTGAGAAAAATGAGCCCTTTATTCTTTTTGAAGCATTAAAACAACAATACGAGACAGACCAGCAGGTCATCGAGGTTATCGAGCAGCGGCTTAAAGAGATCCATGCGGATGTAACAAAGTGTATAGAAAGCATAGATTCCTATAAAGCGGCTGTCGTTGAAGCGGAGCGCAACCGCCTTTTTGGCAGCAGGCCGCTTCGGCTCGTGGAAGAAGGGTGACAAATGCAGCAATCTAAAGAAGAAAAAGTGCACAGTGTATTTCAAAAAATATACGGTAACTACGATAAAATGAATTCTATTATCAGCTTTCAGCAGCACAAGCGCTGGCGAAATGAAACAATGAAAATCATGAATGTGCCTAAAGGTGCAAAAGCGCTTGATGTATGCTGTGGAACAGGCGATTGGACAATAGCGCTGGCGGAAGCCGTTGGGCCGCATGGAGTGGTCAAGGGACTTGATTTTAGCGAAAATATGCTCGTTGTCGGCAGGCAGAAAATAGAGGCGGCCGGTTTGGAACAGGTAGAACTGATCCATGGCAACGCGATGGAGCTTCCGTTCGAAGACGATACGTTTGATTTTGTGACGATTGGTTTTGGTCTTCGTAATGTACCAGATTATATGCAGGTGCTTTCAGAGATGCGCCGTGTGTTAAAACCAGGTGGAATGGTCGTATGCCTCGAAACAAGCCAGCCGCAAATGCCTGTTTTTAAGGAAGGATACGAGCTGTATTTCCGCTTCATCATGCCGGCGGTTGGCCGTCTTTTCGCAAAAAGCTATGAGGAATATTCATGGCTGCAGGAATCAGCACGCCATTTTCCAGACATGAAAGAGCTTGCCCGTATGTTTCAGCAGGCCGGCTTTCAAAATGTGCGTTTTAAAGCTCACACAGGCGGTGTAGCTGCCACACATTACGGAAACAAATAATACTAGACCAAGAGCCGGGTGAAAAGAAATGAACATAAAACTAATTTATACGCGGTTAAAAGCGGATATCGATTTGATTGAGCAGGAGCTGGAACACGCCGTTCGTTCGTCATCGTCCATTCTGGAGGAGGCGTCTGTACATCTTCTTCAAGCAGGCGGAAAACGCATTCGCCCGGTAATGCTTCTGCTTGGCGCGAAGTTTGGTGATTACGATATTCATCGTGTGAAATATGCAGCTGCTTCTCTTGAATTGATTCACATGGCTTCACTTGTTCACGACGACGTTATTGATGATGCCGTTATCCGCCGAGGAGAGCACACGGTTAAAGCGGAGTGGGATAACCGGATCGCCATGTATGCCGGCAATTACATTTTTGCCGCTGCGCTTGACTCTATGACAAGAATTAAAGAAGTAGAGGCTCACCAGATTCTATCCCATACGATGACAGAGCTGTGTATCGGAGAAATCATTCAAATTCAGGATAAGTACCGGTATGATCAGCATCTGCGCGATTACCTTCGCCGCATCAAGAGAAAAACAGCTATTTTGATCGCAGCCAGCTGCCAGCTTGGCGCTATTGCGGCGGGCGCTCCGGCTTCGATCCACCGGAAGCTGTACGATTTCGGCTACAATGTAGGGATGTCTTTTCAAATTACCGATGATATTCTCGACTTTACAGCAAGTGAAAAAGAACTGGGCAAACCAGCCGGCGGTGACCTTCTTCAAGGAAACATTACGCTTCCTGTTTTGTATGCGATGCAGGATAGTGACATGCGTGCGCGCATTACTTCTATTCACGCTCATTCAAGCCGTGAAGAAATAGACGATATTATTGCCCGCTTAAAGCGCAGTGATGCGATTGAACAGTCTCATGCGTTAAGCAGAAGATATCTCGATCGGGCACTGGCTATTTTAACAGAACTACCGCCGGGCCGGCACCGGAATTCATTACGTGATATTGCCCATTTTATTGGCAAAAGAAAATATTAATTTTTTCCATGAAAGCGTTGTAAATTTACAAAAGAAGTGTTACGATTCATCTTGTCCGCATGTAAGCGGTATACATAACACAGGAGTGGTGAAAGATGGAGCAAACATACTTAATGGTAAAACCTGATGGAGTACAGCGTGGTTTGATTGGGGAAATTGTGTCGCGTTTTGAGAAAAAAGGCTTCCGCCTTGTGGCTGCAAAGCTGATGCATATATCACCTGAAACAGCTCAACAGCACTACGGGGAACATAAGGAACGCCCATTTTTCGGTGAATTAGTAGATTTTATTACTTCTGGACCTGTTTTTGCCATGGTGTGGGAAGGTGAAAATGTCATTGCGACTGCTCGTCAAATGATGGGGTCTACAAACCCGAAAGACGCAGCACCAGCAACGATTCGCGGTGATTTTGGCGTTATTGTAGGGAAAAATGTCATTCATGGTTCTGATTCTCCTGAAAGCGCTAAGCGTGAAATCAGCCTTTTCTTCCAAGAAAATGAGCTGACAGCGTACGAAAAATCAGGATCTGAATGGGTCTACTAATCATTCCTGGAGTTTTCAGCCGGCTGGGCTGGAAACTCTTTTTTTTTGTGAAATTTTTCCCACTTATTTTCCTGAGATCAGCTATAATAAAGAAAAAAGAAGCGAATCGACAGAAAGGAGGAGCACGATGGGGGATTACGAACAGTTTGTCGGCTCGATTAAGCGAAAAACAGGCATTGATCTTGGTTTATATAAAGAAGCACAAATGAAAAGAAGACTGACGTCTTTATACGAAAAAAAGGGGTATCCATCCTTTTCTTCGTTTTTTGACGCATTAAATTCAAATCAAACGATGATGAATGAATTTTTAGACCGGATGACCATCAATGTGTCAGAGTTTTACCGGAATGGTAAGCGATGGGAAGTGTTAGAGAAAAAAATTCTGCCGCGGCTGCTCAAGGAAAACAAGCGGCTGAAAGTATGGAGTGCGGCCTGCTCTACAGGAGAGGAGCCCTATACGCTTTCTATGATTTTGTCTGCTTATATGCCGCTTGCATCCGTGTCTGTTCAGGCGACAGATCTTGACGTAGATGTGATTCAAAAAGCAAAGCTGGGTCTTTATCCGGAAAGGTCGCTCGCTGAACTGCCGGAACCTATGAAGAGGAAGTATTTTCAGCAGGAAGGTGCTTTTTATAAAATTTCTGATGATATTAAACGGACGGTCACGTTTAAAAAACAAAATCTTTTGTCGGATCGATTTGAAAGCAGCTTCGACTTGATAGTCTGCCGGAATGTGATGATTTATTTTACAGAAGAAGCAAAAGACGAGCTGTACCGGAAATTTAATGCAGCACTTCGGCCTGGCGGTGTCCTGTTTGTCGGAAGCACGGAACAAATATTTAATCCGGAGCGGTACGGTTTTCAGGTAGAAGATACCTTTTTTTATAAAAAAGTATAAAGCCGGCATGCCGGCTTTTTTAAATTTGTCTCCATGCAGCGCAGAAATTGTGATAAAATTCTCAAAAACAGCCGTTTCGGCTGTTCCAATGAATTTTAAATATGATATAGTAGTACATAACCGCTTTAACGTATTGAAGGGAGCAGGAGAATGAGATATTTAACAGCTGGAGAATCACATGGACCACAATTAACGACGATTATCGAGGGGCTTCCGGCCGGTATGGAGCTTCTTGCAGAAGACATCAACCATGATTTGCTTCGTCGCCAGAAAGGGCATGGGCGCGGCCGCCGCATGCAGATAGAAAAAGATTTAGTAGCGATGAAATCAGGCGTCCGCCACGGCTATACACTTGGCTCGCCTGTCACGCTGGTTGTGGAAAATGATGATTGGAAGCACTGGACGAAGATCATGGGAATTGAACCACTTGAAAACGAGGAAACAGCGGAGGAGATCAAGCGGAAAATTACACGCCCTCGTCCTGGACATGCAGATTTAAATGGCGGTATCAAATACGGTCATCGGGATATGCGGAATGTGCTGGAACGCTCATCTGCCCGTGAAACAACGGTACGAGTAGCCGCGGGGGCAGCAGCCAAAAAGCTGTTAAAACTACTCGGTGTAGAAATTGCCTCACACGTTGTGGAAATTGGCGGCATTCGTGCTGAAAATGTACAATTTGAAACGATTGCTGAACTGCAGGAGCGCAGTGAAGCATCATCTGTCCGCTGCCTGGATGAAGAAGCAGCAGCAAAAATGATTGAAGCGATTGATAACGCGAAGAAAAACGGTGACTCAATCGGCGGTGTTGTGGAAGTGATTGCAGAAGGAATGCCGATCGGGGTTGGGAGCTATGTTCACTATGACCGCAAGCTTGATGCGAAGGTCGCAGCCGCGATTGTCAGCATTAACGCATTCAAAGGGGTAGAAATTGGCATTGGCTTTGAAGCAGCACGCAAATTCGGCAGCGAAGTGCATGACGAGATTGCCTGGAGTGAGCAGCAGGGCTTTTACCGGAAAACAAACCGTCTGGGCGGCTTTGAAGGCGGTATGACAAACGGGATGCCGGTCGTTGTCCGCGGGGTTATGAAGCCAATTCCAACCCTTTACAAGCCGCTTGAAAGTGTGGATATCGATACAAAAGAGCCATTTACAGCAAGCATTGAGCGTTCAGATGCCTGCGCTGTTCCTGCAGCGGCGGTTGTGGCAGAAGCAGCGGTTGCCTGGGAGCTGGCTAACGCTATTTTAGAACAGTTTAACAGTGATCGGATGGATCATTTAATCCGCCAGGTAAAGGAACATAAAGCGTATACAAGGGAGTTTTAATGATGAACCGTGTACTTGTTGAAACGACTCATAAAACCTACCCAGTCATCATTGGGGAAGGAGCGGTACAGGAAATCAGCCGCGTTATTCTGGATATGCCCAAAACACCAACCCGCATGTTTGTCATTGCCGATGAAGCCGTTTATGCGCTTCACGGCGAGGCACTGCGGGACGCACTGCCATCTTCGCTTGCAACAGACTGGCATTTCGTTCCGGCGGGCGAATCAGCCAAGTCCTTTTATGTTTTTGAACAATGCTTAACGGCTATGCTTGAAGCAGCGCTTGACCGCCGCTCGCTTGTGATCGCATTTGGCGGAGGCGCCTGCGGCGACCTGGCAGGTTTTTGCGCGGCGAGTTATATGCGTGGTATTCCATTTATTCAAGTTCCGACAACGATATTGGCGCATGACAGTGCTGTCGGAGGCAAAACGGCCATCAATCATCCACTCGGCAAAAATATGATTGGCGCGTTTCATCAGCCCGAAGCGGTGGTGTATGACACAGCTTTCTTAAAGTCGCTTTCTGAGAAGGAAACGAGAAGCGGTTTTGCGGAAGTGATCAAGCATGCTCTTATTGCGGATCGGGTACTGCTTGAAAACATTCAGCAGTCGGTGAAAAGCGTGGAAGATATAAAAGGCTCTTTTTTAGAGCATTGTCTGCAAAGAGGAATCGAAATTAAAAGTGCAATCGTAAAAGAAGATGAAAAAGAAACGGGCGTCCGGGCTTTTTTAAACTTTGGCCATACATACGGACATGCGGTAGAGGCGCTGTCCGGCTACGGAAAAACGGCGCACGGTGAGGCGGTTGCCTGCGGCATGATTTTTGCCCTTTATGCTTCACAGTTTAAAAATGACCTTTCCTTCGATACCGGTTCGTTTGCCGCATGGCTGAAGCGAATGGGATATCCGGTAAAAGCCGGTACGGTTTTTTCGTTTGAAGACATTTACGCTGTGATGGCCCGCGACAAAAAAGCATACGGCGGCACGGTCCGTTTTGTTTTGCTGAATGAAGTAGGCAAGCCGTACGTAACAGAAATGACAAAAGAAGAGCTTCAGCATATTGACGAGCATTTTCGAAAGGAGTCCGACACATGGTAAGAGGAATCCGTGGAGCCATTACGGTGTCAGTAAATGACAGCCGTTTAATGGAAGAAGCGACAAAACGTCTCATGGAAGAGATGATTGCACAAAATAACATTGATCCGGAAACCGTCTGCTCGGCGTTTTTATCTGCTACCAATGATTTAGATGCCATGTTTCCAGCCAAGGTACTGCGCGAGCAGAACGGGTGGGAATACGTTCCGGTTATGTGCATGCAGGAGCTGGCGATCAAAGGCGGTTTAGAACGCTGCATTCGAATTATGATGCACGTGAACACAGATGTGGCGCAAAAAGATATTCAGCACGTTTATTTAGAAGGAGCGTCCATCCTGCGTCCGGACTTGCAGCAATCAACAAACTGAAGGAGCGGAAAAAAATGAAATGGAAAAAACAAATACTTACATTAAAAGCATATCAGCCCGGCCGTACAACGGATGAAGTAAAAAAAGCATATGGCCTGCAGGACGTTGTCAAGCTTGCATCCAATGAAAACCCATTTGGCTCATCGGAACGAGTAGCGAAAAGTATCCGTGAATACGCGGAATCATTTGCGATTTATCCGGATGGTTATACAACGAGTCTTCGCAATGAGCTTGCTTCTTTCTTAAACGTAAGCGAAAAACAGCTGATTTTCGGAAATGGCTCGGATGAAATTATTTTAATGCTTTCCCGTGCCATGCTTGAGCCCGGAAAAAACACGGTTATGCCAACTCCTTCATTTCCGCAGTATCGCCATAATGCCATTGTAGAAGGTGCCGAAATACGGGAAGTAGAGCTTGTGAATGGCGCGCACGATTTGGACAAAATGGCTCAAGCTATTGATGAAAATACGGCTATTGTCTGGCTCTGCAGCCCGAACAATCCAACAGGTGTCCATATTACGGATGTACAGCTTCGCGGATTTTTAGACCGGGTATCGGAAGGCGTTTTGGTTGTGCTTGATGAAGCGTACTACGAATATGTAACAGCGTCTGATTACTATGACGCGCTTGAAATTATTAAAGAATATAAAAATGTGATTGTGTTGCGCACGTTTTCTAAAGTATACGGCTTAGCTGCTTTCCGTGTCGGCTATGGAATTGCAGACGAATCGCTTATCGCACAGCTTGATCCCGTTCGTGAACCATTTAATGTGAATTCGGTCGGACAAGTGGCAGCAGCAGCGGCTCTGTCGGATCAATCGTTTATTGAACAGTGCCGTACAGCAAACAAAGAAGGCTTAGAGCAGTTTTATGCGTTCTGCCGTGAAAATAATCTTGCGTTCCATCCATCAGAAGCAAACTTTATTTTGATCGATTTCAACTGTGACAGCAACGAGCTGTTTGAATACTTAATGTCAAAAGGATATATTGTCCGCTCGGGCGCTGCTCTTGGCATTCCGGGAACGGTGCGGGTTACAGTGGGATCAAAAGAACAAAATGAAGGTGTTATCGAGGCAATGAAAAGCTTTTTGGCTGAAACTGTAAAAAGATAGAAGGTGATGCGCCGATGAGAGGAAATATTTTTATTGCCGGTCTTGGCTTAATTGGCGGATCTCTTGCAAAAGCGATAAAAAAAGCCCATGAGCAGGCTCATATTATCGGATTTGATGTTCGAGAGTCCGAACTGGGTCTTGCAGAAGCACTTAACATTATAGATGAAAAGGCTTCTTCGTTTGAAGAAGGAGCCAAACGAGCGGACTTAATTATTTTAGCGGTGCCGGTTTTAAAAACGGAGGAAATGATTGAGATCCTCGCTGGACTCCCGCTAAAAGAAGGCGTGCTGGTAACGGATACAGGCAGCACAAAGAGCCGTATCATGGAGCGGGCCAAGCTTCTTGAAGAAAAAGAAGTTGTGTTTATCGGCGGCCACCCGATGGCAGGTTCTCATAAAAGCGGGGTCGCTGCTTCAAAAGAGCTGTTATTTGAAAATGCCTTTTACCTGCTGACGCCAGGGGGCGCCGCGAAAGAAAAACACGTTGCGATTTTAAGAAAATGGCTGGAAGGCACGCGGGCAAACATTTTAGAAGTAACAGCAGAAGAGCACGATAAAATGACAGGTGTAATCAGCCATTTTCCGCATATTATTGCCGCCTCGCTTGTGCACCAGGCTCAAAAATTCAATGAAGACAATCCGTTGATTGAGCGGCTGGCTGCCGGCGGTTTCCGGGATATTACCCGCATTGCTTCCTCAAACCCGGAAATGTGGAGGGATATTTCACTTCACAATAAAGAAATGCTCATATCGTTATTAACCAACTGGCGTGATGAGATGGATGGGGTTTTATCTCTTTTGGAAACAGAAAATGGAGAAAAGCTCTACCATTATTTTAGCGACGCGAAAAAATTTCGGGATGGCCTTCCGACTGCTTCAAAAGGAGCTATTCCTGCTTTCTATGAAATGTACGTAGATGTGCCGGATTATCCGGGCGTTATCTCTGAATTAACAGGCTATCTGGCGGATGAGCGCATCAGCATCACCAACATTCGAATTGTCGAAACACGTGAAGATGTGTTCGGTGTTTTGGTGATCAGCTTTCAAAGCGAAAGGGACCGCCTTCGCGCCAAGCAGTGCATTGAGCAGAAAACAACATATGATTTATTCTTAGCATAAGAGAGGGTCCAAAACATGAAACTGACGTTTACTAATCCGTCTCTTGGCGGGCGTATAGAAGTGCCGGGTGACAAGTCTATTTCTCACCGTTCCATTATGTTCGGAGCGCTCGCAGAAGGAAGAACAACAGTCCGCCACTTTTTAAAAGGGGAAGATTGCTTAAGCACGATTGACTGCTTCCGCAAGCTTGGCGTACAAATCGATGAAACAGATGATGAAATCATTGTCCACGGAAAAGGATGGGAAGGGCTGCAAGAGCCGTCTGCCATCCTAGATACAGGAAATTCAGGGACAACCACACGGTTAATGCTTGGTATTTTAGCCGGACGCCCATTCCATTCTGTGATGATTGGGGATGAGTCGATCGGCAAACGTCCAATGGACCGGGTAACAGTGCCTCTTGCAAACATGGGTGCGGATATCGCCGGACGCGACAATGGGCGTTTCACGCCGCTTTCCATTCGCGGCCGTAAGTTGAATACAGCCGAGTACCGCCTGCCAGTTGCGAGTGCACAGGTAAAATCAGCCGTTATCTTTGCAGCGCTCCAGGCAGATGGAGAATCGGTTATCATTGAACCGGAAGCAACGCGCGATCATACCGAAAAAATGATCGAGCAGTTTGGCGGCCAGATCCGCCGGGAGGGTGACCGGATTATCGTTCATGGCGGCCAGGCATTCCAAGGAACAGATGTGTATGTACCGGGAGATATTTCATCAGCTGCCTTTTTTATGGTAGCAGCAGCCATTACGCCGAATAGCGAAGTCGTGCTCGAAAATACCGGCTTGAACGAAACAAGAACGGGAATCATTGATGTAATGAAGCAAATGGGTGCAGATATAACGATTGAGAAAACGACGGAATCAGGTGAAGAAATGGGCACCATTACCGTGAGAACATCTCAATTAAAAGGAATCGAAATCGGCGGCTCTATTATTCCGCGGCTGATTGATGAAATTCCGATTATTGCCCTGCTTGCGACGCAGGCGGAAGGCGAAACGGTGATTCGCGATGCGGAAGAATTAAAAGTGAAAGAAACAAACCGTATTGACACCGTTGTAAATGAGCTGAAAAAGCTGGGAGCAGACATTGAAGCAACCGATGATGGAATGATTATTCGCGGAAAGTCTTCGCTTCACGGCGGGTCCGTTTCTTCACACGGAGATCATCGAATCGGTATGGTGATGGCCATCGCCTCTCTGCTGACAGATGGTGCTGTAGAACTTGAGAATCATGAAGCCATTGCCGTTTCATATCCTGAGTTTTTTAATCATTTGAATACACTGGTTAAAGGAGCGTCCTCTTTATGAGGGCGTTTTTCTGTTTTGGAAAGAAGGAATATAGCGGTCAAAGTAGAATACATGAAGTACAAGCCAAAAAGTTGCCCGATTGACCATCTTTGATTAAAATAAGGAATTAAGAAACGAAGACGGAGAAAGAAGAGGCGGTAAACATGAACAATGCGGAAAATATGATCGCACACCTGGAAAAGGGAGATATGGCAGGTGCATCTGCCCTATATGAAAAGGTGCTCGCCTCTAGTGATGCAGAAGAACAATTTATGCTGGGGGAGCAGCTGCTCCAGCTTGGCTTTTTAGATGAAGCAAGGCAGCTGTTTGAAGAGCTGCTGCGTTCTTTTCCGGGAGAAGGAGAGCTATCGCTGCTTTTGGCAGAGACGCTTGTAGAACTTGACCGTGAAGAAGAAGCGATGCTTATTTTAGACGAAATTGATGATAGTGACCCATTTTATACGCGATCACTGCTCGTGCTGGCCGATTTATATCAAATGCAGGGTCTGTATGAAGTCAGCGAGCAAAAGCTCCTGCAGGCACAACAGGCAGAACCGGACGAGCCTGTTATTAAGCTTGCACTTGGGGAGCTGTATTTAGAAGAAGGCAAGTTTTTAGAAGCCATTCGGCAGTACAAAGAACTTGAAGAAGCGGGCGTGGAGGAGATTGCCGGCATTTCGATTCAAAAGCGCCTGGCAGAAGCATACAGTGCCGGCGGTGCTTTTGAAGAAAGCCTGCCTCACTTCGAGCAGGCCCTTGATGATAAAATAGATATTGATACGTTGTTTATGTATGGTTTTACTGCTTTTCAAGCAGGCCAATACAAAACGGCTGCAGCGAAGTTAACAGAAGCAGCAGAGCTTGACCCTGATTATCATTCTGTTTACTTGTACTTAGCACGCGCGCATGAAATGGAAGAAGATTTAGAAGCGGCTCTTGAAGCGGCCCGTTCTGGAATTGCGCGGGATGCGTATCAAAAAGAATTGTTTTTGCTTGCAGGAAAGCTGGCTTTAAAACGGGGCCTTGAAGAAGAAGGGGAGGCTCATCTTCGTGAATCCCTTGCCCTGGACCCAGAATATACAGAGGCTGCCCTGGCACTGAATGCATTGCTGATGAAAAAGGAAGAATACGAAGGAGTGCTTGAAATTGCTTCGGTCTTCCGCGAAGCGGGCAGTGCAGAGCCTTTGCTGCTGTGGGACGCAGCCAGAGCTGCAGAGCGGCTGGAGGAGTACAAAGAAGCGGCAGAACTATATGAATACCTTTATCCAATTTTAAATGAAAATACAGAGTTTCTGGCCGAGTACGGCTATTTCTTGCTTGAGGACGGACATCGCCAGCAGGCGCTTTCTATTTTCCAAAAGTTAATGAAAGAAGAGCCGCTTAATGACGAATGGTCAGAACTTGTAGAACGCTTAAATACAGATACCTATTAAAAAAGGCAGAGGAGTGATGATGATGACTGCTCCGGTTTCCGTTCATGAGAAAAAGGATTTTATCCGCTGGTTTTTAAATCATTATCAGCTAAAGCGCAGAGAATCTGTCTGGATTTTAAACTATTTAATGAGCCATGACCAGCTTATGGAACATGTGCATTTTGTGGATGACGCCCAGTACTGTCCAAGAGGCATGATTATGTCATCTCATTGTGTGGACAGCGCACCGTTTCGCTTTTTTAAAGACAACATTATGACAACAGATGCAGAAAAGTCTTTTCATGATATTCGTTTAAATAAAGATGAAGATATCTTTATCGAATTAAAATTCAAAGACGCCCACTTGTCGCATCAATATGCGGCTGTACGGGTCGAAAATCCGTTTATGCCAAAACGGGTTCGGCTGACGGAAAAAGAAAAAGAGCTTGCCGAGCAATTTTTAAAATGGAGCGTGTACGATTTTCAGCGCGACCGCTTAAAAGAACAGATTGATGAGGCGCTCGACCGTGGAGACAAAGAAACCTTTTTCCGGCTGACCGACCAGCTCAATGAATTATTGGAACATACAAACGCATCCGACTGCTGACCGGATGCGTTTTTTCATAGCCTTGTATTTACAACCGGAAGAAAAGCGCTATATGATAAAAGAGGGTGATAAAATGAATTGGAATGGGAAAGATGCTGCACTCGTTGAGCAGCAAAAAAACTATATTGATACGGTTCTTATACCGCTTGTTCCGCTGGATTTTGGAACAGAGTTCAGGCAGTCAGCTGAGCAATATGAATTTATTGGACTTCTGGCTGATTTTCTTGAACGTCAGTTTAAAGGAAGGATCGTTGTAACACCGCCGTACGCTTATGTACCGGAAATGGCAGGTAACGCTGCTCTTTGGTCAGAAAGAGCACGCTCAGCAGCGTTTAAGCACGTTTTTTTTCTAACAGCAGATTCCATGTGGCGTACGAGGGAAAATGAACTGGGCGGCTCAGTCATTTTGGTTCCGTCTGTTCCCCTTGGTGACATGGAGGAGTCAGTTAAGCACTCGCTCATCTCCCACCAGGCAAAACAGCTTATTCAGACGGTTGTAGAGAAATGGCAGGATAATATTGAATAATTCAGAAAAATTTCACAATAAAAAAGCGTTTTCATCCCGAGGTTATTGACCTGCTATCCGGTATAGATTATCATAATAATGTCCTAGTTTATATTTATGTTCATATATTAGTCGACAACGGGCGACGCAAAGTGTATAAGGGGGAGGGAAAGTATGGGGAAACAACCTGTATCAAGACGTCAGTTTCTGAATTACACTCTCACTGGTGTAGGCGGTTTCATGGCGGCAGGTATGCTCATGCCGATGGTTCGTTTTGCGGTTGATCCGGTGCTTAAAGGGGAAGCGGCCGGCGATTTTCATCCTACACAACAAAGGGTAGCTGATTTAACAGATGTACCGGTACGCGTTGACTTTTCTTATGAGCAGACTGACGCATGGTATACATCGGAAGTCACAAGTACGGCCTGGGTTTACAAAAACGATAAAAACGAGGTGGTTGCATTGTCTCCAATATGCAAGCATCTTGGCTGCACGGTAAGCTGGGAAGGAAGCGGTCACAAAGACAAGTTTTTCTGTCCTTGCCATAACGGCATGTATGAAAAAAACGGAAAAAATGTCCCGAATACACCGCCGTTGAGACCGCTTGATGTCTATCCGACTGCGGAAAAAGACGGGCTCCTTCAGCTTGGCAAACCACAGGCAAACAATATCGTGTAGGGAGGCGTACAATATGCTCAATAAAATTTATGACTGGGTGGATGAACGTCTTGATATTACGCCGATGTGGCGCGATATTGCAGACCATGAAGTACCTGAGCACGTGAATCCGGCTCATCACTTCTCGGCATTTGTTTACTGCTTTGGCGGCTTGACGTTTTTTGTTACCGTCATTCAAATTCTGTCCGGAATGTTTTTAACCATGTACTATGTGCCGGATATTAAAAATGCATGGGAATCGGTTTACTATCTTCAAAATGAAGTCGCTTTTGGCGTAATTGTACGCGGTATGCATCACTGGGGTGCAAGTCTTGTTATTGTCATGATGTTTTTACATACACTGCGTGTTTTCTTCCAGGGAGCTTACAAAAAACCGCGTGAGTTAAACTGGATTGTCGGTGTTTTAATTTTCTTTGTGATGCTGGGTCTCGGTTTTACCGGATATTTGTTGCCTTGGGATATGAAAGCACTTTTTGCTACCAAGGTAGGCATTGAAATTGCCGCTTCCACGCCGCTGATCGGCCATGAATTAAAAGTGCTGCTTGCCGGACACCCCGATATTGTCGGTGCACAAACACTCACACGCTTTTTTGCTATTCATGTCTTTTTCCTGCCGGCTGCTTTGCTTGGCTTAATGGGTGCCCACTTTATCATGATCCGTAAGCAGGGGATTTCCGGTCCATTATAAAATCGGCCTTGCCCATTTCAGTCCAATTCAAAGGAGGGGAACGCAATGCATCGTGGAAAAGGAATGAAGTTTGTCGGAGACTCGCGGGTTCCTGCTGAACGAAAACCGAATATTCCGAAAGATTATTCAGAATATCCAGGCAAAACCGAGGCTTTCTGGCCGAACTTCCTTTTGAAAGAGTGGATGGTCGGTTCGGTGTTTTTAATAGGCTATTTATGCTTGACCATCGCTCACCCATCACCGCTTGAGCGTGTTGCAGATCCGACAGATACCGGCTACCTGCCGCTGCCAGACTGGTACTTCTTATTTTTATACCAGCTTTTAAAATACTCATATGCATCCGGACCTTATAACGTTATTGGTGCTTTTGTTATTCCGGGTCTTGCTTTTGGCGGGCTTATGCTGGCACCGTTTATTGATCGTGGTCCAAAGCGCCGCCCCATTGATCGCCCGTTTGCAACCGGCTTTATGCTTCTCTCTCTCGCTGCGGTCATTTTTCTAACCTGGGAAGCTGTAAATGCAGTAGACTGGAAAGCAAGAGAAGCGCAGGGGGCAATTGTAGAAGAAGCCGCTATCGACACAAACTCTGATGGGTTTAAAATTTATCAGGAAAATGGCTGTATCAACTGTCACGGTGATACATTGTCAGGAGGATCGGCGGCACCGTCTCTTGTCGGCACCGGGCTGACACCGGAAGAAGTCGCCGATATCGCGAAAAATGGGAAAGGTTCCATGCCGCCGGGAATGTATAAAGGAAATGAAGAAGACTTAAAGAAGCTGTCTGAATTTATTTCTACACTAGAAGCAAAATAAAACCAAATGAACGGGACTGTCCGGCTCGATGGGCAGTCCTTTTTTTCCATGGAGGCATATATATGCTGTTTTTTCTTTTATCAAACCGCCCATTTATGTGGGTGCTTTTTATCATTAATTTACTTGGAACGATTTATGGATACATATGGTACATGCCTCAGTTAGAGCAGACAGATCCTGTTTTTCTTCCGTTCGTGCCTGACAGTCCGACCGCGAGCTTGTTTTTTACAATCGCCTTATTCGGCCTTTTGATTGGCCGGAACTGGGGGCTTATGCAGGCGCTCGCTGTTATGACCTTATTTAAATACGGAATATGGGCCGTTGTGATGAATGGGCTGACGCTTTTTGTTACAGGAGATCTCTCCTGGCTTGGCTGGATGCTGGTCGCCTCACATTTGGGCATGGCTGTCCAGGGGCTGCTGTATGCACCATTTTTTCGGGTCCAGCCGATTCACCTGATTGCGGCTACGGTCTGGACTGTTCATAACGAAATGATTGATTATGTTTTTATGCAGTATCCTGTGTATTCACAGCTTGATTTATACATTCAAGAAATTGGTTATTTTACATTTTGGCTCAGTCTGCTCTCTATTTTCATCACATGGTGGGTGTGTGTACGTTCAAAGCGATTAATGTGGTGAGAAACGGCATCATTCCTTCATCTCCGCGCATATACTGAAAAAAGCAGATGGGCGGGGGGATGGAGAATGGACAAAGTTATCGCATTTATCTGGAGTTTCCTTCTCATATTTGTACCAGTCAGCGGAGCAGAAGAAATGAATCCTGAGAAAAAAGAAGACCTGATTCACGTTACTGCGCTCACGGGCGGGGTTATCATGGCAGCGCTCATATACACAGGCAGAAAAAAGTACAAAGGTATGAACGAAGAACGGAAAAACAAGCATAATCTTTGACGCCCGGGGGTATAAATCGTTAAAATAAAGATAAGACAAAATACGACAACATAACGGAGGTAGAGGGAGTTAGATGATTTGGATCATTTATTTTATCCTGTTGATTTTGCTGCCGCTTTGGGCGCAATTTAAGGTGAAAAGCACGTATAATAAGTATTCAAAAGTAGCCGTTTCAACGGGAATTACTGGTGCAGAAGCAGCACGCCGCATTTTGGACGATAATGGTCTGCAGCATGTAAAAGTAGTGGAATCACGCGGGTTTTTAAGTGACCATTACAATCCGATTACAAAAACAGTGAACCTGTCACCGAATAACTTTCACGGTCATTCCATTGCTGGAGCGGCTGTCGCGGCTCATGAGGTGGGACACGCTATTCAGGACAAAGTCGGCTATGCGTTTCTTCGCTTCCGCCACGCTCTTGTTCCAGTTGCGAATTTCAGCTCAAATATGTCATGGATTTTCATTATGATTGGCATTTTTGCCAGCGCTACGAATATGCTCCTGCTCGGGATTATTTTAATGGCTGCTGGTGTTCTATTTCAAGTTATCACACTGCCGGTAGAGTTTAATGCATCAAACCGGGCCATGGACCAAATTGTTGCTTCCGGCATTATCCGCAACAATGAGGAACGCCAGGCGCGCAAAGTGTTAAATGCGGCTGCCATGACTTATGTAGCAGCGGCTGCTGTAGCCGTTCTAGAGCTGCTTCGCCTCGTACTAATGTACACGGGAATGGCTCAAAACGACGATTAATCAAAAAGCACCGGGAATATCCCGGTGCTTTGAGAGTGTAGACAAAGTAAGAAAGCAGGCTGATTGAAAACGTCTGACTTTCTAGGAACGCCACCGGCTGGGAAGCGGAGTGACCTTTTTGGGGTCATGAGCATTCACAGCTGGCAAGTGACGTCGAAAGCGGGCGTTTGCCAACAGCCTGAAGCACCGGGAATTTCCCGGTGCTTTTTAACGTTCAATCGGCTGTTTGTTTTCATCAAGAGTAAAGCCTTCTCCAAATACATCATGCACAACTGTCACCGAAACAAATGCGTGTGGATCCACCGCATGAATAATATTCTTCAGCCGGACGATCTCATTTCGGCCTACCACGCAGTATAAAACATCGCGTTCCTGTTTTGTGAAAGAGCCATATCCTTTTAAAACCGTCACTCCGCGCTCCATTCGTTTGTTAATTTCGTCCGCAATTTCCTCATGAGCAGAAGAGATAATCATCGCGCCGCGCGCCGCGTATGCTCCTTCCTGCATAAAGTCAATGACACGTGCTGCGACAAAAACGGCAACGAGCGTGTACATCGCTTCCCGGTAATTGATGTATGTTAAAAAAGAAGCCGTGATCACGACCGCATCAAATAAAAACATGGTTTTGCCCATGCTTACCTGCCAATATTTATGTACAAGCCGCGCAATAATATCGACGCCTCCTGTTGTGCCTCCGTACCGAAACGTAATCCCAAGGCCCACGCCGATAAAAACCCCTGCAAACAGTGCGGCAAGAAACAGGTCATCCCGAAGTGGAATGTGAAATTGCCAGTTTTGAAATATCCATAAAAAGAAGGAAACGCTGAAGGTGCCAATCAGCGTATAATAAAAAGAGACACGGCCGAGCAGTTTCCACCCAATCAAAAAAATGGGGATGTTAAGAAGTAAGTTCGAGTAGGAAGGATCAATTTCAAATAAATTGTATAATAGCAGGGTAATGCCCGTAAAACCGCCCTCCGCTAAATTGTTCTGCATGTTAAAATGGACAAGCCCAAATGAAAAAATAGCTGAGCCAACCAAAATAAAAAATACATTTTTTAATTTAATGCCGCGTTTCATATACGTTCTCCTTTTTATTGGGATGAATAATAAGAAAAAATTGCACCTCCTCTATATAATATGTAACATATAAAAGAAAGAAAGTGGTGAAAAAAATGGATAAATCGATGCGTGATATGCAAAAAGAAGTAGACGGCTATATCGGCCAGTTTAAAGAGGGCTACTTCAGTCCGCTTGCCATGATGGCCCGCCTGACAGAAGAAATGGGCGAACTGGCCCGGGAAGTCAACCATTATTACGGAGAGAAACCAAAGAAAACATCCGAAGAAGAGAAAACGATCGAGGAAGAACTCGGGGATGTTTTGTTTGTAGCCATTTGTCTGGCAAATTCGCTCGAGATTGATTTGCAGACCGCACACGACCGGGTCATGCACAAATTCCAGACAAGAGACAAAGACCGCTGGACCAAAATTGAGGAGGAAAAGTAAAAATGAGCAGTATTCGTGTTATTATCGCGGGCCCGCGCGGCCGCATGGGAATGGAAGCAGTTAAAATGGTGATGAATACACCAGAATTTGAATTGGTGGCAGCCCTGGACCGAAAACATGCCGGGGAAACACTGGAGGATATCGGGTTTTCCGGCTCGAAAGCACCGATTTATACAGACGCAAAAGACTGCTTCTCAGAGAATCAAGCCGATGTATTGATTGATTTAACAACACCTGAATTCGGCTATGTACATACAAAAACAGCACTTGAGCACGGTATTCGTCCAGTGGTAGGGACAACGGGCTTTACCGATGAACAGCTGGAGGAACTAAAAGAGCTTTCTGCCTCAAAAGAGCTTGGATGCATTATTGCCCCTAACTTTGCCATTGGCGCCGTTCTGATGATGAAGTTTTCCCAGATGGCAGCGAAGTACTTTAGCGACGTAGAAATCATCGAGCTTCACCACGATAAAAAGCTTGATGCACCGTCTGGTACTGCCGTGAAAACAGCGCACATGATCAGCGAAGTGCGTGAACCGAAACGCCAGGGACATCCAGAAGAAAAAGAAACAATTCCAGGCGCACGCGGTGCCGAAATGGACGGCATGCATATTCATAGTGTCCGCCTGCCGGGCTTAATTGCACATCAGCAGGTGCTGTTTGGTGCGGATGGCGAGTCCTTAACAATCCGTCATGACTCTTACAACCGGGCATCCTTTATGTCTGGCGTAAAAGTATGCGTGGAAACGGTCATGAAAACAAAAACATTGGTGTATGGTCTCGAAAATATCTTGGATTAATGGGGGATTCTAATGAATATTGCACTGATTGCACATGATAAGAAAAAAGACGACTTGATCGAATTTGTAGACCTTCATAAAGAAGTGTTTAGTGCCCACACGCTTTTTGCAACGGGCACTACCGGCACGCGGGTAATGGAAAAAACAGGACTTGATGTGCATCGGTTTCAATCCGGGCCGCTTGGAGGAGACCAGGAAATCGGCGCCCGTATCGCACGGGGAGAAATGGATTTTGTTTTTTTCTTCCGGGATCCGCTTACGGCGCAGCCGCATGAGCCGGACGTGACCGCGCTTGTCCGTCTTTGTGATGTATATTCTGTTCCGCTTGCAACAAACCTTGGAACAGCACGCGTATTGATTGATGGTATTATTGAAGAACAGAGTGAATGATCGGCAGGAGAAAAATATGGGATTAAACATTGGTATTACATGCTATCCATCTGTGGGCGGGTCAGGCGTCGTGGCAACGGAGCTTGGCAAGCTTCTGGCTGAGCAGGGGCATACCATTCATTTTATTACATCGGCTGTTCCGTTTCGGCTTAATCGGGTATACCCAAATATCTTTTTTCATCAAGTGGAAGTCAATCAATATTCGGTTTTTCAGTACCCGCCTTATGATATTGCCCTCGCAAGCAAAATGGCTGAGGTGATTGAGCGTGAAAAGCTTGATATTTTACACGTTCATTATGCAATCCCGCACGCAGTTTGCGCTATTCTAGGCAAGCAGATGGCCAAGTCGAACGTAAAAATCGTGACCACGCTGCATGGAACGGATATTACGGTGCTTGGCACAGATTCGGCACTGGCACCAGCCATTAAATTCGGTATTGAACAATCGGATGCGGTCACAGCTGTTTCTCACTCGCTTGTAAAGCAGACAAAAGAGATGATCGCGCCGGATAAGCATATTGAAACCGTGTACAACTTTATTGATGAGCGTGTATACCGCCCCGTTGAGACGGCCCGCCATTTAAGGAAAGAGTTTGGCATCAAAGATGAGGAAAAAGTGGTGATTCATGTATCGAATTTCCGCGCCGTCAAACGAGTCACAGATGTAATAAAAGTATTTGCCAACATTGCTGAGCAAATGCCCGCAAAGCTTCTCCTTGTTGGAGATGGGCCGGAGATGACAGTTGTCTGCCGGCTGGCCGAATCACTTGGACTTGAAGGACAAGTGCTTTATCTTGGAAAGCAAAACAATTTAGCGGAATTATACACGATCAGCGATGTAAAGCTTCTTCTGTCAGAAAAAGAAAGCTTTGGACTCGTCGCTCTTGAGGCGATGGCATGCGGCGTGCCGTGTATTGGAACTAATGCAGGCGGCATTCCGGAAGTGATAGAGGACGGTGAAAACGGATTTGTCCGCCCCATTGGTGACATCGAAGCGATCAGCGGGGCAGCGATCGAATTGCTGACAAATGAAGCCTTATATGAACGGATGAAGCAGCGGTCAATGAAAACCGTTCAGGAGCAGTTTCATTCATCTGATATTGTAAAGCAATATGAACGTATTTATTACAGCTTGCTGGAGGAAGCCATTTATGATTGACCATCCTTTTTTTCGCCAGGCGCTGCCGGTTATTGCACGCCTGGAAGAAGCGGGCTTCGAAGCATTTTTTGTCGGCGGAGCGGTCCGGGACCTTTTTCTGGGCCGTCCTGTTCATGATGTGGATATTGCCACATCAGCAGTGCCGACTGAAGTAAAAGCAGTGTTTAGGAATACGGTTGACGTCGGTATTGATCATGGGACAATCCTCGTTTTGCATAACGGTATTGGATTCGAAGTGACCACATTTCGGACCGAATCCGACTATACTGATTTCAGGCGGCCAGACGAGGTTCGGTTTGTCCGCTCTCTGTATGAAGATTTAAAGCGCCGTGATTTTACGATGAATGCAATGGCGATGAATAAAAATGGCGAATGGATTGACCCCTTTGGCGGAAAAGAAGATATCCAAACGAGAAAAATCCGGACTGTAGGCCGTGCAGGCGAACGTTTTTCAGAGGATGCCCTCCGAATGATGCGTGCTGCCCGGTTCGTAAGTCAGTTGTCTTTTCATTTGGATGACGATACGAAGGAAGCGATGACCGAGCATGCGCCGCTGCTCGGTCACATCGCCGTTGAGCGGAAGCTGAACGAAATGGACAAACTGTTTAGCGGGTGCAATAAGCGCCAGGCGGTGGCTGTATTAATTGAAACAGGACTTTATCAATTTCTGCCGGGGCTGGATGGACAAAACGCCGCGCTTACCCGATTGGCAGGTATTCCGATTGAAGGGCTGACAGCAGATCAGGTTTGGACAGCGGCAGCTTACTTGTGTGCAGAGGAAGATCCGGTCCCATTTTTAACACAATGGCGGCTTCCGCAAAAAAGAATTAAAAGCATCGGCCGAAGTGTTCGAACGTTAATTCAGTTTTTAGCGAAAGGCGTTACCGATTGGCAGCTTTTTCAAGGCGGACTCCAGTCATCTGTTGACGCAGCGGCTGTAGGGTACGCACTGACCGGAGGAAAAGAGCTGGATGCCGGCAGTGCAGCCAGCCGTTTTGAATCGCTTCCGATAAAAAGCCGTCACGATCTCGCTATTACAGGAAATGATTTGATCCAATGGACGTCCAAGCCAAGGGGTCCATGGATAAAAGAAGTGCTTGAACGAACGGAGCGGGCTGTTATTGCACGCGACGTTCC
This sequence comes from Domibacillus sp. 8LH, assembly GCF_038806185.1. Taxonomy (NCBI): domain Bacteria; kingdom Bacillati; phylum Bacillota; class Bacilli; order Caryophanales; family Bacillaceae; genus Domibacillus; species Domibacillus sp. 8LH. Next base: position 235,511 of record NZ_JAVJNG010000001.1, on the reverse strand, counting down.
AAACGAGCGAACGGAAATTGAAAGGTGGCTGCATGCATGCAATCTTCTGTAAAGCATAAGCTGCTCGAGGTGTTTTCAAAAGCAGACGGTGAGTTTGTATCCGGCCAGGCATTGGCAGATCACATTGGCTGTTCGCGAACCGCTGTCTGGAAGCATATTGAATCACTGCGGCAGGAAGGCTTTGAGCTTGAAGCAGTACGAAACAAGGGCTACCGTATTACAGGGAAGCCTGATAAAGTAAGCGAAAATGAATTGTTAATCGGTCTTCAAACGGACCAGCTCGGTAAACAAATTGTTTTTAAAGAAACAGTAGAATCTACACAGAAAGAAGCGCATAAAATCGCGGAAGAATCAGAGGAAGGAACGCTGATCATTGCGGAAGAGCAAACAGCAGGGCGCGGCCGCATGACCAGAGCGTGGCACTCTCCTAAAGGTACAGGAATTTGGATGAGTCTTATTTTAAAGCCAACCCTTCCGCCTGTGAAAGCGCCGCAGTTTACGTTGATTGCGGCTGTGGCCGTTGCAGAAGCTATTCAAGATGTAACGGGGCTCACGCCAGAAATCAAGTGGCCCAATGATCTTTTGATGAACGGGAAAAAAATAACCGGTATTTTAACAGAACTTCAAGCGGATGCTGACCGTATCCGTTCCATTATTATTGGGATTGGTATGAATGTAAACCAGCAGGCATTTCCGGCTGAGCTTGAAGACATTGCTACTTCACTCGCCATTGAAAAAGGAGAAACCATCTCCCGCGCTAAGCTTGTACAGGCTATACTTAAAAATATGGAAATCTACTATAAAGAGTATGTGGAAAACGGATTTGCATCGATCAAAGAAAAATGGGAATCGTTTGCCGTTTCGATTGGCCGTCATATTACGGCCCGAACCGTGAATGGCTCGATTCGAGGGAAGGCAATTGGGATTACAGAAGAAGGCGTATTAAAGCTGCAGGATGAAGAAGGCATCATTCACTCGATCTACTCAGCGGACATTGAAATTGAACGGTAGTCAAATGAGGGGATGCCTGTTATAATAATCGTGAACAAGGGCGGTATCATGCTTGAACTGCACCGCGTTCCGAAAGTGAAACGTATTTTATAACAAGACAAACACTGCCTTGATCCGAATGGACAGGGACAGAGGGTCGAAACATTATTCCGTTTACAGCGGGGTCCTTCTGCTTCTTTCCAGCAAAAGGACCCTTTTTTTATTGTTTCGTCTCCTCTGATCAAAAGGAGGAAACAGCGTGAAGCGAACAGCAGATTTTATTAAGATGAAAGCCGGTCAGGAAAAAATCGCGATGATTACAGCGTATGACTACCCGTCAGCCAAGCAGGCGGAAGCAGGCGGTTCAGACATTATTTTAGTCGGTGATTCTCTCGGCATGACCGTGCTTGGGTATGAATCCACGGTTTACGTGACAACTGAAGACATGGTTCATCATACAAAAGCTGTTAAGCGGGGCGCCCGCAATACATTTGTCGTAACAGATATGCCGTTTATGACTTACCACGTAAACAAAGAACAAACGTTAAATACAGCCCGTGCCATCATGCAGGACGGAGGTGCCGACGCCGTTAAACTTGAAGGGGCCGGCGAAGTTGTGGGGCGCGTCCGTGAATTAACGGCAGCCGGGGTGCCGGTATGCGCACATCTGGGGCTTACGCCGCAGTCCGTCGGTGTGCTCGGCGGCTATAAGGTCCAGGGCAAAACAGCTGAAGCCGCGCAGCAGCTGTTAGCCGATGCAAAAGCGATGGAGCAGGCCGGAGCGTTTATGCTGGTGCTTGAATGTGTACCGCACCAGGTGGCGCAGTCGGTTGCACAAGCGCTTCACATTCCGGTTATTGGCATTGGAGCGGGTGTGGAAACAGACGGGCAAGTGCTTGTGTATCATGACATCACACGTTACGGAGTGGACCGGACAGCTAAATTTGTGAAAAGTTATGCGGATTTTGACCAAGCTGGCATACAAGCTGTTTCTTCTTACGTAGCAGATGTGAAATCAGGTGCATTTCCAGCCAAAGAGCATACCTTTACGATGAAGGAAGAAGAGCTGGATCGTTTGTACGGAGGCGTCCATTCATGAAAATTGTTCGTACGATCTCCGGTTTAAAGAAAGAAATACGGGCGGCTCAATCGGCCGGACAGTCCATTGGTTTTGTGCCTACGATGGGTTTTTTGCATGAAGGCCACCTGACGCTTGCCCGACAGGCACGCACCCAAAATGACGTTGTGGTGATGTCTATTTTTGTCAACCCGCTTCAATTTGGGCCAAATGAAGATTTTGAGCGGTATCCCCGTGATGAAGAACGGGATAAACTGCTTGCAGGGGAAGCGGGCGTGGACCTTTTGTTTCTGCCGTCAGTAGAAGAAATGTATCCGGAAGAGCCGGCTGTGACACTGACCGTTCATAAACGGACGAATGCGCTGTGCGGTCTTTCACGAGAAGGCCATTTTGACGGAGTGGCAACGGTAGTCATGAAGCTGTTCCATTTAACCGAAGCAGACCGTGCTTATTTTGGGAAAAAAGATGCCCAGCAGCTTGCTGTAATTCATGGCTTAGTGGATGCGCTGAACGTACCAATCGAAATTATTGGTGTGGATACTGTGAGAGAGCCGGACGGCCTCGCAAAAAGTTCACGGAATGTATACCTGCTTCCGGAAGAACGGGAAAAAGCGCCAGCCATCTATAAAGCGCTTCAGCTGATCAAGCAGTCCGTTGAAGCAGGAGAAACCGATGTCGCTTCCTTAAAGCAAAAAGCGCGTTACGTATTGGAAGAAGAGGCAGGAGCAGTGATCGACTACCTTGAGATTTTATCTTATCCTGCCCTTGAGCCGATTGAGAAGGTCAACGAAACAATCATTGCGGCCGCAGCTGTGCAGTACAAGCAGGCGCGTTTAATTGATAATGTGATTTTACCAGTGAAAGGAAGTGCGCCATGTACCGCACAATGATGAACGGAAAAATCCACCGTGCAACGGTGACCGAGGCCAATTTAAACTATGTCGGCAGTATTACGATCGATGAGGATCTGCTTGATGCAGCAGGCATGCTGCCGAATGAGAAAGTGCAGATTGTCAACAACAATAACGGTGCACGTCTGGAAACATATATTATTCCGGGTGAGCGCGGCAGCGGCGTCGTTTGTTTAAACGGTGCAGCGGCACGTCTTGTTCAGCCCGGTGATACCGTTATTATTATTTCTTATGTGCTAGTAGCGGAAGAAAAAGTAAAAGAGCACAAACCAAAAGTGCTGATTATGGACGCTGATAACCGGATTGCCGACATGCTTCATCAAGAACCAGCTTCCACCATTATGTAAGGATATTGACCGCTGGTTATCCAGTGGTCTTTTTTTCTTTTCTCAAATTTGGCAACGGTGCTTTTGTCCTGCCAGCTTCCGTTGTTTCGGAGAAAAGCCGCCTGGCGGATGCTTTTGTTTGAATTGATGCCGATAAGCAGGCACCTTTTGCTCTTCTTATGGTAAACTGATAAAGAATTTACTTAAAGGTGTGTTTGCCGTGATCAATGATATACGATTTACCGTGGCAGATTTTGAAACAACGGGCCATTCTTACGCAAGCGGCGGCCGTATTATGCAGGCTGCTTTTGTTGCAGTTGAAAATGGCCGGATTGAAAGTCAGTTCAGCACGTATTTAAACCCGGAAATGCCAATTCCTCCGTTTATTCAGGAGTTGACTGGAATTGAGGATGAAGCGGTTCAGCAGGCGCCTTTTTTTCAGGAAGAAGCAGAGCGGTTTCGGGAATGGTTGGCCGATTCGGTTTTTGTGGCCCATAATGTTTTTTTTGACTTGCCTTTTTTAAACAGCGAACTGGAGGCGGCCGGTTATCCGCCTTTTACCGGTTCTTTTATTGATACAGTAGAGCTTGCAAAAATTGTCCTGCCTGGCTCGGACAGCTATAAACTGGGGGATTTATCCGATCAATTTCGTCTGAGCCACGGGCAGAAGCATCGAGCGGACAGCGATGCCCGTGCAACAGCGGAATTGTTTATTTACCTTGTCGACCGTCTGGAAGAGCTTCCGCTTGTCACAATTGAACAATTGCTGAAGCTGTCAACGGGGTTGAAAAGTGATATTCATTTGCTGCTGTCGCGTATCGCAGCGGAAAAAAAGCAGCGTGTAGAAATGCTGCCAGAGGAATGGACTGTGTACCGGGGACTTGCATTGCGCACAAAAAAACAGCCGGAAAAACGCAAAGCAGATGAGTCGATCTTGTTTCCTCAAACAGAGGAAGAAAAGTGGGAGCTGCTTGCAGGTGCTCCCGGCATGCAAAGACGTCACGGCCAGATGGAAATGATGGAGGCAGTGCAGCACTTTTTCCAAAACAAAGAACATACCGTCATTGAAGCCGGAACCGGAACCGGCAAGTCGCTCGCGTATTTGCTGCCGGCTATTTATGAAAGCCGGCGAAGCGGCCGGCCGGTTGTTGTATCCACTTATACGGTTCTGCTGCAGCATCAGCTGCTTGAACGGGAGCTTGCAAAGCTTGAAATCCTTCTGCCTTTTCATGTGAAAGCCGCCGTACTAAAGGGAAAGCGCCACTATCTGGATCTGTCCCGCTTTGTTCGGTCGCTGCGTGAAAAAGAGCGGAATTATGACCGGATTATCACAAAAATGCAAATGCTTGTCTGGCTGCTTCAAACTGAAACCGGTGACGGCGATGAATTAAATTTATCTTCAGGCGGCGCCCTATTTTGGAAAGAAGTATGCCAGGCAGACGATTATATGAATAAAGCAAAGCAGGCATGGAGAAAGCATGACTTTGCCCGGTATGCGAAGGAAGTAGCAGCCAGTGCAGATATTATTGTTACAAACCATTCCTTTTTAATTGCCGATATGAAGGCGGCAAAGCCGATTTTGGTGCCGGGGAGCTTTATTTTAATCGATGAAGCACATCGGTTCGAACGAGCGGCAAGAGAACGGCTTGGCCGGGAGCTTTCAGTAGCAGACTTAAAGTTTTTTATGGGGAAAATCGGTACAACGGAGGAAAGGCGGCTTCTGTATCATTTAAATCGAATTGAATCAAAGCGTTTTACAGAGCGGCCGTCGGAAAAAATAATGACTGCTGTATCCGCCGTTTTAACGGAGGCAGAAGAATGGCTTGGCGTTGTTTCTGCTTTTTTCGAACGGCAGACATCCCGCATAAACCATGCGAAGCGCCAGCTCGCCATCACTGAGAAAAGCCGGAATATGGCCGGCTGGCAGCAAATCGAGTATGGCGCTGAACGTTTATACAATAAGGTGTCCCGTTTAGTGGAAGTGGTAGAAGAGAAAGTCCTTCCAATTGAAGATATTCGCAAGCAGCTTTCCGCCCGGGATGAACTATATGTGGATGATGCCCTTTTGTTTTTAGACCGGTGCCGAAACTGGAATCAACAGCTGTTTGAACTCGTGTTTCGTCCTGATGAAGAAGAAGTAGTGTGGATCGAGGGCGATGTACGCTCACTGTCCAATACGCTGACCATGCGGACACAGCCCGTTCAGCCGGGTGCTCTTATTCAGTCGTATTTATTGGAAAGGCATCACGTCCTTTTTACTTCCGCTACGCTGACAGTTGAGCAGTCTTTCCAATTCTTTGCACGGGAAATGGGTCTGGAAGCTTTTTCGTACCGGAAACACGTGATTCCTTCACCGTTTGATTATGCGAACCACTGCCGGATTGTCATTCCAAACGATGTGCCGGATGTGAAAGAAACCGACCAGGACACATACGCGCAGGCTGTGGCTGATTATATTATTGCGGCCGCAGAAACAGCAGGCGGACGCATGCTTGTTCTTTTTACTTCGTTTGATATTTTAAAGAAAACACACGATTTTATTCGGGAAACAGAGCTGCTGGCCGAATACGCGATTTTTGCACAGGGCATCACAGGCGGCAGTGTAACACGTCTGGCTAAAAATTTCCGCCAGTATGATAAATCAATTCTGCTTGGAACCGGCGCTCTGTGGGAAGGCATCGATATTCCGGGAGAGGATTTATCTGTTCTGTTTATCGTGCGTCTTCCATTTGCTCCGCCGGATGATCCTTTTGTTGAGGCGAAAAACGAGCAGCTGAAGCGGGAAGGAGAAAATGCATTTTCTGCCTACTCGCTTCCCCAGGCTGTCATCAGGTTCAGACAGGGATTTGGCAGGCTGATTCGCACGGAATCAGACCGGGGAGTAGCAGTCCTGTTTGATCGTCGTGTCCTATCAAGCCGCTATGGAAAAGCGTTTCTCCAATCGATTCCAGATGTTCCAGCGAAAGAGCTCGATATCGCCGGCACAATGGAATTGATCGAAAAGTGGCTTCCAGGAGAAAAATAATTGTATGAAGGCTTATTATTCCTGCTATAATTTGAGCCAGGAGGGATTTTAATGGAGTCAAAGATCGAAGTACTTTCCACGGTGAAAGTAGAGAATAACGGCGATTTGTATAAGCTTGTCGATACGTTGAACCGGACGCTGAAACGGGAGAACTTAATGTTCGGCCTTGCATTGGATGCGGAAGATCAAACAAAAGCTGTTTTTACAATTTACCGAACGTAATGAAGATGTGGTGAATATGCGAACAAATTTTAAAAAGTGGTTATTAATAATCGGAATTCCTTTGCTTCTAATTGCGATTATTGTCGCAATAATGTATAATAATGCACAAAAACCGTATGAAAAAGCCAGAGAGGCTGCTTTAGAACAGCTTCAGGAAAAAGCGTCTCTTTCGCAAATCGACGATGTGTACGTATATAATGGCACAAAAGCGTATTATACGGGTACAGGGAAGGATGAAAGCGGAAAAGATGTGGCGGTTTGGCTCCAGCAAAACGGCAAGTCCGATCCAATCGTCCAGCCGCTCAAAGGCAATGTAACGGAAAAGGAAGCACGCGCTCTCTTCAAGGAGGAAGCGGGCGATGCAGACATTTTATCGCTGACACTTGGCTTAGAAGGCAAAACCCCTGTCTGGCTGTTTACGTTTGAAAATAAAAACGGCCGCTTGAATTATTACTATTTGTCTTTTACAGATGGTACATGGTGGAAAAAGGTTGAAAACATTTAACAGAATGGAGAATGGATTCATGGATGTACAATTAGCAGAACGCGTAAAAGCATTAACCCCTTCAACAACCTTGGCGATTACAGCAAAAGCGAAGGAATTGAAAGCACAGGGTAAAGACGTGATTGGCCTTGGAGCTGGAGAGCCGGACTTTAATACACCGGATCATATTATTGAAGCAGCCTATGAATCGTTAAAAGACGGTCAGACGAAATACACACCGGCTGGCGGTTTAGTGGAATTAAAAAATGCGATTATTGAGAAATTCCAGCAGGATCAGGGCATTACATATAAAGCAAACGAAATTATTGTCACAACAGGCGCGAAGCACGCTCTTTACAATTTATTTCAGGTGATTTTAAACGAAGGCGATGAAGTGATCATCCCGACACCTTACTGGGTAAGTTATCCGGAGCAGGTAAAGCTTGCAGACGGTGTTCCGGTTTATATTGACGGAAAAGAATCCAATGATTTTAAAATTACACCGGATCAGCTTGAAGCTGCTATTACAGAAAAAACAAAAGCTGTGATTATCAACTCTCCATCTAACCCAACAGGCATGCTTTATTCTGCGGATGAGCTGAAAGCGTTAGGAGAAGTGGCCCTCCGCCATAATATTTGGATCGTATCTGATGAAATTTACGAGAAGCTTGTGTACGGCGACAACAAGCATGTATCGATCGCCCAATTGTCTCCTGAATTAAAAGAGCAGACGATTGTGATTAACGGAGTATCGAAATCTCACTCCATGACAGGCTGGCGCATCGGATATGCAGCCGGTAATGCGCAAGTGATCAAAGCGATGACAGACCTTGCGAGCCATTCAACATCTAATCCGACGTCAACAGCTCAATACGGTGCGATTGCAGCTTATAAAGGCACGCAGGAGCCTGTAGAAGTGATGAAAAAAGCGTTTGAAGAACGCTTAAATATTATTCATGCGAAATTAAATGAAGTTCCAGGGGTTACATGCTTAAAGCCGCAAGGTGCTTTTTATTTGTACCCGAATGTAACAGAAGCAGCGTCCCTGACTGGCCATGCGAATGTGGATGACTTTGTGACAGCGCTGCTTGAAGAAGCAAATGTAGCGGTAGTGCCAGGCAGCGGCTTTGGTACACCGGATAATATCCGTCTTTCCTATGCGACATCACTTGAATTGCTTGAAAAAGCAGTTGAGCGGATTGCGGATTATGTAAAATCAAACCAAAAAGGGTAATATCGATTAGAAAAGCGGTCCATTCGGGCGGCTTTTCTTTTTTTCCGTGTCCTAGTATAATATGAAGCATTGCAAAGGGTCGAGGTGGAATGAACATGAAAGAAAAAGAAATGATGATTCGCTGGATGGAACAGGGTGCAACAAGCATTCCGAACGTTCTGTTGGAAAACTACAAGCGGCTGTCCTTAAATGAACAGGAAATGATGGTGCTGCTGCATATTTACGCATATGCGCAAAAACGCATTACTTTCCCGAGCTTTGAAGAGCTGTCGAACCGTATGTCGATGTCGCCTTCTGACTGTGCAGGCTGCGTGAAAAAGCTGATTCAAAAGCAGGTCGTCGCGATCGAACAGGGCAGCCAGACCGGCTATGAGTTTTATTCGCTGGAACCTCTTTGGCACAAGCTGGCTTCCATTTTTGAATCAGATGCGAGAGGCCAGTCGGTGCAGCAGGCTATGGTTGAAGAAAAAGACTTGTACAGTTTATTTGAAGAAGAATTCGGCCGGCCGCTTTCCTCCATTGAATGTGAAACATTGGCGCTCTGGATTGACCAGGATGGCCATGAGCCGCCTCTGATCAAAGCAGCGCTCAGAGAAGCAGTTCTGTCTATGAAATTGAACTTCCGCTATATTGACCGCATTTTATTTGAATGGAAAAAGCAAGGGATTAAAACGGTGGAGCAGGCGCGAGAGCAGGGGAAAAAGTTTCGTAAACCAACTGGAACCGAACAAATTTCCCGTTCTGAGCATGCCGTCCCGTTTTACAACTGGCTGGAGCAGTAAGGAGAATAGATCAATATGCTGAACAAAATCCAAATTCGCCGCTGCCTGGATACATTTGCTGAAATGTTTCCGGACGCACACTGCGAATTAAATCACCAAAATCCGTTTGAGCTGGTCGTAGCAGTCGCACTGTCAGCGCAATGTACAGATGCGCTCGTCAACAAAGTAACCAAAGGGCTGTTTGAGAAATATAAAACGCCGGAAGATTATTTAGCGGTTCCGCTTGAAGAGCTGGAGCAGGATATCCGCTCCATTGGATTGTACCGAAACAAAGCGAAAAATATTCAAAAAATGTCGCGGATGCTGCTGGAGGATTTTGGCGGTATTGTCCCTGACACACAGGATCGGCTTGTTAAGCTGCCGGGTGTCGGCCGAAAAACCGCCAATGTCGTGGCTTCTGTTGCATTTGGTGTTCCCGCTATCGCGGTTGATACACATGTAGAGAGGGTGTCTAAGCGGCTCGGTTTCTGCCGCTGGAAGGACAATGTAACCGAAGTGGAAAACACGCTTATGCGCAAAATTCCAAAGGAAGAATGGTCGGATACACATCATCGAATGATTTTCTTCGGACGCTATCACTGTAAAGCGCAGGCACCTCGCTGTCCAGAATGTCCGCTGCTTGATATATGCCGGGAAGGAAAAAAACGTATGAAGCTTGGAGGCACGCGTGTATGACAGTAAGGATCCCTGAAGAGCTTCGGTATTTTTCAACTGAAAGGGAAGCAGAACTGCCCGAATCCGTTTGTGTATATCCATATTTTAAATATGAATTGGGCGGAGAAAAACCGTGGGAGAGTGAAAAAAGTGGTCTCCCGCTGCTTGAGTCTGCCTGGACAAAGACGGAACAGGCACTTGATGAAAAACAGCGTATACGCAGTAAAGATGTAAAAGAAGAAGTGGATGCGCTGTTGGCCATGTTTTTTATGGCGCTGTTTTGGGTAAACGGACAGCCGGCAGCCCCAGCGCTTTGGAAGGAAAAACAAGCGGATTTTGCGGTAAAGCCGATTAATTTTTTGGAGCGGTTCACTTATATTGATAACCGTCCTTACACATACATGGCTTATCGCCAGCTGATCGAGCTGATGACAGAACTGAAAAAAGCCGCCGCTGTTTACGCAATAAAAAATCCCCGATGAGATTAAACTCATCGGGGATTTTTTTATGGTGTTTCGGTTTGAACGTCAGGTGCTGGTTCAGCTGAACCATTGCCTTGCGTTGTGCCGGTTCCGCCGGTATTTCCACTTGTATTACCATTGCCGTTTCCATTTCCATTGTTACCTGTAGCAGGCGTACTTGGCTGTGGAGTAGAAGGCTCAGGATCTGCTGGAGCCGGATCTGCCGGAGCCGGATCTGCTGGAGCTGGATCTGCTGGAGCTGGATCTGCTGGAGCTGGATCTGCTGGAGCTGGATCTGCTGGAGCCGGATCTGCTGGAGCTGGATCTGCTGGCTCAGGATCCGCTGGCTCAGGATCTGTTGGTTCCGGATCTGTTGGTTCCGGTTCTGTTGGTTCCGGTTCTGTTGTTTCACCACCAGGAACGGTTACAGATGTAGAAGCCGAATCAACACTTTGGCCGTCCACGATGGCTGTGACCGTGATGGAATATGTTTGTCCCGGCTGTCCGCCGCCAAAGACGGTTGAGAAGCCGCCAATCGACTGTGTTTCCAATCCATTTGATACGCTGAAGGATGGACTGCCTTCACCGCTGTAGGACCATGAAACAGACATATTTCCACTCTCGTCTGCGGTCGCCGATAAGCCCGTTACCTCACCGCTGGATGGCTCTTCTTCAGTTTGTTCTTCCTCTTCTATCTGCTCATCTTCTTCCGGTTCTTCTTCCTTTTTCGGAGCAGAACGCTTCGGCTGTTCGCCGCGGACAAATAATTCATATGTTACATCGCTGTCTGAAGCGCCGCTTCCTGCCACAACTGCTGGATTCGATCCTTTGACAATTGGCAGTTCAATGACGCTGTCTGGTTTTTCAAAATCAGGTGTATCTACGTCCTCGGACACTTTCGTCATCAATTCTTTAAACAGCTGTTTTGCAATCTGCTGGCTGTCCTTGGACAAGTACTCATTGCGTTTTTCATAACCTGTCCAAACGGACGCTGTATATTTCGTTGTATAGCCGACAAACCATGAATCTGGAGAAGCGCTGGATGGAATATCGTATTTCTCGCGCTCATCCTGCGTGTAGTTCGTTGTTCCGGTTTTACCGGCCATATGAAGCGAAGGAATATTCGCTGCCGTTCCGGTTCCGTAGTCTACAACACTTTCTAACATATCCGTAACCATATAAGCCGTGTAATCGCTCATAGCTGGTTCGGATTTAATATCATTTTTGACGACTGTGCCGTCTGCGAGTGTAATTTGTTTAACCGTATGCGGTTTGTTGTAAATACCGCCGTTTCCAAATGCAGCATAAGCGCCGGCCATTTGCAGTGGTGAAATACCTTCGTCGCCATCCATTCCGCCAATCGCATAGGATTCAAATTCATTTTTCAAATTGATGCCGAGCTTGCCGGCAAATTCATAAGCGTCGTCAAAGCCGACTTCCTGGAACGTCCGGACGGCCGGTGTATTTTTCGAACGGGCGAGCGCATCGCGCATAGACATCATACCTGCGTAAGAGCCGCCGGCATTTCCAACGGAGCCGCCATTTGTATATTGAAGCGGGCTGTCTTCCACTTGTTCATACGTTGACCATTTTAAATATTCGATCGCTGGGCCATAATCCAAGATAGGCTTAATCGTTGAGCCTGGCTGTGTCCGGTTATCGGTCGCGTAGTTGAAGCCGCGCTCTACTTCCTGATTGCGGCCTCCGCCAATCGCCCGAATCTCGCCGGTTTCAGTATCTGTTAAAACGATACCGGCCTGGAACAGCTCACTCGGGTAGTCAATGTACTCATCGCTGTTTAACAGCTCATACATAAAGTCCTGCGCTTCTTTATCAAGCGTTGTTTCAATCGTCAATCCATCTGTGTAGGCGTTGTAACCCATGTCTTCTACTTCTTCAATCACCTGGTCAACAAAAGCGTCATATTCTTTGTCGACACCTGATTTGTTTACTGGTTTTTCAACAAGGAAATCAGTAATGTTTTCGGATTGTGCTTCATTCATTTCGGATTCAGTAATTTTGTCATGCTGGTTCATAAGAGAGAGAACGACGTCTTTCCGCTTTTCAGCGTTTTCCGGATGGTTAAAGGCATTGTAATTATTCGGGCTTTGCGGCATCCCCGCAAGATAAGCCGCTTCCGGCAGGGTCAGTTCATCTAAATCTTTACCGAAGTAGTAATCAGCCGCTGCTTTAACACCCATTACCGCAGGTGTACCCGACATATAAATTTTGTTAACATACATTTCAAAAATTTCTTCTTTGGAGTATTTTTGCTCCAGTTTAAAGGCAAGATAAGCTTCCTGAGCTTTCCGCTTCAAGGTTTTATCAGCTGTCAAGAAAGACATCTTAACAACCTGCTGGGTAATCGTACTGGCCCCTTGTGAGCCAAAGCCGTTTGTCACGTTTTTCACTGCTGCACCGGCAAGGCGCATCGGATCGATTCCATGATGGTCAAAGAAGCGGCTGTCTTCCGTTGCGATAAAGGCATCACGGACCAAAGCAGGAATATCGTCATATTTCACATATTCACGGCGTTCTGCACCAACATTGGTCAGCAGTTTGCCGTCATCCGTATTAATTTTTGATGAAATCGGATCTTTTAGAAGTGATTCATCAATTTCCGGTGTATCTTTTACGTAATAAGCAAACAGTCCTGCACCACCGATCAAAACGAGTAAAGCAACTAAAAGCAGGCCGAGAAAAACCCGTTTGAAAATCGAACGTTTTTTGTTCGAAGGTGATTTGGCTGGTTTTGCTTTTCGTTGTGCGCGGGCCGGCTTTTTCTTTTGCAGGTTCCGCTTTTCAGTTCTTGATTTGTATTCGCCAGACATGTGTCTCTTTTCCTCACTTTCAAAATTAAAAGTATACATCTTCCACGGCATCCAAAAATGGAATGCGCGGAGAAAAGCCCAGTTTCAGCTTCGTACTGCAGCTGGTGAGCTCTGCTTTTGTAATAGACTTGCGGCCGCCGTTATGCATACGTTCCCAGAAAGCATTCAATGCATGAAACGGCAGAAAAAAGAGCTCGTCCGTTCTAGAAAAACGGATAATTACAAAAGCGATACCGCCATGCTCGTCCACTTGTTTCATGTGGGCAATTTGGTGGGCGTGAAAGTTTTTGAGCGGAAACGACGTTTCACTGTTCGTTTCTTTCGCTTCAAAATCAATATACTTTCCTTTATAAACCCCATTGTAATCTGTTGTAGAAGCCTGCCTGAAATAAGCTTCCTTAATGACAGCCGCGCTTCTGGCTGGATAGTCGACCCGTACAATTTGAACGGGAACAGGTTTTTTGTGAATGACCGCCATATTTTGGCTCAAATAATACGCATTCGTTTCGTTAATATCGTCTTCAAGCGTCATGCCGCGGTTTGAAAAAACAGGATTCTTGTTCTGCTGCTTTGCCTGGGACGATTGAGCGGGCTGCGTATATTCTTTTCCATTCGGATAGCGGATCGCCATCTCATTCCCTCCTCTTGAATCCAATCAATATCATACCACATGAGCGAACAAATCGCCTGTTTGAAAAGACATATTCCTTTATGCCTTTTTCCGGGAGCAGAACATTGAAAAGCGACAGTCATTCGGCTAGTATATTAAGATAAATAGAATCATGATAAAAGCAGGAGATGTGCAATGAAAAAAGAAGCCGAAGAGATTGGAGCTCTTCAAGAAGAAATACGAGCTTTAAAAGAGGAGCTGGCCGAATACAAGCAGTTAGTGAAGGATGTGTCCGCTCCGATTATTCCGTCTATTATCCCAGAAACGATATTAGTACCGCTGACCGGGAAAATGTCGCAGGAACGATTTGAGCTTATTATTTCTGCACTGATGGATGCATGCTACGAAAACGAAATAGAAACCGTCATTATTGACTTTACAGCAATTACCAAAAAAGAAATTGAAGAAACCGAGCTGCTTGGGCAGTCCATCGATCAGCTCGTTGGTTCGTTAAACTTGATGGGTGCTGAAACATTTTTAGTCGGATTTACACCAGCGTTCACACAGGAGCTTATGCGAAGCGGCATGCGGATTCGTTCGGATTTGAACACGTTTTTAACGTTCCGTCACGCGCTTCAGTTTTTAATGAAGAAAAAGGGCATGACTTTTGCGTAAATTGTCGGATTGCCACTTTCTTTGCCGTGTGTTCACTAGTTTTGTCAAGCAGGAAGGAGATCTTCTTCCTGCGGCGAATTTTACTAGTCAACAAAGCAAAGGGGTGACGGGAATGACAAAGCAAGAGTGGATGGAAGAGCTGGCACAATTGGAAAAAGATACATTGGAGCTTGAGCAGCGATTGAAAATGAGGGTGGCAGACGAACGAAGCCGCAAAATTGCCGGCTTTCGCATCCACGCGGAGCGGATTCATAACCGTTTGCTTCTAGTGGAAGAAGGAGCACGCTTTTTGTGCGGGGATGTAGTAATGCCGCTGAAGCCAGCAGCTGGCTCAATATGAAATGAGGGTAGAACGTGTCTTTAGGCGATCAAACAGTGAAGTTACGGGAATTAATTGAACAAGCGAAAGCTATTTTTGAAGCAGGCCGCCAAACAAAGGAACCGGCTGATTTTTTCAAAACTGTAAAGCCGTTTGCAGACCAGGTAGATGCTGCAGCGGACGCTTGGGAACAAGCGGCGCTTTCGTATTTAAAAGAGCATCCGCAAAAATACGTGCATGCTGCCCAGATTATCCAGGCAGCTGATAACGCCCGGCGGGTTGGTGCTCATGCCCATTTTTTTGATACAGGAAGAGCAAAGTTTATTCAATCGGCAGATTCAGCCCTGTATGTGCTTGAATCGCTTTATCATAACTTAGAAGAATAAAGGGCGCATTCAAGCGTTCTTTTTTTTGCTTTTAAAAAGATCGTTTGTTCGATAAGATAGAAGGAAAGAAACCGATTTTTAGGATCGAAAGCAGCAGGAAAAGAGGTGCCAGCAGGGCAATGTGGAAAAAAACACTTGTAGAGATGATTGAAGAGCTGCGGCAGGATGAAAATGTCATCCACTGGCATGAATTGGAGCCAGTAGAAGCAAAAACACGTCCGATGCCAGCTTTTTTGGATGAGCGGCTGAAAAGGGCACTGGAAGCATGCCGAGTGCGCGAGTTATACACCCACCAATATTCAGCTTTAGAAGCTGTGCAAAAAGGAGAAAATATTGTAGCAGTGACCCCGACCGCTTCGGGCAAAACGCTTTGTTATAATCTGCCTGTCCTGCAAAAAATTGCGGAAGATTCAACAAGCAGGGCTCTTTATTTGTTTCCGACAAAAGCACTGGCACAGGATCAAAAAAGTGAATTAAACGAAATGATTGCCGAAATGGGTGCCGATATTAAAAGCTTTACTTATGATGGAGATACATCGCCGACGATCCGCCAAAAAGTCCGGCAGGCGGGGCATATTGTGATGACCAATCCTGATATGCTTCATTCGGCTATTTTGCCAAACCATACAAAATGGGTCAGTTTGTTTGAGAACTTAAAATATATCGTCATTGATGAACTGCATACGTACCGCGGTGTATTCGGCAGCCATGTTGCGAATGTGATTCGCCGCTTGCTGCGTATTTGTGCTTTTTACGGAAGCAGCCCGCAGTTTATTTGTACGTCTGCCACGATTGCCAATCCGAAAGAACTCGCTGAAGCGTTAACGAATCGGCCGATGCGGCTGATCGACAACAATGGAGCACCACGGGGGCGGAAGCACTTTGTTTTTTATAATCCGCCGGTTGTGAATGAACCACTGAATATTCGTCGTAGTGCAACTGTTGAAGTAAACCGCCTGGCGCAGGAATTTTTAAAAAATAACATTCAAACGATTGTGTTTGCGAGAAGCCGGGTTCGGGTTGAAGTGATTCTAAGTCATATTCAGGAACTGGTGAAGCGGGAGATCGGCCCGAAAACGATTCGCGGCTACCGGGGCGGCTACTTGCCGAAGGAGCGGCGTGCGATTGAGCAGGGGCTTCGAAGTGGAGAAATTTTAGGCGTGGTCAGCACGAACGCGCTGGAGCTTGGCGTTGATATTGGACAGCTGCAGGTCTGCGTGATGACCGGCTATCCGGGCAGTATCGCAAGCACTTGGCAGCAGGCCGGCCGTGCCGGGCGGCGTCATGGTGAAGCAGTCATCATTATGGTGGCAGGCTCGGCGCCGATTGACCAGTATGTCGTGCAAAATCCGGATTATTTCTTTGAGCGTAATCCTGAATCAGCCCGCATTAATGCCGAAAATTTAATTATTTTAGTCGATCATTTAAAGTGCGCAGCGTACGAGCTGCCGTTTCGAGAAGACGAACTGTTCGGCCCGATGGAGGTAGGCGAAATCCTGGAATATTTGCAGGAGGAGCGGGTTCTTCATTACAATGGAGGCAAATATCACTGGTCTCATGAATCATTTCCGGCGACCAATATTTCTCTTCGCTCGGCTGCACAGGAAAATGTCGTTATTGTTGATCAGACTGAAACAGCTAATGTAAAGATTATCGGCGAAATGGACCGGCTCAGCGCGATGACGCTTTTGCACGATGAAGCGATTTATTTGCACGAAGGAGTGCAGTTTCAAGTAGAAAAGCTGGATTGGGAGCACAAAAAAGCATACGTCCGCCAGGTGGATGTGGAATATTATACAGATGCTAATTTGGCGGTTCAGCTGAAAGTACTGGAAATAGACCGGACGCGGGAGCAATCGCTTTCCTCTGTTCATTACGGTGACGTCACGGTGAATATATTGCCGACCATCTTTAAAAAAATTAAATTGACGACTTTCGAAAACATTGGCTCCGGGCCGATTACACTGCCGGAAGAAGAAATTCATACGAGTGCAGTCTGGCTGGAGCTTAAAATCGATGAGCCTGAAAAATCACTGGAACATTTGCTCATGGGCATTGCGAACGTTCTGCATCATGTGGTTCCCATCCACACAATGTGCGACCGGAGTGATATTCACGTCGTTTCACAAATTAAAGCGGCCCATACAGGACTGCCGACTATTTTTTTATATGATCATTATCCGGGCGGCATCGGTCTTGCAGAAGATGTGTACAAGCGGTTCGATAGTGTCAAGGCGGCGGCCATTGATTTGATTCGCAGATGTCCGTGTGAAAACGGCTGTCCTTCCTGCGTTGGCATGGGGTTTGAAGGAATGAATGTGAAGCAAAAAAGCATTGAGCTGCTCAACCGGTTTTAAGGGGGCTAACAATGAGTTTAATGAAAAAGCTGCAGCGGCAGAAAAAGCATATTGTACGTGATGGGGAAAAACCGGCTGCTAAAAAAGTGGAAGCACCAAAAGAGATTCGGCATTGGGAGACGTGGAAGGCAGCGGGAGCCGAGCTGTTTGAATTTGAAGGGGAATATTGCATCACGCGTGAAACGCACCATCCGCTAGACACGCTCCACGGCTTGTATACATTTAGCGAGGCGCAAAAAACGATTGCACAGTGGTCATCTTTTAGTGGACATCATCCACTGTCGGCTAAAGGATTTCATCCATCTGATTTATACTTCTTTGACATTGAGACGACCGGGCTCAGCGGTTCAGGAAGTGTTATTTTTTTACTTGGAACAGCGCGCATTCATGACCATCAAGTGACGGTTAAGCAATTTTTTCTCCCTTCTCCAGGCAATGAAACGGCACTGTATGCGAAATTTCTACAGGAAACCGACTATACGACCTTGGTAACGTACAACGGAAAATCATTTGACTGGCCGCAGGTAAAGTCACGTCATACGTTTGTACGCGAGCGGGTGCCGGCACTGCCGGCTTTTGGGCATTTTGACCTTTATCATGCATCCCGCCGGCTTTTTAAGCATACAATGGATTCGGTTAAGCTTGTCAATGTAGAAAAAGAGCACCTCGGACTCGAACGGGTGAATGATGTTCCCGGCCATCTGGCACCGATTATTTATTTTGATTTTATCGATCGGGGAGATCCAGAGGGTGTCCTGCAGGTGATGAAGCACAACGAGCGCGACATTTTAAGCTTAATTACTTTATATACGCATATCAGCCGTCTCGTGCTTGATGAAGAAGGAGGAAGTGATGACCAAACGACTCTTGAGGTAGGGAAGTGGTTTGAAGCATCAGGAAACCGTGCGGCAGCAAAAGAATCCTTTCAAAACGCTGCGAAGAGCAGCCGGGACGACGTCGCTTTAGATGCGGCGTTCCGGCTTGCGATGCAGCTGAAAAAGGAACATTCTTTTGAAGCAGCGGTGCAGCTGTTTACCCGTGTCCGTCAGGCTGGGGCGGACCGCTCCATCGAAGCAGCCGTTGAGCTGGCCAAGCTGTATGAGCATAAATGGAAAGATGTTCCGATGGCGGTAAAGGAAACCAAATGGGCCCTGCAGCAAAAGCAGGAAAACCCGGCAGTCGAAGCCGCTCTGTTACACCGTTTGTGCCGGCTTGAAAAAAAGTTGTCGAAATAACGCGAAAATGACTGTCATATAGTTGTAACTTTTTTAAAAACACCGTAAAATGATAAATGGTTGTTTTTGAGATAAACTATAAATATGGGGTGAATGACAGGTTGTATCGTGCAATTCTATTTTTATTTTTCGTGTTTGTCGGCTTAACTGCATTCGTATTAACAAACTTAAAAGATAGTTTTTACGCATTGTTATAAGGAAAGAAAAAAACCTCTTGGCTGCCTGCTTTCCGATTGACAAACGACCCTGTTTTTGAAACAATTAATGAAAAATAGGCAGGATTCGATGAAGGTGGTGCAAGGCAATGTTGTCGGATAAACTTAAGTTAACGGGAAAAGATATCCTGGAAAAAGAATTTAAAACATCGATGCGGGGCTATAGCCCGGATGAAGTAGATCAATTTTTAGACCTTGTCATAAAAGACTATGAAGTATTTCAGCAGGCAATTGAAGAGCTGCAGCAGGAAAACTTGCGCTTGAAAAAAGAAAACAGCACGATTTCAGCACGGAAGCCGATTCCGGAAGCGCCAATTCGCCAGCAGCAGCCGGCTCCGGGATCAACCAATTTCGATATTTTAAAACGCTTATCGAATTTGGAACGCCACGTTTTTGGCGACCGTCTCCATAATGAATAAATTACCATTGCGAAATCTCGCGGTTTCTTTTATAATAAGGAACGAAATCGAATAACGTTTGGGTAATCGCTGTGAGTTTTGTGCTCGCAGAGGAAAGTCCATGCTCACACAGTGCTGTGATGCCTGTAGTGATCACGCCTGGCGAAACCATAAGCCAGGGCAGCAATTTATTTTGCTGACGGCAGGGAAAACACCTACGTCCTTCTTGGATATGGTGTGAATACCTTGAAAGTGCCACAGTGACGTAGCTTTGCTAGAAATGGCAAAGGTGGAACGAGGTAAACCCCGTGAGTGAGCAACCCAAATTTTGGTAGGGGCACTTTCCGGACGAAAACGAACGAATGGAAAGGTGAAACATATAGGTGTTTCGCAGATAGATGATTGCCACCGGAGTACGAGGCCATACCCTGGCCGTTTGTAGTACAATGGTACAAAACATGGCTTACAGAACGTTATTCAGGGTTTATGAAATCTAACTAACACAGCTCTCCTTTATAGGGGAGCTTTTGTTCTATTTGGCGGGGGAGCTGACTCCTTTTTATGAAGGATTATCCAAAACAAATTAATGAATTAATCGTTAACTACATCCGTGAAGGCGTGATGGTTACGGATAAAGCGGGTGTCATTTTATTTGTAAATCCAGCGTTTCAAGTAGTGACTGGCTACAAAGCAGAAGAAGTGATTGGAAAACAGCCGAGCTTTTTACAGTCAGGCCTGCACAATCGCCCATTTTATGAACAAATGTGGAAAACCATCACACATAAAGGACAATGGAGCGGTGAAATATGGAACCGGCGCCGCAACGGTGAGCTTTATCCAGAGTGGCTGACCATTTTGGCCGTGAATGATGACCAAGGAAAAGCGGAACACTATGTGGGTATTTTTACCGATATTTCCGATCAGCGCTCGGCAGAAGCAGAAGCAAAAAGACTGGCTCATCAAGATGCTTTAACGGGAGTGGCCAACCGTTATGCGTATTATACGCGAATGGCTTCTGTTATAGAAACTTCTCAAACATACAATCAAAAATTAGCTGTATTTTTACTTGATTTGGATCGTTTCAAACAAATTAACGATACGTTCGGTCAAAAAGCGGGAGACAAGCTGCTGGTGGATTTAACCAGCCGCCTGAAACGGCTGCTTGGCAATAAAGATATGATCGCCAGGCTTGGGGGAGATGAATTTTCTCTTACACTGACCCATATCCATCACGAACGCGAAGCTTTTCAGCTGGCGGAAGCGGTTATTTCCTCTTTTTCTACTCCTTTTCATATTGCAGGGCAGGATATTTATATCTCAACCAGCATGGGCATCAGTTTTTTTCCTGAAGATGGCCGTGACGTGGAAGCGTTAATTCGGCATGCAGACAAAGCGATGTACCATTCTAAACAAACAGGACGGAGCCGTTTTTCGGTTTACCGTGAAGAGATGAATGAGGAAATGAAAGAAGCCCTGACCATGGAAATGGAGCTGCGCCGTGCCATTGAGCGAAATGAATTGGTGCTTCATTATCAGCCGCAGGTTGATGCAGTTTCTAAAAAGGCAGCGGGTGCAGAAGCGCTGCTTCGATGGCATAATAAGCATTACGGCGATATACCGCCTGCTGTTTTTATTCCGCTGGCAGAAAAAACCGGCCTGATTATTCCGATTGGAAAATGGATTATAAGGCAGGTATGCCGTGATTTACATACATTCAGCCGACATGGGTTTACCGATTTACCGATTGCGGTAAATATATCGGCTTTGCAATTTTTACAGGATGGATTTGTGGAAACCGTCCAAGCTATTTTATATGAAGAAAATATTCTGCCGGAGCGCCTCGAACTGGAGTTAACAGAAAGTACCGTTATGCCAGATGCACCGTCTTCAATCCAAAAGCTGGACCAGTTAAAAAAGCTCGGCTTCCGGTTATCCATTGATGATTTTGGGACAGGATATTCGTCGCTCAGTTATTTGCGCCGATTTCCTATTGACCAGCTGAAAATCGACCGAAGCTTTATTCAGCTGATGGATGAAGACGAGGATGATGCTTCGATTGTGGAAGCCATTATTACGATGGCGCATCGCCTTCATTTGAAGGTTGTGGCCGAAGGTGTTGAAAACGAGCGTCAATTTCGGCTGCTGCAGGAAGAGTCATGTGATATCGTTCAAGGCTATTTTTATTCAAAACCGATTTCTTTATCCGAGCTGATCACTTTTTTACAAAATGATTGGCCGAAATGAATCGATACGAAAAGAGGATGTTATGTATACATTAATCGCAACTGCTGCGATGGGACTTGAAGCCATCGTAGCCAAAGAAGTAAAAGATCTTGGATACGAACCGAGAACAGAAAATGGAAAAGTGTATTTCGAAGGAGATGCCGCTGCGATTGCACGCTGCAACATGTGGCTGCGTACAGCTGACCGTGTAAAAGTGGTTGTGGCTGAATTTTACGCCAAAACATTTGATGAGCTTTTTGAAAAAACAAAAGCGCTTCGCTGGGAGGACTACCTGCCAAAAGACGCCTCGTTTCCTGTACAAGGGAAGTCCGTTAAATCTACCCTGTTTAGTGTTTCTGACTGCCAGGCGATTGTGAAAAAAGCCATTGTGGAGCGGTTAAAATCCGCTTATCACGTGGAAACGTGGCTGGCTGAAACAGGAGCGCGTTTTCCGCTTGAAGTGGCTCTTTTAAAAGATAAAGTAACCCTGACAATTGACGCAAGCGGTGCCGGCCTGCATAAGCGCGGCTACCGGACCGGGCAGGGGGAAGCGCCGCTGAAAGAAACGCTGGCCGCTGCCCTTGTCAAGCTGACAAATTGGTATCCTGACAAGCCGTTTGTAGACCCGTTCAGCGGCTCTGGTACTATCCCGATTGAAGCGGCACTGATCGGCCAGAATATCGCTCCAGGATTTAACCGCGAATTTATTTCCGAAGGATGGGACTGGATCGGCGGGAGTATTTGGGATGAAGTAAGAACGGAAGCAGAAGATAAAGCGAATTACGATCAGCCGCTTGATATCGAAGGGCTGGATGTAGATCCGAAAATGGCCCGGATTGCCGAAGCGAACGCGTTCGAAGCCGGTCTGGGCGATTTGATCCGGTTCCGTACAGAAGATGCAACGAAATTTCAAACCGACAAGGAATATGGTGTAATTGTTGGCAATCCGCCGTACGGAGAACGCCTCAGCGACCGTCCGGGCGTTGAAAAGCTGTATGCTGATTTAGGACGTGCTTTTAAGCCGCTCGATACGTGGTCCATTTATGTATTGACGTCTCATGAAGGATTTGAAGAAGTATATGGCCGTCCGGCTACGAAAAAACGCAAGCTGTTTAACGGATTTATCCGCTGTGATTACTATCAATACTGGGGCAAACGCCCGCCTCGCCACGAAAGTTAATCATCGAAAAAGCCTTTGACTATTTTGCGGTCAAAGGCTTTTTCTGCTCTATAAAATGCCTTGCGGTGAGAGTGTGTGAAAGGAAAACGAATAATCAGAAAACAAAAAAATAAAATGTTCGTGTTTTGTATTGATTTTCTCAAATGATATGCTATTATAATGATTATCAACTAAACATATTCACTCATATAATCGCAGGAATCGGCCTGCAAGTTTCTACCGGACACCGTAAATGTTCCGACTATGAGTGAACAAGAGAACGGACCCGTCTGTTCGCAGCCTGAAGGCATTGTTCACTCTTTTTTGAGGAATACGTTGCGCTTCAGGCTTTTTTATGCCTGAAGACGAATCAAAGGAGGAAATCTACACCATGAAGCGTCTTCATGAAAAAATGGAACAGGACGGACGCGTGCTTTCTGAGCACGTTTTAAAAGTAGATTCGTTTTTGAATCACCAGATTGATCCGCAGTTAATGAAAGAAATCGGAGAAGAATTTGCCCGGTTGTTCGAGGGAGCAGGAATCACAAAAATTCTCACATTGGAATCGAGCGGGATCGCTCCATCTGTGATGACCGGCCTTGTGTTAGGGGTGCCGGTTGTGTTTGCACGCAAGCGCCAGTCTTTAACGATGACGGATGATTTGCTGACGGCGGATGTATATTCTTTTACAAAAGAAACAACCAACCGGATTGCGGTTTCTCAATCTTTCGTGAGTGAAGACGATACAGTGCTTATTATTGACGACTTTTTGGCAAACGGCCAAGCAGCGCTCGGCTTAATGGATATTGTAAAGCAGGCAGGAAGCAAGATTGCCGGAATCGGCATCGTGATTGAAAAGTCGTTCCAGGACGGACGAGCTTTATTGGAAAAAGAAGGCGTACGGGTAGAGTCACTTGCCAGAATCGAATCTCTTCATGATGGAAAAATTCAATTTAAAGTGGAGGTACACCAATGAAACCGACACGTTTAAAAACCGCTTCGCTCGGTATTCAGCATGTGTTAGCGATGTATGCAGGAGCAGTGATTGTGCCGCTGATTGTAGGCGCAGCGGTCGGTATGACGCCGGCTCAGTTAACGTACCTTGTCTCAATTGATATTTTTATGTGCGGAATTGCGACGCTTCTTCAAGTATACCGCGGCAAATGGATCGGCATCGGCCTGCCAGTTGTACTCGGCTGTACCTTTACCGCTGTCAGCCCGATGATTGCCATCGGGACGGCAAATGGCGTTTCCGCTATTTACGGCGCGATTATCGCTTCTGGTATTTTCGTATTGGTCATTGCCCCATTTTTCAGCCGGCTTGTCCGCTTTTTCCCGCCGGTCGTAACGGGTTCCGTTGTAACGATTATCGGTGTTACCCTTATCCCAGTAGCGATGAACAATATGGGCGGCGGACAGGGAAGTCCTGATTTCGGCTCTGCCGAAAACCTTACGCTTGCGTTTGCGACGCTTGCTGTCATTATTGTGATGTATCGCTTTTTCAAAGGATTTGTCCGGTCGATCTCTGTTTTGCTTGGGCTGCTGTTTGGAACGCTCCTGGCATTCTTTATGGGAAAAGTCGATTTCTCAGCTGTCACGGATGCTTCGTGGTTCCATTTGATTCAGCCGTTTTATTTTGGAACACCGTCATTTGAATGGACAGGCATTTTAACGATGATTTTAGTGGCGATGGTCAGCCTCGTTGAATCAACAGGCGTGTACTTTGCTATTTCAGATATTTGTGATAAAAAAGTAGCAGAAAAAGATTTAGCCAAAGGATACCGTGCAGAAGGACTGGCGATTGTACTTGGCGGTATTTTTAACGCTTTTCCGTACACGGCTTTTTCACAAAACGTCGGGCTCATGCAGCTTTCAGGCGTAAAATCACGCAGCGTCATTTTCTATACAGCCGGCTTTTTAATCATCCTTGGACTTGTACCCAAAATCGGCGCTTTCACAACGATTATTCCATCTAGCGTATTAGGCGGCGCGATGGTCGCGATGTTCGGAATGGTTGTTGCGCAGGGCGTTAAAATGCTCGGCCGCGTTGATATGAATGCGCAGGAAAACTTACTTATTATTGCTTGTTCGGTCGGTCTGGGTCTTGGCGTAACAGTAGTGCCGGACTTGTTTAAAGGTCTGCCAGGCGGCCTTCAAATCCTGACAGGCAACGGCATTGTAGCCGGCAGTATGACAGCGATCATCCTTAATATCGTATTTAACGAATTAGGCCGTAAAAAAGCATCGGCTTCTGTAGTGGAAAACAAAGTTTCGTAATAAAAAACTCTCATGTTTTAAAGACGTCATCTTCATTTCTTTCGATTAAAAGAAATGAAGGTGGCGTTTTTTTGTATGCAAAAAAACGTTAAACGATGAAAGGAGTTTAACGTTTCGTTTCAGCCGGCTTTCGATTATTTTATCCCAGCAAAGAAATCCTAAGGATGAAGGCAGCCGACAATAAAAAGTCATCTTGCGCGTTCCAGCTTTTTATAAAATGGTTAAATGAAAATTGTTGCAAAACGCTTCACGAAAAGACATATATAAAGCGGCAGAAGCAGCGATGGAGCGCCCAGAAAAGCGATTGGGCTGAATGAAATACGTATTGAGCTGCGCTTATACCAGCGGCGGCCGGTGTTTTGATCGGCATGGATTTGTGCAAATTAAAACAGAAATCAACGGCTGTTTAAGCTCAAATGAAGCAAAAGCATCGGATAAAGCAGAATAGTGACTGAATCAATTAGGTACATATACTTGCAGGGTATTGGCAGAGGTTTCCACCTGCAAAAATGACAAAATAAAGGAGAAGTTTTAATATGGGGAAAAAATCATTGAACGCTTTAATCACGGAGCATCGGGCGAAACAGAAGGAACATCAGGATAAAGTAGTCGCTCCGCCGGAACTAAGAGCCAATGCAAAAGAAATCTTTGAACGGGCGAAAGCGGAAGCCGTTGCGGATTATGAGGAGAAGCTGCCGGCAGTTCTTGCGGAGATTGAAGCCACAAAAGCGCATTATCTTTATGCTATTGCGTCTTATTCAGCGCTGAAAAAAGGCGTTAATCAAAAGATTATCGAAGCCGGACGTGAAGTTGGACACGATTTTCAAGCGCTGGACCTGCCGAACCTGCGCGATATTGCATGGTTTTGCCGTGACCATGATCAAGCAGACGGTTCAAAGTATACCGTATTTCAAGACGAAATCAGAAAAGCAATCCAGTGATAATTCGGTACGGTTGAACCGTAGCATTAAGGTGCAATTGATTGAAGATATCAAGGAAAATAATGCTTTCATTTGGACATTGAAGCCGCCGTTGTTCACAGCTAGACTGTTGTAATAAAGAATCAATATATCTTCACGATAAAACAAAAATCAAAATGTGCAAAATTCAAATTTTAGAAGAATTGGACTGTATTTAACTGATATGTTTATATGACAGAAGTAGGCAGTCTTTCTGCCAGCTGGAAATGTAAAGGTTATGCCATTCATACCCACGGTATTGTTTATTATACTTCATGCAGCGCAGGACTCTTTTCGGCTCATTTTACGGCAGAAGATCTACGCTTATATAAAGCATAAAAGAAAGATAACAGCTTAATGACAAAATATTGCTTCTTTACATAAACATTAAAAAATATTAACTCCATGTTTATTTTTTCTATAGAGGGTATTAACTGAGCATTGAAGAAAAAGGAGGAAATGTTTTTGGATCACGTTAAAGCGATTGTGATTAAATTTGTGATGATTGCGATTACTTTAGGGATCGTACTTACTGGATTTTATCAGGGAGAGCTCAGTGATACCCTCCTCATTAGTGCCGTTCTTTCAGTTGTCGCGTATATCATCGGTGATTTGCTTATATTCCACAAAGAAGGCGATGATTATGAGCGTAAGGAAGATCACGTTCAAAGAAACGTCCTTGCTTCTGTGTCAGATACGATACTAGCTTTTTTTGTTGTGTCGCTTATGGGCAGATCACTTTTAATTAACGGCGGGGATGTTTTAAC
Organism: Domibacillus sp. 8LH; assembly: GCF_038806185.1. Taxonomy (NCBI): domain Bacteria; kingdom Bacillati; phylum Bacillota; class Bacilli; order Caryophanales; family Bacillaceae; genus Domibacillus; species Domibacillus sp. 8LH. Next base: position 208,933 of record NZ_JAVJNG010000001.1, on the reverse strand, counting down.
AGCTGCATTTATTTCAGCAATTCTTGTTGCAGCGGGTGAATGGTTCTTCCATAAGTACTTAGACAATCATGTATTTGACGACGAACACGCTCACAATCATATAAGATAATGACCAAGTCGAAAATAGGCGCATTTTGAATAAGACGATATGGCTAATTAACAAAAAACTAAATAACAGATTTCTTTGAGCGGCCCCATGCGGGCGGCTCATTTTTGCTTTCAAAACAAACAAAAACAGAAGGTGACAGCGAGGAGAATATGTAGAATGAAATGAGCCGCTTGTGAAACAATAACAGCATCAGGTGTTAAGTGCTGGAAAGAGCAGTACGGCAGAAGATATTGTGTGATATACCCGAATTAAACAAACAGTTTTACGGCGTTTCATGTTTCGCCGGCTTTTTGAAATTTAAAAAAGGGGGAGAGATAAATGGAAATTTTGTATACGGGTGAAGAAATGGTCATTAAAGGTGACGAAACTTTACTGGCGAAAATTAAAGGAAAGAGTCTGGATGGTATCGATGTAAGCGGCATTCGTGTAAATGCTGACGAGCTTGCTAAGTTGTTTGACGCAGCCCGCGCCGAAGGGTCTGTAGAAAGCATAGGCCGTTACGCCCTGCTGAAAGAAAAATATCTGGCAGCCTACAACGCATAAAGAGCGGTCCCCGAGCGGATGGCTCTTTTTTTATATGGAACAGTAAGAGAAGCCGCTTTTTGTTTAAACAAAACGTTAAAAAGGAAAGTCTAAAGAAAACAACAGCGTTTATTTAAGATGAAAAAAGTAAGGAGGGAAGGCAGAGAAAATGGAAATGGCCAATGTCTTTTCTTCTCATTTAAAACGAGTCGGATATAATCCTTTTCATCAAATTCTTCGAATCGAGTTTCAGGACCAAAGTATTTATGACTATGAAGGGGTGCCTGAACATATTTACAGAAGTTTAATGAGAGCAGATTCACACGGCAAATATCATGCCGCGTTTATTAAAGACCGCTATAAGTACAGAAGAGTTTGGTGACGGGGAGAAATATTTTGTGTTTTTAAGCTGATGAACCGGGTAAAGATACCATGATACAAATACCGTCTCAAAAGGAGGATTCCTTATGGCTGAGAACCATGGGCGCAATGAATATTTTGAAGAGCGGGCTGGTACAGACGAGGCGAGATTTCATGTTGTTCCTCACGGTGATGGTGAATGGGCTGTAAAAACAGAAGGGAAAGACGAACCCAATAACACGTTCGGTTCAAAATCCAAAGCAGTAGACGAAGCGAAAAAAATGGCAGAAGAAGCAGGAACAATGGCTATTATTCATGACGAAGATGGACAAATTGAAAAACAGCATAACTACCAAAGCTGACAGCAGTCAGCAAAAAGGATGCCTCCATCAGGAAGGCATCCTTTTTATCATTTTAATATTATTGGGATCGTCCGGCTGCCAATCAAATTGCCGTCTTTATCAAAGGCAAGAAAAGTACCTTCGTCTTCTAATGCTAACGGATCAATTTCGGACCTGTCTTTTTTCAAAGCGAAATACCGCTGCCCTCTGTAGATCAAGTCATAATCGACGTCCCCGTCCGCAGCGTGGAAGCGGACGATAACACGCTCGACCTCACTGCAGCCTTCGTCAATAAACGTATCCATATAAAATGTATCCTCGGTCAGGCGAAGTGACGGTGAAGAAAAAACCGTGCCGGACGGCGAACAGCCAAGATAAAGCTCGCCGCAGGACAATTCACTTAAAATCGTCTGGTAAGCGGTACTGATCTCGCTGCTTTTTTCTACATGAAAATAGCGGCCGCCGGTTTCCTGTGCGACTTGCTGCAACAATGTTTCATTGAGCTGCTCTTTTGAACCGAGCCCAACAGTATAAACTGTGATACCTTGTCTTTTGGCTTCAGCTATTTGGTTAAGAACCTGCTGTTTATTTGATTTTCCATCTGTAACGAGAATGGCTACTTTTCTTGTGCCGGCTGTAAATCGGCTGAAGGCTTCATCCATCCCATCTGCGATATTGGTGCCGCCTGATTGAAACACATATTCTAAGTAAGGACTTACTATTGTTGAACTATCAGGCCCGCTTAAATATCTGCCCTTATGGTTAAAATCTACAGCGGTATTATTCAGTGCATTTAAAGTTTGCATTAATTCGCGTGACTTAGACACACGCAGCCGTTCGGGATCGCTTCGTTTCATACTGCCCGACGAATCAATAATGAAGGCCACTTCCAAGTCTTCTCTTGCACATCCTTCAACGGTTGAAAGGCCTGGGTCATATAAAATCGATGTGCTGTGTTTTGCTGACTTAATTTCGCTGTTTACTGCTTGATATCTCGAATCCATTTGAACCAATTCTGCATAAATGGTGTCTTCAACTGGTGAAGAAGAAGACAGTGAAGTCACCCATGCGGACGCGGTTCCGTTTGAGAATGAAACATTGCTCGCTGATAAAAGAGCGCCTTTTGCTGAATAAAAGCGGACCTGTCCACTGTAATCGGAGATCATCTGTCCGCCCGGCTTTACGATTTTCGCTGTTACGTATGCCGTTGAATTGCCGTTTGCTGCAATCTTAGACTGGCTTGAAGATACTTGCAGCTCGGCTTTTGGCACATATGACAAATCAACTGTAACCGGTGTCCTGTAGCACGCCATTCTTTCATTTACCGAGGTTCCTTCAGTAGCTTGTAATGAAATGGTGTCGTTTTTTCCTGTTGTTAAAGCAGGTGCTGTCACTTTTACCGTTACGTCCGGACCGTCAGTCTGTACGTAAGCGGATGAAGAACCGGCCGAGTAGTATGGTTTTTCAGGCCAATATTCGTGCTCGTAATAGTCTTCATTAGAAATCATGCCGCCTGATTTTGACGAAGCTTGAAACGAAAGAGACTCATCATAAGAAATGGGATTGCCATAACAGTCTTTGAGCGACAAGGTAATGAACATTGAATCAATGCCATTGGCAATAAGTGTTCTTTTTTCGATGTCTGCTGCCTGGAGACGCGAGTCGCCAGCAGGAGATCCGCCTGATGGCGGCGTTTCACCTTCAGGATTTGGAAACGTGACCGTTCCTTCCGGGAGAAAATCGGCAGGCAGCGGATATTTACTGTTGTCTTTACCTGAAGGGCTGGCATTCATGCCCTTCATTTCACATTTGCCCTGCTTAGCAAGGCGATGCAGAAAAACAGCTGCTTCGGCGCGGTTTAGTGACTCGTCCGCTCCATAATCTGTAAAGTTTTTAATGCCTGTTTTTCCGCTTGAAAGCTGATTTATATACATATATTGAACAGCATGATACTCGTTTAAGTCGAAACCATGGAAAGCCGCCACGATTCGGGCAACCTGCCCGCGGGTAACAGGTTTATCCCGAAGTGTTGAATCGTTGTAGCCTTTAAGCGGAAGATGCTTGCTTTTGGCATACGCATATTGCGCAGCGGCCCAGTGACGGTCGCCGGTCTGGCTTTTCGGCCATGTATCATCCGAGCAGTCATACCGGGTCAGCATGACGAGAAACTCCGCTTCCATCAAAGTCCGTTTTGGTCCAAATGTTCCGTTTGAGTATCCTGATATAATCTTATTTGTATAAGCCCAGTTAATAGATGTATAGGCCCAATGATTGGAGCTGATATCAAAAAAAGGGACGGCTGCTTGTCCGGATCCCGATGAAACAAGGCCGATCATGAAAAAAGCTAACAAGAAAACGAATCGTTTTGTTTGAGTGAATACCTTCATAAAAGCCACCTTTTTGCTTATTGGAAAAATAACATATCATCCCGGTAATTCTGCTTTAAATCTTTTTCAAGAAAATGAAGAAATCGAATGGTCAGAGCAGATGCTTCTGCTCTTGTCATCGGCTTGGTCGGGTTAAAACGGTTGTTTAAATCACCATACACAAGACCGATTTCCGTAGCTACGTATGCACTGTCCTTAGCCCATTTTGGAATAGAGGAATCATCCACGTAACCAGTATGGTAACCCGGATCCGGCGCACGGTGCTCAAGACCAAGGGCACGAATTAAAATGGCCACCGCTTCAGCCCGGGTAAGTGCGCTGTTTGGGCTGAACTTTGTTGCGCTGTATCCTTTAGAAATCCCTTTTGCTACGGCACTTTCGATGTATAAATAGTCTTTTTCCTGCGGGTCAAGATCAGTAAAAATCGCTTTTCTCGGTGTTTTTTGTTTTTTCGGCTGTTCCAGGACACGGATATCCGCCGCTTTCATGACCCCGACAATAAATGGATAACGGTTCATTTGTGTGCCTGGCGAGAAGAAGGAACTTGAATCATCAAATACACCGAGGGCATAAAGCTGTTCAATATTTTCCTTTGCCCAGTGTCCATTTAAGTCACGGAATTTGGGCACAATCAGCCGTTCAATTAACGGAACTCTTTCCTGGCCGACTTGAGCGGTTTTTTCAATACTGCTGCCGGGAAGGGTATAGGCGTATTCACCGATCATCGACTGCTCGCTAATACGAGCGTAGCCGCCGGTGAAACTTGATAGGTCCGGATCATGCGGTTCATATTGCAAAAATTTCGTTTTACTGTCGGATACTTTGCTCGTTACAAAAAAGGTACCTTCATTCGTTACAATCTCGGAATCGATAATTTGCGTTTCGGTTGCACCCCAGAAATTCTCATAACCGACATTTTTGCCGCTGAAATGAATGGTAACAAGCGCTCCATTGCTTTTTAGTTTATACGTTTTGCGCCCAGCCATATTTCCAGAATAGTAGTCTGAGGCAGGGCGGTTATCGATAACGGTCCCTTGTGAGAGCTGATAATCATCCAGTGTATATGTTTCACTGCCAATCGTGATTTTTTCAGAATAACTTTTAACAGATGTTTGAGAGGTTGTCTGGCCTTTTTCTGTTTTTACATTCATATTCGTCACGTAAGAAACACTACGGGTCAGCTTATCTTTATCTCCTGGACCTGTTAAGGTGTAACGGTACGTTTCAGTCCGCTGAGTGGCAGTTTCACGCTCAGAGATCGTTACTTTTCCGCTGAACTGAACAGGCTGGCCAGATACAAATATATATTCTTCATACGCATATTCATTGTACACACCGCCATTATAATCAAGCGGAGCGGCCGAAGCGGCTCCGGAAAAAAGAACAGGGGCAGCTAAAGAAAACAGAACTGCTGCGGTAAAAGCAAGTAGCTTATTCATCAGAACATCCTTTCATTGAAAAATCATTAATTAACAAGAATAATCCGTCCTTTTACAACAGACTCGTGAACGATATACAGTCGGTCATGGATGTTCAATTCATCTGCTGAAATCACGTGCCCATCACGAATAAAGGTCGTTTGCTGAATGTCCATGTTTTTGATCTGGCCTGCTTCATCCCAGACACCATTCACGACTCGGCTCACATTTCGGACATCTATTTTTATAGGTTCCATTTTTGGGGGGGCATCTTTTGAAGCTTCATAAGTGATTTTCTCCAGCCGGCCAACTGAAATGAGCGAAGCTGTGTCTTTATCTGTTAGATGCATACCGACAATGTGGCCGTCTACTACATAAAAGTATCCGTAAGAACCGAGATGCTCTCTTACTTCATCCTGCTGCGGCACAATTTTAAGAACGCCTTTTCCAAAATCTTCAACGCTTGCTGTGTCATTGCTGAATGCAAGAGAAGGGCTTGAAGCAGGTGTCCATCTATTTTTCGATAGTTTTTGCGCATTGGATAAAGTCAGTTGGTAACCGCTTGTCCAATGAATACGACCAAAATAAAGAGCATGATTGACAAGATTCGGACTTTCAAAGCCATCGTTCGTAATATGGATAACGTTCGCATATTCGCTTTTTTGCCGCCCGTCTGTTACGACAAAAGCAGCTCCCTTAAACGGCAGGCTATTGGTATCAACAATGCGTCCGTTTCGAATAAGAATTGTACCTGTGTGATACGAAACAGAACCTGATTTTTGAAGGGTCAGCTTTTTTTGAGCAAGAGTGACAGAAGAAAGAGGCTCATAAAAGGTCCGCTCATTGGTTTTCTTAATCACAATTCGTTCTACCACTTCCCTATTAAACTGCCGCACAGTAACAAAATACGCTTCATTGTTTTGATAATAACGGACTTTATCAATGGCAATCGGCTGATTGCCGATATAGATTGGCGTTTTCGTTGTGTATGTATAACTCGTCTGGCGTGGAAGTTTGTCATCCCATTTCCAGTCTTTAAATGTCGTTTCATTCTTAATCGTCAGTTTACGGCGAATCGGATCTATCGCTTGGATTGTTCCTTTTACTAAACGCTCGATTTTGATTCCTTGTGTATTGACATCAATGGACTGTATATAAGAAGTGTTATAAGAAGAAAAGGTTAATTTCACACGGTCACCTTCATATAAAACACTTAAGTCAACAAGAGTGGTTCCTTTGTAAACTTCTGTCTGGCTGTTAAGATAGTATGTTTTGGTTTGGCCGTTGTCGAAACGGATTGAAAGAAACCCTCCATTCGGGTCGATCCGGTTAATAGTGCCGGTGAATGCTCGATCGCGGGTGTCAATGGCTCCAGGAGCCTCATAAGACTTGCCGCTCATTGATTTAATCCGGCGAAGGTTCACTGTCGCTTCGATGGCCATCCCCGTTTTAAAAGCGTCAATGGTCACGCCGATTGAATTAACAGATAAGGCCGCTGTTGAATCAATTGCCCATGTGGCGGTTTTTCCCTGATCATTTTGTATAATTACCCCTGTGAGCCGTTTTTCACTTGTCCCATCGTCAATTTGCACATACTCATAGACTGCTTCCACAAAAGTGCCTTTTACAACCGAAGCCGCATTGACTGGATGTACAAAAAGCCCATTTGCAGCAAAGCAAATCAGGAGGCTGTAAAAAGCCAAAAAAAAGAAACGCATGCTAAATTCCTCCAAATTCTTAAGATATAATGACTAGATGAATAGTATATAAGTAGTGTATCGTCTATTTTTTCCAAAAGTTAAGATATTACATATTATTTTTGGAGAATGATCTAAACAAATAAACAAACAGACCGATAGTACTAATGACTTGGTGAAAAAGTGATGAAATATAGCTTTTCTTGTGACATAAAAAGAACACACGGGGGTGCTAAAGTGGTGCAGACACAACAAGATCAAAATACGATTATTAAAGAAGTGCTTAACTGTGCAGTAGAATCAATTAAAGGGATTGTTCCATTAGAGCTGACAGTAGGCCGGCCGGCGCTTTTAAACGGATCTTTTAACCACCATGCGATTGGTGTATTTATTGGCATTACCGGTGATCTGCCAGGCCGTATTATTTTAGACGGACCAGAAAACGCGTTTGCCTGCCTTGGTGAGAAAATGTTTGGTATGCCGATTGAAGGTGAAATGGTGGAGTCCTTTGCGGGCGAAGTCGTAAACATGATTGCTGGGAATATGGGTGTGGCGCTGGCTGCAAAAGGAATCAAGATCGATATTACACCGCCAACGATCATTGTAGGCGATTCGAAAATTTCAGGATTTAAACAGGCTATTGAACTGCCGCTTTCGTTTAAAGAAGCAGGCGATTACCGGCTTGTGCTCAATATTGAAAAAGGTGCTTAAAGAAGCATCTTTTTTTGTTGAGTTCTTTTTTAAAAGGTGATACCATATAAATGAGGATGAAAATTATTATCAATTAAGAAGGTGGGCGTTTGCATGATCTGGTTATTTGTTACCGCAACAGTCGTTACATATGGCGGTGTGATGAAATATGTGCTTGATCATACTGGAAAAGGAAGCAAAGCGCTTGTCTTAAAAAAATAAAGTGGCAGAGGGTACAGAAAACCGGCAGAAGCTGGGCGCTGTATCCTTTTTTATTGGGCCAAAATCGTATACAATAAAAAGAAAACGCTTTGCATCGAAAGGAATGTTCATATGGGAACGCAAACAGCTGAACGGACACTGGAAGGGATTCGCATTCGCACCGCCGGTTTGTATGAGCAGTTTTTACATAATGGGGACACGGAGCGTGCTGAAAAAGCCGCTTTGTTTTTGCGCAAGCTGCATGAAAAAGAATTGATTGTAGCGTTTTGCGGGCATTTTTCAGCTGGAAAATCAACGATGATTAATGAATTGACAGGAGAAGCTCTTCTGCCATCCAGCCCGATCCCGACAAGCGCCAATGTCGTAAAAATTAAGCCGTCTGAAGAAAATTTTGCGAAAATTCATTATCATCATGGGCGGCCGCTTCTATTCAAAGCGCCTTATGATATGAAGCATGTTAAAAAGTTCGCCAAAGATGGCGATGAAGTGGCTTCAATTGAAATCGGGCATGCCGGCTCCAGCCTGCCGCCGGATGTAACGGTAATGGATACGCCCGGAGTAGATTCTACTGACGACGCCCACCGTATTTCCACGGAATCTGCGCTTCACCTGGCTGATATGGTTTTTTATGTGATGGATTACAATCATGTTCAATCCGAGCTTAATTTTATTTATACGAAAGAACTTTTGTCCCATGGCGTAAAGCTGTTTTTAATTATTAACCAAATTGATAAGCACAAGGAAGAAGAATTGTCGTTTGATGCATTCCGCCAGTCAGTGAAAGACTCGTTTGCGACGTGGAATGTAGAACCGGAAGCGTTTTATTTTACGAGTCTGCGCAACCGTTCTCTTCCGTATAACGACTTTGAGAAAGTGCAGGCACTGATTCAGGACAGTATCCGAAATCGGGAGCAGCTGGCGGAGCAGTCAGCGGAAACGATGATGAACCGCCTGGTGCATGAGCATATGGAATGGCTGGCCGAGCAGCAAAAACAAACGGCTGAGCCGCTCGAAGCTGTTGTAGCCGAAGCAGGCTCCCAGTCGATTGAGGAAAGAGAAGCAGCCATCCGCTCAGAAATGGAAAAGCGGGACGCCTCTCTTTGGCTCAAGCAATATGAAGCCAACCGTGACGATGTATTAAAAAATGCGATTTTAATGCCGGCTGCCACACGTGAAAAGGCGCGCAGCTATCTTGAATCAACCCGTCCGGACTTTAAAGTCGGCTTGTTGTTTGCGAAAAAGAAAACGGAAGAAGAGCGGGAGCAGCGCCTTCGTTTATTTGTAGAAGATATCCAAAAACAAACGGAAGCGCAGCTTGAATGGGCCATCCGCCAGGTAAGCGCGGCCTGGGTGAAAGAAAGCCGTCTGGACGACCCTGCACTTGCCTTGAAAGCAGAAGAGCTTTCCGTACCGGTAGATGCCTCTTTGGCAGTGGATGCCGTAAAGCCGGGAGCCGGTGTAACGGGAGATGCCGTTTTGAATTATGCCGAGGATGTTGCGTCTCTTGTGAAAAAGCGTGCGCGCGCTGTGTCAGAGGCGTGGAAAGAGGAAGCAGCTCCTGTCCTTACAGAGCAGTTCAACAGTGAATATGGGCAATATGAAAAAGAGTATAAAGTGTGGGCAAAGCGGCTGCAGGCAAAGCAAACGCTTGAGGAGCTTGAAAAGCAGCGGGAAGAAAGAGAAGCACTGCTTCGCCGCATCGTATCCGAAGAAGATCCGATTCTGCCGCGTATTGTGCAGACGCTGCAGGAAAAGTGGCAGGCGGAAGATGCAGAAGCGGTTTTATATGATGGTGTGGAGCAGTGGCAGACAGAAGAACGAAGCAGTGCAGAGTTCATTGAGGCGTCTGAACAGCCCCAGCTCCAGGCAGCAGGCGACAAAGAAGCGGTTGTAAACAGACTGCGCCAAATGGCAAAGCGCCTTCATCATATACCGGGGTTTGCCCGTTTTGTAGATGGTGCGCTGCAAAAAGCAGCTCGTCTCGAAAACCAGACGTATACGATTGCCCTATTCGGCGCTTTTTCGGCCGGAAAATCATCGTTTGCGAACGCACTGCTCGGTGAAAAGGTACTGCCGGTATCACCAAACCCGACAACGGCTGCTGTAAACCGTATTCATCCGGTAGACAGTGAGCATCATCACCGGACAGCGGATGTGCACTTAAAGCCGGAAGAAATGATGCTTCAAGACGTGAATGCCTCTCTTGGCCTGTTTGGCCGGAGTGCTGCGTCTCTTGAAGAAGCGGTTCAAATGGTGCCGGATGTTCTCGCTGCGAATGAAGGAGAAGGAAAAGAAAAAATTCACTTGTCTTTCTTACGGGCTTTCTTAGCAGGCTTTGACGACTATAAAGGACAGCCGGATGGAACGCTGCGCGTTGATCTTGATTTGTTCCGCCAGTTCGTAGCCGAGGAGCAAAAAAGCTGTTTTGTAAATTCGATCGATTTATATTATGACTGTGATTTTACACGGCTTGGCATTACACTAGTAGACACGCCGGGAGCAGACTCGATCAATGCCCGTCATACGGGTGTGGCATTTGAATACATTAAAAATGCCGATGCGATTCTGTTTGTTACGTATTACAATCATGCTTTTTCAAAAGCAGACCGCGAGTTTTTAATTCAGCTTGGCCGTGTAAAAGATGCGTTCGAGCTTGATAAGATGTTTTTCGTGATTAACGCGATCGACCTGGCGGCGGACGAAGAAGAACTAAACGATGTAAAAGCGTATGTTCAGGATCAGCTGCTTCAGTATGGAATCCGGTTTCCAAGGCTGCATGGTGTCTCGAGCATGCTGGCGGTTGAAGAAGCCATGCGCGGCGAGTGGGATCATCCGCAATCCGGCATGAAGCCGTTTAAAGAATCATTCCGTGCCTTTTTAACGGGCGATCTTGCCCAGATGGCCATTCAATCCGCCGAAGCGGAAGCCGAGCGGGGTGTCAGCCAGCTTCAAAAGCTGATTGCCGCTGCCAAAGAAAGTGTCCATCAAGGAGAGCAGAAGCGGGAAGAACTAACAACGAAGCAGGCCCAAATGATCACAGCCATCGACGCTGAGACAACAGAGGTAGAGCAAAAACGGCTGGCGCAGGAGCTCGATGAACTGGTTCATTATGTGAAACAGCGTGTTTTTTACCGGTTCTCAGATTTCTTCAAGGAATCGTTTAATCCAGCCACGCTGAGCGGCCAGCACGAAACGAAAAAAGCGCTTCAGCGGGCCCTCGCAGAACTGCTTCAATCAGTCGGCTATGATCTTGCACAGGAAATGCGTGCTACATCCATCCGCGTAGAAAATCATGGCGCGAAATTGATGCAGGATAAGCAAGTACGGCTGACAAACAAAGCCAGCATGATTGAACCGGAACTGCTGCTCTCAAACGTTCAAACTGGAAAGCTTATCGTACCGGACTTTAAAACAGCTTTTGAGGATCAGCCGCTTGAGCCGTTTTCCGGTACGCTGTCCCTGTTTAAAAATGCAAAAGCCTTTTTTGAGAAAAATGAAAAGCAGACGATGATGCAAAAGCTGCAGGAGCAAATCGAGCAGCTGGCAGACGGCTACTTATCCGAACAAAAAAGCCGGCTGTTAATGAGTGCAAACCAGTTTATTGATCAGGAAACCGAGGAACTAAAACAAGCGATGCTCCTTGATGTAACGGAGCAGTTTGACGCGTGGCTTCTATTATTCGAACAAACCGGCAATATCGAAGAGTGGGAGCAGGTTCTTCGTGACATTTCTTAATTCACGGTTTCACGCCTGTGCCACGTGCCGGCATTTCGAAGCCTTACGAGAGCCAGGCGGAATGAAATATACATGCAGCCGGCTCGGGTTCGAGACGAAGCCGGATTACCGGTTTAACTGCTGGGACCCGAAGGAGCATGTAAAAAAGCTAATGAAAAAGGAGTGATTGGATGATCGTCACAACGGAGTGGCTGAGAGAGAAGCAGAATCAAAACGAGGATCAAGTCGTAGTGATTGACTGCCGGTTTGATTTAGCCGACCCGGCAAAAGGAGCTGCTTTATATGAAGAGAGCCATATTCCAGGCGCTTATTATGCGCATTTAGATCATCATCTATCCGGTGAAAAAGGGCAGGGAGGCGGACGCCATCCGCTGCCGGATATGACGGTTTTTGCAGCGTTTATGGAAAGCTGCGGTGTATCGGATGACACGTTTGTGGTCGCTTATGATGATGGCGTATCAATGTTTGCCGGCCGCCTCTGGTGGCTTCTGACTTATGCTGGCCACAAACATGCCTGCATTTTAGACGGCGGCTTTTCTGCTTGGACAAGCGAAGGACTGCCGGTAACAAAGAAGCAGCCGGCGCGCAAAACAGGTGAGCTCACCCTTCAGCTTCAGCCGGATATGGTCGCCTCTGCCGAAGAAGTCGCAGAAGGGGGAGCACTTTTAATTGACTCGAGGGCACCTGAACGCTATTTAGGAGAAACCGAGCCGCTTGACCGGGTGCCAGGCCATATTCCAGGTGCGATCAATCGGTTTTTCGCCGAAGCGATGGAAAACGGCAAGTGGAAGCCTGCTGAAGCGCAGCAGGTACGGTTTGCCGGGATAGAGCCGGATGAGCCGGTTATTGTGTATTGCGGTTCAGGCGTATCTGCAACACCAAATATTTTAGCCCTGCAGCAGGCGGGCTTCACCAATGTAAAGCTTTATCCGGGCAGCTACAGCGAATGGTCAAGTGACGAATCGCGCCCGATTGAAAAGGAAAGGCATGATCGATAAGATGACAACCAAGAAATTACTGCTTGTGGACGGAATGGCTCTTCTATTCCGTTCTTTTTTTCAAACGGCGCCGAGCGGCCGTTTTATGTTTAATGAAAAAGGAATACCAACGAACGCTGTGCAGGGGCTGATCCGTCATTTGTTTGCGGCGGCGGACCGCATTCGCCCGACGCACATTACAGTCTGTTGGGATATGGGAAAGGACACGTTTCGTACCGATATGTTCGACTCGTATAAAGCACATCGCCCGGCTCCGCCGGCAGAGCTTGCGCCGCAATTCGATTTAGCGCAGCAGGCAACGGCTGCGTTTTCTCTTCACAATGCCGGGGTAAGAAACTATGAAGCAGATGACTGCATTGGCACCATTTCCAAATGGACAAAAGGAGAGGAAACCTACATTTTAACCGGAGACCGGGACCTTTTGCAGCTGTTAAATGGCCACAATTACGTGTGGCTGCTGCAGACGGGCTATGGAAATTGGAAGGCATATGACGCCGAGCTGTTTCGTGAGGAATATGGGATTGATCCGGAGCAGTTTCATTATGTGAAAGCACTGATGGGAGATGCAGCCGATGGCTATCCCGGTGTAAAAGGAATTGGAGAAAAAACGGCACTGAAGCTCATTCGCGAGTATGGAACGACAGAAGGTGTATTAGCAGGACTTGACGGTATGACCCCTGCGCTTCAAAAAAAATTGCGTGAAGGGGAAGACATGCTGCGCATGTCGGAAAAACTGGCAGAAATCCATTGCGATGTCCCGCTTGAGTGGACGTGGGAGCAGGCCGCTTTTACAGGTACAACAGAAGAGGCCATCCGCTTTATTGAGGAAAATGGAATGAAGGGACTGTCCCGCCTCGCCCGCCATACAGGCTATATAGAAGTAGATCCGTTTGGCTTTGATTGAGGCAGGACGTGTACATAATCATTTCTTTTTTTGAAGAAACTGATCAGGAGAAGTCTTTAAAACACCGTTTAAGGGTTTGCCCGAATGGCGTTTTTGGCTTCCTGGTCTGCTTTATTTTGCTTCGATGGAATCCATTTAACAAAAAATAATGGGAATTCATCCGCCATCGTTAAAATGGTCTGCAATAGCGGTTTATAATCCGGCTTATGAATATATTCTTTTTCAATAGCCGCTACAACAGTTTGAGAATCGCTCCGGAGGGAGATGGTCTGGGCGCCCCGCTCCCTGCACAGCTCAAGTGCTTTAATGACAGCGGTAAACTCGGCTGCATGTGTATCCATTTCTCCAAGCGGAATGGAAAATCGTTCTGTTTTGCCCTCCCAGCGAATCACGACACCTGCGCCTGCCCGGCCGGGATCGCCGGTTGAGGCTCCATCTGTATATACTTCAAACATATTGATTCCCCCCGATCTTTTCTTTTTTATTTTAAAGAATGGAGGCAGCGAAATGCAAATGACAATCCGCTTTATGTATGATTTTAAAGGTGTGAAAGCGACGTTTACGTCTGAACCAATTGACCGGCATCTTGTGCAGAAAACCGCCGATGACCTGCTGAAAACCGGCCGTGTGAAAGAAGTAGAGATCATGGATGAGCTTGGCCAGGAATGGACATTGAAGGAATTTAAAAAGCTGAATGAAAAACTGGATGAAGAGCCGGAAAATATTACAGTACTGTTTGATGGCGGCTTTGACGTCGAATCGGCCAGTACAGGAGTGGGTACAGCGATTTACTACACAAAAGGCGGCCGCCGCTACCGACTGCGCGAAAACGCCCGGCTTGAAGGGCTTGATTCAAACAATGAAGCAGAATATGCGGCTCTTTACTTTGCGATGCAGAAGCTTGAGGAACTCGGGGTAAACAGCCAGCCGGTGACCATCACAGGTGACTCGCTCACCGTGTTGAACCAGCTTGGCGGGGACTGGCCGTGCTTTGAGGAAAGCCATGCCCGGTTTCTAGCGCGGATCGAAGAAAAAATTGCATCCATGCGACTCAAGCCGCTTTACAAACCAGTGGATAGAAGGCACAATAAAGAAGCTGACCAGCTTGCGAGGCAAGCACTCGAAGGCACACCCATCTCAAGTCATGCCGAGATCGGGAGTTAATGGGAAAGGCAGGTGCCACGTGTTGAACCGAACAGAACTTTTACTCGAAGTAGAAGAGTTGCTGAATACGTACTGCAAAGACTGCCTCGTAAAAAATACACTGCGTAAAGAAAGAGGCAAAACCGCTGCTCATAAATTTTGTATTACCCAATGCACAATCGGAGAAAAATTAAAACAGTACGGAGATAAGCTTTCTTAAGCCGGCCTATGCCCGGCTTTTTCCTTGTTTGAAAAGAATAGTTATAGTACACTTTTATTGATGACAATGTCAGGGGGAACGTCCTAATGCCGACACCGAGTATGGAGGATTACATAGAACAGATTTATTTGCTGATTGATACAAAAGGGTATGCACGTGTTTCGGACATCGCCGGTGCCCTGTCGGTTCATCCGTCCAGCGTAACGAAAATGGTGCAGAAGCTTGATAAAGATGAATACCTTGTGTACGAGCGGTACCGGGGCCTTATATTAACAGCAAAAGGGCAAAAAATCGGCCGGCGTTTAGTGGAACGGCACGATTTGCTTGAACGGTTTCTGTCGGTGATCGGGGTAGATGAAGCACATATTTACGAAGATGTGGAAGGTATTGAACACCACTTAAGTTCCGACTCCATCAACCGGATCGCGGACTTGATCGAATACTTTGAAGAAGACCCGGCGCGCATCGAAGCGCTGAAAAAAGTAAATGACCGAAACAAGGAATGAATCCGTCCCTCATTTAGGGCGGATTTTTTTCCAAACAAGGAGGAGGAGTCCAGCATGAAGATTTTAAAAATCGAGCCGACACCGAGCCCGAATACAATGAAAGTGATTTTGGACGAAGAGCTTGCGGCTGGTAAAAGTACGAATTACAAGCCGGAGACGGCAGATGGGGCGCCTGAAGTCATTCAAGCAATCTTGAAAATTGAGGGAGTCCGCGGTGTCTACCATGTGGCAGACTTTATCGCGCTTGAGCGAAACGGCCGTTACGACTGGCAGGATATTTTGCCGAACGTTCGCGCCGCCTTTGGCGAAAGCAGCACAGAAGAAAGAGAAACAAAACCGCTTGAACATTTTGGCGAAGTGGAAACCTTTATTCAAGTGTACAAAGGCATTCCCCTGCAGTTAAAGCTTGTATCAGCAGACGAAGAAAAACGGCTGGCGCTCCCGGACTACTGCCAGGACGCGTTCCGGCAGCTGACCGAAAGCGGCGGTGACAATTACATTTTAGAACGTAAGTGGCAGGAGTTCGGTATCCGTTACGGAGAGCTGGATGCGATTGCCCCTGAACTGCTGGAAGAAGTGATGGCCGCTTATCCGAAAGAGCGGGTGGAGCGCCTTGTGGAAGCAGCACAGGCAGGAGGCCCGCTTGTGCAGCATAAAGAGCACGGCGTAAAGCCGGATAAAGAAGCGTGGCTCGAGGAGGCGGACTGGCGCAAACGATACCAGCTGCTGGAGCAAATGCCAGATCCAGATCTTGCGGATATGCCGCTGTTGGAAGCAGCACTTCAGGATGAAAAAGCCGCCATCCGGCGTTTGGCCGTTGTGTATGCGGGAATGATTGAAGACAAGCGTATTTTGCCCGTACTGCGTAAAGCACTCGAAGATCCGGCCGTTACGGTGCGCCGTACAGCGGGTGACTGTATGAGTGACCTTGGTTTTCCGGAAGCAGCGGATGCAATGATCGGTGCGCTGAAGGATAAAAGTAAAATTGTCCGCTGGCGTGCCGCGATGTTTTTATATGAAGCAGGCGATGCATCGGCGCTTCCGGCCCTGCGCGAGGCAGCGGATGATCCGGAATTTGAAGTGAAAATGCAGGTTTTGATGGCCATTGAACGGATCGAAGGCGGAGAAGAAGCAAAAGGCTCAGTATGGAAGCAGATGACAGAAGCCCGGAACCAATAAGGAGGAATAAAGATGAATGCTTACGAAGAATACATGAAACAAATGGTGATCCCGATGCGTGCGGAACTAACAAATGCCGGGTTTACAGAACTGACAACAGAAGAAGAAGTAAACAGTTTTATGGAATCAGCGGAAGGTACAACACTTGTCGTAATTAACTCAGTGTGCGGCTGTGCGGCAGGCCTTGCCCGCCCGGCAGCGGTTCAAGCGTCTATGAATGAGCCTGCACCGGACCGTCTTGTGACGGTTTTTGCCGGACAAGACCGGGAAGCAACAGCTGCGATGCGCGCATGGATGCCGGAATTTGAACCATCTTCTCCATCGATGGCGCTTTTAAAAGGAAATAAAGTCGTACATTTTGTGCCGCGTGAGGAAATCGAAGGCCATGATCTCGGTGCGATTATCTCGAATTTAACAACAGCTTTTGATCAGCATTGCCAGTGATTGTCACCACATCTCAGCGGGCTGATGCCCGTGTAAGAGCGAGGGCGGCGGCGCTTGCTGAGCAGTTTGGAGTGCCCTTTATAGAACGGAAAAAGCAGCCGGTGAACAAGTTGGCTGCTTTTTATGAATGTCCGGTTCTTTTGGTATCAAAGGAGCGGCTTGAACTGCATGATGGCAGCGGGACGCCTTTCTTTTTCCATCCCGGGTCTGCGATGTTTCGTGTCAAGCGGCTGCTCGCGGGCGGAGAAGATGAACTGGTAAACGTGTGCGGTTTGAAGAGCGGCATGTCATTTTTAGACTGCACAATGGGACCGGCGGCCGACAGTATTACAGCTTCTACGGCTGTAGGGGAAGCGGGACGCGTGCAATCGATAGAAGCAAATCCGTTTATTGCCCATATTGTCGGGGAAGGGCTTGGGTCATGGACAGACGGGCCGGAGCCGCTGCTTGCGGCCATGAAAAGAATCGAGGTTCGGCCGGCCGATTATCATACGTATTTAAAAGAAGTGCCGGATGAATCATTTGATGTGGTTTATTTTGATCCGATGTTTGAAACCGCAGTTGATTCAAGCGGAATTGCTCCGCTTCGGTCATTTGCTGCTTATCATGATTTGACCATGGGGGCTGTCGAGGAAGCAAGGCGGGTTGCCAGGCATCGCGTGGTGCTGAAAGACCATTTCCGTTCTCAGCGTTTTGCAGCATTTGGTTTTACCCAGCATATCCGTAAAACATCAAAGTTTCATTTCGGCACGATTGAAAAATAAAATTCGCCGTACCATTTAAAAAATAAAATCAAGAAAAGATGCCTGAGGCCGGTAAATAAACTTTATCGGCCTCAGGCTGTAGACAAATGATATGGATGACTGTGCACATGAATGGGATGGATCGGCGGCATCCGGACAGCTCCGCTTTCCATGGGGCAGGCGCTGAGCCCGACTCCGCCTGGCGGCTCCACCGGTCTCAGCTGCCCGCTAGTCCCATAGGAGTCTGCGCTGCCCTCCCGCCGCCAAGTGGCTTGCGACAAGATTGTATAGGGCTAGTAAGGTCTTTTTGTTATAAAAGAGAAAATATCTACTCAGTCTTTGCTTACTGGTCTTCAACACCACTTGGTGAAGCCTGACGGACAAAGACTCCTGCGGGAAGTACAGTGAGTCGGGAGCCCCCGCAGGCGCAGCCGAGGGAGCTCCCACACTGCCTTAGGATGCGCGAAATCCGGCCGGCTTCACTGATCGGCTCTATTTTAAAAGCGAAAGACTTTGTCTACACACTGAGGCCGATAAGTGAACTTTATCGGCCTTTTTTTATTAAATATTGTTTTGAAACGAAAAAAACCATGCCTGGTATCGAGGCATGGTTTTTTTCTTTAATGAAGAAAAGGCTGCTGGATGTCCACCTTCAAAAGCCGTTCGCTGACCGTCCTGTGCAAGCAGATCACCCCACCGGCGGAGATAACTGCGCCGAGCCAATCTTCTCTTTGAGAAAAAAGAGCAAAGAACAGGATGGGAATAGGCATACTAAAAAAACGGGCTGTAGAAATTCAAGACAGCTTAAAGGTGTTTTTCTGAGAGTCATGATTTTGAACGAGAACAGGGAGGAGCAGTCTAAGATTGTTGACACCCTTAACTGAATTGTGTAATATTTAATTGTACACAATTTAATTTTAAAAAATACAATTTCGAACAATTTATATAGGTGAAGGAATGATGGAACTGTGAATGAGAACTTAAAGCTTGAGAATCAGCTTTGTTTTGCGATTTATGCTTGTTCCCGTGAAATCACCCGGTTATACCGTCCGGTCCTTGAGCAATTTAACATCACGTACCCCCAGTATTTAACGTTGCTTGTACTTTGGGAGCACAACAGGCTCACTGTAAAGGAAATTGGAGAATTGCTTCATCTTGACAGCGGTACATTAACTCCCATGCTAAAGCGAATGGAAGTGATGGACTTAGTCAAGCGTGTAAGGTCAATGGATGATGAACGGAAGGTATGGATTGAAGTAACAGAGAAAGCAAATGAAATGAGGAAAGAAGCGGGGTGTGTATCGCAAATGTGTTCCCCTCATTACGGTATTACACAAGAGCAGTATGTGGATTTACTAGCCCAAATGAAACAAATTTTAGAAAACTTACAAAAAGAAACAAGGAATATAAAATAAAAGCGGGATACACAACAAATACAGCAGAGACACGCTCCAATGAACGAGCAGCTTCTGCTGGCAGCATAGTAGACTTGGATTTAAAAATACTTATATACAAAATGTAATTCCGAAAACATAACGATTTAATAGAAGGAGTTTTACAGCTATGACTACACAAAAAACAAACGACTTTAACGAAATTGTAAAAGGACGCCGTTCCATTAAAAATTACGATCCAACGGTGAAAATTAGCAAGCAGGAAATGGAAGAAATTCTTACACTCGCAACTACCGCACCTTCTTCCGTTAATATGCAGCCATGGAGACTTCTTGTGATCGAGAGTCCCGAAGCAAAAGCAAAGCTTGCTCCCCTGGCACGCTTTAATCAAAACCAGGTGGAAACTTCTGCTGCGGTGATTGCAGTGTTCGGCGATATCAACAACTTTGAGAAGTTTGAAGAAATTTATGGAAAAGCAGTAGAAGAAGGGCATATGCCGCTTGAAGTGAAAGAAGGCATTCACAAGTCTTTTGCTGGCTACTTTGAAACCATTTCCCGTGCAGAGATGGAAGATGTCGTACTAGTGGACGGCGGCCTTGTCTCCATGCAGATCATGCTTGCTGCCCGCGCATATGGTTATGATACAAATCCGATTGGCGGTTATGAGAAAGACAAAATTGCCGAAGCATTTGGTTTAGACAAGGAACGTTACGTGCCAGTTATGCTGATCTCTATCGGGAAAGCTGCAGATACAGGACACAAATCTGTCCGCCTGCCAATCGACCGAGTGGCGCAATGGAAATAAATCGTTCGGAGCACTGAATGAAGAATCACTTCTGATGGTCATTCTTCATGGTTCCTTAGAAAAGAGGATTACACAGGTGAAGCCGGAATAATGGTTTTACCTCATGTTTTCATCTGCTTTAAATGTAACGAAAATCGTTACAGTTTGCCGCGATGAATGTAAAGCAATTATATTCAAGCTGAATGTAAACTCAAGATTGGAGGATCAGGAAAAATGGCAGCTTTAACATATGAAAACTGGGATGGCGTGCAGATCGATTTTCCAACAGACAATTCCTTAAAGGGCAGCCGCGATGTATTAAAGTGGGCTTTTGAAGAATATGGAGAAGATATTGTGTATGCGTGCAGCTTTGGAATAGAGGGCATCGTCTTAATCGACCTTATCTCAAAAGTAAATCCAAACGCGAAGATTGTGTTTCTTGATACAGACTTTCACTTTCAAGAAACATACGAACTAATTGAAAAAGTAAAGAAAAAGTATCCGACACTTCGTATTGAAATGCAAAAACCAGAATTAACGCCAGAAGAGCAAGCTGCACAGTACGGGGAAGAGCTCTGGAAAAGCCAGCCCGATCTTTGCTGCAGTATTCGCAAAGTGGAGCCTTTAAAGAAAGTATTGACGGGCCCAAAAGCTTGGATATCCGGCTTAAGAAGGGAACAATCTGAAACACGGCGCCATGTTGAATTTATCAACTTTGACAACAAATTTGAATCGATTAAAATTTGCCCGTTAATTCATTGGACAGAAGAAGATGTCTGGAACTATGTCAAGGCATTTCAACTTCCGTATAATACTCTTCACGACAAAGGCTACCCAAGTATTGGCTGCGAATATTGCACCATTGCGGTTGAGGCAGGGCAAAATTCACGTGCAGGTCGATGGGCTTCCCGTGAGAAAACAGAATGTGGTCTTCATAAGGTATAGTTCTCAAAAAGTGATTTGAAAGGGAAAATCCAATAGAGAAGATGAAAAACTGTACTGTCAGTAAAGTAAGGACGCGTCATTTTAACAGAATCAGTTAGAGTTTATTTGAAAGATGTTCACAAACGCATTTTTTTCTGCACACACAGCTGTTAAATATGAATGGACTGTTACGGACATATTTTATATAGGCATAGGCAAAAGAAAAAGCGATCCTCCATCACAGGGAAGGTCGCTTTTTGGCTTATTTGATTCCGATCACTGAGCTGTCACGTGTTGGCTATCTCTATTGTGATAGAGAGCAGATCGATTTCTAGAACGCGCTCGATCTGTGCAGGCAATCGTAAAGAAAGTGGATTACGGTATAAGGGCACAATTCTTTTTATGTTCCATCAAAAGGCCGGATCAGGGCTTGAATCAAAAAAGTTCTCTTGGTATGATGCGGAGGGTACAGAGAAATGAACGGTCCGCATGGATCAGTAGGAGGAAACAGGTGAGCAGCAGTGAACAACAATATCTTGACTTAAGCCGGGATATTTTAGCGAACGGTAACAGAAAAGAAGACCGGACCGGTACGGGAACCATTTCTGTATTTGGCCGGCAGATGCGGTTTAACTTAGCGGAAGGATTTCCTCTTTTAACGACAAAGCGGGTGTCTTTTAAACTGGTAGCCTCGGAAATGCTTTGGTTTTTAAAAGGAGACACTAATATCCGTTATCTGCTTCAGCACAACAATAATATTTGGAATGAATGGGCATTTAAACGCTGGGTGGAAAGCGCGGAATACGAAGGACCGGATATGACTGACTTCGGCCGGCGTGCTTTGGCTGATGAAGCATTTGCGGTGCAGTATGATGAGCAGATGGCGCTTTTTAAGCAGCGTGTGCTCGAAGACGCGGACTTTGCGGAAAAGTTTGGCGAACTCGGTGACGTATATGGACGCCAATGGCGCGCATGGAAAACCTCACAGGGCGAAACCATTGACCAAATCGGCGATGTGATCGAGATGATCAAAAAAACGCCGGATTCCAGACGCTTAATCGTATCTGCCTGGAATCCAGAAGATGTGCCGTCGATGGCGCTGCCTCCATGTCATACGATGTTTCAGTTTTACGTAGCAGATGGAAAACTTTCCTGCCAGCTTTACCAGCGTTAACTATTGGGCGCCTTTACAGAGAAATCTGTAATGAAAAACTCTGCTAAACAGGGAACCTCTTGAGAAAATCAAGACAATCCTGTGCTAAATTTTATTCCTTCCTTCTAAGGAAAAAATGTTTTTTGTAAGGGATAAATAAATGCCAAACGACTATCCCGCAGGGGAGTAGAATCCAAGCGATAGGGATTCGAAACGCAGAGGGTCTTAAATAGACCGTGATATAGTCTCATCTGCATAGTGATATGCAGCAGTTCTTCGGGGAGAACGGGTTAAGGGTAGCGACCTTAGCTGAAGATTTTGTCAGGAGATGTTTTTTTAGGAATTCCATTTAACATTGCCGGTTATTCGCTGCTGACGTATTTAATTGCGAACGAATGCGGCTTAGAGGCAGGCGAATTTGTCCATACAATTGGAGATGCGCACATTTACACAAATCATATCGAGCAGGTAGAGACGCAGCTCTCACGCGAGCCGAAAGCACTGCCGACACTCGAAGTAACAAAAGGAAAATCATTGTTTGATATTGAGCTTGATGACCTTAAGCTGACGGGCTATGATCCCCATCCAGCCATCAAAGCTCCTGTTGCAGTGTGAAAACCAGCCTTTGGCTGGTTTTTTTGTTTGTGCCCTTCTTTGTTTAAAGCGAATAGCGTCCGGGTAAGGAAAAGAAACCTGACCAAACTTTCCATAGGGAGGCATTTTCATGAACCAAAAACTGCAAATTTTAGGAGAAGGACGCAAAGTCCTAAAAAAAGAGGTAGACGAATTTGGAACAGACCGGACCGTTTCAACGATTGAATATGATGATGGAACAGTGGTGAAAATTACGGTTGCAAACGGTGATATAGATATTGAATGCAATAAAGGGCTGAACATGCAGCCGGACGGAAACACAGCAACCATTGTCGGATAATAAAAGGAAAAAAGCATCCGGGCGGATGCTTTTTTCATGTGATGGATGGAAATATGGTACGATGTGAACGAGGAACGAAAGAAAGGAAGAGAGCCATGATTTCATTTATTTGGGCAGAGGCGAAAGGCGGCGTGATTGGCCGTGATAACGACCTGCCGTGGCGCCTGCCGGAGGATTTGCGCTTTTTTAAAAGAACAACGCTTGGATACCCGATTGTTATGGGGAGAAAAACATTTGCGTCCTTTGGAAGCAAGCCGCTGCCAAAGCGGGAAAACATTATTTTAACGACAGACCGTGACTTTCATCAGGACGGTGTGACGGTTGTTCACTCAAAAGAAGAGGTGCTCCAAAGAGCGAAAAATGAGGATATTTTTGTGATTGGCGGTGCGAATGTTTTCAAGCAGTTTTTGCCGGAAGCAGACCGTCTATATGTCACGAAAATCGAGGCGGAATTTGAAGGAGATACGGTTATCGACTTTATTCCATGGGATGATTTTAAAGAAACCTCCTGTACAAAAGGAGAAAAAAATGAAGAAAATCCGTACGACTACTTTTTTTGTGTATACGATCGAACGACAAGGTAAGAAGCCTTGTCGTTTTTTCTGTTTATAGGTCATTTGTTGTACAGTATATTAAAAAAATTCTTGCTTTTCTGTTATTATTCGAAGATAATAAACATTAATTTACTACATAAAAGCGGTTACGCAAAAAAGAGGGGGCAGTTTAGGGATGAGTAAATGGAAATGGATGATGACAACAGGTGCGGCGGTCATGATGCTGGCAGCATGCAGCGGCGAGGAAGAAGCCAAAACCGAATCCGGCGGATCATCAGAAGGAGATACATATAAGATTGGTGTCACACAAATTGTGGAACACCCATCACTCGATAATGCATACAAAGGGTTTCAGGAAGGCTTGGAAGAAGAAGGTGTAAAAGCTGAGTTTGACGAACAAATCGCGCAAGGCGATCAAAACAACAACCAGACGATTGCGCAAAACTTTGTAGCGGATGGAGTCGACTTGATTTTCGCTAACTCAACGCCGAGCGCAACAGCGGCACTGAATGCAACAAAAGATATTCCGATCGTCTTTACATCAGTGACCGATCCAGTAGCAGCAGGTCTTGTTAAAGACGCGGAAGCACCAGGCGGCAATATCACAGGCACAGTTGACCTTCATCCAGATGCCATTTCTAATACGGTGAAATTTATGACCGAAGCGGTAGAAGGCAAAAATGTTGGTGTGATTTACAACGCGGGCGAGCAAAACTCTGTTGCGCAGGCAGAGCAGGTAGAATCCATTTTAAAAGAAAATGGCTTAAAGATGGTACCGGTAACGGTTTCGACTTCTTCTGAAGTAAAGCAGGCAGCAGAAAGCTTAGTCGGCAAAGTGGATATGTTTTATATCTTCACAGACAACACGGTTGTTTCTGCTCTTGAATCCGTTATTCAAGTAGCGAACGATAAAGATATTCCGCTGTTTGTCGGAGAAAAAGATTCGGTTGTACGGGGCGGCTTTGCAGCTTACGGGTTCGATTATGAAGAGATCGGAAAAGAAGCCGGCAAAATGGCTGCACAAATTTTAAAAGGTGAAGCGAAAGCAGGCGATCTTCCTGTTTTGCCGCCGCAGGATTTAAAACTTGTAATCAATGAAAAAGCAGCAGCAGAAATGAATATCGAGATTAAAGATGAGTGGAAACAAGATGCAGAGATTGTAAAATGAGTGGAAAAGGCGCGCCTTCACCGGGCGCTTTTTCTTGTATATGGGGGGATTTTTTATGATGACAGCCATGTTTGGCGCCGCGGAATCGGGCGTTATTTATGCAATTATGGCACTCGGTGTTTACCTGTCATTCCGGGTGCTTGATTTTCCAGACTTAACGGTAGACGGAAGCTTTGTAACAGGCGGAGCCGTTGCCTCGATTATGATTGTAAATGGAAGCGATCCATTTATAGCAACGATTGCCGCGCTGTTTGCCGGTTTTCTGGCTGGATGTGCAACCGGAATTTTGCACACAAAAGGCGGCATTAACCCGCTTTTATCCGGCATTTTGATGATGATTGCCTTGTACTCTATTAATCTGCGGATTATGGGCAAGCCGAATGTGCCACTGTTAGCGGAAGAAACGGTAATGACAAAAATAACTGCCTGGTTTGCCTCTGAGTGGAGCGTTCTTTTGTTTATGCTCCTGTTAACGTTGATCATTAAATTTGTCACAGATCTATTCTTGAAAACAGAAGTCGGATTGAGTCTGCGCGCTGTCGGAGACAACGAAGGAATGGTGCGAAGCTTTTCGGCCAACACAGGCTGGATGAAAGTGCTCGGTCTGGGTCTTTCCAACGCACTCGTGGCGTTCTCAGGTGCTCTCGTTGCCCAGTATAACGGATTTAACGACGTTGGCATGGGGATTGGGATGATTGTCATTGGCCTTGCTTCCGTCATTATCGGTGAAGCGGTTATCGGGCATTCTTCTATTGCCCGGGCGACTTTGGCTGTTGTGGTCGGGGCGATTTTATACCGGATGATTGTGACGCTTGCGCTCCGGATTGAATTTTTAGACACAGGTGATATGAAGCTGATTACGGCCGTTATTGTCATTATCGCGCTTGTTCTGCCAAAAATGCTCGACCGGCAAAAAGCGGCTGCACGAAAGAAAAAACGGCTTCAGCAGTTAGGAGGCAGCAGCCATGCTTGAAATGAACCAAATTTTTAAAGTGTTTTACGAAGGAACGCCCGATGAAAAAATTGCCTTGAACCGGGTAAACCTGTCGATGAAGCCGGGTGATTTTGTAACCGTGATCGGCTCAAATGGGGCGGGGAAATCGACGTTGATGAACGTGATTTCCGGCAAGCTTACTCCGGATATGGGAACGGTCACGATTGACGGGACAAACATGACGTCGCTTGCCGAGCACAAGCGGGCATCCAAAATTGGCCGCGTGTTCCAGGATCCAATGGCGGGTACAGCCCCGACCATGACAATCGAAGAAAACCTGGCTCTTGCCTACAACCGGACGAAAACACGGACGCTCGCATTCGGTGTAACGAAAAAACGGCGTGATTTTTACCGGGAAAAGCTTGAAATGCTGCATCTGGGCTTGGAAAACCGGCTGCAGGCAAAAGTCGGCCTTCTTTCAGGCGGAGAGCGGCAGGCGCTATCTCTTTTGATGGCGACATTCACTGATCCGAAAATTTTGCTTTTGGACGAGCATACGGCAGCCCTTGATCCGTCACGGGCGGAGCTGATTACGAATTTAACGAAAGAAATCGTAGACAAGCTCGGCCTGACTACACTAATGGTCACCCATAATATGCAGCAGGCACTGGATCTTGGCAACCGGCTGATCATGATGGACAAAGGGCAAATCATTTTTACGGCCAATGAAGCAGAAAAAAGAAGGCTGACCGTGGAAAAGCTGCTGGCAGAATTCCAAAAAATAAAAGGCGGCGGAGGCTTAAGCGACCGCTCGCTTCTGTCGTAAAATGGGAAGAAGACGATGCGTCTTCTTCTTTTTTTGTGAAAAGCGTTAAGAAGATGGGAAGAATGGATAAAGAGAAGTAAAATGAAGGTATCACCACGTTGAATGGCAGGAAAGAAGGGATATAAATTGGGCAGCATTAAAATTGTAACGGACTCGGCACTGGATATGACGAGCGATGAACTCCAAAAGCTCGGCATTACGATGGTGCCGCTGACCGTCCTGATTGACGGGAAAACGTATTTGGATACGGTTGATATTTCAGCGGAAGCGTTTTTGGATAAAATGGCCGCGGCCGGGGAACTTCCGAAAACGTCACAGCCGCCGGTCGGCCGGTTTTTGGATGTGTATAATGATCTCGGTGCAGACGGCAGCCAGATCATTTCCATTCATATGACCGGAGAGATGAGCGGAACGTATCAAGCGGCACGCCAGGCTGCTGAAATGTCTTCATCCGATGTAACCGTCGTCGATTCACGCTATATTTCAAAGGCGCTTTCTTATCAAGTGTTAGAAGCGGCTGAGATGGCGTCGTCCGGCCGCAGCGTTGAAGAAATTATCGAACGCCTTGATGAAATAAGGGCCGAAACGAAGCTGTACATTATGGTCGATACGCTTGAAAATTTGGTTAAAGGCGGCCGGATTGGCCGTGCAAAAGGCTTTATCGGCTCTCTTTTAAATATTAAGCCGATTGCAGACCTGGATATCGGGGCATTGTCTCCTGTTACGAAAGTAAGATCACATACAAAAGCACTGCGTTTTTTTGCAGAGCAGCTGGGTAAAGAACTGGAAGGGAAAAAACTTGTTCATTTTTCCATTATGCATGCCGGCCGGAACAGTGCCGCTTTTTCAGAAAAGCTGAAAGAAGAAGTGGAACGGATCACCGGTTTTCGGCATGTTGAGATTGGCATCACAGCGCCCATTATTTCTGCTCATGCCGGACCGGGCGCCGTCGGCATTATGTATCAGGCTAAAAAAGAAGGATAAAAAAACAGGAACGAGCTTATCATAAGCCGTTCCTGTTTTTTTTATATGCATCTATAGGCGGATGAAGCGGCAAAGGACGAAGTGTCACTTGAATAGCCCGCGGCATTTGGTGATTGGACTGGGCGTCCTTTAGGTAGCGGTACATGGCTTTTCCGCCTGTTGAATTGGCTGAATGAATGGTAATCCGCTCTGCGAACAGCTGGTGCTCGACCATAAGCTGAACGAGAACGAAGCCATTCCTGCTTTTACTGACTAAATCATGATCCAGCGACAAATGGCTGATGGCATGACTTTTTAATAAATCAAAACATTCGTCGATTGTTTCGACAAGTGTGTGGTCAGGAGGACAAATGCGGTAGTCATCAAGGAAAACATTGATACTCATAATTATCAGCCCTCACGTTTGACGTAACCAAATTATACCACGTTTTGGACGTTTAAACGAGAAAAAGAAAAACAGGCGCTTTATTTAAGCGCCTGGCAGCGGAGTAGGAGTTGGTTCTGCATAGCCTTCGCTGTACGTATGATCAATATAAGTACGGATTTCTTGCGGTGATTTGCTCTCTTCTGTCATGGCTGCAGCTGTGGCGGCAATGTCCAGGCAGACCCCGCAGCGAGTACCATGGTCATCCCAGGTGATTTCATTATTGTTTTGTTCTGCAATAAAACAATTCAAGCTGCTTTTATGGCCGGCAGACTCTCCGCACCCACAGTAGCAGGGTATTTGATCGAGCACAGCCGCATGTTTGGCAGCGGCTGCATAAACAGCCCGTACGTTTTCCTCTTTGTCATCTAAAAAAGCCGGCAGTGTATCTGCTGAAGCTGTCACTTCCTGCAGGTCGCCATTTGCGGCTGTATGTGTATGAGAGGTATGTGACTGGGCGGCGTCATCATGTCCACATGCGGCTGCAAAAGGAATAGACATCGTTAAAATGATGATTGATAATTTCTTTTTCAACGTATTTTGGGGCTCCTTTCAAATTAGAAGAATACCGGAAAAACTGATATAATCATACATTGAAACCCAATCACTTTCAACCGTGCTTGGAACATGATACGATTTTGAAAAGAAGAGGTGACGGCGTTGAAGTGGGGAGCAGCGGGCATCATATTAACAGTGCTGCTGGCCGGGTGTGGGGACAACGCACAGGAAACAGTAGAAACACGCGTCCCGCAAAATATAAAGATTGTGTCAATTGGGGATTCCCTGACAGAAGGAGTCGGAGATAGTACAAACTCCGGCGGCTATGTTCCATACCTGGAAGATCAGCTGGAATCGCTTGATGAAATAAATGACGCATCATTTGTAAATTACGGAAAGCGGGGCAACCGTACAGACCAGCTGATTAAGCGGCTGAAAACCAAAGAAATTGGGGCAGACATTCAACAGGCCGATATCGTTATGGTTACGATTGGCGGCAATGATGTCGTAAAGGTAGTAAAAGAAAACTGGTCGGATTTAACAATGGATACATTCGAAAAAGAAGAAGAAGGCTATGGAGAGCGCATCCGCACTGTACTGCAGGACATAAGAGCCATTAACGAGGAAGCAGGCATTGTGCTGATCGGCATTTATAATCCGTTTGGCCGTGTTTTTGTTGATACGGATGACGACGAAGCGATTGTCCAGGCATGGAACAAGCAGGCGGAGGAGGTGGCCGCATCATTTGATCGAACTGTATTTGTAAATGTCGAAACGGTTTTTGGCGAAGGCAGTGACGGGCTGTTTTTTGAAGATCAGTTTCATCCTAATGATATGGGGTATGAACGAATGGCAGGCCGCATTTTTGATACGATCAATGGAGATCCGCTTGAAGAACTGACCAGCCAAAAAATTGTTATGCCAAATGAGGGATCAAATTGACGAAATGGAAAGTGGCCTTTTTTATACTATTAGGCGGTATTATTGCCTTCATGGGAATGATTTTGATTTTTATTTTTCTTCCTTCTGGTGCAGAAAAACCAGCCATGCTGGAAGCAGAAGGGAAAACGGCTTTTCACGTAACCTCCACAAAAGCGGAGCTGAATCAGCTCGTAAACTATTATTTAGCACAGGAAGCCGGCGATGCGCCGATTGATTACGATGTGTATATTGGCAATGATGTAGAGCTGTATGGCTCTTTCCCGGTGCTTGGGACAGACATTGACTACTATATGACATTTGAGCCGGAAGCGATGGAAAACGGCAATATTGTTCTTCATCAAAAAGGATTGCGCGTCGGCCTGCTCGATATTCCGGCCTCATACGTACTGAAAACAGCTGACAGCGCCTATGCGTTTCCCGACTGGGTGCACGTTGTGCCTGATGAAGAGCGGATTTATGTATCACTTGCCGAAATGCGGCTTGATAACGGAATGCGGGTAAAAGCCGAATCATTTAATTTAGCGAAAGACGATATTCAATTTGCGGTGCTTCTGCCGGAAGGAGCCGCAGAATAGGAGGCAGCAGGATGGAAAAAGCAATTTTTGCAGGAGGATGTTTTTGGTGCATGGTAAAGCCGTTTCATGAACAGCCGGGCATTGAGTCGGTTGTAAGCGGCTATACAGGAGGACACACGGAAAATCCAACGTATGAAGAAGTATGCAGCGGAGCAAGCGGTCATATTGAAGCGGTTGAAATCACTTTTGATCCGGATGTTTTTTCATATGAAAAACTGCTCGATGTATTTTGGATGCAGATCGATCCGACCGATGCCGGCGGTCAATTTTATGACCGGGGACGCTCTTATATGCCGGCCATTTTTTACACGACTGAAGAGCAAAAACAGCTCGCGGAAGAATCGAAGCAGCGGCTTGATGCAAGCGGACGGTTCAAAAAGCCGATTGTGGTAGAAATCCTGCCGGCAGAGCCGTTTTACCCGGCCGAAGCGTACCACCAGGACTACTACAAGAAAAATCCCGCTCACTATAATGCGTACCAGACTGGTTCAGGCCGGGCTGCTTTTATTCAATCACATTGGAGGGACATGCAGTGAATAAAGAAAACTTAAAAGAACGATTAACACCGATGCAATATAACGTCACGCAGCAAAACGGAACGGAGCCGCCTTTTCATAATGAATACTGGAATGAAACGGCAGAAGGCATTTATGTAGACATCGTTTCAGGCAAGCCGCTGTTTTCTTCTAAAGATAAATATGATGCGGGCTGCGGCTGGCCAAGCTTTACGAAGCCGATCGAAGCGGTAGAGGTACTGGAAAAACGCGATTTGTCACACGGCATGATTCGAACAGAAGTGCGCAGTAAAACAGCTGATTCGCACCTTGGCCACGTATTTCCGGATGGCCCGATGGAAGCCGGCGGTCTGCGCTACTGCATTAACTCGGCTGCGCTCCGCTTTATCCGCAAAGAGGATTTAGAAGCAGAAGGATATGGAGAATACAAAGACCTTTTCTAAGGTCTTTTTTTTGGAGGAATTATGATGCACAAATCATTTTATCATTATTTAATGAGGTACCGGGAGGAGCCGCCGCGCGATAATCTGGCCTTGTTTGCGAATGAAGCATTTGCGGACCATTCTTTTCCGAAGATGGCGGATTCTTATGATGTATTGAGCCGTTATTTAGAAATGGATGTGGATTATTTGCCGACGATGAGCGTATTTGATGAAGCGTGGGAAAAATATGAGCAGGATGAATTAAACCGGTGAAACTTTTTAAATAATGGGTCGTAAATAAGACAACGACAAAGAAATGGAGTGAAGCTGGATGGCATTGTTTAACAAAGCATTGGCGAGTATTGGAATTGGAAACGCAAAGGTGGATACGAAGCTGGAAAAAGCCAAATACACAGCCGGTGATGTGATGCGCGGCATTGTAGAAGTAAAAGGCGGAAACGTAGCCCAGCAGGTGGATTCTATCTACGTCTCGGTCATGACGACGTATGTGCGGGAAACAGATGACCGCAAAGTGGTGGAGGAAGCAGCGGTAGTAAAGGAAAAATTGAATGAACCCTTTACCATTAATCCTGGTGAAGTACGGGAGTTTCCGCTTCAATTGGCACTTCCATATGAAACGCCGATTACACAGGGGAAAACGCGGGTTTGGGTCGCAACAGGCCTTGACATTAAGCAGGCAGTGGACCCGGCCGATAAAGATTATATTGATGTTCATCCTACTGTCATGGCAGAAGAAGTGCTCGATGGCGTCCGCGCGCTTGGCTTCCGTCTTCGCGAAGTGGAATGTGAGCACGCCCGCCTGACAAAATATCCATTTGTGCAGGAGTTTGAATTTGTGCCGGTAACAGGCGAGTATGCCGGCAAGCTTGACGAACTGGAGGTCTCATTCCTGCAGCAGTCGAAAGAGGAAGTGGAGGTGCTGCTGCAGGTGGATAGACGGGCACGCGGCCTGGGCGGCTTTTTGTCTGAAGCAATGGGCACCGATGAAACAAATATCCGCCTGCGCATTTCCCGCCAGCAGCTTTCAGGATTGCGGAAAATGCTTGATGAAACGATCCGCCGCTTTGCATAACAATGAACAAACTCACTTCGACCGCTGGCATGATGCATGCCGGCGGTTCTTTTATGGTGTCATTCTTGTACTGCCTGCAAAGGTGGGATAGAATGGGATAGAACCCGGACATTCGTCCGGGCAGATTCGTGCGTTTTAACATATGTACGATAGAAGAGCCAATGGGGAAAGTCTCGAGTTGATTGGCTTATTTTATTTGATGGAGGAATTATAAATGAGTGTACACATTGGTGCAAAACAGGGCGATATCGCCGAAACAGTCCTGCTTCCGGGCGACCCGCTGCGGGCAAAATATATTGCGGAGACGTTTTTGGAAAATCCGGTCTGCTATAACGAAGTTCGTGGCATGCTGGGCTTTACCGGTACATATAAAGGAAAGAAGGTATCTGTTCAAGGTACCGGCATGGGTGTGCCGTCGATTTCGATTTATGTGAATGAGCTCATTCAAAGCTATGACGTCAAGAACTTGATTCGGGTCGGTACTTGCGGAGCGATTCAGCAGGATGTAAAGGTACGTGATGTGATTTTAGCGATGACATCTTCAACAGATTCCAGCATGAACCGGGTGACGTTCCCGGGAATCGATTATGCGCCGGCAGCCGATTGGTCCCTGCTGAAAGCGGCTTTTGATGCCGGTACGGAAAAAGGGCTTCAGTTGAAAGTGGGCGGCGTGTTCACAGCGGATCAGTTTTACAACGACAACGCCGACCATAAAAAATGGGCTCAGTACGGCATTTTAGCCATTGAAATGGAAACAACCGCTCTTTATACGCTGGCAGCAAAATTCGGCCGCCGTGCCCTGTCAGTGCTGACGGTAAGCGATCATATTATTACAGGTGAAGAAACAACAGCCGAGGAACGTCAGACAACGTTCAATGAAATGATTGAAGTGGCGCTTGAAGCGGCGGTTCTATCCAAATGAAAAAAACAGCTTTAACCCTGGCAGCGGCTTTGATGCTGGGCGGATGTACATCAGCAAAAGAAGAACCTGTAAAAGAAAGTGAACAAACAGCACCTGCAAAAGAAGCCGTAAAGGAAGAAACGGGACCTGTCATTGACGCATCGTATTTCAATCAATTGAAAGAGGTGGACGGTGTGCAGGAAATTCAAAATCCGGAAAATGTGATGGTGCTTGTGAACAAAGAGTTTGCGCTGCCTTCTGATTACAGCCCGCCGGATTTGGTTCGCCCGAATGTGCAGTTTTCCTTCGGCAACCAGGACATTGAGAAAAGCTATATGAGAAAAGAAGCAGCCACAGCGCTTGAAACGATGTTTAAAGGAGCGGAAGAAGACAAGATTTACTTGTTTGCCGTGTCAGGCTATCGCTCCTACAGCCGCCAGGAAGAAATTTTAGCGGCCGGGGCGGCAGCAAGCAGCAAAGAGCAAGCCCTAAAATCGATCGCTCCGCCAGGCATGAGCGAGCATCAGTCAGGTCTTGCCATGGATATTTCCTCTGAAAGCAATCAATATGAGCTCAATGAAGAGTTTGAAGCGACTGAGGAAGGCCGCTGGCTCAAAGATCATGCCCATGAATACGGTTTTATTCTTCGTTACCCGAAAGGCAAGGAAGATATTACCCAGTATATATATGAACCGTGGCATTTTCGCTATGTCGGCAAGGAAGCAGCGGCTGTGATTCACAAAAATGGCTGGACACTCGAGGAGTATTTCGAGCAGATGAAACCAGCAGAGTAATCTGGTAATTTCTGAGTGTAGACAGTATTAGAAAGCAGGCTGACTGGAACCGGCAGAGTAATCTGCCGGCTTTTTAGCAGGTTTTTGTTTTCAAAAATAGACGAAAACTGCTAAAATGAGAAGATCAGTGTACATAGATGATGAAAGCGGGGAACAAAATGGAAGAAGAAAAGCCGGAACAGGGCCATTATGTCAAAATAAAACGATTTCCGTTTATTATAATGATTTTTGCGCTCGTGTTTATTACGGCGGCGGTAACAACACTTACGCTTGCTTTCGGTGACGAGAAAGCAGTTGAAGTTGGAGCGCCGGACCGTTCAGAGTTCAGCAAATTATATGAAGCATACGACAAAATTCAAAGCACGTACTATGAAGATGTGGATCAGGACAAGCTCGTCAACGGTGCGATCAACGGGATGATTGATTCACTTGAAGATCCATACTCAGATTATATGGATGAAAAAGAAGCTTCCCAGTTCCATGAAGAAGTATCCAGCTCGTTCCAGGGAATTGGAGCTGAAGTACAAGAGCAGGACGGTTACATTGTCGTCGTATCGCCAATTAAAGGATCTCCTGCCGAAAAAGCGGGCTTAAAGCCGAATGATATGATCCTTTCTGTAGATGGAAAAAGCATTCAAGGCATGAGCGCTTCCGAAGCCGTTCTTCTGATCCGCGGCAAAAAAGGAACGAAAGTGACATTAGAAGTGCGAAAAGCCGGAACGGAAAAAGCACAGAAAATGACGATCGTCCGCGACGATATTCCGATTGAAACGGTATATGCCGAAATGCAAAAAAACGGTGTCGCCCACATTCAAATCACAAGCTTTTCCGAGCATACAGCGGAGGAGCTTGAAACAGCCCTCGCTGATATGAAAAAAGAAGGCATGAAAGGCATTGTGCTGGATCTTCGTCAAAATCCGGGCGGCCTGCTTGATCAGGCCATCGAAATGTCCAGCCTTTTTGTACCGGAAGGCAAAAACATTTTACAAATCGAATCCGCCGGCAAAACCCAGGCGTATAAAGCTGAAGGCGGCGAGAAAATTGAGCTGCCGACCGCTGTGTTGATTGACAGCGGCAGTGCGAGTGCGGCAGAAATTATGGCGGCAGCTCTAAATGAATCGGCCGGCATTCCGCTTATTGGTGAAAAATCCTTCGGAAAAGGCACCGTTCAATCGGCTGAGGACTTCAGCGATAATTCTAATTTAAAGCTGACTACAGCAAAATGGCTGACGCCGAACGGAACATGGATTCACAAAAAAGGCATTAAGCCGGATGCCGTTGTAGCGCTTCCTGATTATGCAAACTTGACGTATATTAATCCGGAATCCAAGCTGCAGCTTGAATCGATGTCAGATGAAGTAAAAACAGCTGAAAAAATGCTGTCTGCCCTTGGTTACGATCCGGGCAAAGCGGACGGCTACTTCGATGAATCAACGGAAAGCGCCGTAAAAGAATTCCAAAAAGCGGCAAAGATTGAGGAAACGGGTATCCTAACCGGCGCCTCTACGACGAAACTGATGGAGAGCCTTCGCTTAAAGCTGGACCAAAACGATACACAGCTAAACCGGGCGATCGAGTCCGTCGAGGCGAAAATCAAATAAAAAAACCTCTCCCGGCGCGGAGAGGTTTTTTTATGAGCACATTTTATGGGAGAATAGACGTTTGTCCCTAGCCAAACCGGAAAAAGAAGCATAAAATAAAGTTCGGAAATAAAGGAGGGTTCTTTTTGGCAGACTGGCATGCATTGTATCAAGCACTGTGGAAAGGACGCACGTTTACCGATATAGAAGAAGCGATCCAAAACGAGCTTGAAGATAAATTGAATCATCCGCGCCTGCGCAAAAAGCCGGAACAAAAGCTGGTGGAAGCGGTACGCCGTGTTTGCGCGTCGTCCTTAACGGATACAGAAAAAGTAACATTAATTTCTGTTTATTTGGATCATTTTGAAAAAATCAAACAAAAGCATTGATTTTATACCCCTTCGCGTATAAAATAAAGCAGGAAACGGATGGAGGGAAGCAAAAATGACGGTGGTGATCATGGCCGCCGCAGTGCTGGTAATCGCAGCAGCGCTGCTCATTGGCTATAAACGTTATTGGCCGGTTAACGTAAAGCGCATATCTCTCGAAGAAGCGGCTGGGCATCCGGTAATTGATGTGCGTGACTGGCAGGAAGCAAATCGAATGCCGCTTGAAGGAGCAGAGCTTATTCCATGCGGTTACATTCCACGGAATGCGGGCAAATTTGGCGGGCAGGAAGTATATATCGCTGCTGCTTCAGCGGTTGAACGGAACTTTTCCGTCCGGCTGTTGAAAAAGTACAACATTCATGTAAAAGGGTTTATTTGCATGGATGGCTCTCTTTAAGCCGGTGCTTTTGCATCGGCTTTTTAAATTTGCCAGCCCCGTATCCAATCATTTAGGATGGAAGAAGAGGATGGGGGGGACGCTTCATGGCAAAACGCGCATTGATCACAGGCGGCTCAAAAGGAATAGGGCGGAAAACGGCGGAATACTTGGCAGCCGAAGGATGTTCGGTCGTCATTAACTACCGCTCAGATGCAGCAAGTGCAGAAGTGTTTGCAACAGAACTGTCAAACCGGTTTGGCGTACAGGCGTCAGCGGTACAAGGGGATGTGTCACGAAAAGAAGATTGTGAGAAAATTGCTTCCTTCTCTGGAGAGATTGATATTTTAATACACAACGCGGGACCCTACATACAAGAACGAAAACCAATGGCCGACTATTCCTGGGATGAGTGGCACGGGCTGATCAGCGGTAATTTAACCTCCGTGTTTTACTTGTCAAAGCTTTTCCTACCGGGAATGAAGGAGCGGGGCTTTGGCCGGCTGATTGCATTTGGCTTCGACCGTGTGGAAACGGCGCCGGCCTGGGTCGACCGTTCCGCTTTTGCAGCTGCCAAAACGGGGCTTGCCTCGCTGATCAAAACGATTGCCCTGGAAGAAGCATCATCCGGCATCACAGCGAATATGATTTGTCCGGGAGACGTCACAGGCAAGTGGAAAGAAGAAGATATAACCGCTGCTGAGGGAAAACCGGCTCCGCTTGTGCCGGTCGGCCGGCCGGGAACCGGCGGGGACATTGCCCGGGTAGCCGCATTTCTTGCTTCCGAGGCCTCCGCTTTTATTACCGGTGCCATTATTCCGGTAACAGGCGGCCAGGATGTGCTTTGCAAGCATTTTCGAAATGGAAATTGAAAAAAGTTTTCACATACTAGTCATATAAAGAAAAAACATCACGCCACCAGGCGTGATGTTGAGAGTGTAGACAAAGTAAAAAAAGCAGGCTGGTTGAAAACGTCTGTCTTTCCAGGAACGCCGCCGGCTGGGAAGCGGAGTGACCTTTATCAGGTCATGAGCATTCGCAGACGGCAAGTGACGCCGAAAGCGGGCGTTTGTCAACAGCCTGAACATCACGCTGCTAGGCGTGATGTTTTTTTGTGTTGTACCATACGCAGGCGTACGGACAGCGTGATGGCCCCGCATGTTAATCCGGTAATTAAGCCGATCCAGTAGCCGTACGGACCCCAGTCGGTCCAGCGGGCGAGCGCCCAGCCGAGCGGCAGCCCGATGACCCAATAGCTGATCATGGTCATCATAAACGTGACATTGACATCTTTGTATCCGCGGAGTGCGCCCTGCACCGGTGCTTGTACCGCATCCGAAAGCTGGAAAATCGCCGCGTAGATTAAAAACGAGGCAGTCAGCTGGAGAACTTCCGCATCCGTCGAATACAAATGAGCGATCGCATCACGGAACCCGAAAATCACAACCGTGCCGACTACCGCAATACCAACCGCCATCGCAATGCCGATTCGGCTGTACTGCCGGGCGTCTTGAAACCGTCCGGCTCCGGCTTCAAAACCAACCACAATGGTCAGCGCCATCGATACGCTGAGCGGGATCATATAGGTAAGTGAAGCGAAATTGATGGCAGCCTGATGGGCCGCAATGACGTTTGTGCTGTACTCACTCATCAAAAGCGTTACCGCGGAAAAAATACTTGTTTCAAAAAAGATCGACAGCCCAATCGGCAGGCCTAAGAGCAAAATCTCTTTCCATTTTGCAAAGGATGCACGCGGCAGGCGCCCAAACAGCCGGTAAGCCGAAAACGGCTCCTTCCGCCATACAATCCAGACAGCGAGCAGGAAAATAAGCCAGTAGCTGATCGCAGACGCATAACCGGAGCCGACACCGCCGAGTTCCGGAAAACCGAACTTCCCATAAATGAGCAGATAGTTAAAAGCGATATTGACGGGCAGCGTCATCACCATAATGACCATCGACGTGCGGGTCATGCCGAGCGCATCGATAAACCCGCGGACAACAGCCGTTAAAAAAAGCGGCAAAATGCCGAATGACAGTCCGATCACGTACTCATAGGCGATGCGGCGCACGTTATCTGTTAAATTCATGATGCCGAGCACAGGCTCAAGCAGGACCCACCCAAGCAGATAGGTAATGGCGGAAATCACAAGCGCCACATAAATCGCCTGCATCACAGAAAAAGACACCTCACCGCGGCGTCCGCTTCCCGTTAAATGGCCGACAATCGGCGTAATCGACAATAAAATACCGCTGAGCCCTGTGTAAACGGGCATCCAAAGAGAAGAGCCGACCGCTACACCGGCTAAATCATCGGCACTGTAATGCCCGGACATAATCGTATCGAAAAATGTCATCGCAAACATGGCAATCTGCGTCACAAGAATCGGGATTAAAATAAATAAAAATTGGCGTACTTTTGCACGCATTGTGGCTGTTTCAATCAAGCCGTTCAACTCCTTTACCGAACCATAGTATAGCACAAAGACCCATTTTCGTTTTACCAGTTTTTTTAAAATTGTTCTGTTCATTTGTTAGGAAGGAAAGTATTGAGCCCAAGTGGACGGAAAAAGTCTTGAATTCGGTTAAGAGAGCTTCTTTGCTTACTGTGGCAGAGGCCAAAACATTCAAACTACTACCGGAAGGGAAGAAAAATAAATGTTTCCATACATTATCCTTCTATGGAAAAACGAGCTGCATAGCAGAAAGACTACGTGCGGCCTTTTTTATAATTTGTGATTAATGTTGCCAGACTTTCAAGTTTACTAAAGCTGGATTTGGGTTATGGTGTATAGACCATTTTTATCCATAATGCTTATCTTTATTGTACCCAAGCCTTGCTGGTAATTAAGTACTAGATTCAGTTTAAGGAAAAAATTCCTACTCACCCATTGCATTATGAGATTGTTTTAGTTAAGAAACAACAAATTTTCATAAACGTTTGGTAAAATAGTATGATGAATACCAATGATTATGGATATTAATGTTAAAATAAAGTAATTTATTTAGACGATTTGTAAAAATTATGCTTAAAAGCAATTATATTTATGAGGAAGTGAGAAATATTATGAAAAATCAAGTCAATCCATTTGTGAATTTTATGCAACAATACGATTTAACAACAGCAGATTATTCTAAAATTTTTGATGAGCATACAACCACTATCCAATACAATATCGATACAAATATTAACAAACAAATTATTAATATTTTAAAAGAAAGTCCACGTTCAATTATTATTACAGGGAATGCTGGTGACGGAAAAACAAGAATTTGTAGAAATGTGTATGATGCCTTATCTTCCAATCCTTTTCAAGGATGGCCGCAAACAGGGATTGAAGAATTTAATTTTCAAAATTATAAAATCCGTATCATAAAAGACCTGTCAGAGTTAAAAGACGATGTTATTTTAAGGGAGCTGTCCAATTTATACAAATCGTTACGTGATGAAACAAATACGTATTATTTAATCGCAGCAAATGAAGGAAAACTAACTTATTTTTTAACTAAGCACGAAGAGCTTTACGGTTTAAAAGATATTATTGTTCCTCAATTCTCGCCAATTCATAAAGAAAAGAATAATAAACTAGAAGTATTTAATTTACTGCATGCGTCTTCATCTATTTATGCTAAAAAAATTGTAGAAGAATGGAATAAAGAAGAGCATTGGGAAATTTGTTCAAGTTGTGCAAAACAAAATCAATGCATTATAAATCATAATCATAGATCCTTATTAAATAATAAGACCACTAATCGTTTATTAGGTGTATACCGTTCATTGGATGGAAAACATGGACATATGACTATGAGAGAGCTGCTTATCCATCTCGCTTATACGCATACAGGTGGGCTTCATTGCAGAGATATTCATGCAGCTGATCCTGCGGAACTACAAAAACAGTCAAAAAAGGTTTATTATGAAAATCTTTTCGGCCACAATACTTCAAAAGAAATGTTCGAAGAGATTTCGGGAATCCAAGAAATAAGAGCTTTTGATCCTGGTTATTTATCCGATTCATTAATTGACGATTTCATTTTGAACGGGGATCTATCTAGGGAAGACCTAAAAGAAATGCACCAAGATTTGTTTGGGTCTAGTGTTGACACGGAATACGGATATTTTTATGAAGAATTGAAACGGTATCGTTTAAACTTTCGATCAGATGAAGATGAAGGAAAAAAGCTTTCAGAAAAATGGCTTCCTCGATTACGTAGAAAATACTTCTTTGAATCCAAAAATAGTAAATCTATCGAAAAACTTATTCCATACCGTTACCGTAAAACGTTTTTAGATATATTAAGAAAGCCTGGCAATCTTTCATTAGATATAAAAAGAGATTTAATTGCTGGATTAAATACTTATTTTTCTAAAAAGCTAGTGTATTCTTCGGCCAATGCATTGTATGTAACATCTGAAAACTTATTTGTGCATAGTGAAATCAATTTTTCAGATATACATTTTGATGTTCAAGAAACTCTAGATGAATATGATAGACGTCCAAGCCACTTCACCATGCGTGTAAAAGATGTTCATTTAAATATAAACCTCCTAACTTTCGAATACTTACTTCGTTTGGCGAATGGTGGAATGTTTAACGTTTTAAGAGAAGATATCGAGATTTTATTAAATAACTTTAGAAATAAGTTAATTTCTATTGAGCAAGAAGATAAATCTATTCTTAAAATTTTAAAATTTGATTCTGCACATGGAGCATTCGTGTTAAGGCAAATTGAGATCAAACCAGCTAGTGATCCTGAAGATGAAGACGAAGATGAAGACGATGAGGAATATTAAATTAGAGGTGAAAAACATGGACACAGAAAAGGACACTGTACAATTTTCCAGCCAGATTTCAGAAAAAATATGGGGTCATCGTTTTAGAGCCGGACAGAGAGGTCCCGAATATACGCTTGAATTTTTAAATATTATGGCAGGTACAAAATATCAATTTGGCCAATCTTATTATGAAAGAAAAAGAATGGAAGAATTCAGAAAATTTGTATTCGAGGGAGCAAAAGAAGGCGCACCAAAGAAGGATGGTACAATCAGCCATGTTACATTTGAAGATGAGTATAAAAAGGAGATACAAAATCATCTTGGTATTGACCACTCTCAATTAGACGATTTACAGATGTTTTTTAAAAATTTAGCTATTCAAATGACAACTCCAACAGGTAAAATGCTTGACCGCTCATGGTATGCAACTATGCTATTCCCGCTCCATGAATCACTTTTGTTTTTTGAATTACGCCAGGATAAGACGAAAGACAAAGCTTCTTTTGAACGGAACTTTTTTGCTCGTGGTGGCGAATTATATTATTTAATGATCACGTTTGGAACACAAGAAGATCTAGAGCTAAGAAGATCTATTGAGCAAAGACTTAGGGAAATTATGCAGCAAAATGAAAGTATTACCGGTGTAGTAGATAAAATTCGTGAGAAGATTGATGAGGAATACGGCGCTAATATTGAAAATAAAAAACCGAGAAATCCGGCGGTTTTGATAAAAGACCCATCGTTATCAGATATATTTAATAATTATGAGAAAAGAGAGTATCCGTATTTGCCTGATCATCATTTAAAACTTTATAGTGATTTTGCAAAAGAATTGGATTCATTATTAAAATTAAAAATTGATTTATATGAACTATTCGGCCTTCTTACTTCTTTGATCTGTTTTCAGTTACATCGCTATATGATTTATCAAGCAGAAAAAACGAATTCACAAAAAAATTATTATTTTATTGATTGTTTAGACGGGCATGATCCACATATTAAGCGTCTTGCACAAGATGCATTTAGCAGGCATGAAACATCAATTCAAAAGAGGTTTGATTCTTTTACAGATCTAGATATAGAACAGTTACTTCCAGAAGATAAAGCAATTGAAATGCTTAAGAGATGGAAAGAGGATGCAAGAAACAGTACAGCTGATAAAGACGAAAAAAGGTATGAGAAGTTTTTTGAGGATATTAAATATACCTCTGTACGTGATGTAAAGAAAAAGGCTCTGATTAAAGTCATCGAAACCCCAGATGAACAACAGGCAATCAAAATGTTGAAATTGAAAATTAAAGAGTTTTCACGTGACGAACTGAAGACAAAGCAATTGCCTATTACAAGAACGCTAGCACGTGATGGTGGATTTATTGCATTAGGTGTCGGTGTTCGAGGACGGTATGTATTATCAGATAATTTCTTGTGCAGCTTAGTGTATGCTACGTTAGGTGACCGTAAACAGATGGATTTTCATGAGTTTATGCAGGAATTATTTGATCATTCTAATATTGTCATAGGAACAGAAGAAGCCAAGTCTTCAGGGATTTACGAACGTGAAGGTGTTAATTTACGTTATTTTCAGCATAATGAAAACAAATTGCGTCAAAAATTAAAGCAAAATGGCCTGCTTCAAGAATATTCAGATGCTACCGCATTAATTACTAACCCGTACAAAGTAGGAGGAGATTATTAAATGTCATCAACTCAAACCATTACAAAACAGCTCCTTCTGGGCTATTGGCTAACACAATATATAAAAGAATATTTAGAAATGAATAAGGAAAAATATGCAGAAAGAGTTTTGTTGAAAATAGATAATATTAGTTATGAATACAGTCCGGCTATATTAACAGTATTAAATGAGAAGAAGGATGAATTGGCACAAATTTACGAGCCCGTAGTAAAAACTGTTTCGCTAATTGAAGGTTTTGAGAAGTTTGCATGTGAAAGTCATGAAACAAGTGTATGGCTGCGCAACTTTACAAAGCCAAGCCAAGCGCTCATCTTATTAATGAACAAAAAGACACCAGAAGCACAAAGCTTGAAAGACATTTTATCAATAGATGAAATTCAGCTATTGTCCGATTCGGGTTTTAAAGCCTTATCGAATATGTTAATCCGTGAAAAATTTCTTTCAGTTCCGGAGGTTAATGAACTTTATGCTTTTTTAACTTCCTATCAAAAAATTACCGATTCGCAATTGTCACTCATTCTTAATTTCTTAGTTGCAGTTATAGAAAAAGAAAATGATTTACTGTTTTCTCAAAAAATTGGCCTTTCATTAGATAAATTGCAATTATTTAAGGATGAAATGATTCAAATTGATAACAAGGAGTCTTTGAAAAAAAGTCTTCAAAAGAACTATTTGCTTAGTCATTTAAGGAAAAGCAATGTTCAATACCTTGATCCTGAAAAAATGCTA
The DNA here is from genome assembly GCF_038806185.1 of Domibacillus sp. 8LH. Lineage (NCBI taxonomy): Bacteria > Bacillati > Bacillota > Bacilli > Caryophanales > Bacillaceae > Domibacillus > Domibacillus sp. 8LH. Next base: position 165,950 of record NZ_JAVJNG010000001.1, on the reverse strand, counting down.
GCGAGTGTAGATCTTTTTATTCAGAATGAAGTACAAAATAATTATTCCAGCGATGTTTGGGAAATATACACAGGCAGAGAATCAGAACTTTTAGAGAAAGCATCGGAATTTGTTTACCGTGAAAACAAAGATTTTCTGATAGTTCCATTCTCGATAGCCGAGAAAGTTTTTCACTTTAAAGCACCAAGTACTCTTAAGGAAAAGCTTTTAAATGTTAGAGATAACGTACTTAGCAGCTATGCTGAGAAAATAGACAAAGCAGAATCTCAAGATCAAGCAGAGCGCCTTCAAACAGAAATGCGTCAGAAAGAGCTTGAGTTTGATATGGGGATGGAAGCGATTCAAGGAAAAAAAGACCTTGAAACTATTCGGTCATTTAGAGACGAATTTTCTGATTTTATCGATTCAAGAAATCTTATAAGAACTATCATGAATATTGAAAATAAATTAGAAAATCCATCAGAGTATAATTCTATTATCGAAGGTCTACTTTCAGAAGTGATTGTTATGATAGAGGATATTGAAGATGATGAATTTTATGGAAATATTTCCTTGATAATTTCCAAAACAAGTAAAGAGATAATTCCAGCGAATTACCTAGATTTTATAAATTATCATTTACAATCTCTTTCACTGCTGTCAAAAAACATTATTATTGAAAAGATTGATGAAAATGAAGCGGACTCAGGGAATAACACCTTGCCGGAATTTATTTCCTTTAAAATTACATTGCAAAGAAATGAAGAAACACTTGATTCTACTGATTTCAAAGTGGATACTTCATCGATAAAAATTGAAAATAATAGTTTTTTTGATTTTTACGATGAATTATACCTTAATAAAAAGCTTGGATACGTAACAGCAGAAGGTAATAAAAAAGAAACAACCTTTTTTGAAAATGAAATTGAGTCGATAAGAGCGGCTACTGAACTAGGGGATCGTAAACTGTTATCAGATATTGAATCTTTTACAAATTTTCGGGAGCAATACGTCGGTCTGTTAAGGCAATCAATTGAGTCTGGCTGGACAATTGATTTATTAAAAACTACAACATCACTTGTAGAAGGCTATTTGAAAAATACGTATAAAGATGTGCAGGCAGTTAGAAAGATTCATGGGTTTATTAACAAGATTGGAGTTATTGATTTTGTTGAAAGCAACACATTAGCGTCAGCAAAGAACGTGACGAAACAAGTGATGTCAATTTTCAACCCAATGCGATTTATTGCATATGGATATCAGCTTGTTCAATTTGGCAAGCTAATTGAAAAGCTTACAGATACGTCTTCATCGATCAATTTTGTTAGAACGATTGAAGATATTCAAAATTATAAAGCGTTTGAACTGATGAAATTAAGTCATTTAGCGCCTGCTTATATTTCTACAGGAGAACAAAATATTTTTTTCTTCGAGCAAGAAGAATCATTTGGACAGGGGATTTATGTAACTGAGGAAAATAAACAAAGCGACTCAAGTCAAGCTAGTGCTTTCGCGAATGAAATGACTAAGATTGCATCGGATTATGTAAAGATTTATCCTTATGCTGCAGATAGCTTGGATATCTTGTTTCTATATGTAACTAATTTGGATTATGTCAAAAAAGCAATTGAGTCATTGTTGAGAAAGAATGATATTCATAAACTGAATGTAACGATTCATAGTCCAAGGCAGGCTGCTGTTTTGTATGATGAATTGAATAAATGGCTTGAAGCAAGAGAAGAATTTACAACACCTTTACCGTTACTTGGAGGATTGCCGAAATTAGAAATAAATGTACTGCCGCATCATTCTGAGGAAAATTTAGAAAGCAAATTGGGAAAATCAATGATCGACTTTGATATGGCGGTTTTTGTAGATTATTTCGGTCAGAAGCACCACTTAAATGTTCCAAAAACATTTCATCCAAAAAAATTGAAGGAATGTTCAATGGAAGACAGTGCTTGGAAAACCGTGCATGAAACAGGTTATCGATCTGAAAATGAAGGAACACGTCTTATCAATTATATTTCTAATACCCAGCCAGTTTTATTCCAACGTTTTTATGATTTGCAATATGTACTTCAAAGCGGTATATCCTTAGAAGAGAGTAACACCACTCAAGTACTAAGAGGACATATTCAAATTACACATACTGAAAAAAATGCTTTGTACAACTTAGTACATGAAAAGTTTAATTGGGTTGTCACGTACGATAAATATATGGACCCAATGCTAGTAAGCCAGGTAACGAATAAAGCGAACATTATACGGTATCATGTAGATAGAAAAGGTAAAGATGAAGTAAAGGTTCTTGTTTCTTCATCAGAGTCTGTTAAACGATTCTTAGATAAAACAGAAAATTATTATTATCAAGACCGGCTGTCAAACCGTTTAAAAGATTTATTATCAACGAGGTCACTTGATGAAAATGTAACAAGAGATATTATTCATCAAGTAAAGCAACTTTCAGGCGGATCAGTTTTACGGTCTTTAGGACCAGGAAAGTTCATCCATGAACTACTTTCTATTTATTTAACAGTCACGGCGGAAGAGGCTGAACGCAATGAAAGTAGTGTTGTTCTCTGGAGCATGTGTGATGAGCTTGAATGGTTTAGAAAAAATCAAAAACGTCCAGATCTACTGAAGTTGACTATTGAATATGACAATGAGCATAAGGAATTTAATATTCATATGAAACTAGTTGAATTAAAATTAATTCACTATAATTCTTATGAATCAGAAGTACAAGATGCACATAAGCAATTGATGAGCGGTGAAAAAGTATTACGTTCATATTTTGACTTTGATGAAAATGCTTTAGACAAAGAAGTTCGTTTACAATCTCTAGTTAAATTTTTAATTGAAGCTAGAGCTTTTAATGTAAAAGAATTATCTATTCTTGAAAACCTTCAAGCTAATGAAGAAACATCAATCAAATTTTATTTTGAAAAAGAAATAAATGCTTATATTCATTCACAAGATGTACACTTTGAAGGGAAAAAGCAGATTGGTCCAGGTCAATTTCTAGATGCGTCAGAGATTGAAGATGTTACTGTGAAAACATTTACTCGTTCCTTTATTCTTTCTTCCTTGCAGACAGAAGAAGAGCAAGATGAAAAGATAGTAGAAGACTATACAGAGGAAGGAACATCCTTTAATGAATTTATCAAGCAAAATACTAGCTTGGACCTAGAGGGTGAGGAGGATTTATCATCACCTGAAAGTGATTCGGTGGATGTAGAACAGTCGGAGCCGGAAGAAAGTGAACAAAATGATCTTGAAGAGCAGGAAGAATCAGATAGTGAGTCAGCGGAGGGCACTCATGAAGATGAAGATGAGCAATCACAAATTGAATTCCCTGAAGTGAGAGCTCTGCAAAATGTCAGAGCGGCGCAGAACGATGAAAGTAAATTAGAGAAAGATAAAGAGTTAGGTCGGCAATACGGACAAATTTTACGAACAAAATTTAATTTAAACAATATTAATTTCACAGTTGAAAGAACGCTTGTGGGTGCCAATGTTATTCGAGTCGTAGGGAACATTCCATCTAATCAAAGTTTTTCGTCTGTTGAGAAAAAAGCAAAGGACATGCCACTTTGGTTAAAAGTAGATTCACCTCCAACTATTTTTAGTAACAAGAACGGTATTAATATTGATATCAATCGTCCTGATCCAGAGGTTATTTATTTCGATTATTTTATGACACTTGTAAGAAATCAAATTAGTGAAGAGAAATTAAATGAAGGGTTCATTGTTCCAATTGGGCTTGACCCACTTAATAATGTAATGACAGTTGATTTTAATGGAACTGAGCCCCACATGCTTGTAGCGGGTTCAACCGGAAGCGGTAAAAGTGTCAGTTTAAATTCAATTGTTCTTTCCTTAATGTGTCTATACAGTCCTGGAGAATTGCGATTTGTTTTCATTGATCCGAAACAGGTTGAATTTATGCCATTTAAGGATAATGTATATACGAATGAAGTCAGTACTAATATTGAAGAAGCTGCAGACTATCTTGACACTATTGTGGAAGAGATGGAGCAACGTTATACATTATTTAGTCAGAAATATATTCGCAATCTAAAAGAATTTAATGATAATGTAAATGAAGCAGATGAAAAGTTACCAAGGTTGGTTATTGTCTTTGATGAGTTTGCTGATTTTATGCTTCAAGACAAGGAACTCGCTAAGAGAATCGAAAATACAATTGCGAGAATTGGGCAAAAAGGGAGAGCTGCTGGAATCCATATGATTGTATGCACGCAGTCTCCGAAAGCTGAAGTGATTAATACGACAATCAAAAACAACCTATTAGCTAGATTAGCTTTAAAAGTAACAGATAGCGTAGCTTCGAATGTTGTACTTGATACAAGTGGTGCTGAAAATTTAGCTGGAAAAGGTGACTATTTGTTAAAAACAAGTGCTGAGCCGGTACGAGGCAAAAGCCCATTTCTCCAGCATGAAGCATTTGTAGCATTGCTAAATTATTTTAAAAAATAATGGTTAAACAGACGAATTAGCCGTTTAGGCTAATTCGTTTTATCATGAGTTAGGTGGTCAACAAATGGGATTTGCACAACATCAAAGTTTTTATTTACGTCCGCAATGGCTGAATAAAGGAATGGATGAAATTCAAAAGGATTCTCGCTTTTTTTATCAAGAGGATCACTTTGAGCGACTCGGTATCGGTAAAAATATGGCCAAGTCTGTCCGTTACTGGATGAATGCCACAAAAGTAATGAAAGATGTAAAGTCAACAACTACAGAACAACATTTAACTCATTTTGGCTCATTGGTTCATACCTATGATCCCTATTTGCAAAAAACATTTACTGTAGGATTGCTTCATTACTTCTTAACAACGGACGAATCTATTGCAACGACTTGGTATTGGTTTTTTAATGTGTTCAAGGAAGATGTCTTTGATCGACAGACGGTCATGCTGGCGTTAGAAAAATGGGTAGGTGAAACACAGGAAAAAGCTGTTTCAACCAATTCTTTAAAAAGAGATATTGATTGTTTATTTTTAACATATCTAAATAAAAATTTTGAAAATGCTACTCCTGAGGATGTGATAAGGAGTCCTTTTGAAGAATTAGGACTGCTCATGCAGACAATTCGAACTAGTTACACAAAAATGCCGCTGGTTGACGCCACGCATTATGATCTTTTATATGTAGCACTCTTAATTTACGCACAAAAGCATCATACGAACGAGTTGAGCATTAGTGATTTAGTAAATGAGCCTGAGCTGTGGGGGAAAATTTTTAATTTAAACCGTAGTACAATTGTTGAAGCCATTGAAGAAATGCAAAAGAGCTATCCGATTGTCTTTACTAGAACAAACCGACTCGATATTGTTCGATTGAAAGATGTTATAGATCCTTTTGATTTTATTGAGCAGTATTATAAAAAGGAGGCGGTGAAATGAAGAAATTTCAGCCAAGTATTAACATCGTTTACGATATAGGCCGCCCAGAACTTTTTGATCAGTTTGTGCCGAACATGAATCAAATCGATATATTAACAGAGATTCTACAAGGAATCATTGAACAAAAACAACAAGCTCATTTAATGATTGGACCGTATGGAGCTGGAAAGTCAATGGTAGGTGCTCTTGCAGCTTCTTTAGTCTCTGCACGGAAAAATAGCAAGGACGTTAAAAATTTTCTACAAAACGTAAAAACGGTTAATCCTGAGTCTTTTGAGTTGATTGATGCTGCATTGGTGCAAAAGGAAGTTAAATGGGTACCAGTTGCGATTACAGGTAAATATGGTGACTTTGATCAAATACTTTTAGACTCCATTGTCAATGAATTGAGGAAGCAGGATATTTTTGTGTCCTTAAAGGGAGACAGTGAACAGATTTTAAAAACGGTGGCTTTATGGAAACGTGAATACCCAAACACATATAAAAAACTTGAAGATTATGCTCGAAGAATTCATACAGAGCTTCCCGAAATGCTTTCTTATATTGAATCAGGTGACGAAGAACACATTCTTGAATTTAAAAAAATGTATCCTCATTTAACATCTGGTGCTGTTTTCTCGAGTGCTTCAACCATTTCTTTTACAGAACAAATGAATCATATTCTTGAGCAGCTTAAAGGCAAAAAAATTGGTTTGTTCATTGTATACGATGAATTTGGGCGCTTTTTGCAGACAGTTCATCAGTCGGCTATTTATCAAACGATGCAAAGCTTGCAGGACCTGGCAGAAATGAGCAACCGGTCGTCAAATCTAGGTCTTTTATTTATTACACATACGGGCCTTCGGCAATACGCTGCTTCTAATAATAATCTTTCTAGATCTGAACTAGAACGGGTTGAAAAACGCTTTGCGGACCATCGTCTAGAAAGTGATCCTTCTCTGTTTTACCGTTCTGCTTTTAAAGTGCTAGAGGCAACACGTGAAGGAGAAGGCGGGAGTCTCTTTCTATTAAAAGATATCGATTATTTACGGAATGAAATTATTAAATTTAACTTGTTCCCTGATATGAAGCCATCTGAAATTGATGGTGCTATTTTAGAAGGTTGCCAGCCAATTCATCCGTTAACAATACGAATGCTGCCGGTTCTATCAAATATTCTTGGTCAAAATGATCGCACGCTCTACACTTTTTTAGCAGAAGCAGAGCAAAAATCAGAAGTTGCATCTTGGTATTATGCAGATCGTTTATTTGATTATTTTTATCCAGATGAATCGACGTTTTATTTAATTGAAGACCTCAAGTTTTATCGCTTAGCCATGAGCTACCGACTAATAGAGGAGTCTAAACGGATCGTTAAAATGATTACTTTAATGAATATTGCAAATCGCCCTTTCTCTATAACAAAACCATTTTTGCAATTTGCGCTTGGGATGTCAGCAGAAAAAGTAGATTATGCGATTAATGAACTTACGAATGCCAGATTGATTCGTTTTAATCGATTTGCAGATTCTTATGAATTGTACAGCGGCTCGATTGTAGAGTTTGAAGAATTGTATCAAGAGTTCAGCCAGTCTGTTATTTTAAATGACGAAAAACGAATCATGGCAATTGATCAACTGTTCTTAAACAAGTACTATTTGCCGCATGCCTATAACAGTAAAAAAAGCATGACTCGCTTTATTGAAGCGAAGTTTAGTTGGCATGATCAAGTATCAAGCATTCAGTCAACTGGTGATGGACTAATTGTTTACATCCTTTATCGTAATAGTGAAGAGTATCAAGATTTAATTAAGTTAGTAAAGGAAGATAAAAAAGAAAACATTCTTTTTTGTATCCCGTCCCTAAATGTCGAACTACTTCAAGAGAAAATAGATCAATATCTTTTATTAAATATGATTTTATCTGATCGTGAAAAATTAAAAGAAGATGAAAATTTAAAATCAGAAATCGAGATTCGAATTGAAAATGTAAAATACGATATTGAACAAATTTTAAAACCAATTCAACAGTTTGATCCAGATACGTTGAGATGGATTTTCCAAGGCGAAGAACGAATGCCGTTTGCATCAAAAGAAGAGTTAGAAGCTTTTTTAAGTGATTGGATGAATCAACGTTTTGAACATACATTAGAAGTGAGAAACGAGGGATTCAATAAGCGAACTATAACAACTATGCAGAAAAAGGCCGCAATAAGTATATTAAGTATGCTGTTAAAGCCGGATTTTAACGGTGAAATGAATATTTCAGGGTACGGACCTGATTATTTGATTTATGCAACACTCTTAAAAAATCAAAGATACGATATAAATAACCTAGACGAATTGGAAAATCCTGAACTGAAAAGAATGAGGGAGGATTTAATAAAGCATGTCCAGTCTCATTCACGAGGAAGAATAACAGACTTATATCAAATTCTTCTAGACGTCCCGTATGGTATGAGAGAGCCCTTAGTTCCGATTTTAACTGTTGCACTGTTAAAAGATATGTGGGATCAGATGGCCTTCTATGCAAATGATTTTTACGTAAGTGAAATGAATGCAGAGTTGCTTTATGAAATCTTAGAGCAACAAGTTGATTTCTATGAGTACGAAATGTACAAACTGTCCGAAAGTACGACAAATGCTTTGAAAATTATAAATGATGTATTTTTTGATCTGCAACAGGCGGTTCAGCCAGTCATTATATTTGGGGCTTTAACGGAATGGCTCAGAAAGCTGCCTCGCTATACGCAAATTACTGAAGATCAAAGTCAAGATGTTCTTCTTTTTAAAGCGGCTATTCGCCATAGTGAAACTGACCCTCTTGAAGCTGCTTACCGAATTGAGAAGTTGCTTGTCGGTAAAAATGCAAAAGCATGGCTTCTTCAGTTGAAAAGTGAACTCGAGCAACATTTAGTGCAACAGAGAAAAAATCTTGAAAATGATGTTAGTAATATATTAGGTGTCATAAGCTGGTCAGACTGGATCAATGAAAACCAACGGCTTATTCAACAGCAACCTGTTCTTTCAAATATAACTAAAAAAATTAAGAATGAGGAAGATTGGCTTTCTTACTTAATTGAAAAAACAGTAGGCGCTCATTTAAAAGATTGGTCAGATATTACGTATGATTCTTTTCTATCATCTGTTAAACAGTTAGCGGCTTCGCAAGAAGGTTCAGATGTTATTAAGATTATGACGAATGATCAAACAGTAATGAAATTGCAAGAAGTAGAGCTTTCAGTTAAAGGGAAAACGGTTTACAGCAACGTGAGCCGAATTGTACAAGCGGGCGGACGTACGATGTCGAATGAAGAAGTGAAATATATTATGTATAAGATATTGACTGAACTTGATCAATAAAAAAACGCTCATCCGGCAATTGGATGAGCGTTTCTTTTAGGAATAAGAGCAAACACATGGAATTGTGTCGTCTCTTTCACTTAAATATTTTTCAATACCATCGCGATCCATCAATTCACGATATTCTTTTAACGTAAAAGATTGGCTGTTACGTTTTAAGATAGACACGTTTTTATCAAACTTTTCTCGGAATCGTTCTTCCATAGCTTCTTGTTCAGCATATTGTTCCGGCCATACTTTATATAACAAGGCGTAATGACCAAGACCGCCTCGAACACAGCGACCCGCGCAGTTTGCATGTGAAAAACCAAGGCCGTACATACGTGGCAAATCGATTTTCCATTCATCACGAATAATTTCTTTTGTATCGAGATCCCCTTTAAACGTCTCAATCATTGGAAAACGTGTTTCAATCGGCTCGATTGGATTATGCTCATAAAAGTTTTGTAGATTGATAGCACGGTGCTGCTCATGAGGACCAATACCAAAGTAAAGAATGGGTTCTAAGTTATGTTCATCCCGCAATTCCTCGAGATAAATAAGTGTTTGACGTACTTTTAATTCTTCAGAGCATTTTGCCATACGAGAATTTCCTAAAAAGCGTACATCATGAAACACTTCCTCTGGCGTGCGTCCATCAATACGAGTTGTAATTTCCATCCCAATATATTCAGCAACTTCTTCCATAAAACGATAATTATCGACGTCTTCCCAAAGTGTGTCTGTAAAAAACAGAACACAATTTTCTTTTCCATATTTTTGTACGATATGATAAGCTACATACGCAGAAGAAGCGCCTCCGCTAAACATAGCTACGTGAATAGGTTTACGGTCTGTAATTACAGGTCCAGTCCCTGCTTTTAACACGCCTAAAGCAGAACGATCAGATGTTTTTTGCGTTTTAACATTATTCATATTCAAAATCTTGACACCTCTTTTAAAAATGCTGAACTTATTTACAGTATAGTTAAGTATAGCATCTTTAGATAGGTAATAAAGAAAATTGCTTGATTTTGTCATTATTAATATAGAAAGTAGGAGCTTATGTGAACGAAACAACTAGTTTAGTCGCTGAAATCATAGGATCCTTAAAAGAACTTGGTGGAACAGGCACACTTGATGAGATTTACCGCAAAGTAGAGCAGCGAAATCGAGTAGATTTGACGATTTATGTGGATTGGCGATCAAGAGTACGGACTACTATTTATGACCATTCCTCGGATACAGATCGTTTCAATGGACAGAAACAAAATTTGTTTCAATTAGTAGACCGTAAAGGAAAAGGGATTTGGCAGCTAAATCGTAAAAATAACCACGAATGAAATCAGAGCCGGCTTCGAGCTGGCTCTTTTTGTTGGAGAATTGTGCAAGGGCACGATACGGCTAAATTAGTTTAAAGATGGTTTATAAAATGGGAAAATAAGGTTTTTAATTTACAAAAATGGAATATTATATCCAGAAAGTAAATCAGTTCTTTTGACCCCTGCAAAAAATAATATTCACTTTACAGTTCTTTTACAAAACAGGGGATTTAATGGATAAAATGAGAGAAACCCCATCTTTTTCCTTTCGTCAGCGAGGAGTATAACAAAGGGTGTCAGAACGAGCAAATTTAAGCTGAAATTTGTCGTTTTTGTCTTTACAATTGGCCCTTTTTGTAGGTATTTACACTCATTCTTCCACACGCTACGATAGTCGTGCCCTTAAGGAGTACCCAGGGCTGGCGCTAGCTTGGATTGGATGTTTCCATGTTATTTGAACAACTCGCGCAGCAATACAACCCGATGATTCACCGCATCATGAACAAGCTGCATATTTACAAAAACAAAGAGGATTTTCATCAGGTGGGGCTGATTGCCCTGTGGGAAGCACATACACGATTCGATGCGTCAAAAGGCGATTTTGCGCCGTATGCGTATTCGTACATTCAGGGACGCCTGAAAAATGCTTTACCAAAAGATGCCACATTCAGTGACGAAACGGTCTTGACCGGCCAATCGGAATTGTTTGAAGGCGTGGATCCTGAGCCAACACCGGAGTCCGCGGCGCTTGTTCAGTTATGTAGGGAAGGGCTCGATGGCCGGGCAGGGGAATGGTTTCGCCTGTCTGTGATCAAAGGCTTATCTAATCCGGACATCGCCAGAAAATGCGGTGTGACGCCGGCCGCTGTCCGGAAATGGCAGCAGGCCGCAATCAAGCAATTGCAGGAGGAGTTCAGGGGCAGTGAGTAAACAGATCCGTTGATGCAGCGGGGCTGCCCAGAACGATAGGTGAAAGGCGGGACAGATTTTACACATTTCTTTTTTACAGATTCGAGTCTTGAATCCTGTATGACCGGAATATACTTCATACGGTGGCCTTTTAACCGTTTGTCAGAAGTAAGGTCGAAAAATGGCAGAATACAAGGAGGAATCCATATAAAAGCGATTGTCTGTTCCAAATACGGGACGCCGGATGTTCTGCAATTCACCGAGGTGGAGAAGCCTGTTCCGAAGGACAATGAAGTGCTCGTAAACATTCGTGCTGCATCGGTCAATTATGGAAATCTTGTTTTGTTGAAAGGAGAACCATTCCTCGCCCGCTTTGCGTTTGGCCTTTTGAAGCCGAAGCACCCGATACCTGGAGGAGATATTGCAGGCCGGGTAGAGGCAGTGGGCAGGGAGGTGAAGCAGTTTGGGCCAGGCGATGAGGTGTTTGGCGACTTATCCGGCTGCGGCTGGGGCGGTTTTGCTGAACGGGATAGAAAGTGTTGATTCACGGAGCCTCCAGCGGGGTGGGCACGTTCGCTGTACAGATTGCCAAAGCGTTCGGGGCGGAGGTAACGGGTATATGCAGCAAAAAAAAGGAATGTCGACATTTTACGATCGCTTGGAGCCGACTATATCATGGATTACAAGAAGGAGGACCTTTCCCAAAAGAAGCAGGAATATGACCTCATTTTAGGTGTAAACGGATATCAGCCCATGTCCGTTTACAAGCATGCTCTTCGTCCGAAAGGAACCGTTGGGGCTCCAATGCGCAATTAATACAGGCGATGCTGTTGGGACCCTGGATTTCAATAACTGGGAAAAAGAAAATGGGCAGCATGCTGTAGCGGGCAAGCCAAAAAGATTTAGTGTACAGTCTAATAAAAAAAGACCTGCAGCTTACGCAGCAATCAGATGACTTCGGTATTGCGCCGGAGTCATCTTTTTTAAATTCGACTGCTTTCGTGTGGAGTTGTAGTGGAACATATACTCATCAATCAAGGTTTTTAGATCCGTCAGATTCTCAGCTTTCCGATAATCGATTTCATCTTTGAAATACCCGAAGAAGGATTCCACGCGCGCGTTGTCCAAGCAGTTTTCTACGGCGGGACATTGATTGCGTACGGCCAGTGGATTTGATTCGTTTTTAATACTCTGGATGGGTGTAATGAAAGCCTTGGTCGGAGTGAATCATCTCGCTTCCGGATGAGCATTCCCATCCAAGATTCCCACTAATTTCTCTACCGTACGGCAGACGATGTTCATATTCAAGCTTGTTGATACTTCTGGATGAGTTCGTTGATGACTGCGTATTTTTCATTCGGGCTTAACGCCGTTTCTTCGCCTGCCTTTTCAGTTCCTCCAGCTTTTTTAGAAGTTCTAATTCCACTTCTATGTACTTGATGCGGGCCTCTGTTTTCTCCAAATTTTCTCTGAAGATATTTCATTGTTGGATGGACGTCCCGTGCTGTCTTTCCCGCGTTGTTCCACCAGGAACCCTTTTTCTCCGCACAGCTTAAGGGTGTTTTTCCACTGGTTTAGTGAAGTAGTAGCTTTTTGACTGCCGATAAGGGAAGGAAAGATCAAACCTATTCTCTGCAAAGATTTGTGCCGGCCCTTTTCTAGCCAGATTCTCCTTCACTGCAAGAATTTTAAATTCCGCCGTGTATTGAATAACTCGATCTGAAACTGATGCCGAATTTGGAGTGGATACGGGTACCTATCTTTGAGACTCATTGAAAATAATTCTGTTGGTTTACGTATCTCCCGGCCGACTAGTTATCATTCAGTATACCGAGGGCCGGAAACTGAAAAAAACCTGAATGGGGTCAGTCCCGTTAACGTATTTGGTAAAAAGGCTTTTACCTTTCTTATTATTTAATACTGGCTTGAGGAATAGAAACTGTGATTCAACCACAAACAATAAAGCAACAACATATTTCCCTATACAGATACCCTCATGCATAGCTGTTAATCCCAAAAGCTAATTTGTCCCAATGGAAAGTTGCTTCATTACTGCTTAACCACCGATGAGGATATAGACAGTACACCTTTAATCTAAAATACTTTTAAAACTATACTGTTATCGATATCTTATGCAATTTTTTGTATATAGTAGTATTTTCATAGGTATATTGGTAATATATTAAAAAACCTGTAACTATTTGTGGAGGAAACAGACGTTTTATACCTTTCGTTAAAATGGGGGATTAACTTGAAGATTGAAAAATATGAAATAAAAAAGTTGATATTGCAAACATCGGGACTTGCTGTATATAAAGCAAAAAAATTTGATGGGGTGTCATGTATGATCCGGCTCTCCGGTCAAATGAGCCAGATCGAGCGGGATAGATGGTATGAAGCATATGAACAATATCAATTGAAAGTGATAAACTTTAAGCATTTGCCCAAAATTTACACGACAGCTATGCTAGACGACTCACGTGTGTATTCTGTTGTTGAGTATGAAGAAGGAGCAGCATTAACAAAACAAATGAAATTGACGAACAGTCAAGTTGAGCAATTACTTTTAGCTGTTCGTCATTTACATACTAAAAAAATCGCTCATGGCAATATTAAAGCTCAAAATATATGGATTGCAAATACGGGGAGAATCATTTTATATGGAGCCGGTGAAACGTCAGTGAATGGAATGGCTGCTGTTCAGAATGATATTCAGCAGATTTTAGCGGTTTTAAAACAACATAGTTCATTAGGCCGGCAATTGATCAAAACGGAAATCCCAAAAACAATTGATGACATATATAAACTTATTCATCGTGGAGAACAGCAAAAACCTGGATTAATAGAAAAGGAAGAAAGGGAGGTAATTCCTGCGCCTGTTTACTTGAAAAAGAAAACAAACTCTAAAAAAACAGAACCAGCAAAGCCGGAAGAAGAACCGCGGCAAGAAAGAAGCCACCCATCACGTCAAAAAAGAAAAAAAGCGATACAGAAGAAAGGGACTGTGATTCTATTAGCCACAGGATTATTGCTCGGCACAGGCGGCGCAGTGACATATTTTTTAAAAGAAGATGCATCTGCTGTCAGCGAAGAAATACAAAACCAATGGGATCTGACAGAGGGTGAGAAAGAACGGGTAATTGAATTTATTACTTCTTATAAAGAGGAGTATCTTCTTAGTTTAAATAGTGGTCAGTTTAACTATATTGAGGCCTACTTAAAACAAGATGAACCTATATATGAAGAATTATCTTCCTATATTTCATCGCTTGCAGGTAAATCGGTTTTATTTGAAGGTGGGCAGCTCATTATAATGAATGTCGAGAAAATAAACGAGAAACAGTATGCGGTTTATACCGACGAAACGGTTGTATTTACTGATTCATATGGTGAACAGACAGCATATAAAAAAGAAAAAATTTACATGTTAAAAAATAATGACCAAGATATGCTTGAAATTATATCAATCGAAGCGTTAGAGAGCCAAGAAGAGCAGATAAATGAATAATTTACGATGGAATAATCATTAAAAATTACCAAAAATAATCTAGTTATCTTTCAATCTTTATAGTATAATTTTCATGCAAATAGTAGCCAATATAGGAAAAAATTCGTGGTTGTGCATAACTTTTGAAAAAAAGAATGGGATCAAGAGGTGATATAGATTGGGACTAGCAATTGGCATTGATTTAGGAACAAGTAACTCGGCAGCAGCCGTCTATCGAAAAGGAAAAATCGAAAGTATTCCAGTAGATGGGAAGAAGATATTGCCGTCTGTTATTTCTTATAAAGACAATCAGAACGTTCTTGTCGGAAATTCGGCAAAATCACGTCTTTATATTGACCCTTTAAACAGCATTGCATCATCTAAACGTTATATGGGTGACCAAGGAAAGATCTATTCGGTTTATGGTAAAACCATAACACCTGTAGATGCAGCAAGAGAAATTTTATCAAAAATAAAAATAGAAGCTGGAAGATATCTTGGTGAAGAGATAACTGATGCGGTTATTACCATTCCAGCATACTTTACAAGCGAGCAGCGGGAAGCAACAAGAAAAGCAGGAGAGCTGGCTGGCTTAAATGTGCTACGTCTTCTTCCAGAACCGACAGCAGCGGCAATTGCTTACGGTTTGGACAAAGAACGAAACCAAACCATTATGGTTTACGATTTGGGCGGTGGTACGTTTGACGTATCCATCTTAAAAGTAGAGAGCAACTCGTTTAAAGTCATTGCTGTTGATGGTGATTCATTGCTTGGCGGCGATGATTTTGATGACAAAATTGTGCAGTATTTATTAAATAAAATCAATGCTGTATCCGGCATGCGAAATGGCCAGGAAGGATCCATTTCCTTGCAAAGACTGAAAGAAGCAGCGGAAGAAGCGAAGAAAGAATTATCGGAAAGCGACATAACCGATATTTCGATTCCTGATATTTTTAATACACATCTTGATGAAGAGTTGTCAATTGACACGTTCAACAAAATGATTGAACCACTTTTGAATCGGACGATCGAAAAAATTCAAGATGTCCTGCGCTCAGCTGATTTGACGAAGCGCGATATTAGCCGAGTCATATTGGTCGGAGGTTCATCGCGTATGAAAGCGGTACAGGAAATTGTGACAAATGAAATTAAGAAACCGTTTATTGCCGACAACGTCGACGAAATTGTCGCACATGGCGCTGCCATTATGGCGGCCAATTTATCAGCTCCGGATATTGATTCGGCTCCAATTCCAATCGAAGTGGAAGATGTTACAGCACATTCATTTGGTGTTCAAATGCTTTCAAATGGCACTAAGTACATAGAACATTTGATTCGTAAAAATACGAAACTTCCGGCAATGGGCTCAACGATTGGCTTTACGATCCAACCGTATCAAAAAGCTGTTAATCTGCAAGTGTTTCGAACAGAATCAATGGTGCCGGATCAGCGAGATAAGCTTGGACAGATGGTGCTCCCCGTTCGCCCTCAAGAAACTCCAGTAGCGCTTGCAGCTATTTTTGAGCTTGATGAAGACGGCATTCTTGTTCTTTCCAGCAGTGAACTGCCAGAAAATGCTCCTATTATCAATGAATACTTTGAAACAGAACTAGTTAATTTACCTATGCTTCGAAACATGATTGATAGCAGACAAATACAAATACAATCCGTTGAGATTGATACAAATAAATAAGGCGGGGAGACTCATACATGGCCATCATTGAAAAAAACAGTCCATATATTCTAGGAATTGATCTTGGAACATCGAATTCTGCCGTTTCGATTTATCGAAAAGGACAACCATCGATGATTAAACTCGGTAAAGAAGAAACCATTCCATCCGTTGTCAGCTTCCGCACAGAAGAAGATATTCAGGTGGGAGAAGTGGCAAAACGGCGCATTTTGATTGATCCAGAAAACACTGTTTCTTTTATTAAAAGGGAGATGGGAACGGAGTGGAAAAAAGAATTTTACGGAAATGTTTATACACCTGAAGACATTTCAGGCGAAATCTTATCGAAAATAAAAGAGTACGTCATGAATCAAGAAGAAATTGATTTGAAAGGTACGCCGGCTTATGCTGTTATTTGCGTACCAGCCAATTTCGATGACAATAAAAAAAGAGCAACGAAAGCAGCTGCGGAACTAGCTGGTTTGACCGTTACATACTTATTAGAAGAGCCTGTAGCCGCTGCAATTGCCTATGGAATGGAAGCAGGACGCAGCCAAACGATTATGGTTTATGATCTTGGCGGCGGCACATTTGATGTTTCGATCTTAAAAGTAGACAGCACATCTGAAGAAGAACCAGCAACATTTTCCATTTTGGCAAAAGAAGGAGATCCAGAACTGGGTGGTTACGATATCGACCAGGTCATCATGAAGATGGTCGCTGATGATTTCAAAGAAAAAAGCAAAATGGATTTACTTGATTTAGAAGCAGACCAAGGTGTGTCAGTCACTGAACTTCTTGAGGCACAGCAAAAATTGCAGGAAGCATGTGAGCAGGCGAAAAAAGAATTGTCCGAGATGGAATTTGCGGCTATTGAAATCCCTAACTTGATTAAAGATGAATTTGGCACGATCCACAATGTGGATTTTGAACTGACACGTGATGAATTTGAACAAGCGATTGAGCCGATTATCGAACAAACAATCAGCACAATGAAAAAAGCATTGGTAAACGCAGAACTTGATGCACGCGATATTTCCCGCATTATTTTAGTAGGTGGTTCATCCAGGATCCCGCTTGTCAGCAAAAAAATTAAAGGGCTTTTAAATAAGGAGCCTTATTCTAATATGAACCCTGATACGATTGTTGCACAGGGTGCGGCTATTTTTGGCGCAAGTATCGGCGTACCAACAGAGAAGCTTCATGAGACAAATGAAACCGACGAAGAAGATAAGCCAGATAGCGAAATTAAGATGAATAATATTGTTACACATTACCTCGGTATTGAAATCAGAGGAGGACGCTTTAATACAATTATTGAAAAAGGCTTGGAACTCACAGATGAACAGCCGATTGTCTCAAGCGAAAATGTCTATAGTACACCGGAAGACAATATGACGGAAATGCGTATTACCGTTTTTCAAACACTAGAAAAAGTCTCTTACGTTGGCGATGAACAATGTGTTTGTATCGGCGAATTTTTCTTAACAGGCATTCCACCAGCTCCAAAAGGAAAGCACCGTATTGCCGTCAACTTTGATGTCAACCAGCAAAACGAGGTCATTGTAACTGCTGTGTTAAAAGGAGAAGAAGCGGTATCAAGTCAACTAACAATTCAAAGAGACTAGGAGCAGGAAGCATGACAAAAGAGCAATTGCTGAAAACATTTAATCATGATCAATCGCTTTATCATCAAAAAAGAACCAAACTTAATAGATGGAAATATGAGTTTCAACAGCTTGAGAAAGACATCCAACTCATCATGGCGTTCTTTGAGAAAAGATATGAAGAATTAACAATTCCAGATGAACTGGAAGCGGATGTAATTGAAAAGCTGGAAAATAGAAAAGAAGGCATTCGATTATCAGTGAAAAGTGCAAGCCGGCTGTTGAAAAAATGGAATCCTGACAAAGAAGTGCAGGACACAGCGCTTTCTTTCACGACAAGTGAAGCACTGGCAGATCAGATTCTGCAAAATCGTAAGCAGGAGAGGCTGTCTGTTGAAGAAGGTGTTTCTTTTAATGAAGCAACGGAAGAAGAAAAGCAGGTCAATGAAAACGTCCAGATAGCACTTGAAGAAGAGGTCTTAATTAATGAAGTGACAGATCATGAGGCACAAAAAGAGATAAGAGAAGTAAAAGAGGCAGAGAAAGAAACAGAAAGTAAGGAACAAAATGATGTCAAAATCATTGAAAATGCCATTCACTCAAATCAGGAGGTGCTGACTGAACTGAATGAGTGCATTGAACAGGCGGAAAAGCGCTTTTTATCGTTTTTTGAGAAGGCGGCAGCACCAGTGATGGATGGCTTATACAGCGGAAAAAAATTCGCTGCTGATTGGAGCAAACAACTTGAAGAATCAAATCACGAACAGTATACGGACATTTTCCGCTGGCTCACTGTTTATGATGATCTGATGGGTGAATTCAAAGGTTTTTTCACTGAGTATGCAATTGAATTGTACATCCCGAAAATCGCTTCTGCCTTTAATGAAGAAAAACAGGAACCGATTGGTGTAATAGAAGATGCAGAATTAAAAGATGAACAAATTAAGGAAGTTGTTCGCTTCGGCCTTGTCTACGGACAAGAGATTTACCAGCAGGAATCCTTTCTTATCCGCCCGGCACAAGTTATCGTTGTGAAAAATCCGCAGCAATATGCACCACAATCTGGAGAGGACCAAGAGCAATGAGAATTGATAACGAAAAAAAACCGGTGCTCGGTATCGATTTAGGTACAACATACTCCGCTATTTCACGGTGGACTGAGAAAGGACCAAAGGTATATCAAAATCCACGCCGTGAATATACATGGGCCTCTGTTGTTTATTACGACGAACGTCAGGAAAAACCACTTGTCGGTAATTTAGCTTTAAAAAGGGCTTTGATTGATCCAGAAAATGCCGTGATAGGCGTAAAGCGTATGATGGATGATGCCAATCAAAAAATTAAACTGGGCAATAAAGAATTTACTCCTGTCGAAATTTCATCTATGATTTTGCGGGACGTGTATGAGTATGCAGAAAAATCAACACCTGGCTTTGACCCGGCGGGTGTTGTGGTTACCGTGCCATATTACTTTACAGCGCTGCAAAATACGAATACATCCGAAGCCGCAACAGCTGCCGGACTTAACGTTCTTGGAATCATTCAGGAACCTGTCGCTGCTGCCCTTGCATACGGAGTTCATGAAGAAGAAACATTAAATGACGAAATAATCATGGTGTTTGATCTTGGAGGCGGAACGTTCGATCTAACCATTTTTCGCTTTACAAATAGTGAAGAAAAACTAACATTCGAAGTATTGGCAACAGGCGGTGACGATCGTCTCGGAGGACTGGATTTTGATCAAGTATTATCCGAGTATATCGAAAAAAAAGCAGGTCTGAACCTTCAAAATGAGTCTGCAGAAAATGTGCTCAAAGCAAAAACGGCTCTTCTCGAAGCGGCAAAAGAAGCAAAAGAAATTTTATCTTTTGAGGAGACAACCGATATTATCAAGCCCAATATTTTGCCAGGGCAACATATTGAGATTGAAATTGAACGAGAAGAATTTGAACAGTGTATGGTAAGATATTTCAACAAAATGGATGCGATTATCGATACAGTGATCGATAAAGCATCTTTATCGAAAAGTGATATTGACCGAGTTATTAAGGTAGGCGGCTCAAGCCGAATTCCAAAAATCGAAGAGATATTAACACAGAAACTCGGTTCAAATAAAACATTCGGCAATATTGATCCAGACCTTTGCGTTGCAGAAGGCGCAAGCATTTACGCTGCCTTTTTAGATGAGCGGGTTGAGTGGTCAAAAGAAATTGAAATTAAAACAGCAACTGCTCATGCGCTTGGTATTGGACTTGGCGATGGGCGATTCAGCATGCTTATTCCGGGAAACCGCCGGACGCCCTGTGAAGCGACACGGATCTTTACGACAAATACTGATAATTGTGAAGAACTGGATATCGATTTGTATCAAGGATCTTCAAAATTTATTAAAAACAATAAAAAGATTGGAACCATCCACGTTTCAGGTTTAACTAAACGGCCGGCTGGAGAGCTGGATATTGAAATCACGTTCCGTATTAACCAGCAGCAGACGGTCTCAGTCACAATCGTGCAAAAAGAAAGTAACATTCGTAAAATTGAAAATGTGAAATTAGCTTGAATGAAGGGAGGAAAAGAATATGATTTTGTTAGATGGTTATACGATAATTCGCGAATGGACAGCTGATGACGGCGCTGTTCATATCTACGAGGCAAAAAATGCAAATAAGCAAACCGTTCAAATCAGGATGCCCCGGCATCCTGACAAATCCATTACTGATCGCTGGTTTGAGTTTTATGATCAATATCAGCTCACTGTGACGAACTTTAAATATTTGCCGCGTGTTATTACAACATCTATATTAAATCAGATGCCGTATACGATTCTTGAAAGTCGAGAAGGAACATCGCTTCACCAAGTCGAACTCCTGTCAGTACAGCACATTTCACAGGTGATGGATGCGCTTCGTCATCTTCACAAAAAAAAGATGATTCATGGTGCGATTACAGCAGAGAACATCTGGCTGACTAATGATGGACAGGCCATATTGTATGGTTCAGGAGAATCAGCGGTTTTGCATTCTTCCGTACATGAGACTGAGGAATCAGATGTAATGCAACTGCTGTCGGTTATTCAGTCCTACTCGCTGCTGGATCAGTCTTTTTTTAAACGGATCGCTGCTCAAAAACCATTAACATTATCAGCATTGGAAGAAGCAATGGTGGATGCCGAA
Source organism: Domibacillus sp. 8LH (assembly GCF_038806185.1). Lineage (NCBI taxonomy): Bacteria > Bacillati > Bacillota > Bacilli > Caryophanales > Bacillaceae > Domibacillus > Domibacillus sp. 8LH. The sequence goes on along the minus strand of NZ_JAVJNG010000001.1, from coordinate 145,050 downwards.
CAGCATGAGAAAAAACAGTCTAAGAAAGCAGCAGGGCTTATTGAAAAAGAGGAAAAAAAACCTGTGTCTGCTCCGGATGAAGCACATAAAGAATCTAAAAAAACTAAGAAAGAACCTGAAGAAAAATCTAAACCGGAACAGCCAACTCCGCCTTTTCAGCAGCCTAAGAAGAAATCAAAACCAATTATCGCTGCTATACTAAGCTTTTTTTGGTCTGGTGTCGGTCAAATTTATAACGGTCAGATTAGAAAAGGGCTTATTTTGATTGCTGGACAAATGATTAATGCAGCTTTAATGTTTGTACTAATCGGTTTTATTACATATCCGCTTGTTTGGATTTGGGGTATTTACGATGCATATAAAACGGCTGACCGTTTCAATAACAATCCCGATTATGAACCCAAACCGAAGGAAAAGAAATCGCTTATTCGAACAATTGTAAACGGTGTGGTTCTCCTATTCGCTTTGCTTTTCATCGTAGGGTTGTTTTCTGACGATGAAAAAAACGTGGAGACTGTGCAACAGCCTGAAGCAACAGAATCTGCAGCGTCCGAAATCGATAGCACAGTAACAGAAACACCGGTACAGGAACCAGCTTCTGAAATAACACCTGTGGAAGAAAGAGAAGAAGAACCCACAATAGAAGAACCTGCAATGGAAGAAACCAAAACGGCTGTCTCTTATTCAAATGAGGAAATTGGTGAATTTATGAGTAATTATATAAAGACATCAGTGTCCGCCATCAATGAAGTAGATTTTTCGTTGGTAAGCCACATGCTTGACCCGAACGGTGAAGCATACCAGGAACAAAAAGAGTACATTCGTTATCTCGATCAGAAAGGTATTACAGAAGAAAATGTGTGGATTGAAGCTACTGATGTGAGTCAAATAAATGATGAAATGTACCAAGTAACCACTAATGAGGATTATAACATCTGGTATGGAGATGGCTCTCAGAAATTTAAAACGTTTAAAAATACGTACAATTTAAAAGTGTCGCAGAACGGAGCTTTAAGAGTGCATCAGTTATTGTCTACAGAGGAAATTTCTTCGGAGGACGTTGAAGTGAATGCAGCGGACAGTGAAACAACTGTATACGCTACAGATGATCAGGTTAGGACATTTATGGAAGAGTATTTATATGCGAGTGTAGATGCTATGAACAATAATGACTTTTCTCTCGTTTCTTTATTGATGGATCCTGCAGGTGAAGCATATAATGAATCCAGAGATTATATTCAATACGTAACGGAAAAAGGAATTACAGAAGAATTGCTGCATGTAAGTGTAGAGGATATCACCTCTTCCACTTCATCGAGTTTTGTTGTTTCCACGTATGAAGAGTACAATATTTATTATGGAGACGGCTCAAACCAATATAAAACGTTTAACAGTGAGTATTTAGTTATTATTAAAGATGGTCAGCTTTTACTTAATAAGCTGATCAAAGTTCAAGAATTGTAATTTGTTAAGGGGCTCTTTTTACAAGAGTATATCTTTCTTTATCATTTATTTATGAAATTTACAAGAAGCTTAATACATGGCAACTTTGCCAACTCTTTTTTGCAGAAAACGTAAACGTCGGATATTTCAGCAGTATGGGCGTGATGAATTCGATGGTGTATTGGAATGAAGCTTTTTGCCGGCAATTAGCGCACACCGGTCGGTTTGTGAGTTGGTAGGACAACCGCAGTGTCAGCTGTTCGGTCACATACGATCAGGAGCCATCCAAATATACAGTCACAGACAGGGCAGATGATGTGGCAGGCGTCTTATAGTTGTACGGTATTGATCCTGGCATACATCGACCGCATGTCGATAGGCGGTATAGATGAATTGAAACTGCTCACCGGTTCCGCGCATGTATTTAACGAAAAACGAGTGTACGAGCTTGTAAGAACCAAAATGAACCGGGTGAACACTGAACCATCTGCTCAGAATGTCTAACCATACGCAGTTAAAAGGATACCATTTCTTCGGAGACAAAATAAAAGACATTCATGTTCCAATATTAATTACCCCTAGTACGGAAGATATAATTTTGCGGCTTGAGCACGAACTTGCCCTGGTTGATGAAATTCCGAACGCTAAGCTCATTATCTCAAAGGGACGGGCCACAAAAATTCATTCCGAGGACTAAGAAACTATGATTCAGGAAATTTTAGTACACACCTCATAAAAAAGAAAGAAAGGGTTGCACAGCCGGATGATCCGCTGGCAGCCCTTTTTAGTGATTATAATTTTTTCTTTGCATCTCGCCGGGCAATCTCCTCTGTGAGGATAAAAGTTATAGTGTTATTTATTACCAAACAGGGATAGAGCGCTGAGTAACGTTTCATCTCTTACCTCTCCTGCTTCTTCATTCGGCACCGTCAAAGCCAGTACGTCCTTCAACGCCTGATTCTCTGCCTGGCCCGGATAAGCTTTGAAATACATGGCTTCCAGGGTCCAAGTTATGATTGATGCGTTACTGTGCAAATACCAGAATCACCATATTTTCTTCCTTCTAACAGCTCTGCACAATAAATTCTTCCATTTTCCTCGACATTCGATTACTCTTCGCACTTAAGCATTTACCCCGGAGGCGGAAAAAGTATTTATTATATTGAACTTTTTGTAATAAAGCTTCTTTTATTCTAAGAAATTAGGGAGAGAAGGGTTCTTTTTATGAAAAGAGTAACCGTACGCTACATGGTTTTTCCAGATATTGAAGGCGGAGTGTCAGGATTTTATGAATATGACGATGACTCTCGTTGTGTAGAAGCCAGCATTTTTTACAAAAGTGGACGTTGTCATACGGTAGGAGATGGTCTCGATGAGTTGGCATTGAAAGTAGGATTTCGGACACGGAAAGTTTTTGCGGAAGAGCTGGGTAAGAAAAGTTGGGAAAATGAGTACGGGAAAGCTTTGTCGTTAGCTGTTGGAAGAAAACTAGAGCGTGATGGCATTTTAATGGTGATCGATGGAGATGAAGTGCTATTTCAATGTCTGGAAGGTGAGTTTGTTTCCTGGCCTCGGCAGAAAGAGCGGTAATTTTGCTTCTTTGCTTGTTTCCGTTTTCTGTTTTTTTCATAAATCTCGTTTTATTCGAATATCTCTAATGTGGAGGCCTTTATTTATTAAAGGATCATTATTCGAGATAAGTAAGTAAAATATCAATATTCGACGGAAACAAGGGAGGGAGCTTTATAAAAGCGATCGTGTATACAGCATATGGTCCGCCGGATGTTCTCCAAGTAAAAGAGGTGGAAAAGCCTGTTCCCCGTGACAATGAAGTGCTGGTCAAAGTGCGGGCTGCTTCTCTTAATTATGGCAACCTTGTTTTGTTGAAGGGAGAGCCGCTCCCAGCCCGGCTGGCTTTCGGTCTATTCAAACCGAAATATACGATACCCGGAGGCGATATCGCAGGGAAGATAGAAGCGACCGGAAAAGAAGTGCAACAATTTCAGCCGGGGGAAGAAGTGTTTGCGGACCTGTCCGGCAGCGGCTGGGGCGGTTTTGCTGAATATGTATGTGTACCTGAAACAGCATTGGTTCACAAGCCGGCCAACCTGTCGTTTGAGGAAGCGGCGGCTGTTCCGATGGCGGCGGTTACGGCCTTGCAGGGCCTGCGGAACAAAGGCGGCATTCAGCCGGGGCAGAAAGTGTTGATTCACGGGGCCTCCGGCGGGGTGGGCACGTTCGCTGTACAGATTGCCAAAGCATTCGGGGCAGAAGTAACCGGTGTGTGCAGCACGAGGAATGTCGACATTTTGCGATCGCTCGGAGCCGACCATGTAATAGACTACACGAAAGAGAACCTTTTCCACAAGAAGCAGGAATATGACCTCATTTTAGGTGTAAATGGATACCAGCCGATGTCTGTATATAAGCGTGCCCTTCGTCCGAAAGGGACCTTTGTCCACGTTGGAGGCTCCAGTGTACAATTAACCCAGGCTATGTTATTAGGGCCCTGGATCTCCGTAACGGCAAAAAAGAAAATGGGCAGCATGTTGCAGCGGGCAAATCAAAAAGATTTAATTTATATAAAAGAATTGGCAGAAGCCGACAAAGTAAAGCCGGTTATTGACAGACGCTATACGTTAAGTGAAGTGGCTGAAGCATTTCGGTATTTTGGGGAGGGACATGCGCAGGGAAAAGTTGTCCTTACCGTGTGACAATCGTTTTTCAATAAGGGATGAAGATTTTGGGAAGGCAGCGAACAGCAGCCTTCTTTTTTTTGCTTTCGGGTATCGATTTTTTTCTTCGTCCTGTACATGAAAAATGAAAGGAGAGAAAAAAAGGTGAAAACAAGGATGACGATCAAGGAAGCGGCTTTGTTTTTAGGTGTATACCCGGGGACGCTGTACCGGTATGTGCAGGACGGGTCGGTACCTCATTACCGGGTAGGGCGGCGGATTTTTTTCTCGCAGGAAACGCTGTCTGAGTGGATCGAGCGTCAGGAGGGCGAATAAATGGCCAAGTACCGGTTTGTGTATGCGAATTTCTGGAGTGATGATAAGGTGATGGACATGTCAGCGGCGGAGAAGCTTTGTTTTTTATATATGCTCACGAACAGCCAGACGACGCAGATTGGCATTTATCCGATTAATATACGCAAAGCGGCGTTTGAAATGGGAATGGCGGCGCCTAAGGTAGAGGAATGTTTTCGGGTGCTTCAGGAGGAAGGAATCATCCGCTTGAGTGAACAAACAGGCGAAATGGCGATCCGGCACTGGGGCCGCTTCAATTTCACGCGGGGCGGCAAGCCGGTCGAGGATTGTGTAGAAAAAGAGCTGTCTTTAGTTAAAGATGTGTCACTCGTGTCGTTTGTGGCGGCACATATTCCGCATGGCCGCATTCGGTCCTTGTACGATACGTGCACGTTACGTGACCAAAAAGAAAAAGAAAACGGAAAGAAAACGGAACTGAACCGAACGGAAAGCTGCCCGGCGGTCGTGCAGTTTTGGGAAAAGTTATTTGGCCCGGCCTCTCAAGCAGTCGAGCAGGGTCTCTTAGATTGGTGCTCCGCACTCAGTGAAGAACTGGTCATTGAAGCGTTGAAGCGGTCACATGAGGCGGATAAGCCGTATGCGTATGTGCAAAAGGTGCTGAGCAGCTGGCAGGCAGAAGGACGGACATCGCTCGGAGATGTGCAAAACAAAACGGAAAGAGCCGGAGCCGCTCCGTTGTATGAGCCGCTTGTGCTCGATATCGAGGCCGGGGAGGGAATCGGGTGAGGGCGGAAATGGCGGTTTTAGGCACCTGCCTGCACGACAGCCGGGTGGCGCTCGATACGCAGATTGTGCCGGCGTATTTTGAATCGGCGCTGCACCGGGAGCTGTTTTCCTTGATTCAAATAGAGGCGCAGGCCGGACGAATCGTTGATGTCGTGACCCTGTCGGTCGGCGGGCTCATTGAGTCGTTTGGCGGAGCACCGTATATCAATGACCTGGTCGCGCATGCGAATGTGGAGAGGTTTTCGCATTATGAAGTGCTCGTCATTGAAGAGTGGCAGAAGCGGGCAATCCGTTCGATGTGCATTCGGGCATCGGCAGAAGAATGGCCGGCGGACCGGATCATGGAAGAAGCAGCCCGTATTGGGAGCGTCCGCATTCAAAGAGCACAGTCGACATCAGAGCTGGTGGAGCCGCTCCGCGAAGCGCCGTTTGTGAAAGAAGAGCAGGTGCAGCGCGCGATGACGGGCATCAAAGGGCTCGATGAAACGCTCGGCGGCTTTCAGGAAGGCGAGCTGACGGTCATTGGCGCCCGCCCATCGATGGGCAAAACCGACGTGATGCTGCATCTGGCAAGAATGGCCGCACAGGGAGGATATATGCCGATTGTGTTTTCGATTGAAATGCCGGCCGCCGCGCTCATCAAGCGGATTTTAGCGATGGAGGGGCGGTTTAACCGAACGAAAATGCGTAATCCGTATGAGCTGTTCACTGCAGCACAAAAGGAAAAGTGGCCGGAGATGGTTCAAAAAGTAGCCGGGCTCGGCATGTATGTCGTCGATCAGCCTGTCGTTACGGTGTCTGATATGCGCTCGTCCATCAGGCGGCTGCTTATTGACGATCCGAAAGCCCGCCCGGTTGTGTTTATCGACTATTTAGGGCTGATTACGCCGCCGCATTTTTTTGACGGGAACGTGACCGCACAAATAGCGGCGGTTTCAAAAGGTTTAAAAGCGATGGCAAAAGATTTTGACTGCCCGGTGATTTGTCTGGCGCAGCTTTCACGGGCCGTGGAAGCACGTGCGGACAAGCGGCCGATGCTTTCAGATGTGCGGGACTCCGGGTCGGTGGAGCAGGATGCGGATGTGGTGCTGTTTTTATACAGGGACGCTTATTATTCCAAACAAGCAGGTGATAAACGGATGGAGATCATTGTGGCGAAAAACCGAAACGGCCAGACGGGGTTTGTGACCGTCACCTACATAAAAGAAACGGGCATTCTGGTTGACCGTGACGATCCGGTCTCTGTTTAAGGAAGCGTTTAAACGGCAGGAAGATACGCTTGTTTATGGGCTGCTCGATTTATTGCGCCGCAGGGTGGTCCATGCGGAAATGGGCGAAAACAACATTCCGTTTGAAGCGATGGATAACGAAGCGATTCGGGAGATGAAAAAACAAAATGAGCTCGGCTTTATCCCGGTTCGCGTGTATGCCACAACCTCCAATCGAACGCTGTGGCTGCTTATAGCGGCGGAGTCCAGAGAAAGGGCCTTACAAAAAGCGTGCGATCTTGGCGAGCCTTTCTAGCGCCGTCGCATGCTGCAGCTCCGGCTATATGGTCGAGCGAAACGGGCGGGCGGTGACGATGGGAGACATGATTGCCGAATGTAAGTCGTTTCCTGCGCTTGTCGGTGTAGTAGATGTGAACAAGCAGCAATCGTCCACATTCCCTAAACTAAACTGTAAGAAATAAAATTTGTCAAACAGCCTGTACAAAGTGTACAGGCTGTTTTCGTTACCAACAGGCAAAAGAGAAGAACGGTTCCGCTTCTTAAAACTATGGAAAAAAGATCCAAAAACGAATATTTTCTACTTTTCTTACGAGAAAACGACAAATTTAACGTGTAATTGCTAGTTTCTTCTGCTATGATCAATTTATAGGTCTAAGGAATTATAAAACGCATATTTCGACAATAAAGGGGAAGAAAGTATGAAATACATCGGTAGGATAGGCACGCCGTTGTTTGCCGATTTTGCTTATTTCTTTTGGACAATGAAGCTTGATTTTGCACAGCTTTACAATGGATACCATCTTTTATCGCTGTTCTTTTTTTCTATCATTGCCTGGTGGATGGGCAGGCACTATGATTATAACCGCAATTTAAACGAAAAATTAAAGGAAAAAAAGAATGAGCTGCAAAGCCTGTTAGATAACGTGGATGCGGCCATTTGGTCTATCGATCATAGAACGAACCGTATGTCACTGTCGAAAGGATTTGAAAAAATTCTTGATGTTTCGCTTCAAGATGCTTACACAGAGAGCACACTCTGGCGAAAATATCTTTATCATGAGGATTACCATAAGGCGTTACATTTTCTTCGATCTTATAAAAACGACAAAGAAGGGGCCGTTCAAACGGCTGAATTCCGGATCGTGAGTAATGGGCACATCAAGTGGGTGGAAGTAAAATTATCCCCGATTTGGAATGAAAAAGGCGAGCTTGTGAAAACAAACGGTGTTGTCCTGGACATAACGGAAAGAAAAAAATCAGAAGAACGGATTACACACCTGGCATATATCGATTCACTTACGGGGCTGCCAAATCGAACGTCTTTATTTATTGATTTAAATAAACGGCTGCAGGAAGGAAAAGAAACAGCGCTGTTTATCATTGATCTTGACCGTTTTAAAACAGTAAATGATTCTTTTGGACACCTGGCGGGCGATACACTGCTTAAAGAAGCAGCCGGCCGGTTTAAAAGTGCTTTAATGAAAGAAAGCGGTACCATTTATCGGTTTGGCGGCGATGAATTCTGGTTTGTCTGCCATGAGACGAACAAAGTGCAGCTCACCCTTTTAGCAGAAAAGCTGCTGCAAACCTTAACCACACCCTTTATGATAAAGGATCACAAAATTTTAATTACCCCGTCCATTGGAATCAGCACATCGCCCACTGATGCGGACAGCATGGATACATTGCTTGTGTACGCGGATTCCGCTATGCATATAGCCAAGGAAAAAGGGCGAAACAATTATCAGTTTTTTCATTCGAGTTTATACAACAAGCTGCAGCGCAAAGCGGCGCTTGAAAAAGAGCTGAGACGGGCCATTTGGAAAGGGGAACTTTTTTTGCACTATCAGCCTCAGTTCGATCTGGCCACAAGCCAAATTACAGGGTTTGAAGCACTCATTAGATGGAAAAATGAAAGATTCGGCTCTGTGTCTCCGTCCGAATTTATACCGATCGCCGAAGAATCCGGCTTGATCACCTCGATTGGCGAGTGGGTGCTGAAAGAAGCATGCCTGCAAAGCAAGCGGTGGGAGCAGCAGGGATATGGGCGGTTTAGCATGAGTGTCAATATTTCCGTTCAGCAGTTTCAAAACCGCCATTTCGTCGATACCTTTAAAGCGTTGATACGGGAAACCGATATGGAGCCAAGCTTGCTGCAAATTGAAATTACCGAAAGCATCATGCAGAATACGCAGGAAACAAAGCATATTTTAGACCAATTAAAAGAAATCGGGGTGAAAGTCTCGATTGATGATTTCGGTACCGGCTATTCCTCCCTCAGCGTGTTAAAGGAACTGCCGCTCGACTGCTTGAAAATTGACCAGTCTTTTATAAGGGATGTGACGACATCCAAAAAAGAAGCAGCGATTGTCAAAAATATTATCGACCTGGCACACAATCTTGAGTTGAACGTGGTGGCAGAAGGTGTTGAAACAGCCGGTCAGCTGTGCATGCTAAAGCAGCTGGGCTGCCAGACCGGTCAGGGCTATTTGTTCAGTAAGCCGCTTCTTCATCAAGAAGCAGAAGATCTGCTTGTGCGGGAGCAGCAAAAAATTAAAATTGACGCGTAAGACTGTTTTTATGACGTGTGGGCTTCATACTGAAGTAAAGCAGGCGTAAGCAGCCATTTTAAAATTGGCCATGCGGCTGTTTGCCCAAAAGAAGCCCTGAGCGGCTCCATAAATCAAAAAAACCTGCCGGAATCCGGCGGGTTTTTTTTACCCTTTTAAGAATGCGATCATCATAAAAATGAACCAGGTGAAAAACGGAACCACCATCGCCAGAAGCACATGTTTATAGGAATACCGGTCGCGCCATTTTTTTAACATTCGGTCGATCACAAAGAAAAACAGCGCAGCGGCCACTGTATACCAAAATAAAATAAGACCGAAGATCAAATGAAAAATCAGGGAAAACAACCATTCATTGTGGCCGTTTTTCCGGCGGGTCAAATAACGTGCCGCTCTGTCACTGATCAATGATGTCAGCACAAAATAAATAATCGCAGCCGGTGTAATGTACATCATATAAACCGGAATCGCATTTGCGAATCGTTGAAGGGAATTGGACCAGCTGGATGCCGGTGAATCAATCGGCAGCGGCTGAATAAAGACTAGCAGCAGGAAAAATAGTGTACCGGCCAGGGCACCAGCAATGAGTTTACGTTCATAATACCCTGGGCTTTTTCTAACAGGCATAAAAAGTCTCCTTTCGACTCGTTCCATTGCATACATCGGGCGTCTGCCGTTTTGTGCAGGAACGTGTATGTAAATTAATGAACTTATCTACATCTTTAACCTTTCTTGACAGTAGTTTAAACATTTGCGCCCGATAAAATGTGCCGCTGGCTGCTAACCAGCAGAAAAAGCCGTTTTTTTTAAAAAAAAGCTTTTATGAAAGAGAAGAGACCAAACTGCAGCCGGCTTTGAATGCCGGCTGCTGTTCGGTTAAGCAAAAAATTCGTCTGGCGGCGCCGGCCGTCCGAGCAGGTAGCCCTGAGCGGCGTCGCATTGATATTCTTTTAAAATGGAAAGCTGTTCTTCCGTTTCGACTCCTTCGGCCACAACGTGAAGACCGAGATGATGGGCCATTAAAATAATGGTTGTCGCGATTTTTTCGGCGCTTTCGTTGACGGCAATATCACGGACAAAAGACTGATCGATTTTTAACGTGTCCAGCGGCAGCTTCTGCAAATAACTGAGCGAGCTGTAGCCTGTCCCAAAATCATCAATGGAAATAAAAACACCGATACGTTGCAGCTTCTGCAAAACAGCTGCTGCGGTATCTGTGTCCATCGTCATGCTTTCGGTAATTTCACACGTTAAATGGGACGGCTGAATGCCGGTTTCTTTGATGATCGCCTGGATCGTTTCCGCCAGATTGGACTGGTAAAACTGTGAAATAGACAAATTGACAGACATACAGGTAAGAGAACGGCCTTCTTCCTGCCACGCCTTCAGCTGACGGCAGGCGGTGCGGATGACCCACTCGCCGATGGGAATAATCAAGCCCGTTTCTTCTGCAATCGGAATAAACTCGCCAGGTGAAACTAGGCCGAAATGCCGGCTGTCCCAGCGAATCAGGGCTTCTGCTCCATAAATGTCACCGGTGCACAAGTTCTGAATCGGCTGATAAACAAGGCTTAGTTCTTCCCGTTTAAGCGCTGAGCGAAGCTCGCTTTCCATCTTTAATTTTTTGAGGGACTGCCGGTCCAGCATACTGGTATAAAACTGAAAGGAATTTCGGTTTTTCTTTTTGGCTTCATACATCGCCATGTCGGCTTTTCGGAACAGGTCCTGTTCCTGCAGACCGTCGTGCGGATACAAGCTGATACCAATGCTTGCTGTCATAAACAGCTCATTTCCTTCGAGGGAAAAAGGCTCGCGAAACGTTTCCAGCATCGCTGCCGCCATATCAGCCGCAGCCTCGCCGCTTGTCCGCTCAATCCAGACGGTAAATTCATCGCCGCCTTCACGGGAAAAAAGAAGGGAATGACCGAGACGCGTTTGAATACGGTCAACAACCATCTTAAGCAAATCATCACCGGTTTTATGGCCGAACGAATCATTAATAAATTTAAAACGATCCAAATCCAGGAAAAAAAGTGCGTGTGTTTCACGCGGATAACGGGCAATCGTATTCTCGAGCGCCTGCCGGAACTGCCGGCGGTTCGGCAGGCCGGTCAAGTGGTCGTGATAAGCTAACTGCTGAATTTGTTCTTTCGCCCGGTAATGCTGAATGGCCAGGCTCGTTAACCGGGTCGCTTCACGGATGAGCCGTTTATCCGCTTCGGTCGGTACAGACGGCTGGCGGGCATACATCGCAAACGTAGCAATGATCTGCTGATCATCATCAAAAACAGGGGTGGACCAGCAGGCATTTAACTGGTGCTTAAGTGCGATATCCCGATATCCAGACCAGCGGCGGTCTTTTGCGACGTCCGCTGCAATAACAGGGGCCCCTAAAAAAGCAGCCGTGCCGCACGATCCCTGGTTTTCAGCGACGGGGACCCCATCAATATATTCAATGTATTCATCAGGCAGCCCAGGCGCTGCAGCGTGAAAAAGAGCCCTCTTTTCTTGGTCAAGCAGCATAATGGCACACAGATGGCCCGGCGAAATGCGCTCTGCCATGGCTGCAATCTGGTGAAGAACTTCATCAAAGGGAGCGCCTTTGGCAATCATTTGCAAAATACGGTTTTGTCCGTTTAAAAGCTCGCTTGTGTATTGTTCATTCGTCCGCACGCGGCCGATGCCAAAAGCGCCTTGAACAGCACCGTTCTCGTAAATGGGAACGGCATTTACAGATAAGTGAACGATATATCCGTCTTTATGCTGAAACATCATACGAAAAGATGCTTTATTTCCTTGAAGAACATGAGAAAAATGAGCCTCTACCTCTGCCACATGTTCTGTTGGGATTACCTTTTTATAATCGATCCGGTTAAATTCAGCTGACGTATAACCGAGTATCCGGACCGCCTCTTCATTCATCAGCTGAATATTACCTTTTGTATCCATCGCAAACGGAATTTCGTCCTCTTGTTCAAATAAAGATTGGTACACATCGAGCAGTGATGAAGACCAAAACAAATTTTCCATGACATCTGCTCCTTTTTCCACAAGCATTTTTTTTAATCTTACAAGAAATTTGTCGAATGAGCTAAGTAAAAACGGGGGAAAACGGTATTTCAAAAAGAAAATGGAAGCTAGATCTTTTTCTCTTTACCCTGTTTTTTGCTTAAAGAGCAGGCAAACTATAGTATTCACCGAGGAAAAAATTGTTTATACTGTAAATTATGAATAGTTAAATAGCAAAGGAGCCGATGTCATGGCGTTTCAAGATCAAATGCGGACGTTTTTAGACGCTCGTTATAAAGATGAATTATTTTTAGCAGACTTGTTTCTCGATTTATATGGAAAATTAGAAGCCTTTGACGATTCTTTGGAAAAATATGCAGCGGTCGGCTTGGACGCAGCATTTGAAGCAGCAGAAAACGCGGCAGCGCTCCGGATTGAAGACCGTTTTCTCCGCTTTGACGTCGTATTTGATGAAACAGAGCCGTTTATTCAAGTAAGCGCGGGTAAAACAACGGAAGAAGAGCCGGATATTCTCGACAATATTTATGCGGACCAGGCAGCATATGCGGACAGCTTATACTGGCAGCAGGGCGAAGAAAAAGCGTTTGATTCCTATTTGAAATCAGCGTTTGCCCGGCTCTTGTAAGAGCTTATATTGGACTGAATAGATCATACAAGGGCGGCCTGTCGATTGGGACAGGCCGCTTTTGTCTGTAAAAAAGCTAAAACGACACAACTTTTCCTTTATCCGGTCTTTTTATATTGCGAAATGTGCAAAATTCAAAATAAAAAAGTGTTTTTAAATAGACAAGCAAGGGAACGGTAAAAGGAATAGAAAAAGAAGGGGGACTGCACATGTGGCAGGCATTAATGTGGGGCGGTGTATCCGGCTCAGCCGTATTGCTTGGTGCGTTAGCTGCTTTGTTTGTGCCTATTCAAAAGCGGCTGATCGGTTACATAATGGCTTTTGGAACAGGAGTGCTGATCGGAGCAGCCACTTATGAGCTGCTTGGTGAATCCGTTGAAGAAGGCGGATTTCTAGCGACCGGAGCCGGCTTTATGGCTGGAGCGCTAGTTTTTACGCTCTTAGACATTTACATTTCAAGAAAAGGGGCCGCTAAACGGAAACGATCACACGAGCAGGACTCGGGCGGCGGATCGGGGCTTGCGATTTTCATTGGAACGGTTATGGACGCCATACCGGAATCCATTATGATCGGTGCGAGCCTTTTAGCGGGGAAAGGGGTCAGCTTTTTACTTGTCATTGCTATTTTTATCAGTAACGTGCCGGAAGGACTTTCAAGTACAACGGGTCTTTTAAAAGGCGGCTATTCAAAGAAAAAAATATTCCTTTTATGGCTGACCGTTTTGATTATTTCTGCTCTTTGCGCATGGGGCGGCTATTTTTTCCTGGAAGATGCAAGCCCGGCAGTGATGGCGGCCATCGCGGCTTTTGCAGGCGGCGGGATTATTGCGATGGTCGGGTCGACCATGATGCCGGAAGCATTCGAAGAGGGCGGCCCAGTCGTCGGCTTTATGGCAGCACTTGGGCTGTTTGTATCCCTGCTGCTAAATGAGCTGTAAAGAGGGGCCTCCCTCTTTTTTTCTTGTCTTCAATTTATGGAAAACTGCTACACTGTTAATAAGAGGTGGACGCTTTATGATAGAGGCAGAACAGTGGATCGAAAACACGATCGAGCAGGCGGGATGGCTTGGACCGATTTTATTTGTTTTTTTACATCTTATCCGCCCATTTTTGTTTCTGCCGGTTGTGATTGTCTGTATGGCAGGAGGATATGCATTCGGGTTTGTCTGGGGATCTTTATATTCCATTATTGGCCTGTCACTGATGAGTGCCGTTTTTTATAAACTGATTGACCACTTTCCGCGTGTGCGCGAACGAATGTTAAAAGTAAAACGGAAAGTAGCCGGGGAGCGGAAAATGACGATCGGGCAGGTCATGTTGCTGCGGGTGATGCCGTTTGTTCATTTTCACCTGCTGTCCGTTTATTTAATGGATATGACCAAATCGTACCGCGAATACATGCAATATTCTGTACTTGGCGTGATTACACCAGCTCTTTTATATACCGCTTTTGGTGATGTGATTGAAAAAATGCCTTGGTATGAATCGCTTACATTTTTAATGGTGCTGCTTTTGCTTTATGCGCTGCTTGAAAAAAGGAAAAAGCGCAGGTAGGATCGGGATAAGATGTCCTAACACGCTTGATTGATTTCTGAATTCATTATGTGCAAAATTCAACAAAATGATAAAACAAACAGTATCCAGGCAATGTTTATTCTTTGTGAGCGGGGGAATACTTTTTCTGTAAAATAAAACGGATGGAGTGGATACCATGACGCAAGATAAATTTGAGAAAATGGATGAACAAACACCTCCGCAAACACAAAGTGAGCAGCCGGGTATTGAATCAGAAATGACGCCTGAGCCGCTGTATGATGACCCGAATTATAAAGGATCTGGAAAGCTCGCCGGAAAAGTCGCTTTGATCACAGGCGGTGACTCAGGAATCGGCCGTGCCGTAGCAGTTGCTTTTGCAAAAGAAGGAGCCAATGTCGCGATTGCCTACTTAAATGAAGAAAGTGATGCGAAAAAAACAGTCGATATCGTTGAATCGTATGGCGTAAAAGCGATGCATAAAGCAACTGACGTCAGCAAGGTGGAAAACTGCAGACAGCTTGTGGAAGATGTTGTGGCAGAGTTTGGCGGCTTAAACATTCTCGTAAACAACGCAGCGAAGCAATTTCCGACAAAGAACTTTTTAGAGATTTCACCAGAGCAGCTGCAGGAAACGTTCCAGACGAACATTTTCTCGATGTTTTACATGTCACAGGCGGCCCTTCCGCATTTAACTGAAGGAGATGCCATCATTAATACATCGTCTGTAACGGCATACCGAGGCTCACCAGAGCTGATCGACTATTCGTCAACTAAGGGAGCGATTACGACATTTACCCGGTCGCTGTCAGCGAATTTAGTGGAAAAAGGAATTCGTGTAAACTCCGTTGCGCCTGGTCCGATCTGGACGCCGTTGATCCCGGCTACATTTGATGCAAAGAAAGTAGGAAAGCATGGAGACAGCACGCCGATGAAGCGTATGGGACAGCCGTCTGAGAATGCACCGGCTTATGTATACCTCGCTTCAAATGATTCCTCATATGTGACAGGACAAACGATCCACGTCAATGGTGGCGACTTTATTACTTCTTAATGAGAAAGCCCCTGCTTTTAGCAGGGGCTTTTGTGTGAGGAAAGTTCACATTTCTATTGTGATTTTGGGTGAAAGCCTTTATTCTAAAAAAGTAATCTATTTTAAACATAGAAATGGAGAGATGATATTTGGAAGCATTCGTGACCTCGTTAAATGGCATTTTGTGGAGCAATCCGGTGATCTACGGACTTCTAGCTGTCGGTTTAATTTTTTCAATTTTAACAAGATTCTTGCAAGTTCGTCATTTCAAGGAAATGATTACTTTAATGTTTAGCGGAAAAAGCTCTGATGCGGGGGTTTCGTCTTTTCAAGCCATGTCTATCGCGCTGAGCGGTCGTGTCGGAACGGGAAACATTGCCGGAGTGGCATCCGCGATTTTCTACGGCGGTCCGGGTGCTGTCTTTTGGATGTGGGCTATTGCCTTTATCGGTGCGGCAAGCGCATTCGTAGAATCTACGCTGGCTCAAATTTACAAAACAAAACAAGATGGGCAGTATCGTGGGGGGCCTGCTTATTACATCGAAAAAGGCATGGGTGTAAAATGGTTCGCTGTGTTATTTGCCATTGCGGCCTTGATCGCCATGGCGATTTTAATGCCGGGTGTTCAATCCAACGCGATTGCTGGCGGTATGACAAATGCTTTTAATATGAGTCCAACGGTTACAGGTCTTATTATTGTTCTTCTTCTTGCTTTTATTATTTTCGGCGGTGTGAAGCGTATTGCGAACGCTGCGCAAATCATCGTGCCGTTTATGGCTCTTGGCTATATTTTATTAGCCTTTATTATTGTGGCTATGAATATTACAGAGCTGCCGGCGGTTCTTTCCCTTATTTTCCGGAGTGCATTTGGCATGGATCAAGTATTTGGCGGATTGCTCGGAATGGCAATTTCATGGGGAGTAAAACGCGGCGTTTATTCAAATGAAGCAGGGCAGGGTACCGGGGCTCATCCGGCAGCAGCAGCAGAAGTATCTCATCCAGCCAAACAGGGGCTTGTGCAGGCATTTTCTGTTTATGTTGATACGCTTTTAGTTTGTTCTGCAACAGCGTTTATGATTCTCATGACAGGCATGTATAACACGCAGGCAGAAGATGGTTCGTTTTTAGCTCAAAACCTGCCGGCCCAGGAAATCGGACCTGGATTTACACAGGCAGCCATTGACACCGTGTTTCCTGGATTCGGATCTGGATTTGTAGCAGTGGCTCTATTCTTTTTCGCTTTTACGACGATTATGGCGTATTATTACATTGCCGAAACCAATATTTTTTACTTGATGCGCGGCCGGACAAGCATGACGGCGATCAACATTTTACGTATCGTTTTACTTCTTACAACGTTCTACGGCGCCACAAATGAATCAACGCTTGCCTGGGCATTTGGCGATGCGGGACTTGGTATCATGGTTTGGCTGAATGTGATCGCCATCGTAATCCTGGCTAAACCGGCGCTTCTTGCATTAAAAGATTACGAAGCCCAGAAAAAGCAGGGCAAAGACCCGGTATTTGATCCGAGACCACTTGGGATTAAAAACGCAGACTTCTGGGAAAATGAATATAACCAGAATGACGGAGACTTGAATACACCACCTGTTCAAAAAACAAGCGGCCCCTAAAAGGGCTGCTTTTTTGTGTATAGAGGGAAGAAATGATGCACGTGGAAGCGATGCAATAAAAGTTTGATTCCTTTTGTTTAAATGTATTTCCGTTTGAGGAACAATTTGCTAAAATGAGCAAGGATGAACAAAAGGAGGGTTTTTACATGACTGGTGATCAGAGGAAAAAGTTAGTCATTTTGATGATTAATATGTTTATCGCCATTGGCAGCTTCGGTATCATTATTCCTATTTTGCCTGCGTATTTGGATTCCATTAACGAAGGAGGAATGGCTGCCGGGCTGATGATTGCCATTTTTGCAGGTGCGCAGCTTGTTTTTTCACCAATTGCCGGTAAATGGGCGGATGATTACGGCCGACGGAAAATGATTATATATGGTTTGTTCGGACTTGCGCTTTCCATGTTTGTGTTTTATTTCTTTGATTCAATTTGGATGCTGTACGCCTCGCGTGTGATTGGCGGAATTGGAGCAGCCCTATTGGTGCCGGCTATCTTCGCATATGTGGCGGATATTACGTCGTTTGACCAGCGGGCGAAAGGCAACAGCTTGATTTCAGCCGCCATGTCATTCGGGATCGTAGTCGGCCCTGGTATCGGCGGCTTTCTTGCGGATTTCGGCTTAAAAGCCCCGTTTTTGATTTCTGCGGTTGTCGCTTTGTTCGCGGTTTTGTTCTCTATTGCGCTCTTAAAAGAACCGGAGCGGCCGGAACAGCCAGCCGCAGCAGACCATCCGGCTGAGGAGCCGATGATGAAAAAGCTGGCCCGCTCGGTGACCATGCCATATTTTGTTCCGCTTGTGATTACACTTGTGATGAGCTTTGGCTTAATGGCGTATGAGTCGGTGCTTGGCTTGTTTGTCGACGATGAATTTGGCGCTACACCGCAGGATATTGCCCTCATGGTGACGTCTACCGGCATTGTCAGCGTACTTGTCCAGCTGTTTGTGGTCGACCGTATTGTAACCAAGTATGGAGAAGGTAAAGTGTTGAATCTGTTTTTGGCCGTTGCCGCTCTTGGCTTCTTCATTTCCTTGTTTGCGGGAAATTACTGGCTGTTTTTCGGCATTTCGCTTCTTATATTTTGTGCCACATCGATTTTGCGTCCGGTGCTCAATACGCTTATTTCCAAAATGGCGGGCTCGGAGCAGGGGTTTGCGATGGGGATGAATAACATGTATATGTCGATTGGAAATGTGCTCGGCCCAACCTGCGCTGGACTTTTATATGATGTGAATATCTTCTTCCCGTTTATGCTCGGTTTGGTGCTGCTTGGACTGACGCTCATCATTACAATCATCTGGCAAAAGCGGTCTGTGAAACAAAATGTGCTGTCTTCTTAATGAGAAGGCAGCTTTTTTTGTCGAAAAAAGGCGATGAAACATGGATTGACAATCCATCATAGTTGTTGTAAAATTCCTTCCATTGACTTTTGGAACTGTAACAAATAAAATTACAGTATGTTTTCAGAAAGGGGAACGCACGGTTGAATAGTAATTTCACCATCGCGGTTCACAGTCTCGTGTACCTGGCTTATTTGCCGGGGCATATGGCTTCAAGCGAGGCAATCGCTCTTAACGTAGCGACCAATCCTGTGCGCATCCGTAAAGTGATGAGTGCGCTGCGCTATGAAGGGCTCGTGAAAACAAAAGAAGGTGTCCGGGGAGGATACATGCTCGGAGAAGATCCAGGGAAGATTACATTGGGGCACGTTTATGAGGCGATCTCGCGCGGCGCTCTGCAGCCAGACCGGCAAACAGGCGATCCAAAGTGCGAATGTCCGGTTTCCTCTAATACGCAAAGTGTAATGGACCTTATTTTCAAAGAAGCGGAAGATTCATACGCATCCTTTCTGCACCAATTTACGGTTGCGTCTGTTTTGCTTCAAATCAAAGCAGATTAATGACCGACCGAAACAGGGAAGTGGAAAAATGGGGAACAAAGTACAATTTCATGTCGGTGACTGGGTACAAGGCGAAACGTGGGACAAACAGAGAATCTACGGATATGTCATAAAGATAGAAAACCCGGAAGACATTACAAAAGTGTATATTGTGGAATCCGTTAACAAAGAATTAGAAGGACGAATGATTCGTGTTCTGTCCAAGTCTCTTCAACTCGTGCCAGAGCAGGAACCGGCGGAAGCAGCACTTGAACAGCTGATTGATATAGCACTTTTAACAAAAGATGAAGAATGGTTTGGGCAGCTGCTGAAACAGCTGAAGGAACTGCGAACGCAATATTCATAACAGAATCAGCTCTCTGCTTCAGCAGAGAGCTAATTTTATCAAAGGAGCTTTTAAAATGAAATCAAAATATGCATCTTTATTTGAAACAGTCACATTGCGCAGCGGTCTCCAATTAAAAAATAAAATTGTGATGGCTCCAATGACGAACTTCTCGTCGAACGAAGACGGCACTGTTACGGATGCAGAAATTGCTTATTACGCGCGCCGCTCAAAAGGAGTGTCAGCGGTTATTACAGCTTGTACATATGTAACACTAAATGGAAAAGGATTCGAGGGAGAGTTTGCTGCTGACCGGGATGAAATGATTCCAAGTCTTGCGCGTCTTGCCTCTGCGATCAAAGCCGAAGGCGCTAAAGCCATTTTACAAATTTTCCATGGAGGCCGCCAGGTGCCCCCACATTTAGTGGATGGGGACGTAGTCAGCGCCAGCAGCGTACCGGCTGAAGCGGAAGGAAGTCCTGTGCCGCGCGAATTATCTGCTACGGAAGTAGAAGAAATCGTTGCTGCTTTCGGGGAAACAACCCGCCGGGCAGTGGAAGCTGGCTTTGACGGCGTAGAAATTCACGGCGCGAACGGCTACTTGATTCAGCAGTTTTTCTCTCCTCATTCAAACCGCCGGGAAGACCGGTGGGGACAACGCCTAGCGTTTCCGCTTGCCGTTGTAGATGCGGTGAAACAAGCCGCTGCAAAAGCAGATCGCCCGTTTGCGGTCGGTTATCGCTTTTCACCGGAAGAGCCGGAAACACCGGGGATTACAATGGCAGACACGCTTGAGCTGATCGATGCTTTAAAAGAAAAAGAACTCGATTATCTGCACGTATCTTTAATGGAATTTTGGTCCGAGCCGAGACGGGGCGTCGATGATACGCGCACGCGTCTTGAAATCATTAAGGAGCGTGCGGGGGATGCCGTGCCGGTTATCGGTGTCGGTTCGATTTACACAGCAGATGATGCAGTGAAAGCACTCGGGACGGGTGTGGATTTAATTGCGATCGGCCGCGGGCTTATTATTGAGCCGGACTGGGTACAAAAAGTAGAGAGCGGACAGGAAGAATCCATTGCCGTGAAGCTCGATAAAGAAGCGCAGGAACAGCTTGTGGTGCCAGATCCGCTCTGGAAGGCGATTATTCATACACCAGGCTGGTTCCCGGGCGTTTAAAAGAAAGGGTGCCCTTTACATGCCGTTTATCACAGTAAAAGTGTTAGAAGGAAAAACGCCTGAACAAAAACGTGATCTTGTCCAGCGGATGACGGCAGCTGTCAAAGAATCATTCGATGTAGACGCGGATAAAGTATTCATTTTTTTTGAAGACTTAAAGCCGGAGGATTACGGCAAGCAAGGCGAATTGCAATCGTTTAAAGAGGAAAAATAATCGGGCAGCCCGGAGTGATCCGGGCTGTTTTTCTGTATAATAAGCAGAATACCAAACAAAAAAAAAGGAGTCCTTATGACCGAAACATTTCAATCATTTTCATTAAACCAAGATATTATGCGGGCACTTGATACACTTGGCTATCACGATCCAACCCCGGTTCAGGCCGCTGTAATCCCCGAAGCTCTTAAAGGAGCGGACTTGATTGTCAAGTCACAGACCGGAAGCGGAAAAACGGCTTCTTTTGCGATTCCGCTCGTTCAGCTGACCGAATGGAAGGAAAACAAGCCGCAGGCACTTGTTTTAACACCGACACGGGAGCTGGCTGTTCAGGTGAAAGAAGACATTACCAACATCGGCCGGTTTAAACGGACAAAAGCAGCTGCGGTGTACGGGAAATCTCCATTTGCCCGTCAGAAGCTGGAGCTCAAGCAGAAAACGCATATTGTGGTTGGGACACCGGGCCGTGTGCTCGACCATATGGAAAAAGGGACGCTCGATACCGGCAGCATACGTTTTCTCGTCATTGATGAAGCAGATGAAATGCTCAATATGGGCTTTATCGAGCAAGTTTCATCGATTATTGAACGCCTTCCGGCGGAGCGCGTCACGATGTTGTTTTCCGCTACATTTCCGGAAGACATTGTCCGCCTGGCAGACACCTATATGAAAGCGCCCAAGCGGATTGAAATGGCGCAGGAAATTGCTGCCCCGTCGATTACTCATGAGCTTATTCAGGTGGCGGAAGAAGAAAAAACGCGCGTGCTGCAAAACGTGCTGACTGTGGAAAATCCGGACAGCGCCATTCTGTTTTGCCGGACACAGGAGCGGGTGGAAGCGCTGTTTGACGCGCTTGATGCCGCGGGAATATCATCAGGCATGCTGCACGGAGGGATGGCGCAGGAAGACCGTTTTATCGTGATGAATAAATTTAAACGGGCGGATTTCCGCTACTTGTGTGCGACAGATGTTGCCGCCAGGGGCATTGATGTAGAACATATTCCGCTTGTGATCCATTTTGACGTGCCGATGGAGAAGGAAGCGTATGTGCACCGTACCGGCCGTACCGGCCGTGCCGGTCATTCGGGAAAAGCGATTGCACTTATGGCTCCATTTGAAGAAAAATTCATTGAACCCATTGAAGAATTAATTGGCTTTCCATTGAAGCGAGTGGAGCAGCCGTCCCAAGAAGCAGTAAAGGCAGCGAAGCCTTCCTTCACAGCCAAGATGGCCCAGCGTCCTGAACGGAAAAGGGATAAGGGAGAGCGTTTAAACAAAGACATTATGAAGCTGTACTTTAACGGCGGCAAAAAGAAAAAGCTGCGTGCGGTTGACTTTGTCGGCACCATTTCAAATCTCCCGGGTATCGAAGCGGCTGATATCGGCATTATTACCATTCAGGACAACGTTACGTATGTAGAGATTTTAAATGGAAAAGGGCCGGATGTGCTGCGGGCGATGAAAACAACGACCATTAAAGGAAAGCAGCTGAAAGTGCAAAAAGCAAGAAACTGACCTTGGGCCGATCATAACTGAAAGTCTCTGCTGTTTATTCATGGCTATTAGATCAGGATGACGGCGTAAAATCCAAAAGCACGCCCGGCAATAAGCCGGGCGTGCTTTTTTTAAATCACCACAAAAACATTTTCTTCGTTTACAAGCACTTCAAATGTTTTCACCTGGCCGGTATCAGGTGCTTCCACTGAACCGGTATCAAGGTTGATTTTTTCATCATGAAGCGGGCAGAACAAATGATGGCCGCTAACCATACCGGCTGAAAGGGGCCCCTGCTTGGCTGGACACGAATTGGCGACCGCCCGGAATGTACCATCACTCAGTTTAAACACGGCAAGCATGTGGCCTTGGGCTTCGACTTTTTTGCCGAGCTGCAGCGGAAAATCATTCACCTGGCCAATACAAACAGATTCATTCATATTAATGGGCTCCTTCTGATTCAAATAATTGTTTTTTCATTTGTTCATTTTCCACAATGGCTTTCCACGGTTCTGTAAAAGTGGAAAGTGCCGTTTCAAGCCGCCCGGCAAGCTCACGCTGCTGTGTAAACACGCGTTCCTTTACCCACTCCAAGCCGACCCGCTCGATCCAGGCCGATGTGCGTTCTAAGTAGCGGGCATTTTCGCGGTACAGCTGCAAGAAAGCCAAAATCAGCTCTTCTGCTTCGTCATCGCTTGAAACCCGTCCGAGCAGTTCACCCTGGCGAAGATCCACACCGCCGTTGCCGCCGACAAAAATGTCCCAGCCGCCTTCAAGCCCGACAAGCCCGACGTCTTTAATCAGTGATTCAGCACAATTGCGCGGGCAGGCAGAAAGCCCGAGCTTTACTTTGTGAGGAGCGGTCATGCCCTCAAGCTTTTTCTCGAGCCGGACGCCAAAACCGACGGAATCCTGTGTGCCAAACCGGCAGAATCGTTCTCCGACACACGTTTTCACAGTGCGTAATGTTTTTCCGTATGCATAGCCGGATGGCATATCGAGCTCCTGCCATACGCTCGGCAAGTCTTCCTGGCGGACACCAAACAAGTCGATCCGCTGGCCGCCGGTTACCTTCAGGAGCGGCACGTTGTATTTTTCGGCTACATCGGCAATTTTTCGAAGCTGCTCAACCGTTGTGACACCGCCGTACATACGCGGAACCACTGAAAATGTGCCGTTTTTATTGATGTTTGCATGAAGCCGTTCATTCACAAACCGTGAAGCCGGCTCGTCTTCGTGGTCAAGCGGATGAATCATGCCCAGGTAATAGCTCAGGGCCGGACGGCATTTGGAGCAGCCTTCTTCATTTTTCCAGCCGAGCACATTCATTACTTCTTTTGTGGTCTGCAGGCCTTTTTCCCGGATTTCTGCCGATACCTGCTCATGGGATAAATCAGTGCAGCCGCAAAGGTTGTCCGCTGTGTTCGCTTGGAAGCCGTCACCGAGTGTATGTGCCAGAAGCGCTTCAATCATCGGTTTACAGCCGCCGCATGACCGGCAGGCATTCGTCGTTTGCTTTACACCATCGAGTGTATCGGCACCTTCCTCGGCAATCGCCCGCACGATCCGGCCTTTTGTCACACCGTTGCATCCGCAGACCACTTCATCAGCGGCCATGGATACGACCGGATGCTCTCCCGGTGTACTGTTTTCTGCCGGCAGAATTTCTACTTTGCTCATTGCCGAAATGTCGGTTCCTTTGCGCATTAAATCCAACAGGCGCGGCGCATCGGATGTATCGCCAAACAGGACAGCCCCGCGCACCTGGTTTCCTTCGATAACCACTTTTTTATAAACGCGGTCAAACTCATCATGCACACGAATCGATTTTGTGTCGTCTGTTTCATGGAAATCACCGGCTGAAAAAACATCCACACCTGATACCTTGAGCTGTGTAAAAACAACAGAACCTGTATACGGCGTTACGCCGTCCCGGCTGCCGGTTACAAGACGTGCCGCCAGTGTTTTTCCTTGTTCGTAAAGAGGGGCGACAAGACCGTACGCTGTGCCCCGGTGTTCCGCACATTCCCCGACGGCATAAATATCGGGAAGGCTCGTTTCCATGAAATCATTAACGACGATGGCCCGGTTTGTCTGCAGGCCGATTTTGGCAGCCAGGTCGATGTTCGGGCGAATACCAACTGCCATCACTACAAGGTCGGCAGCAAGCTCTGAGCCGTCTTTGAAAGTGAGTCCGCTCACATGCCCATCACCGTTCAGCCGGACAGTCTGCTTGTTCATTAAAAATGTCATGCCCTGCTGTTCAAGTTCTTCTTTCAGCATCCTGGATGCCTGTGCATCGAGCTGAGCTTCCATTAACGAATCAAGCACATGTACCACATATACTTCCATTTTTAAATTAAGCAGCCCGCGGGCAGCTTCCAGCCCCAGCAAGCCGCCTCCAATGACGACCGCACGTTTTTTGCGGTTTGCATAATCGATCATCGTTTCACAGTCTTCCATGTTTCGAAAGCCGATTACGCCGTTTTGATCAGCGCCGGGAAGAGGGAGGATAAATGGGTTTGAGCCGGTCGCCAGGATCAGATGATCATAGGAAATGAATTTTCCAGACGCGCTCGTGACCGTTTTTTCGGCTGGGTCTACCTGTACAACCGCATCCCCTGTATGAAGGTGGATACGGTTTTTGGCATACCAGTCAAAATCATTTAACACAATTTCCTCCATTTTTGTATTGCCCTGCAGCACTTTTGACAGCATAATCCGGTTGTAATTCGGATGCGGTTCATCTCCAAAGACGGTAATATCGAAACGCTCTGGATCATGCGCGATGATCTCTTCTAAACAGCGAATCCCTGCCATGCCATTACCAACTAACACCACTTTTTCTTTCATGGATACCTCTCCTTTTATTCCTGTTGTTTATAAGGATAAAGGAGAAAGCGGAATATAAATGTGAAAAATATCACAATAAAAGCGGAAAACTGTGGCAGCTTTGTGGACAGTGAAAAAGAAAAAAACCGGCAGGCATGACCGGTTTTAGGAATCAATTCTTTTGGAGCCCTGGATCAGCAGCCATTGAAGAAGAAGGCGGGCCCACAGCATCCATGCGGGAAGCTTTTTCCCGCCGAGCGGAATGTTTTTCATTGCCATATACACATTAGCTGGAAAAACAGCAGCTAAAAAAGCCGGCATCGTTTTTGTGACAAAAGACGTTCCGCGATTCAACAGCAGGGCGGCTCCGTATATCATTTCAATGACGCCAGAAACAGCGACAATTGCTTGTTTAAAGGGAAGAAAAGCCGGCACATCGCTTTAAAGCCGTTGGGCCGTTTGAAATGCGCGATGCCTGCGGCTAAAAAAACAGCTCCGTAAAATAAGCGAATCAACGTTTTCATCCTGACACACTCCTTTTTTCTACCGTACGAAAGGAAGGAGGGCCTGTCAAATAAAAAAGCACCGCCGAGGGGGCGGTGCTTAGCATCTATTAAACCGTAAATTTACGGACAACCTGCTGCAGTTCTTCAGCCATGGCAGACAGGGATTTCGCCGCAATATTCACTTCTTCTAAAGAAGCAAGCTGCTCTTGCGTCGCTGCTGCCACTTGTTCAGCACTCGAGGCATTGTTTTGCGCCACATTCGAAACAGAATGAATGGAGGATGTCAGCTGGTTCACAATGGCGGCTACCTGTGCAGCGATTGATGTTACATCCTGCACGTGCGGAGTAATCCGCTCCATGCCGTTTAAAATGCCGGTAAACTTTTCGGAGGTATCATCCGACAGGGAAATGCCGGTTTTGACACTTTGGGACGCCTGGCTCATCAGCTCAACCGAACGCTGTGTATCTTTTTGAATCACATCAATTAATCCAGCGATTTGTCCGGCAGAAGCCTGTGACTGCTCAGCCAGTTTTCTTACTTCACCGGCTACAACAGAAAAGCCTTTGCCGTGCTCACCGGCGCGGGCTGCTTCAATCGCCGCATTAAGAGCAAGCAGGTTCGTTTGATCGGCAATTGAAGAAATCACATCAATGATGGTATTGATTTCGGCTGACCGCCCGCTTAACGATTTAATCATTTCATCAGACGCCTGCACATGCTCTTGAATTTCGTTCATTTGCGCCACTGTGCGGCGGACGGATTCTTCTCCTTCAGCGGCATGGGACATCGTATCAGCTGCAGATGCAGCCATGATGCCGGCACTGTCGACAATTTTTCCGGCACCCACACGCAATTCTTCCATATCATTTACAATGGTTGTGATCGCGCTTGTCTGCTGATCGGCTCCGGCAGCTACTTTTTGAATAGAATCAGCCACATGGCCGGTTGCAGCCGTTGTTTCATCTGCAGAAGCGGTTAACTCTTCAGAAGCCGCTGCCACCTGCTCTGTATTACGGTCTACCTGGCCAATGAGCTCGCGCAAATTCTGTGCCATCAAACCGAAGGAACGTGATAAATCACCAATCTCATCCCTGCGGCGTCCTGCTTCAATCGTTTGGGTCAGATCGCCCTGGCTCAATGTATCAGCGCTTTGTTTTAATGAGTGAAGCGGTCGCGTAATAGACCGGATAATGGCCCAAACAAGCGCAGCACCCGCAAGCAGGGATAGAAGAATGGTAGCAGCCGTTTTCCATAAAATCGGCTTGGTCGCTTCTGTTATTTCACTTGAATACATGGTACCGCCGATTTTCCAGCCAGTCGCTTCATTTGTCAGGAAGGTCATAAACTTGCTGTCATTGTTGAAGATATAATCAAACGAGCCTGATTGGGCATCGTACAGCCGACCGTAAAGGGTGTCTGTTGCTTCTGCTCCAAATTCTTCGGTTGGATGAACGATAAAGTGGCGTTCACCGTCAAGCAGGATGGCATAGCCTTCCTTGCCAACTTTGATCGGATCTGTCATGGCTGTAATAGAGTCCAGTGTTAAATTGATCCCGATTACCCCGCTTTTGTCGGCCGTCTGGCGGGCAACCGTCACGACGTTTGAGCCGGAGGAAGAAACATAAGGAGGCGTGATGACCGTTTCACCGTTTGCCTCAACCGCCTGCTTGTACCAAGGACGGTCTCTCGGATCATAATCGGCTGCCAGTTCCTGGCGCGGCTCTTGTATCATGATGCCGTTTGCTGTGCCGACATAAATGCTGACTGCCTCCGGATGAAGCTTCGCGTATTGATCAAGGCGGAGACGAAGAGCCGGACTTTCTTCTCCTTGGATCGATTTAGCAGTTACGAGATTGCTGTAAATTTCTGCGTCATGTGTTTTCTTTCCGATTTGGTCGGTAATGAGCCGGTCAAGCGAGGAGATATTTTCATTGGCAGAGGCCATCATCTGCTGCTTGATTTCATTTTTCGCGCTGTTGTATGCGGAAAAGCCGATCAAAAGGGAAGGAATCAGCAGGACGGCTAAAAATGAAAGAATAAGTTTTTTGCGAATAGTCCACTTCATGGTGTTGCTCCTTTTTAGATGATGCTATTATTTTAGCGTTTAAATACAGGGAATCAATCCTTTTTTTGTGAAAAAAATAAGTCTTTTTTGACAAAATAAAAAAACGGACCTGTGTCTTAGGTCCGTTTTTTTTATTTTGTTATTTTTTCGAAAAAAGAGTTGTCGTAGACATTCAAATGAACATCGGCTTCAATATCTTCGTTTTGAAAAGCGGCTGTTTTCATGCCGGCTTCACGCGCAGGAATCAAGTCGAGTGAACGATCGCCGATCGCCCAGTCGAGCCCGTATTTTTCATGCAGATACTTATAAGCGGCGGCATCCGGCTTGCGCGGGAATCCGTCTTCCTCCGGGCTGATAATTTCAGTGAAGTACTTGAGCAGGCCAAACTTTGTTAACAGGTTTTTGGTAGATGCCTTCGTCCGGTGGGTTACAATGACGTTTATTTCCGCCCGGGCAAGTACATCCTCAATACCTTGAAAAGGCAGGCAGGCTGATTCTGACTGCTGATGATCCAGCTCTGCAAACATTGCACGAAAATCCTCTGAAATGCCATAGTGCGCAAAAGCCAGCTTTGAATTTTTTTTCAGCCAGCGAAGCGCCTCATCCCGGTCAACAGGTGTGCCGTGTGCCGCTTCGTGAACCGCTGCGAAGCTGGCCAAAATAGCCGGGTATGTATCAAAAATCGTTCCATCTAAATCCCAAAGTAGTCTCATGTTGTCATTCTCCTTTTTTCTTTCGTATAAAACGGGTAAGCACCCTTGCCGTTTTGCTTTACCGCTTACATGGCCGGGTCTGCTTTTTGAATCAGCTGCTCCAGTTTTTCGCCCGTTTGTCGTTTTCAAACGAAAAAAGCCATACATAATAAATGGCTGTGATAAACAAAATAAAAACAAGGTATCGCTTAATCAACTAGCTGTCCCCCATTTCAAGCAGTGTATTTCATATTTTATCACAAAAAAGAACCGCTCTGATGGGCGGTTCTATAAAATTTAAAATGATTCCGTGACACTGTTTAAAGTGACAGCCGAGCCTGCTACTTGCTTGGAGGCCCGCTCGATTTCCTGAATCACGTCGAAAAACTGCTGCATTTTGCGATCGATGTCTACATTTTGTTCTTTCGTATCGCTGATGAGGGAAAGAAGAGTGGAAAAATCCTCATCCGTTTTGGCCATGCTGGAAATGCCTTCTTTTACAACCTGGTTGACGGCGCCGACGGATTCGCTCATCTGCCGGATTAAATCATGTGTTTTCGTAATATGAGCAGAGACATTTACCGTTGACTCTTTTGTTTTGTCAGACAGCTTGCGGATTTCTTCGGCGACCACCGCAAATCCTTTTCCATGTTCACCAGCACGGGCTGCTTCAATTTTGATTTCACCGGATGTATGCATAAAAAGCGCATCAGGTTCCTTTTTAGAAGAGCGAGAAATTCCAATCAAAAGCACTGCTCCTTTTTCAGTGTTTATTTGATGGGAGTAGTGTATATGCGTTTTATTGGGAAAACCATATTTTTAAAAATAATTTGGCGTATTTTTACACGAAGTACAAAAAAATAAACAGGAAAAAGCGGATTCGAAACACGAAGCAGATTTTTCAGAAAATACTTATTTTTGGATGTAAACGGTTTATTAAGGAAGAGTACTTGCTATTTTGTTCGGAACGCGTTATCTCTATATAGAGAGATAAATTGTTCGACACCTAGGAGGATATAATGTCTAAAGTAATTGCGATTAACGCAGGAAGTTCATCATTAAAATTTCAGCTTTTTGAAATGCCGCATGAAACGGTACTGACAAAAGGCCTTGTGGAGAGAATTGGTTTACAGGATTCTGTTTTCTCTATTACAAAGCCAGACGGCACAACAGACACAGAAGTAACGGATATTCCGGATCATTCTGTTGCCGTACAAATGCTTTTGTCAAAACTTGTATCACACGGCATCGTGTCGTCACTTGACGAAATCGACGGTATCGGCCATCGTGTCGTACACGGCGGCGAAAAATTCAGCGACTCTGCTTTGATCGATGACGCAACTTTAGCGCAAATCGAAGAATTGTCTGAACTTGCACCGCTTCATAACCCGGCGAACATAACAGGTATTCGTGCGTTCCAATCGGTATTGCCAAACGTGCCAGCTGTAGCGGTATTTGATACAGCGTTCCACCAAACAATGCCAGAGAAATCATTCCTATACAGCCTGCCGTACGAATATTACAAAGAATACGGCATCCGGAAATACGGCTTCCACGGTACCTCTCACAAATACGTATCTGAGCGTGCTGCAGCTCTGCTTGGCCGTCCAATCGACCAGCTTCGCTTAATTTCCTGCCACCTTGGAAATGGCGCCAGCATCGCTGCCATTGAAGGCGGAAAATCTATTGACACATCTATGGGCTTCACGCCGCTTGCCGGTGTAGCAATGGGAACACGCTCCGGAAACATCGACCCGGCCTTGATTCCATTTATCATGGAGAAAACAGGCCAGACAGCGGACGAAGTACTGGATATCTTAAACAAAAAAAGCGGTATGCTTGGCGTTTCTGGTGTATCAAGCGACCTTCGTGACTTGTCTACAGCGGCAGAAGAAGGCAATGAGCGTGCGATCACAGCACTTGAAGTATTTGCAAGCCGTATTCACAAATACATCGGTTCATATGCAGCTCGTATGTCTGGTGTAGATGCGATTATTTTCACTGCTGGTATTGGTGAAAACGATATTGCTTCTCGTGCCCGTATTTTGAACGGCCTTGAATTTATGGGCGTTTACTGGGATCCAGCACTGAACAATACACGCGGTAAAGAGCAGTTTATCAGCTACCCGCACTCACCAGTTAAAGTCATCGTCATTCCGACAAACGAAGAAGTCATGATTGCCCGTGACGTTTCTCGTTTGGCTGGTGTGTAAGGCGCTACAGCAGCGTTTTTGGCTGGTTGATGGTGAGCGAATTATCCATTTAAATAAAACGTTTTGGGTCATCAGCAATCATAACTGATTTTGACCCTTTACCCTCTTAGATGTGTGAATTTTAACACGGAAAAGAGGGTTTTTTTATGGCCAGAAGAAAAACAAAAATTCAAAGTGGATTGTCTGTTGAGAAAGCACGGGAAATTGTGATAAGAGTAAAGAAAATAGAGGGACTATCAAAACATACAATTGAGAATTATAACAAGTTATTCAATGACTTGGAGCGGTGTTTTGCTAAAAATAAATATATGGAGAATTTCTCAATCAGCGATGCAAGAAGGTTTTTGGAATGGCAGCTAACTGAAAAACAGCAATTTCAAGGAGTAAGATGGGGAAGAGAGAAAAAGATAGGTGTTTCCGTCAGTTCTGCAAATTCATACTTGCGACTGGCGAAAGGGCATTTTCAACACTCATTAATGAAGGACACCTTGAAGAAAATCCTTTTATGGAAATTAAAAATATTAAATTTCAGAAAAAGCAGGTTGAAACTTTGACTGAGGAAGAAATACAGAAAATATTGAAATCACTTGACCATTCTTGGTTCGCTGATTTTAGATCAGCAGTTTTAATTCATGTGCTGCTCGATTCGTTTGGAAGAATAGGAGAAGTTTTAGCATTAAAAAAGCAAGATATTGACTTTCAAAACGGCTCAATAACCTTTAATGAAACAAAAAATAGCTTGTTTAGAATTGTGCCAGTAACAAAAAAGACATTGAACCTTTTAGAAAAGTTAATTGAAGAATGTGATGACTGGGAAAATGAATACATTTTTCTGACACATGCAGGCAATAAACTAGGTACAGATGCAGCAAGAAAGCATATTCATGAAATTGCAAGGCGGGCAGGAATTAACAGGAGAATACATCCACACATTTTCCGGCATACAAGCAGTATGATGTTTCTCAAAAACGGCGGTTCTATTCGAATTTTACAGAAAATCCTCGGACATGCTGATATAAAAACAACTCTGATTTATTCACATGTACTTGACGACACAATTAAGGAACAACATGAAAAATTCAGTCCTATAAGACATTTAAACGATGGAAGAAAGCAAAAAACACGAACTTCACAAACCGAATTCAAGAGGAGAACGTAAAGGCTTCACATTCTGTGTGAATTCTCCCTGTAATAAGTTTTAGAGTCGTAGTCGCTACCTTTTGCTTATTATATGGCAGCAGGAGAACTAAATGATTATACAGGGCGGGTTGTATCTGTTTACGAAGATATAGAGGAGTTAAAACAAACAGCGAAAAAAGCCGGGTATCCTGACTTTCATAAACTCCGCCTTCAAAAGCAAGCCGGTTATTTCCCCACAAATCGTTTGCTGGATGATATACTAGATGAATGGTTTTAGAAAGGGGTTCACCGGCTTATGAAATATTTAAAACCACAGATGAAACAGCTTGTTAAAGAAAATGAAGAATTACAGCTGCGTTTAAAAGAACTGATGAAGGAACACAACCTTGAAAAAAACTTTGCTCTTAAAGCACTGTACCATGCAGAAGTAGCGGACGGCGGAAAGTTTCAGTTTGCTTACCAAGCCCTTGACTTACCAAAAAGGTAAGTCATTTTTTCATTCAAGGGGCTTGGCTTATCAGCAGTGCTGGTCATAAGGCAGACTGAATCAGTTCAGTTGAGCCAAAAAGGTATGTACTTGATTAAATCATGGTACAATAGCTGTTGAAGCAAGGTTGTTTGTTTTTATCTTGACTAAAAAGATGTTTAATCAAAAGGAGATCGGATCGTTTGAATCATAAAGAAGTAAAAAGTGAGCTGCCCCCAAATTTTAAGGAATTAAAAAAGTCGGCCGACCGGACGTCTAACTGGAGAGAACGTTTAGATGCGGTGGAAGAGCTGGGCCAGTGGAAAAACGACCAAACCATTAAGCTGTTAAAGCGGATTATGGCCGCCGATACAGTATATAAAGTACAAGAAGCGGCGTTCCGACAGCTGAAAAAGCTAGGGGAAGACGTTCAAATGCCACCGCAGAAAAAAAGCGGTGCGATAAAAGATGTAAATAAGATTTTGCTGCGCATTAAGAAAAGTTTGCCGGAAGGCCACACATTTAAAGAATTTGAAGAAAAATTGAAAAAGATGCGGCTTGATGTATACGATACGTATGAAGGCGAAAAAGGAGCAGACTTTGACAAGTGGCTTCAAGAAACATGGGTATCGCTGCCGGCTAGGTAAGCTCCATTGAATAAGAGCTGAATAAAACAAAAACATGAGTTTTTTAATTTAGCTAAAGACCATAGAGAATTGAGCTATGGTCTTTTTCCTGATTATCCGGGTATTGTTCCCACTCCTGCAAAACCGGGCTGTCTTTTCCCGTTTGCCGGTTTCATCCCTCTTTTTGCACCAGTAGGAA
The DNA here is from genome assembly GCF_038806185.1 of Domibacillus sp. 8LH. NCBI lineage: Bacteria > Bacillati > Bacillota > Bacilli > Caryophanales > Bacillaceae > Domibacillus > Domibacillus sp. 8LH. The sequence continues at coordinate 112,324 of NZ_JAVJNG010000001.1, read as the reverse complement.
TCATAAGGTGTTAAAACCTAGCGTAACCCTTATAGGAGAAGGGTTTCCGGGAAAGAAGATCATCTCTTTGGAGGTGGTCTTTTTTTGTGTTTTAAAAGAATTGGTCACGAGCCTGTGACCAATTCAATAATATTGATTAAAAAGTTGTGCATTAACCTCCAAAGATTCCTTAGCTCAGCTGGGAGAGCGCTACCTTGACAGGGTAGCGCTCAATGAGGAAACTTATTTAAGTGACTAAGATGAAAATGAAACTCAAAATAGCATGAAACAATAACTGATTTATGCTATTATCAAGATAAACACATATCTAAAGGGCTTTGGATGTGATAATTAGCGAATCGTTATTCCGACAAACGAAGAAGTCATGATTGCCCGTGACGTTTCTCGTTTGGCTGGCGTGTAAGGCGCTGCAGCGGCGTTTTGCGTGAATGCCTGGTGATGGTTACAGGTCAGGAAATGAGCTTTTAAATAGAACATTTGGTGAAATAAAACCATGACCGGTTGATAACCGGTAAGAGGTGCAGGTATGAGCGTGGTTACACAAAATTGGCTGAAATGTGACCACGTATTATACGTAAAAAAAGAGATGTCTCCATTTGGAGATGTCTTTTTTTATAAACAAATATTTTTGTGAACAAGCTTTTACTAAGATACAGGGTAGTTTATACGGTTTCGGTTTTCGAAAAATCTTATATTTTAGAAATTGATAAAATGGCACCACAGACTCGTGCCTTCCGTTGTGATTTAATTTAGCGTTTATTGTTTTAAACCAATAAATATAAAAATAATATAATAAGAATAAACAAAAATGCTTTTGGAGAGAGATGAAAAGGGTGTCGGAATGGTGCCAATATCGAATTTATCCAAACAAAGCACAAGTGAAATCCATGTAGTCATTTTACGGAGATGAAAATGAACAAAACAAGATTTGTTTATGTTTAATATTTTTTCACTCAAAGGGCTTATTTTTCTTCTTTTAAAGTACAGAAAAACTTGGAAGCGAGTGAGTGGATTTTATGAAAAATTTATTCAATAAAGATGTGCAGTCACTCGGAATTTCTGGGATCATAAAAATGTCTGAAATAATTAAAACATACGATGGTGTCGTGGCATTAACAATAGGCGAACCTGATTTTCAAACGCCCTTTTTAATAAAAGAAGCAGGGAAGGCTGCCATAGACAACAATCGCACGTTTTATGCACCAACGGCGGGGGAACCCGCACTGCGAAAAGCAGTGTCATCATTTATGGAACGGAGATACCATTTATCGTATAGCCCCGACACTGAAATTATTGTCACGAATGGGACAACGGAAGCCGTGTTTCTTACGTTGAAGACCCTTTTGTCACCAGGTGATGAAGTTATCCTTGCAACACCCGCTTATCCAGGGTATGAGCCCGTTATAAAGTTGTGCGGCGGTGTGCTCGTGCCTATTGATGTTAGCGGTACTCGTTTTAAGTTAACAAAAGAACAACTGGAGCAAGCCATTACACCTAAAACAAAAGCAATCATTCTAACGTTCCCCTCTAATCCAACAGGCGCCATCCTAACAAAAGATGAGTTAATGGATTTGGCGAAAGTCATCGAAAAACATAATGTTTTCGTCATTTCAGATGAATTGTACAGTGAATTGGTTTTTGATCAGCCTCATCAATCCATCGCTTCATTTCCTTCTATAAGAGAAAAAGTGATTGTTATTAATGGCGTGTCCAAGTCTCATGCGATGACGGGATGGAGAATCGGATGTACGCTTGCGCCTTCCTATATCACCAATGAACTGTTTAAAGTTCATGAATACCTCAATACAAGTATCTCTTCTATCTCACAAGAAGCCGCTGCCTATGCCCTCAATCACGGAGAAAAAGAAGTGGAACAAATGAAACTTGAATATCAAAAACGGAGAGATTACTTGTGTAAACGATTAAATGCCCTGGGATTCGATACAATTGTGCCTGATGGAACGTTTTATGCGTTTCCAAGTATAACAAGATTTCATCATGATTCGTATGCATTCAGCATGGAACTGTTGCAGCAAGCGAAAGTAGGTCTTCTGCCCAGTACCGTTTTTACAAAAGGAGGATCGGATCGATTGCGTATCTCCTTTGCTTATTCGATGGAAAAATTGAATGAAGCGATGAATAGAATCGAGCAATATTTAAAAACAAATAAAAAAGGCATTTAACAGGATCCATTCACCCGTACACGAACTACGGGAAGCCTGGCACGAAATACGAAAAAATGGCTGAGTACCGCATGATGAACCATGACCTGTATCCAGAAACGGTGGATAACCGGTAAGGATAAAGAGGAGAGTGGGGTCGCGCGAAAATTGGATGAAATGTGACCAACTGTGTGACCAAGAAAAAAATATTGCAGGATGTGACCACGGTAATTTGCGTGAAAGAGGTGTCTTAACAAGGCGTCTCTTTTTGTTTTTATCAATTGCAAGGTCGCGCTATCCAGTTTTTCGAGAGGTTTTCTTGAAAAGTGGACAATCGACAAGGGGCGGGGAAAGAGCATGGTCGTGTGGAAGTTGAAGGAGAGAATCACATCCATAAGGATTTTTCATGTTTCCGCGCCCTTGGCAAACACACACGCTGCTACGAGACCAGATATCAGATGCTTCATTTTGTTCACTCATTTTTCTCTGTTTCTTTTCTCAAATGGCTGTATAATGAGAAATAGACAATGAGAGAGGCAGGATACTGTGAATTACATCGTACTTGATATTGAATGGAATGCGTCAAAATGGAATCCACACCACCTGGAAGAAATTATCGAAATCTCGGCTCTGAAAGTGTCGCCCGCTACCTTGGACGTGGTCGATGTCTTTTCATCCCTGGTGAAGCCGGCAGAACGGTTAACATCGTTTACGAAAAAACTAACAGGCATCACGGAGCGGGATGTGTCTTCCGCCCCGTCTTTTCCACATGTATTAAAGAAGTTTAAGGCGTTTCTTGGCACGGAGGAATCCTGTTTTGTGACATGGGGGAAAGAAGATTTTCGTTTCCTAGAAAAGGAATGCAAACGTTACCGGCTTCCTTCCCTGAACCTGTCCACCTATATTGACATATTGCCGATTCTTCAGTTTGGCCTGTATGATACCTTTAACGGCAACACCCCCAGCCTGACTAAAACCATGGAGGTGTTCCAAATCGAAGCAGACGGGCAGGCACACAACAGCTTCGATGATTCGATGAATACCTTAAAAGTGTTTCGCTATCTTCACGGAAAACTGGATGTTCATGCGACGTACAAATCAAATAAAACACCTGAAGAACGGTATCTACACGAGGATACACTGAAATCCAGCGGAAAAAAGCAATTAATGAAATGCATCTTTGCGTATATGAAGAAGCATGACGTAGAGGATGTGGCATTCGATGCCTTCTTTGCCAGCCCCATCTGGCTGGATCGGGCCGCTGTACTTGATCTAAATGAACACGTAACGGCTGTTTTTAAAACCGAATTTGACGCGCAAAAACAAAAGGCATCCGAGAAATATGTATCCCAGAAAGCATTGCTGCTTGCCAAAAGATGAAATGTCAACACGATAGTCTGCTTAAGAAGAGGTGCCCTAACAAGGCATCTCTTTTTGCTGATCACGCTTTTGCGCCTTACAGCCGACTTTTTGGAATTTACTTGTGAAAGCCAGCTCCCCTATTTCATGAAATGAATGAATGCTCTAAAGAAGAAGTTTTATTTAATAACTTTCCAGCCTCTAAACTTTTAACTAATACATGACTCGATTACACGAAAAGGGGCTGTACAAGCCGGTTAACGTTCATAGACCGCAGAGTATATCTAAATAAAGCCAATCGAAGAAAGTAGCCAAAATGGAGTAGCATAGTGTTACATAACGTAATGTTTCGTTGTGATTGGTTGTGGTAATATCCTTAAAAAAGGAGGGACAAAAATGCCCAATTACAAAGTTCAATACTATGAAAAAATACCATTAGATTTAAAAACTATTGAAGTCGCAGAAGAAACCGCAGCTAAAGCCAAAGAGGCAGCAATGGACAGGCTTGATAACCAGCTCGATGTAGGGCACTATACAATCCATAAAGTTGTTGAAATAAAGAGCTGACTCTTTTGAGGAGTTAGTTCTTTTTATATAAAGGCTCTGTTAAGCGATAGTAAGGCCCCTGTTTAGTTAAGTATATTTCTTCACAATCATTAAGAAAGCCCCAACAACCTCACACATAAAACATCTTCACTCTATCTTATTACTTAAATATTCTTCGAATGTAATTTTCCCTGCTTTTTGAATAGTATTGGTATTTTTTCCATCGAGGAAAGATCTATATAGTTTTCCTGGTAAGGAAATGCTTAAAATTTTATTTGTTTCATTATTTACTTTGATTTTGAGTTCAGCCATTTCTCTTAATGTCATTATATCTGGGCCGCCAAAATCATTCGCTCTTCCTTGTGGACCTTTATCCACTAAACCTATTAAATGATTGGCAAATTCACTTACATCGACACTTTGACATTTAATATTTCCAGGGACAATATATCTTTTAAAGAAAGGTTTTGATAAAAATAAATTGTCAACGAAGTTATGGAACTGAGTCGCACGTACAATTGTATAAGGGATAGAACTATTCTTTAATAAACCTTCTGCTTCATATTTTAGCTTATAATAATTGAATGGTATTTCATCTATGCCCACAATTGATGGGTAAATAAAATGTTTTATGTGTTGAATCTTTCTTAAAAATTCCTCAAAACCTGAAACCTCAACGTTTTTTGAATTTTTAATCGGGCTTGTTGCTGCGTGAATAATTACATCTACTTCATTTACTGCTTCTTCTATACCTTCAAAAGATAATAAATCGCTATAAACCCACTCGAAATGTCCTGTTTCTTCAGGTTTTCTTCTCGAAGTTATTTTAACTTTATAATCAGAACCTTTAAGTTGATTTAGCAAAGCTGTACCCAGTTGTCCTGTTGCACCTGTAACTAATATCCTCAATTGCAACACCCCCATTTTCTGGATTATCTTTATATTGTAATATTCAGATGTCGGGAGCTTTATTCAGTTAATCTGCCCCGTTTGTTCAACAAGAAAATCAGCCGCAACATGTAACAGAGCCTATATAAAAAATTATCGTATGGTCGTGTAAATTACCGGCAGCAAAGCAGAAATGGATACACTCCTAAAACATTTTGCCAGAGACTAGACAACCTTCCATGAGTTTTAACTAACAAGTGAATCGATTCTACGAAAAAGAACTATACGATCCAGTTGACGTTTACAGGCTAAAATGTTTATGTGGTAAACCCGGCGGAAAGGGGCCCGGAGTATACGTATTCACTGTGTCGTCCATTTTACTGCAAATTTAAAGAGCCGATTTCATCAACAATCGGAGATAACCAGGTGCTTTTCAGCCGATGATATGGTACGTACAAGACACATTCTACGCTGCTGGCTAAGTACGGAGCATTCGAACAGACAGACGTTGAACCTGCCGGATATGAAGCGTTATGGGCAGCTGTAATGACGACTAAGATAAAGCAGATTCGGAATTTAGCTGGATATTATAACCGTATATTCGATCAAATGCTGGACCATTTTATGTATGAAGATAGTCAGCGTATGCTTGCGGAAGCAGCGTCGTTAATCGCACAAAAAAAGCCGCGGAGATGAATCCGCAGCGGAAAGAAATAGGGGGTAATTAGTTAATGCAAAAACTATGTTTATCGCTACCCGTTTCGGCAATAAAATAAACCAACCACATACAAAAAAAAGGCTGCGGACGCGACTCCGCAGCAAAAGACAGATGAGTGATGAAGGTAGTTGGTATGAACCTTGCTTATTGTTACCCGCTCTACAGAACGATAAACAGCAAGTATGAAATTTGCGAAATAAAGCTACAACGGGTGATATACATAAAAAAAGGCTGCGGAAAATCCGCAGCAAATAGTGACACGTATGTAGAGAAATTAGGAGGTGGTAGGGTTACCACGGTTAATCCTTTACCCGCTGCGGCGAGAATTTAAACCAAATACATAAAAAAAGCTGCAGAAACTCCGTAGCAAAATACAGCTGGATATGGTGCAACGATTAATGAGGTATTCAATACGTTAGCATATCATTGGTCAAAAACATCACTTTCTCCGATTTGTATACGTCTGTGATGACGACAAAAAAAGAAGCGCATTCGCAAGCTGCCAGGCTTCCTCAGCGGCTTGCTGAATAAGATGATGGGCCGTTATGTACGTCGCGAACAGAATCGTATGTTTGCGGAGGATGAAGACACACCGGCTAACCCCAAAGTGAAAGCTCGGATAAATGTGAAGAAGCCGGAAAATATTAACCCGACCTCAACTTGCTAAATTAAGAATTAAGCGGTGTTATAAAGATGAATGCACTAATTTCACACAACGAAATATAAATGAATGTAGGAGTAGGTTCATCTATATCTTTCAGTACAAGGATATGGGCATCCACTCTTATTAATCTGCCGGTAAATTCAATATCACTTTTAGTGATGACCGAAATAACTTGGCTTTCTAATTTTCTTAATTCACTCTCGAGTCCGGGAATACAGCAACAGTCACACCGTTTCTCTTGTTGCTCAATATTTTGATCTTCTTGTGAAGAGGAAGACATTCTTTAAACACTCCTTTCTTTAATAACTTATGAAGAAGTGTTTAAGTTTGTAACGATAATTACCTAGATTTAGATTGTTTTTTGAAGATATAGATGTATCCGCAGGCATTATTTGATGTGCCTTGGATGAATTACAATATTTGAAGGATAACTATAGCCATAAAAAAGGCGAGGCTTTAATAAAAGAAACCGTAAATTACTAAAGTAATATTTCCTGGAGAGTGCTATTGTTTCATGGATTGGCGGGGACGAGTTCGCTGTCATTTTAGTAAATACGGATCAAGCACAAGTTGAATCCTTTGTAAAAAGCTTCCTGAAGAAATGAAAGAATATAATATAAATAAAAAAGACGTAAAAATCAACATGTCGATTGAGTATGCAGTTAGTGACCATTCTATAGGGAAAATGGAAATTTTATTTGCTGAAGCTGATAAAAATATGTATGAAGATAAGGAAGCGAAAAAGGAACAACATCGAATTAAATTGGGTCGGTGATGATTGAGACTACATAAATATTATAGGGATAATTTGATCGAAATTATGCACCATAAAGCCAAGAAGCCAAAGGGAAATCAAAAGGTAAAATCATTTTAAAAAAGCTATTCTGATTAACGCGAAGGTCGCGGCCACTCGCGGCGTGCTTCAGTTAGCTGGTATCTCGTTCACCTTTACGAACATATTCATTCAACCCCTTTTATTTGTAAAGCAAATCGCCACACAAAAGGAAGGGGCTTTTTGCGGCGCCAGCATTTTCCGCGTATACATTCGTCCGGCTCATTCAAAATATAAAGAGCGGACTGTAAAGCGAAAGGAGCTGGGCAAGATGAAGAAATATGCACTTCTTAGGATGACGTTATTATCGGTTGTGGTAATACTGGCTGCCGGCTGTGCCAATCAAAATGAAGAGGCTCATCAACTCGACTATGAAGAAACGAAAAAAATGGTTGTGGATATATTAAAAACCGACGAAGGAAAAAAAGCACTGCAGGAAGCGATAAAAGACAAAGAAGTCCGGCAGGAAGTGATCATGGATGAAAAAGTGATCAAAGAAACGGTTCAAACGACATTAACATCTGATAAAGGCAAGGAGTTCTGGCAAAAAGCCTTTGAAGATCCTAAATTTGCCGAAACGTTTGCCAAAAGCATGAAAAAGGAACATGAAGCACTCCTCAAAGAGCTCATGAAGGACCCGGATTATCAAAAAATGCTGATCGACGTTATGAAAGACCCTGAAATGCAGAAAACGATGCAGACAGCGATGAAAAGCCAGGAATTCAGAAAATATCTCCAAGGGGTCGTAGAGGAGACGCTGGCCAGTCCTTTGTATAAAGCAAAAATGGAAGAAGCAATTAAGAAAGCGGCGGAAGAAGCGCAGAAAAAAGAGCAGGGCGGGAGCTAAGAAGTTTTAGCTTCCTGTTTTTTTGCTGTAAAGTCCCTTTTTAAAGGGGCTTTTTTCTTATTTATAAATGTAAGCGATTTAATCTCTTCTTTTTCATTTTTGGCATGTTTATACAAGTAAAAAGAGAGGTAGATGTAGTTTTACCTCCTGCACTTCTTTGCACCTAGGTACATATAAACAATAACGATCATGAAAGGGAGAAGGGATAAAATGAAGACAACGAAAGAAAATAGTACGAGAAGGCTTGTATCTGCGGATGGCGCTTCTGTCGAAACGGAAGTGCCGCAGAAACAACAGTCATTATCTCAAAAAGCGTACTTAAAGCTCATTACGCTCATTTCAACATTCGGTGGTCTTCTGTACGGATACGATACAGGCGTGGTGAATGGAGCACTTCCTTTTATGTCCAGGGAAGACCAGTTGAATTTAACGCCGTTTACACAAGGACTTGTGACCAGCTCACTGCTTCTTGGAGCCGCGTTTGGAGCCATATTTGGCGGAAGGATGTCTGATAAAAAAGGAAGACGGAAAACCATTTTAAGTGTTGCATTTGTTTTTTTACTTGCTACAATCGGATGCGCTGTTGCACCAAACGTGGAAATAATGGTTTTTTGCCGGATTGTATTAGGTCTCGCTGTTGGAGCCACTTCGGTTACCGTTCCGGCTTTTTTAGCGGAAATGGCACCTGCTGAACGCAGGGGGAGAGTGGTCACCCAAAACGAGTTGATGATTGTCACAGGCCAATTGCTTGCATACATATTTAATGCCGTTTTAGCCAATTCTTTCGGTGAACTTGCTCATGTTTGGAGATATATGCTTGTCATTGCGACCTTACCGGCGGTGGCTCTATGGATCGGGATGCTGATGGTTCCGGAAAGCCCGCGCTGGCTCGCTTCAAAAGGAAGATCAGTCGAGGCATTGAATGTACTGAAAAAAATTCGAGAAGCGCAGCGGGCGAAAACGGAATTTAATGAAATTGAACATACGATTCAGGAAGAGGGCAAAATCAAAAAAGCGACTTTTAAAGATTTGAAGCTGCCTCACGTCCGCAGACTCGTTTTGATTGGAATCGGTATTGCGATGATTCAGCAGTTAACGGGCGTCAATTCGATTATGTATTACGGAACCGAAATTTTAAAAGACGCAGGATTTTCAACAGAAGCGGCTCTGGTCGGCAATATCGCCAACGGTGTGATTTCTGTATTAGCGACCTTTGTGGGTATTGCGCTGCTTGATAAAGTAGGAAGACGCCCGATGCTGTTTACCGGCATGGCGGGAACTAGTACGTCTCTGCTGTTAATTGGAATCTTGTCCATTGTGCTGAAAGACAGCAGCATGCTGCCGTACATCATTCTTGGACTCACCGTTGTTTTCCTTGCTTTTCAACAGGCTGCGGTTTCTCCGGTTACCTGGCTGATGCAGTCGGAAATCTTCCCGCTTCATTTAAGAGGGCTGGCAATGGGGATTACTGTTTTTTGTCTTTTCATGATGAATTTCCTTGTGGGATTGCTGTTTCCGGTTTTGTTTGACGCATTTGGATTATCTAATACGTTCTTCGTTTTTGTTGGACTCGGTATTTTATCTCTTTTGTTTATTAAGCGGTTTGTACCGGAAACAAAAGGGCGTACACTTGAGGAAATCGAGCATTCCTTCCAAGTATCGGAAGAACGTTATCTGGCTAAGGAAAAAAGAAAATAAACGCACCGTTTTCCCCTTAATGCCTTTTCAAAAGGTATGAGGGGTTTTTTCATTTCTCTCTACTTGTAGTCGTGTACATATGTAGATGGGGGCAATAAAGCAGAATGGTATACAAGCAGGCGCTTTGTGTTATTTCGAGCAAAAAGAAATGGATTCATATGATTGTCGTTATTTGACGACCGAAAAAGATTGATTATGTAAACGCTTTCTTTTATAGTAGAACTTGGGTTGGATGGCACGCGTGGCCATCACGGTATTTGGCGTAGGCGGGGCCGATACTAGAGGTAGCAATATGTGCAAGATATATCAGGGATCGTTTTTAAAAGTAAAACTTATGGAAAGGTGGATGAAAAAGAAAGAGAGACTTTTAAAATATTTTAAACAAAACAGCTGCAGGCCGAAGCAAAAGAGATAAAGAAACACATGCTTTATTGAGAGAGTAGATGGTGCTACCTTTAAGCGCTTTTTATCCGAAATATGAATGGGAATGGCCGCAGACTAACATAATGTGTTGATGAAAAGGTTTTATAAACACAAAGATTGCTGTGAAAGAAAATGTCTATTAGCAGCTTCCTGCTTTTTATCCTGCTGCATAAAACATCCTCGTTTTCTTCAAAGAATCATTATCAAGGGATGAAGATTCTTTCGTTTGCTTTTTAACCAGCTCATCGTTAGATCCTCTTGAACAAAACTCTATCGGAAGGCCGTTGGTGTTTATGCACCGGCGGCCTTTTTGCATTTTTGTCTGCTTTTTGTTTTGATTACCTGATTGATTCCTATATGTTTTTTCAGCGGGACATTTTCTTTTTATGTTTACATGCTGAAAGTTGAATAGAGAATAAAATGAAACAGCTATTGAAAAGCCATTCATATAGTCAGAAAATAAATAAATATACCTATTTAATGGGAGCTTTTCTAAAAAATATGATATAATGATCACGATACAATTGTATCATGCATGTGCGGTTTGCTGTAAATGACCAATAGAATAGAAATCTCCGATAAAGGCAAACTTTCCGAAAGGCAAGGACGCAAAGCCAAGGGTCTAACGTTTTAAACTATGACAGCCGGTTACCGAAAAGGATTGGATTATTGAAGTCAACAGGGTATCATATCATGCTTATAGCAGATAAAACTCTTTATTTATTGACGCTTCCTAATCTTTTTAGGAAGCTTTTTTTGCATTCTGACTTTTATGGACCTTTACAGGGCCGGCTTCGTTTAAATTCATAGCAGCAAGGAGTAGAGAATCGTTGAAAATTGGGACGAAACTATGGACAGGGTTCAGTATAGGACTTGTTTTTGTCAGTATCATTGTTTTATTAGGCTTTGGGCAGTTTTTTCAGTTTAAGGATACACTGCACGATTTAACCGGCAGCCAATATAAGAAACTCGATTTAACGACCACGATTCGAAGTGAAGGAAACGCCATTGCAAAATCTATGCGTGATCTGCTTCTCGTTGATTCTTCTGCCACGAAAGAGCAGCTCATAAATGAAATCGAGGACACGCAAAGAAAAATGGATACAAACCTATCCGAATTAGCGTCTATTACGACAAAGAATGATACAAAAGCTGCCGCTGAAAACCTTGAAAAGAACTATGTATCTTTTATTGGCCTGAGCGACCAAATCATATTGGATGTTGAAGCTGGTAGAATGGCGGAAGCTTCGAGTTATTTAGCAGGAACAGGAGCGCAGATCGAAAAAAGCTTTTTTGAAAATATTAACGAGTTGAATGATTTATATGAAACAGGAATGGAAGAAAAATTGAATGCGTCTTTAAATGAATACAACAAGGCTTTACGTTATATGGGCTATCTTAGCCTGTCCGCTTTAATCGTCGTGCTTGGATTTCTGATCTGGATGCAGCGCACGCTTACAGGCGGTTTACAACATGTCTCAAATGTAATGTTGAGCTTTGCGGATGGAAAAGCCGGTCTCTCAACGAGAATTCACCTTAAACGCAAAGATGAAATTGGCGATGCAGCCAAAGCGTTTAATACAATGGCTCAATCACTGGAGGAACATGTACAAGAAATTGAAAAGCAAGGATGGTTAAAAGCCAACCTGGCTGAAATCGCGACGAAACTGCAAGGGATGGAGTCTGTTTTTAGTGTAGCCAATACCTATATCCAAACCATTACACCGCTTGTTGGGGGAGTTCAAGGAGTATTTTATTTAAAAGAGGAGGAGCAGGAGGATCTGCAGCTGGCCGGCTCTTATGCTTTTAAAGAAAGAAAGCATATGGAGAATCGGTTTTCGGTTGGCGAAGGCATTATCGGTCAGTGCGCTCTTGAACAGCAGCCCATTCTGCTGAAAAAAGTACCATCTGACTATATCACAATCCGGTCAGGGCTCGGGGAGTCAGCTCCTCTTTCCATTATGGCTCTTCCTGTTGAGTTTGAAGGAAAACTGTGGGGGGTGGCAGAGATTGCCTCTTTCGAAGGTTTTACAGCCATTCAGCAATCATTGCTGACAGAAACCGCCCAGACGCTCGGAATCATTCTGGACAGCATCTACAGCAGAACGCAATTAGCCAAACTTCTTGAAGAATCCCAAGTAATGACAGAAGAGCTGCAGGTTCAAACAGAAGAGCTGCAAGTGCAGCAGGAAGAACTGCGGAAATTAAATGAAGAACTAGAAACGCAGACAATGGAATTAAAAGCGTCAGAAGAATCTCTTCAGCAGCAGCAGCAGGAACTCGAGTATATGAATGCAGACTTGGAAGAACAAAACAGCAAATATGAACAGAAAAACAGAGAAGTGGAAATGGCGAAGGCGGATTTGGAGCAAAAAGCAGAACAGCTTGCCCTAAGCTCAAAATACAAGTCAGAATTTTTAGCTAACATGTCTCATGAATTGCGGACGCCGTTAAACAGTCTGCTTATTTTATCCCAACTGCTGCTTGATAATCCACAGCGTAACCTGACAGAAAAGCAGCTGGAATTTGCCCGTACGATCCACTCTTCGGGAACGGATCTCCTGCATTTAATCAATGAAATCCTGGATTTAGCCAAGATCGAATCAGGGAAAATTGAAACAGATGCGAAACCAGTTACCCTCGTCCAAGTGGCTGAAACGCTTCATGCCAAGTTTTCTTTTATGGCTGAACAGAAAGAAATTGATTTTAAAGTAGTAGTAGAGGAAAACGTTCCTGCTCACGTATTCACAGATTCTATGCGCCTGCATCAGATATTAAACAATTTGATCAGCAACGCCTTGAAGTTTACCGAGGAGGGACATGTAATAGTAAACATAAAACGGGAGAATGACCATATCTCGTTTATCGTCAGTGATTCAGGAATCGGGATCCCTAAAGATAAGCTGTCGTTAATTTTCGAGGCTTTTCAGCAGGTAGACGGCACTACAAGCCGCAAATATGGAGGCACAGGACTTGGATTATCTATCAGTCTTGAGCTGGCCCGCCTGCTTTCTGGAGAAATTCATGTAGAAAGCGAAGAAGGAAAAGGAAGCACATTCCGTTTGTCTTTGCCGTATGAAGAAGCAAACCAGGTTCAAACCGTTCAAGTACCTGCATCATTGTTAATGGCAGAGGGACAGCTGGCATCCGCAGCTGAGGCGGCTGTGCCAGTAAGGGAAAAACCGGCTGGCACACTGGAAAAGGAACAGGACGACTCGATAAGAAAAAAGCTTCTCATTGTAGAGGATGAAGAGGAGCAGAGGATGAGCATAAAAGAGCTGATGAGCGTTTATCCAATTGATATCTATACAGCGGGAACTGGAGCGGACGCGATGCAGTCCTTAGCAGTCACTCGTTTTGACTGCATGATTTTAGATTTACAACTTGCGGATGTCTCAGGGCTTGACCTCCTTCGCCAACTAGAAAAACAGCCGGTCTTCAAACCTGCCCATATGATCATTTATACAGGCAAGGAGGTAACGATAAAAGAAGAAATACATTTAAACAAGTATACAAACACGATTATTATCAAAGACACGATGTCGCCTGAAAGACTTCTCCAAGAAACGGCAGCCATCTTTCAGCTGCCGGCGGGTTCCCTGCCGCAGAAAGTACAATCTGCCGCAGCTTCAATAACGGACAATGTGTTAAAGAAGAAAAAGGTTTTACTAGTAGACGATGACGTTCGCAATTTGTTTGCTGTATCGAGCATTTTAGAAGATCATGATATGAATGTGACTTTTGCAGAAAATGGGAAAGAAGCTCTCCGACTGCTGGAAGAAGGCATGTCATTTGACTTGATTTTAATAGATATTATGATGCCGGAAATGGACGGATATGAAACGATGCAGCATATCCGCCGGAAAATAAACTGGCGGTCACTGCCAATGATCGCTTTAACGGCTAAAGCGATGAAGGATGACCGGGAAAAATGCATAGAAGCTGGAGCATCGGATTATATAGCAAAGCCGATCAACCCGGAACAGCTCATTTCGCTGTTAAAAGTTTGGCTATACGGACAGGGTGAAAAGCAGCATGAGGCATGAGGAAATAGAAAAGCTGGAAATAGAACTCCTGTTAGAAGCGATTTTTCGAAGATACGGATATGATTTCCGGAATTATTCGTATCCATCGATCAAACGACGTACCTGGCATCGAATTGCCGCTGAAAAACTGACAGGTATCGCGGCGCTTCAAGAAAAAGTGATTTATGATCCGTCCTGTATGAACCGGCTGTTTTATGATTTTTCCATCAATGTGACAGAGATGTTCCGCGATCCATTATTTTTTCTTTCTATGCGTGAAAACGTGATGCCGCTGCTGAGGACCTATCCTTTTATCCGCATTTGGGTGGCGGGATGCTCGACCGGCGAGGAAGTTTATTCTCTGGCTATTTTGTTAGAGGAAGAAGGTTTGCTGGCGAAGTCTAGAATCTATGCCACAGATATGAATGCCCGCGTCTTAAAGCAAGCTGCAGAAGGGCTGTTTTCACTGAAAACAATGAAAGATAACACAGATAACTATATTAAAGCAGGCGGGAAACGGGCATTTTCTGAGTACTATACCGTGAGATCAAACGAAGCGGTGTTTCATTCACGGATTAGAGAATGCCTTGTGTTTGCCCAGCACAATTTAGTGACAGACAAGTCTTTTAATGAATTTCACCTTATTTTGTGCCGGAATGTTTTGATTTATTTTAACCGGACGCTCCAGGAGGAGGTTCATGATTTGTTTTACAACAGCTTAAGCCCTTTTGGATTTTTAGGCTTGGGAAACAAAGAAAGCATCCGCTTTACAAAACATGCAAAGCAGTATGAGGACGTAGATATTCAAGAAAAGATCTATCGAAAAATAAGGTAAATGCAGACAAGAAGGTGGGGAAATTAACGTGGATAAGAAAATTAAAATTTTATTAGTTGATGATCGTCCAGAAAATTTATTTGCCTTGGAATCTGTTTTAGAAAATGATTCTTATGAGCTTATGAGTGCGTATTCAGGAGAAGAAGCCTTAAAGCTGTTATTGAAGGAAGAATACGCCGCTATTTTGCTGGATGTGCAAATGCCTGGGATAAATGGCTTTGAAACAGCCAAGATTATTAAAATGCGGGAAAAAACGAAACATATTCCCATTATTTTTGTGACGGCTATTAATAAAGAGGTCGAACATGTTTATACGGGTTACTCTGTGGGTGCCATTGATTATATGTTTAAACCGTTTGAACCGGAAACACTCCGGGCTAAAGTCAGCCGCTTTGTGGATATTTATCAAAACCAGAAAGTGCTGAAAAAGAAAAATGAAGAATTGCAGCAAGCCCACATGGAGCTTTCGTCTCTGGCTAAAGAATTGGAAAAAACAAAATCCTTATATGAGGTAATCAGTGAAACCCATTTAGATGCCATTATTGTTTTTAATGAAAAAGGCAAAATTATCATGGCAAATCCTGCCGCCCACCAGATTTTTCAGTATGAAGAGATGAAACTGGCAGGTCAGCCGATTGAGATGCTCCTTCCGTTTTTTCAAGCAGAGGGGTATAGACAAACAGAAAAATTAGTTGAAAAAAAGGGAAAGAAACGCGATAGCAGTACTTTTTCAACTGAATTGCAAGTGGCACAGGCATATGTCGAGCAGGGAAAAGAGCGAATTTTCGTTTGTGCCATGCGTGATATCACGGAAAGAAAAGAGCAAGTGGCAAAATTAGAATACCAGGCTACACACGATTCTTTAACAAATTTGCCCAATCGGTATTTTTTATACAAATATTTAAAAGAAATGGTTGAGGGGCATTGTGCGGAAGAACCATCGTTTGCCCTTATCTTATTGGACTTGGACCAGTTTAAAACGATTAATGATACGCTTGGCCATCACATGGGAGACCAGCTTTTAAAAGAAGTAGGATATTGCCTCCGACATGTAAGCAGCAATGGAGACATTGTGGCCCGGCTTGGCGGTGATGAGTTTGCCCTGCTGGTGAAGGATGCGTCCAAGGAAAATATAATGGCAGTTATTCAGCGCATCCAGCGCGTTTTATCTCAGCCATTTATGATTGAAGAAAAACCTCTTACCGTTCATTACAGTGCAGGGATTGCCCTGTTTCCTGAACATGGGATTGATGAAGAAACGCTGCTCCGTAAAGCAGATATCGCTATGTATACAGCTAAAACAAACGGCAGCGGCTATTCTTTTTATACGGACGATCAACAGCAGCAATCGAATCTTAATCAAGTGATGCTGATGGGGGAATTGAGCTCTGCTATTCAAAATAAAGAGCTGCAGTTGTACTATCAAGCTAAAGTGGATATTAAATTGAATATGGTAGTAGGGGTGGAAGCGCTTGTTCGATGGAAGCATCCGAAATTAGGATTGATTTTTCCTGATGAATTTATTCCACTGGCAGAGCAAACAGGATTAATTCATTCGCTTACTCTTGATGTGTTTGACCAGGCTGCTTGCCAAATTCGACAATGGCTGGATAATGGATTAAATCTCACTATTTCCGTCAACCTCTCTGCCCGCAATCTGCAGGATGAGGGGCTTCCGGAAAAGCTCAAAGTGGTTTTAGATAAGTACCAAGTGCCTCCTCAATGTTTTACTCTTGAAATTACAGAAAGCATTATTATGACGAACCCTGAGAGAGCGATGCAGGTACTGACACAATTACATCATATGGGGGTAGTGCTGTCTATCGATGATTTTGGCACCGGCTACTCTTCTTTAGCTTACCTAAAGCATTTGCCTGTTAATGAGATTAAAGTCGATAAATCATTTGTAATGGATATGATGCATGATGGGAACGATATGATTATTGTTAAATCTATTATCCATCTAGCGCATAACCTATCGTTAAGGGTAACCGCAGAAGGAGTAGAAAACGAGGAAATACTAGAAAAGCTTCGAGAGTTTGAATGCGATACAGCCCAGGGGTATTTCATCACCAAGCCTTTGCCTGCCGATCAGATTTTTCAATCGCTGGAGAAATCCGCCTGGAAAGTGAGAAAAGTGAATTTAATATAATAGACACTGTATACAAACAGGGAGAAAAAGAAAGCCTGAATAGGCATTCTTTCAGACTGTAGATAAATGATATGGGTGACCGTGCACATGAATGGGATAGATCGGCGGCGTCTAGGCAGCTCCGCTTTCCATGGGGCAGGCGCTGAGCCCATAGGAGTCTGCGCTGCCCTCCCGCCGCCAAGTGGCTTGCGACAAGGTTGTATAGCGCTAATAAGGTCATATCTTTCTGTTTAAAAAAGAGAAGTTTCTATTCGGTCTTTGCTTATGGATCTTCCACACCATTTAGTGAAGCCTGCCGGACGAAGACTCCTGCGGGAAGTACAGTGAGTCGGGAGACCCCGCAGGCGCAGCCAAGGAGGCTTCCGCACTGCCCTAAGGGGTGCGAAGTCCGGCCGGCTTCACTTATTGGCTCTTTTTTAAAGCGAAAGACTTTTTCTACACACTGAGAACGCCTAAATAGGCGTTCTTTTTCTTTTAGTTATTGTTCGCTTTCATTTATTCATTATATTCTTATTTCACCATTCCATAGCCATTGCTCCATTGATTCAGCGCGTTTTTTGATTTGTGTTTTTTACATTTGTTTGTACTTCACTTTTGTATGGATCGTGTACTCTAAAAGCGCTTTTTAAAACGCTGGAATCGACCGAACGTGTATACAAAGCACAAATCCGGGGAAACTGTCGATGATTGCTGGCAAGGCGAAAGGAGAGAGAGACTATGAAGCGGAAAGCCACAAAAGACGCGGTGGAAAAGTATGCGAAAACACCAAAGAAAAACGTTGAAGAAACCGATTATTCCGTTGAATTTGCCCGCGGGGAGGACCCGATGAAAGGGGCAAACCGCAATTCAAAATTGGGACGAAAAGGCAGAAGTTAACCATAAGAAAAGAGGAGGAAAAGGGCATTGTCACAAAACAACCAATTTAAGCCGGGACAAAAAGCGCCGAATAATGGTGTTTACATTGAAATCGGTGAAACAGGTTCCTCGGTCACCAATCCTCAAAAAATCGAGCTGAAAGCAGGCGATGATTTTCCAGACACAACCAATAAAGACCGAATTTGGACAAGACATACAAAATCATAAAGCGAGCAGCCCCTCTTAGATCTCTTCTCTAAGAGGGCTTTTTGGCGCGCGAAAAAAGAAGCCTTTTTACTTTGTTTGCATATAAAAGGGACAAGCCGCATACATTTGATCATGAGAAGCAAATGTTTTTTTAAGAGGAGAGGGGACGGGAATGGAGATGAAAGAAGACATTGAATTTATAAGGGATATTATGGTAGATAAGATTGAGGAATTAAATGACGTGATTGAAATGGGCGGGACGCTCAGCCCTAAAGTGGAATTAACCTTTGCTATCGGCCTTCAAAGTCTGCTCAGCCAGTCGATTCAAAAAGGAGATAAAGCGGGCAGAAACAATCCGCCTCCTGCCAAGAAGTCAGAATATGAGACACTCTCTTCCATTGCGAACAAGTAGCGGATGGACAAGCAATTAAAAACGGATCCTTTATGGATCCGTTTTAGGCTGCCCGCAAACGCCCACTTTCGGCGTCACTTGCTGGCTGTGAATGCTCATGACCCCAAAAAGGTCACTCCGCTTCCCATCCAGCTGCGTTCCTGGAAGAGCAGGCGTTTTCAATCAGCCTGCTTTCTAACTTTCTCTACACTCTGAAACGGATCCTTTATGAGATCCGTTTTTGATTAAAGGAATGTTCGCTGTACTTTATGCCAGAATGAATTGTTTTTTAATTTAACCGTTTTAATAATGCTGCCGGTCATTTCTACTTCAATGTTTTGGATGTTTTGGATGCTGAGCGCTTCATTGTCCAGGCCGATAACCGGGTAGTTATTGCCGTCTTGTGCGATGCTCAGCGTCAGCTTGCGGTCGCTGTGTAAGATAAATGATGAACCGAGCGTACGGAATTGGTTATTGTTTAGAGATGCCATTTCATTCACCTGCATACATGGAATGCGAGGGTCTACAACAGCTCCGTTTAAGGACCGGTTGTAAGCTGTGCTTCCCGTTGGTGTAGAAACAACAATGCCGTCACCGCGGAACGTTTCAAAGTGAAGGTCATCAATATGTACGTCCATGACTAATGTTTTAATAATGGAAGAGCGAACGGACAGCTCGTTCAAGCATTTGAAATGGGATTCACCGTCGATATGCACATCTATAACTGGATAGCGGCGCACTTCCACTCCTGCCGTTTGAATCGCTTCGATCATTTTTTCCGTATCGTGAATGTGAAAATCACAATACAAGCTTGCTTCCACTTCGTCTGTTACACCGACGTATAAGCAGTCATCACGAAATCCGGATTTGCGGACCGCCTGCAAAAACGCTCCGTCGCCGCCAACCCCCACAATAATATTGGCTTCTTTGTAATCATCCACTACGACAAATCCCTGTTCTTCAGCAAGTGTAATCAGCTTTTGAATGTCAGGCAGTTTTTCAGGATCTTTTTTATACGAAAAAAACATGTTTCTTCTTGATTCCATTGGCTAAAACTCCTTTATCGTACAAGATACTTCCATTCTAATGTATAATGGCGGCAATAGTAAAGGAGGACGTCAGGTGAAAAAAGCAATTGTGATCGGTGCTGGAATCGGGGACCTGGCTGCCTCTGTTACATTACAGTCAAGAGGAATACATACAACGGTTTTTGACGAAAACCGCACGCAGGCGGCAAAATGATGAGTGTCGATGCAAAAGGCTTTCATTTACTATACCGGAGGCACGACCCATCCGGGCGGGGGAAGCCCGATGGTTACGTTAAGCGAGCTGACCGTGCCTTTTCATTAAATGTTCCAAAACCCATTACTGAGAATCGGAAAGATGGATCTGGAACACATAGGCATTCATATGTTAACGAAGAACGGGAGAGTCATCTCTCTTAAAAATGGTTTCACCCGTACCCGTAAAGGGACGGACAGTAAAATACACGCTCTGGTTTCAGCAGAAGACGTTTATCTTTATTAAAGCTTTTTAAGAAAAGGGAAGAATTGCTTTGCCTGCCGACTCTGTTATCCCGCCTGGTAATGCGCTGTACGTGCGTTTAGAAAAGAATGGAAAGGGAAGGTTTCTACTAAACAAGTAAGCGCAGGAGGGAAACAGCTTGGCAAACGAATGGTGGAAAACAGCAGTCATTTACCACATATATCCCCGCAGTTTTCAAGACAGTAACGGAGATGGGATTGGTGATTTACAGGGCATCATCTCGAGGCTGGATTATGTGAAAAAGCTGGGGGTGGATGCGATTTGGCTTTCACCGGTATACAAGTCGCCGAATGTCTACTATGGATATGATGTATCGGATCACCGTGCCATATCAGAAGATTATGGCACGATGACGGATATGAAGGAATTAATTTTTGAAGCAAATCAACGCGGGCTGAAAGTGATTTTAGACATTGTCTACAATCATACATCAGATCAGCATCGCTGGTTTTTAGAAGCGAAAAAGTCGAAAACGAGCCGGTTTCGGGATTTTTATCATTGGCGCCCCGGCACTCCCGATGGCCCGCCGTCCGACTGGATGTCTACCTATCATACAAGTGCATGGGAATTTGATGAAAAAACGGGTGAGTATTATCTGCATATGAACAGCCGGCGGCAGGTGGATTTAAACTGGGAAAACCCGAATGTCATCCATGAAGTAAAAGAAATGATGATTTTCTGGATCCGAAAAGGCGTTTCGGGATTTCGGATCGACCAGCTTGGACACATTAACAAAAAGAAATCACTGCCGTCATACGAACAATATGTAGACAAAGAAGCGGATCCCCATTTTGAAATCATTAAAGATGAAGGAGCCCATCCGTACGTCCATCATTTAAACGAAGCCGTTTTTTCAAAATACAGCATGATGACGGTTGGAGAAAGCGGCTCGGCTACACCGGAAGAAGCCCTTTTGTATACCGATCCGGATCGGCGCGAAGTGAATATGGTGTTTTCCTTTGACCACCTGCAGGTTGAAGAAGGGGACCCGGAATCCGATGTAAAAGTAAATGTGGTCCAATTAAAAAAAGTAATGGAAAAATGGCAGAAAACTTTGGAGGAAAAGGGCTGGAATACGCTGTTTTGGTGCAATCACGATGAGCCGCGCATTGTCACGCGTTTTGGAGACGAAGGCGAGCACCGTGCAGCATCTGCTAAAATAACACCGTATATTTACCAGGGAGAAGAAATCGGCATGATAAATGCAGATTTTGAAGGAATAGACGAGTTTCGGGACAGCAAGTCCATTACCGAATTTCACCAGCGCCATTATGAACAAAATGAGGACAAAGAAAGCGTGCTGGCCGACTTAAATAAAAGAAGCCGTGATCAGGCAAGAACGCCCATGCAGTGGGATGATGGGGAAAATGCTGGCTTTACGGAGGGAGAACCTTGGATTAAGGTCAATGATAACTATTTAAGTGTGAATGTACAGCAGAACCTGGATGACCCGGAATCGGTTTTCTGGTTTTACCATAAACTGATTCACATTCGGAAAACAGAACCGGTTGTTACCGAAGGAACCTTTGATTTAATGGCGCCGGATCATCCTTCGGTGTTTGCTTATACGAGGACAGGAGGGGGCGGAGTACTGCTTGTCATTAGTCATTTTGGCAAAAAGCCGGTTTCTTTTGCAGTAGACAGGGAGCAGATAAGCGGCCTGCCCGCTAACCTGCTTTTATCTAATTACAAAGTGGAGGACGACGCGTCAGCCCTGGAGAAGCCTTTTGAGCTGCGTCCGTATGAAACAAGGATTTATCTGTTTAAAGAAACAGAAAAAGAACGATAAAAAGCCGGCTGCATCAGCAGCCGGCTTTTTTTGGGATTTTAAATTGTCTCAGTTGAATGAGCGTCACGGTAAAAACTCAACGCTTTACTAGTGAAGGAGTATGTGGACGAGGATAATTGGAATTGTTTGTTACGCTTCCATTGCCTGTTCGTTTTCCTGATCGTTACGCATTAAATAAAGCGTGAAGAGGTCTTTCGGTACTTCATATAAATCGAATACAGCTTCGTTTTGATTTAATTTAGCATACACATCGGGCCGTGTTTCATTAGCCAAAACAACATAAGGCAGTTTTTCTGCTGCTTTGCGCGAGCGGATATTGACTTTGCGAATAGACATATAAACCGATTCAATGTCCATTTCATAAAACAGCTCTCTGAAAAACTCTTCTTTGGCTGGTGCATTGTAGCCTTTGCCGTGATAAGGCTTGCCGAGCCACGTGCCGAGAAAGCCGGCGCCATTTTCAATATCATACAAGTTGATTGTGCCGATTGGGCTGCCCCATTCGTCAAGAATCGTCCGCGAAATCAGTTCACCCCGTTCTTCCGCTTCAATCGTTTGCTTGGTGGCAAACACAAACTCCTCGTATGAGTGGACTTTTTGGCGCACAAAAGGGAACACATCCGGGTGCGTCATCAAATCAAATAAAACATGACTTTCATGAACATCGCGTTTCTTCAACATTTTCTTTCCCTCCTCTGTTTTACACAACGAGGGCATAGCGGTTCATACGTGTCCCGATCCACCCTCGAAATTTTTTAAAAAACAAACAAGACCGTCACAACTGCAGCCTGTCCATAAAAAAATTCCGGGATGGGAATCGAACCCATTAGAACCGATAGAAGAAACCGGTGGCGCACCATTTGCCTTCCCAATACAACTAGCATTAAAATGTCGTCGTTAATCACATCATATAAAATTTTTACCCATTTGAAAATAGATTTTAAACGCAAATTAAAAATTTTTTCGACACGATTTTAAATTTTAATTGAAAATGATTTTCATTACCTTATAATGATAGGAAAATCCAGTATGCACCGGCTCGTATGCACTAAGAATGTGCGGATCCGATTGCCGAAATGCTTGGCGATACAGATCCGAAAATTGATGAAAGTGAAGGTGATTTTCCCGAAACCGATAAAGGCTGCGCACAATACGCCCAGCAGCTGATTGATAACACGAAGCTGCTTCGTGCAAAAGTGGAAACGGTTAAAGTAACGCCGGATCTGTTCATTACAGGAGCCGTCGATTTATTGAATGAAGTGTCAACATCAAAAGTAACAGGTGAAAAAGACCGGTATTCACATACGGATTTGTATGATTTTGCAGCAAATGTAGAGGGAGCGGAAAAAATCTTTTCCCTGCTGCAGCCGGAACTGAAGAAAAAAGATGAAGCGCCGTCGACTGAAATCGAATCAAAATTCGATGACATATATACTCTGCCCAACAATCAGAAAAAAGCACAGGCACAGTGCCCTTTTACGGAACACACCAGGCGGGCATTACAACGCCTGCTCAAAACCTTAACCACAACAGAGCGGGCAGAAGTGATCGCTCTTTTAAAAGAATGGACAGCTGCCACTGCTCAAATGGACGCAGGGAAATCGATCGGCCGGCTGAAAATTCACCTATGCCGCCTGAAGATACAGGGGCAGCAGACGGCTGGATGGCTGTAGACACCTATATGGTTGTGCGCCGTGTACAGATGTTTATCGAAGTGTGGTTCGGACAACATTGAAAGAATAGGAAGCGACATTTGGGCGCCGCCGCTCAAGCGGTGCACCGCTGGGAGGGAAAGACGAATTTGGAAAAATTAATCTTTCTAAAAGAGACGAAACAGGCCAAAAGCAAATACCGCCGAATTCCCATACAGCGCTTGCGCATGGAGATGGAAGCATCAAAATTTTGTGCCAATCGTATTCATACGTGGATAGATTGGATCCAAAAACAGGCAGCTTTGACGCAGGGCTTTTGTTTATGAGTTTTCAGCGGAGCATTCGAAAGCAATTCATGCCATTGAAACACGCCTGGCAAATAGCGATAAGCTGAATGAATAGACGACGATCCACCGAGGGATTGCCATATTTGCCTGCCTGGTGTGAAAAAGGGAGGCTGGCTCGGTGAAACGTTTCTTTCTTAAAGTGGCTGCTGTTTTCGTTATTATATGCGGAATAGAGATACAAAGTGCATCGGCAGCAACCGATGCGGACGCTTTATTTGTGCCGGTTGGCGAGGCGATGATGAAAGGGCTGACAGGCATTGCCGCTGTTGTGATGATGATTGGGGTTGGCACCTGGGGCTGCATGGAAAGTCAAACATTGCAAAGTGGAACGCTTTTGTGAAGCAGTCGGTGGGAAAAGCCGCAGCGTCAGGAAGCATCCTGTCATTTGCTTTTATCAGCTTTTTATCGGTATTTAGAGAGGGTGCCGAAACGATTATTTTTTATTCCGGCATGGCGCCGGATATGAGTGCAGGGGCACTTGCCGCCGGTATGTCTTTTTTTCACAGGCGCAGCTCTGTTAATCTAAGTATTGGTCTTTAAAATTTTGGATAAAAGCATTCATTCTCTTCAGGCTGCAGGAGTCATTGATACTCATACAGCTCCAGCTGTGCCGTTTATTGATGTAATTGGCTTATACCCGACACTTGAAACGATGCTGCCGCAAGTTATTCTACTTATTATCATTGTCATTTTGGCGCTTTGGTTTAAAAAACAGGAATCAGCTGCTTGACAGTATATCGAAACAAAGTTCATAATGGTAACAACATTCGAATAAACCTTTCCGGGGCAGGGTGCAACTCCCGACCGGCGGTGTTGGGCATTGAGGCCCTCAGTCCGTGACCCGCATCACGTGCATGCGGTGGATCTGGTGTGATTCCGGAGCCGACAGTGAAAGTCTGGATGGGAGGAAAGGACAGTGTACGTTTTCTGAATTTTTGGAAGGAAAACGTTTATTTCTTGATGCTAAAAGCCCCGTATTGACTGTCAATGCGGGGCTTATTTTTGTGTACAGGCGGTATTTTGACTAAGGAGGATGGCTCTTCTCGTGAATAAAGAACAATATATGAATCTTGCTCTTTCGCTCGCCGAAAGCGCGGCTTACCAAACATCACCAAACCCTCCTGTGGGCGCAGTTGTCGTTAAAGACGGCCGAATTCTCGGAATGGGTGCTCATTTAAAAGCAGGAGAAGCTCATGCCGAAGTGAATGCGCTCATGCAGGCGGGTGATGCGGCACAGGGAGCAGATATTTATGTAACACTTGAGCCGTGTGCTCATTTTGGCAAAACACCGCCTTGTGCAGATCTTATTATTGAAAAAGGTTTGCGCCGTGTGTTTATTGCTGCGGTTGACCCCAATCCGCTTGTAGGCGGCAAGGGTATTCAAAAGCTTCAGGAAGCTGGTATTGAAGTTGAAACTGGAGTTTGTGAACAACGGGCACTTGAAGTATTAACACCATTTTTTCATTTTATCCAAACAAAACGGCCTTATGTGACGATTAAAACTGCTGTTACCGCCGACGGCAAAACGGCTGCCCATACCGGGCACAGCCGCTGGATCACAAGTGAAGCCGCCAGAGAAGACGTACACCTTCTCAGAAGCCGTCATGATGCCATCCTAACAGGTATCGGCACGGTCCTGCTTGACAACCCGCTCTTGACTTCCCGACTGCCCCAGGGAGGAAAAAACCCGATTCGAATTTTACTGGATACGCATTTGCGCGTTCCGCTTGATTTTCACATTGTTCAAAACAAAGAAGCAAAAACAATTATTTTCTGTGCGTCCGATGCCCAGACAAAAAAACAGCGTGCATTAGAAGATGAAGGGGTTACGGTGATCCGCCTGCCTCATATGTCGATTGATGCGGTGCTGGATGAGCTCGGCAAAATGAACATTATGACACTGTTTGTAGAAGCAGGTGCTGAAATGAACGCCTCCTTTTTAGACATCGGTGCGTTTAACCGGCTCATTATGTATATGGCGCCAAAACTGATCGGCGGCAAATCGGCTCCATCTTCGTTTGGAGGATTGGGCGGATCGTCGATGGATGAAGCACTCGACCTTGCTTTTGTTTCGATGGAGCAAATAGGGCCGGACTTGAAAATTGTCATGGAAAAAAGGTGATCCTATGTTTACAGGAATTATAGAAGAACTTGGCACTGTCGAACGAATTGTGCGCGGCGGCCGGTCGCTGCAGCTTACCATTGCCGCCAAAAAAGTGCTGGAGGATGTTCACCTTGGCGACAGTATTTCAGTCAGCGGTGTTTGTTTAACCGTTACGACTTTTACAAAAACTCACTTTACCGCTGATGTAATGCCTGAAACCTTTACATCTACCGCTCTTGCTGCTCTTACGCCGGGAGCGCGTGTGAATTTAGAGAGAGCGATGGCGGCCAATGGCCGGTTTGGCGGACATTTCGTCTCCGGACATGTGGATGGCGTCGGTCATATTGTCTCAAAAAAGCACGAAGAAAATGCTCTGTACGTGACAATCTCGTATCCAAAAGAGCTAAGCCGCTACTTTTTGTATAAAGGCTCCGTCGCTCTGGATGGTACTTCTTTAACACTTTTTGGGGTGACAGACGAAGGGATTACCGTATCTCTTATCCCGCACACACAGGACGAGACCATTCTAGCTTCTAAAACTGTCGGTGATCCGGTGAATATTGAGTGCGACATGCTCGCGAAATATGTCGGCAGTATGCTGGAGAAAAAAGAAGCGCCGAAACGCGGCGTTACGATGGATTTATTAAAAGAGAACGGTTATTTGTAAGGAGGAATATCCATGTTTTCAACAATTGAAGAAGCCATTGCAGATTTAAAAGAAGGTAAAGTTATCATCGTAGTGGACGATGAAGACCGTGAAAACGAGGGTGACCTTGTCGGCATCGCCGAACTTGTGGACGGTGCCATGATTAATTTTATGGCAAAAGAAGGCCGCGGCCTTATTTGCGTGCCGGTTGAAGAACAAATTGCGAACCGGCTTCATTTCCACTCTATGGTAGAACACAACACGGACAGCCATGGGACGGCGTTTACAGTCAGTGTTGACCATATCAATACGACAACCGGCATCAGTGCATTTGAACGGGCGGATACCGTAAAAGCGATGGTGGACGATGCGGCTGTGCCTGCTGACTTTAAACGGCCGGGACATATTTTCCCGCTGATTGCCAAGTCAGGCGGTGTGCTGCGCAGAACCGGCCATACCGAAGCTGCCGTAGACCTTGCCAAGCTTGCCGGACACAAGCCGGCTGGTGTGATATGCGAAGTTATGAATGATGATGGAACGATGGCCCGCCTGCCGGAGCTTGAAGTGATGGCGGAAAAATTCGGCCTGAAAATTATCACGATTGAGCAGCTTGTTGCTTATCGCCGCGGTCGTGAAACGCTTGTCCGCCGCGAAGCGGATATTCAGCTTCCGACGGATTTTGGGCAGTTCCGCGCGGTTGGCTATGAGGAAGATTTAACAGGCCAGGATCATGTAGCTCTTGTGAAAGGAGATATTTCCGGTGATGAGCCGGTGCTTGTCCGTGTTCATTCAGAATGCCTGACAGGCGATATCTTCGGCTCACACCGCTGCGACTGCGGACCGCAGCTTCATGCTGCCCTTGCACAGATCGAAGAAGAAGGCCGCGGCGTGCTGCTTTATATGCGTCAGGAAGGCCGGGGGATCGGGCTGATTAACAAGCTGAAAGCATACGAGCTTCAGGAGCAGGGCTATGACACGGTTGAAGCAAACGTAAAACTCGGATTTAAAGACGATCTGCGTGATTACGGCATTGGCGCCCAGATTTTGCGTGACCTTGGCATTTCCAAAATGCGGCTGTTAACAAACAACCCGCGCAAAGTTACCGGCTTAAACGGATACGGTCTTGATATTGTCGAGCGTGTGCCGATTGAAATGCCGGCCAATGATGATAACCGCAGTTATTTAAAAACGAAAATCTCAAAGCTTGGCCATTTATTACATGTAGAAGAGGGGAATAAATAATGGGAAAAACATTTGAAGGACATTTAATTGGAGCAGGATTGAAAGTAGGCATCGTTGCCGGCCGTTTTAATGAATTTATTACAAGCAAACTCATCGCAGGAGCAGAAGATGGATTTATCCGCCATGGTGTAGACGCAGACAACATTGACATCGCCTGGGTGCCGGGGGCATTTGAATTGCCGCTCGTTGCAAAAAAAATGGCGGAAAGCGGAAAATATGACGCTGTCATTACACTCGGTGCTGTTATTCGCGGAGCCACTGCTCACTTTGATTATGTCTGCAATGAAGCAGCAAAAGGAACTGCCCAGGCTGGCATGCAAACGGGAGTACCTGTAATTTTTGGTCTTTTAACAACAGATACGATTGAGCAGGCGATTGAACGCGCCGGTACAAAAGCGGGCAATAAAGGCTGGGACTCAGCGATGTCTGCTATTGAAATGGCGAACTTGCTCCGCTCATTTGAGGCGTGATATAATGGCCTTTGTGGCTGGCTGCCAGACATTCGTCTGACAGCACAGCGGGTAGGGAGAGGGCGCTTCACAGTAAGCAGGTTTTAACAATGAATGGAGGAATTTTTAAGCTTCGCGAGCACGGAACAACCTTCGCGAAGGAATGGTCTGCGGGTGTAACGGGTTTTTTAACCGTTATTTACATTATCGCAGTGAATGGGCTCATTTTATCTGAAGCAGGTATGCCATTTGAGGCTGCTGCCGCCGCAACAATCGTGTCAGCGGCTGTAGGGTGCTTGATTATGGCGCTCTGGGCAAATGCCCCGATTATTATCGTGCCGGGCATGGGGATTAATGCCATGTTCACGTATACGTTTGTTGAGGAGATGGGCATGACATGGCAGCAGGCACTTGGCGTTACTGTTGCATCGGGTCTTTTATTTGCCGTCGTGACATTCACGCCGCTTGCCGCCAAGTTAAACAGCGTGGTGCCGGCATCCTTAAAAGAAGCGATTACGATTGGCCTCGGTTTATTTCTGATTGTGATCGGCGTCGAGAAAGCCGGATTTTCCTGGGCGGCTCTGCTGACGCTGCTTTTAGCGGTAATTCTTTATTGGCGCAAGGTGCCGGGAACGTTCATCTTGGTGATTGCAGCCGGAACCGGCATTGCCTGGCTATTCGGCAGTCTCCCGGAGGCATCGGGCAATGTCGGAATCAAAAGCTATACGGAAGTATGGGGTGCCTGGACGATTCAAGGTCTGTCCCCGTTTGTTTTTATACCAGCGGTTTTTTCGTTGACGATGGTGCTGCTGTTTGAAAACATCGGGCTTGTGCACGGGCATTTGAATTTGGCCCAGCAGCCGGAAAAATTCAAGCGTGCCATCCAGGCAAATGCTGCTTCTGTTGTGGCAAGCGGGCTGGCCGGATCAAGCGCGAATGTATCAGCTGTGGAAAGCGCAGCGCCGATTGCATCCGGCGGGCGGACAGGTTTAGTGCCGCTGACGGCTGGACTGCTGTTTCCGCTCGCTTTTATCGCAGCGCCATACTTAAATATGGTACCGGGCTCTGCGGTTGCCCCGATTTTGATCATTATCGGTACACTGATGACGATGAACATCCGCCGCCTGTCCGTTTCAGACTGGACTGAATCGATTCCAGCCCTGGCGATTATCGCCATCATACCGCTTACCTCAAGTATTGCAGACGGTATTGCGGCTGGCTTCATTTTGTATCCTATTTTAAAAGTGACCCGCGGGCGATTCCGCGAAGTGCCTGTTTCGATGTATATTATCGCGGTGCTTTTCCTAATGAATACAATTGTTCACTAAAAAACCCGCCTCCTGCAGGCGGGTTTTTTCTTTTGTTAAAAATGACGCAAACCCTTTCGAAATGCAACACCAGTGGGTTCAAATCTGCTATACTAAACAACAAATCAGCTGTGAAAGAGGGAGTTATGTTGGAGATTTCGTATATTAAAGGCCATGGGTCGGGAAATGATTTTATTTTGATCGATGAGTGGACGAATGCCTATACATTTACAGAAGAGAACCGCCGCGATCTCGCTTTAGCGCTTTGCGATCGGGAAAAGGGCATTGGAGCTGACGGAATTGTATTTGTGATGGAAAGCGCGCATGCCGATGCGAAAATGCGTATTTTTAACAGTGACGGTTCGGAAGCGTCTATGTGCGGCAACGGGCTGCGTTTGCATGGACGGTACGTTCTGGATAAAATTGGTAAAAATGAGATTATCGTGGAGACAAACAAAGCCGATCTTTATGTGAAGCGGGACGGCGATATTTATGAAGGCGTGCCGGCATACCGTGTTCAAATTTCACCGGTTCTGTTTAATCTTGCGGATTTGCCAATGACGATCGGAAAAGAACATTTGTTTAATGAAGTGGTGCCTGAACTGTCTGATTCTATCCGGTTCTCTGCGCTCGCCGTACCGAACCCTCACTTAATTGTTGTGGCAGACCGGGAGCTCATTGCTTCAGATGAGCAAAAACGGATTTCAGAAATGCTGAACGGGAAAAACGACATTACGCCAGATGGTGTAAACGTCAGCTTTGTGTATCCAATCCAAAAAGGAACGCTGTATGTGCGGACGTTTGAGCGCGGCGTCGGCTTCACCAACGCATGCGGTACAGCGATGTCCGCTTCGACGCTGACCACATGCCAGCTCGGTTTAAATGAAATGGAAACGCCTATTGATGTATACAACAACGGGGGAAAAGTCCGCTGCGAAGTGCATGTGCATGAAGACGGACAATACTCTATTGATTTAATCGGAAACGGAACGTATATGTTCGGGGGTACAATCAGCATTGATCTTGATACGCCGGCTCATTTTACCGTTCATAACCAGGAGGCGTTTGCTGAACAAAACGCCTATGAGCAATTGCGCGAGGAAGTAGAAGCGTATCTGGCTTCAACCGTTTTTTAATCCAGGAAGGTTTCCTGGATTTTTTGAACGGGCAAGGCGTTAAAAACCTTTACAGCTAAGAAAGGAAGATTGCGATTGCAGCAAAAAAACCGGCGCGCCTACGCTTATTACGGCTCACTTGTGCTGTTTCTCGTCCTGTTTACGTGGGGATTTTTCGAAGTGGTCGAGGCTCTTCAAAGAAATGAAGTGGCGGCGTTTGACACGAAAATCATCAACGAGGTACAGTCATGGATCAACGAGGGCCGGACAGCGCGGATGATCTTTTTCACCAATCTTGGTTCCGTCATGTTTTTCAGTGTGGCAACCGGGGTTATTTCTCTTTTTCTCGTGATCCGCAGACGATATGGATGGGCGCTGTTTTTTGTACTGGTAAATGGCCTTGGCGGCGCGTTTAATCATTTTTTAAAAGAGCTGTTTCAGCGTCAGCGGCCGGATATTCTGCCGTTAATTGAACAGGGCGGCTACAGTTTTCCAAGCGGTCATTCTATGGGATCTTTTATTTTTTACGGGGCGCTTTCTTTTATGCTGTTCCGGCTTTTACGTGGAAAGTGGAAAAAAATTGTATCGGCGCTTGTGGCCGGCTCTATGATTTTTTTAGTCGGCTTATCGCGCATTTATCTCGGTGTTCATTATCCAAGTGACGTAGCAGGCGGCTTCTCCATAGGCGCTGCCTGGCTGTTTTTTTGGATTATGCTGTTTCATTTTACCGAATATCGACTGGCCCGCCGGCTTTCTCCTCGTTGAGAAAGCCGTTTTTTCGTTTGTAAGAGCCAATCTTTTGGCTGAATGGGCCGGAAAATCGGCTGATACCCAAACAACTCCCTTTTATGTCAGCGTTTTTATTGTTGGCACAGTGCTTGCAATAAAATAAACGAATGACCAATTAAAAGGAGGAATTAAAATGAAAATAACAGCCGTAAATGAACCGAACCAGCAGCCTGAAGCAACAACAAATATGAAAGCAGCCGTCGTAAATGAATTTAAGCAGCAGCTCGAAGTAAAAGACGTACCCAAGCCCTCGCCAAAACGCGGAGAGGTGCTGGTTAAAATTGAAGCATGCGGTGTATGTCATACCGACCTCCACGCAGCCCATGGTGACTGGCCGGTCAAGCCAAAGCTGCCGCTTATTCCAGGCCATGAAGGTGTAGGGATTATCGAAGAAATTGGTGAAGGGGTCACCTCTTTAAAAACAGGAGACCGGGTCGGTATCCCCTGGCTGTTTTCCGCATGCGGCGAATGTGAGTACTGCCTGCAGGGACAAGAAACGCTTTGCCCTCATCAGGAAAATGGCGGCTATTCAGTTGATGGCGGCTATGCTGAATATTGTGTCGCACCAGCTGATTATGTAGCAAAAATTCCAGATGGCCTCGATCCAGTCGAAGTAGCTCCTATCTTGTGTGCGGGCGTAACAACGTACAAAGCATTAAAAGTATCAGGAGCAAAGCCAGGCGACTGGGTTGCGATTTACGGAATTGGCGGCCTCGGCCATATTGCGCTTCAATATGCGAAAGCGATGGGCTTTAACGTCGTTGCCGTCGATATTGCAGATGAAAAGCTGGAGCTCGCCCAAAGTTTAGGAGCGGATGAGGTGGTAAACGGTATGAACGAAGATCCTGCCGATGCCATACAGGAGAAAGTGGGCGGTGTACAGGCGGCCATCAGTGTAGCGGTGACGAAAAAAGCATTTGAGCAGGCATACCGTTCTGTTAAACGCGGAGGCACACTTGTCGTCGTCGGCCTTCCAAATGATGAGCTGCCAATTCCTATTTTTAACACGGTTTTAAATGGTGTATCCGTAAAAGGCTCCATTGTCGGAACACGTCTCGATATGAAAGAAGCGCTTGAGTTTGCGTCACGCGGTAAAGTAAAAGCGCAGGTGGAAACGGCGCCGCTTGATGAGATTAACACCGTCTTCGATAAAATGACACAAGGAAAAATCAACGGCCGCATTGTGCTGACTTTGTAAGCGTCTTAGTTGACATTCAAGTTGGGAACCGTTATTTTGGAAATGTAAGCGTTTTATATAACGGTTTCCATCATTCAAAGGGGGAAGGGTATATGATTTACGCAAATCCAGGGCAGGAAGGATCAAAGGTTACATTCAAGAAAAGATACGAGAATTATATTAATGGAGAGTGGACAGCGCCGCTCGGCGGCCAGTACTTTGAAAATATCACGCCTGTTACAGGTGAAGTATTTTGTGAAGTCGCCCGCTCCCAGGCTGAGGATATTGAGCTGGCTTTGGATGCCGCCCATGCCGCAAAAGATGCGTGGGGGAAAACGTCGGTGGCCGAGCGCGCCAACATTTTAAATAAAATTGCCGATCGTCTTGAAGAAAACTTGGAAATGCTGGCGGTTGCGGAAACATGGGACAACGGAAAAGCGGTTCGTGAAACATTAAATGCTGATTTGCCGCTGGCCATTGACCACTTCCGTTACTTTGCTGGAGCAATCCGGGCTCAGGAAGGGTCCTTGTCACAAATCGACAACGATACCGTTGCGTATCATTTCCACGAGCCGCTTGGTGTAGTCGGACAGATTATTCCGTGGAATTTTCCGCTCCTCATGGGTGTGTGGAAGCTTGCACCAGCTCTAGCTGCTGGAAACTGTGTAGTCTTAAAGCCGGCTGAACAGACTCCAGCGTCTATTCTTGTATTTATGGAGCTGATTGAAGATCTGCTCCCGCCTGGAGTCGTAAACATTGTCAACGGCTTTGGACTTGAAGCCGGAAAACCGCTGGCCTCGAACAAACGAATTGCTAAAATTGCTTTTACCGGCGAGACCACAACCGGACGCTTGATTATGCAGTATGCATCGCAAAACTTGATTCCAGTTACGCTCGAACTCGGCGGGAAATCACCGAATATTTTCTTTGAAGACATTATGGAAAAAGATGATGCGTTTTTAAACAAAGCAGTTGAAGGGTTTGTTATGTTCGCGCTCAATCAGGGAGAAGTGTGTACATGCCCATCCCGTGCGCTCGTTCATGAAAGCATTTATGATCAGTTCATGGAGCGGGTCATCAAGCGGGTGAATGAAATTAAAACAGGCAACCCGCTTGATACGGATACGATGATGGGGGCACAGGCTTCAAACGAGCAGATGGAAAAAATCCTTTCTTACCTGGATATCGGCAAGCAGGAAGGTGCTGAGTGTCTGGCGGGCGGTGAGCGAAATAAGGTCGAGGGACTAGAAAACGGCTATTATATCAAACCGACTGTTTTTAAAGGCAATAATAAAATGCGCATATTCCAGGAAGAAATTTTTGGGCCTGTTGTATCGGTGACAACGTTTAAAGATGAAGCAGAGGCGCTTGAAATCGCCAATGACACGTTGTACGGACTGGGTGCCGGCGTTTGGTCCCGCCATCAAAACCGGGCATACCGGTTTGGCCGGAACATTCAAGCGGGCCGCGTTTGGACAAACTGTTACCACCAATACCCGGCACATGCGGCGTTCGGCGGATACAAGATGTCCGGTATTGGCCGTGAAAATCATTTGATGATGCTGAATCATTACCAGCAGACGAAAAACCTGCTTGTCAGCTACTCAGAAGATGCCCTTGGATTCTTTTAAATTAAAAAGGCGCTGCCGCTTTAGCGGCGGCGTTTCTTTCGTAGGAGGGGAACAGAATGGTTGACCGTGTTACCGCAACACCGGCTGCTCTGGCTTTAATAGATCAATTGAGGGCAAAACACGGACCGCTTATGTTTCATCAGTCTGGCGGGTGCTGCGACGGCAGCTCGCCGATGTGCTACCCGGACGGGGAGTTTATAACGGGTGATGCGGATAAAAAGCTTGGTGAAATTGGCGGTGCACCCTTTTATATTAGTGAAGCGCAGTATGAATACTGGAAGCATACCCAGCTTATTATCGATGTTGTAGACGGGCGGGGAGGCATGTTTTCTCTTGAAGGACCGGAAGGAAAAAGATTTCTGACAAGGTCACGCGTATTTACAGAAGAAGAGAGACGGGAACTGAATCAATAACCGAAAAAGCCTCTATCAAATAGAAGTTTCAAATTGTAAAAAGTAAAGTCTTTTGTCAAAGGAAATCTCTCTTTCTTTTCCATGCAAGAAGTGTAGGCGGTTGAGATAAGAGCCGATAAGGCGGCGGGCGTGCAGCTTCGCTTTCCATGGGGCAGGCGCTGAGTCCGTCTTTGCAGCACAGCTGCTCAGCAGGCCCGCTCGTCCCATAGGAGTCTTCGCCGCACACCCGCTGCCTGTGCGGTTGGACAAAACTGTACAGTCTGACAGATACAATCACCAAAGCGGCAAGAATAATATATGGAGATGCCCTCTTTGCTGCTCTTTTAAAACACCTGGGGAAGCCGGCCGGACGAAGACTCCTGCGGGATGCACAGTGAGTCGGGAGACCCCGCAGGCGCGTGCGCCGAGGAGGCTCCCGCACTGCCCGCGGAAAGCGAAGTCCGGCCGGCTTCCCTATCGGCTCTTTTTAAGAAGCGGTGTTTCCCGAAAAGTCTTCTGCCCGTTTTCGATAGTGAAGGCTTTCGTGATTTTGGCTGCTGAGCCATTGACAATGTTACGTTTCATTTAAATAATAGCGGATTTTCCGTTTGGAAATACCGAGCCGCTCAGCGGTCTGTGCCCGGCTTCCGGCCGTCTCCCGGAGCGTTTTTTGGATAAACGCTTCAGCCAATCTTTTTTCCATCCCTTTCATTTCCTGTATTAGTTCATCAAGCGAAATGGGCTCGTTTCCCGCATATAAATGGGCTATGTAATCAGAAAACCGGCGCCATTCCTGGTCGAATGACGGCGCGGGGACCGCAGCCAGTCTTTTCGAAGAAAGCGTTTTTGTCATTTTTTGAGGTAGCATCTCTGGCGTAACAAACGGCTCCTCTGGATAAAGCGCCGCCAAACGCTGCAGAAGATTCGCCAGCTCGCGCATATTGCCGGGCCAGTTATACCGCATGCATACCTCCATCGCTTCTGGTGAAAAAGAAAAAGGG
Organism: Domibacillus sp. 8LH; assembly: GCF_038806185.1. Lineage (NCBI taxonomy): Bacteria > Bacillati > Bacillota > Bacilli > Caryophanales > Bacillaceae > Domibacillus > Domibacillus sp. 8LH. The sequence continues at coordinate 76,536 of NZ_JAVJNG010000001.1, read as the reverse complement.
AGGCGTTGTTTTTGTTTGTATGCTTCGATAAGAAGCGGAATATCTGACTGCCGTTTACGCAGCGGAGGGATCAGTAGTTTCACAACGTCGAGCCTGTACAGCAAATCTTCCCGGAAAGCGCCGTCTGCCACCGCTTGCTCTAAATTCGTGTGGCTCGCGGCAATGATGCGGGCATTTGTACGCTTTGGTGCCGGGTCGCCAATTTTAAAAAATTCGCCTGTTTCCAGTACGCGCAGCAGCTTTACTTGCGTCGCAAGGGAGGCTTCGGCAATTTCATCTAAAAACAGCGTTCCGCTTCCCGCCGTCTCCACGTATCCCGCCCGGTCGGAGGCGGCCCCGGTAAAAGCGCCTTTTGTATGGCCAAACAACTCACTTTCAAGCAGTGACTCGGAAATGGCCCCGCAGTTCACACCGATAAAAGGTGCCTCAGCCCGGCTGCCGGATTGATGCAGAAAGCGGGCCAGCACTTCTTTGCCGGTGCCGGTTTCTCCTTCAATTAAAATGGTAATCTGTTTGGCAGCGAGTTTAAAAGCGAGGCGGTACAAATCATGCATGTCAGGACTTGTTCCTAAAAAAGCACCGGCAGCCAGTGCAGCTTGTATGTAATCTTCTTCCTCTTTTTGTGCCGTTAACTTATCAAGCAGCTCCTCTAGGGCTTCAATATGTTCAAACGGTTTTTCCAAAAAATCTTCTGCACCAAGCTGGATGGCTTCTACTGCCATCCTGACAGTGCTGTAGCCCGTCATGATAACGGCTTTGCAGAGCGGAGCTCGCTTTTTCAGTTCTTTTAAAAGCTCAAGGCCATTCCGATCGGGCAGCCTCACATCTAAAAAAGCTACATCGAACTGGTCAAGGCGGGAAAGCTGGTCAAAAGCAGCACCGCTTCCTGCATACGTCACCTCCATGCCTTTCATTTGAAAAAGCCTCGTTAAAAAACGGCCGATTTCCTGCTCATCATCGACAATCAATATGTGAGCCATGCTGTTTATATCCCCTTTCTTCTTGGAATGGCCAGCGTAAATGTGCTGCCCTCATGCTGCCTGCTTGTCACTGTTAACGTTCCGCCGTGTGATTCGGCAATGCCAAGGCTCACGGATAACCCGAGCCCGGTTCCTTGATGGGCGGATTTAGTGGTGAAAAACGGATGGAAAATGTCATCCAGTTTTTGGGCCGGGATGCCACAGCCATTATCTGCCACCCGCATATAAACCGAGTGCTTATCGAACTCAGTCCAGACAGACACTTGTTTCGCCGTTTCTTTTTCTAAACAGGCGTCCTTCGCATTTAGGAGCAGATTAACAGCGATTTGACTGAGCTGCTGAATGCTTCCGTCAATAAGCGGCAGCTCTTCAGCCAGCTCAACCGTTAATTCGATCCGCTGTTTTTCCATTTGCCGGCCGGTCAGACGCAATGCTTCATACAAGGCATCATTTAAGGAGCAGGGAATAAAAGAAGCAGGTTCCTGGCGGGAAAAAGCAAGAAGGCTGCGGATAATCGCCCGGCACCGTTTGCCGCATTCTTCGATGTCTGTAAGAAGCGGCTTGGTTTCACTTGTGGAAAGCCGAAGTAAAAGCTGGGTATTGCCAATAATCGCGGTTAACGGATTGTTTAATTCATGGGCTACGCCCGCAGCCATTTCGCCGATTGCCGCCAGCTGGCCAGAATGAATAATTTGTGCCTGCATCAGCTGTTTTTCCGTAATATTTTTTAAATACACGATCACACCATCTATTTGTCCATCATCAAGCAGCGGATAAAGAGCACATTCAAACACCTGGCTTCCGATCGATACTTCCTCCATATGGGGTTTTACTTCCTGAACGGTTTGTTCAAAAAGCTCTGCTGCCAAAAAAGCGAAGACGCTTTTGGCCTGGGGCCAGTTCGCAGCGGCACTGTCATTTTTCGTTAAAATAGTTCCGTTCAAGTCGGTTATGACAATAGAGTCCGCTACCGCGCGAAAAGTCGATTCCCATCTGGACTTGCTGAGCAGCACCTCATGGTAAAGCCGGGCATTTTCAATACAAACGGCGATTTGTCCGGATAAATGACTGAAAAAAGCCCGGTCCTCCTGACAGAAAGCTGCCGGTTCACGTGAGGCAAGCCCGATGACGCCGGTTATCACGCCGCGGCTTCTGAGCGGGAACAGCCAGACAGAGCGAAGCGAGAGCACTTGAAACGCTTCACATTCAAAAAAGGAATCTGCATCACTTGGGACATAAAGAATATCCTGCCCGGTTAAAAACACTTCTGAATAAAGCGAGCCATCAGCCGGAAAAGCCGTTTCTCCCGGCAAAAAAGCGGCTTGTTCCGGGTATACATCGGCTATTCGAAGCGAGCCATCCTCCCAGACAGCCAGGCTGAGCCGGTCAATCCGATATACTTTCTCCAGCTTTTCCTGCGTATGCTTCAGCATTGTTTGAACGGACATATCAACATTAAAGCTGCGCATCATCTCATTGATGACTTCAAGCTGGCTGTTTTTCTTTTGCAGCTCGTCAACGGTCCGCTTTAACTCTGTGTAATAATTCCGTTTGGATGATTGGACGCCCGTCAGCAGCCGGATCATATCAGGCCGGTTCATGACAGGGCCCTTCTTAACAGAGCGGCGACTTCCTCCGCTGAAATATCGCGTGGATTGGTAATCATACAGGCGTCCGTCAGGGCAATTTCACTCATTTCCGCGATGGCTTTTTCTTCAAATCCCATCTCTGAAAGAGAAAGCGGAGCCCCAATATCAACGGCAAGCTTTCGAACGGACTGGATGGCCCTTTCGCCGGCGGCGATATCAGAAAGTCCGGTTACGTCTTCTCCCATTAAAACGGCCATCTCCCGAAACTTTTTCGGGCAGGCAATTAAATTAAATTCCATCACGTGCGGGAGCAGAACGGCGTTAATATCACCATGCAAAAACGGATAGCGGCCGCCGATCGTGTGGCTCATCGCATGGGCGGCGCCGAGGATGGCATTGGAAAAAGCAAGCCCTGCCTGGAGACTGGCCATCGCCATTTTTTCTTTTGCTTCTTTGCTGTATTTTGAAGCAACGGACGGGCGCAAGAACTGAGATGCAAGAAACAGAGCATTTTTCGCCTGCACATCTGTCATGGGAGTAGCCGCCATACTCACATAAGATTCAATCGCATGCGTAATCACATCAAGGCCCGTGGTTGCGGTCAGGCGCGCACTTTTGGTGGCCAGAACGTCCGGATCGATCAGGGCAATATCGGGAACGAGCGACTTCGAGACAATCGTCATTTTTTTCTGGCGTTCACTGTCTACAATGACGGAAAATTGAGAAACTTCTGATCCGGAACCCGCAGTTGTTGGTATCATCACAAGCGGGGGAAGAGGATGCAGGATGCGGTCCACTCCCTCATAATCTCGAATATGCCCTCCGTTTGTTACAAGAGCGGCTGCTGCTTTTCCCACATCAATCGGACTTCCGCCTCCTACGCACATAATGGCATCACACCCATGCTCTTTATAAATACGGGCACAGGCAGCCGCTTCGGCATCGGTTGGATTTACAGATACCTCATCAAATAAAACAGCTGCAAGTCCTGCGTTTTGACAGCTCGCTATTACAGGTTCTGCCCAGCCGGCGTCCACGACGCCGCGGTCTGTTACGACAAGAACATGACGGGCACCAAGCCGCTGGCAGCTTTCACCTGCCTGTGAAATGGATCCGCTTCCAAAAATCACTTCCGGCATCACAAATTTGTACATGCAGTTCACATCCGTTTCTTCCCTTGTTTGTTCTATTGTAACACTCCTGCGTATAATGAAGAAAAAGGAAATGAGGAAAGTGCATGTGTTTAATTGCCATTGCTCATCAGGTGAACAGGGATAAACCACTCATTGTAGCAGCAAACCGGGATGAGTTTTGGGAGCGTCCTGCCCTGCCTTCTCACTGGTGGGAAGATGCGCCTATACTAGCTGGCCGTGATGTAGAAAGGGGCGGGACCTGGATGGGGATTTCTAAAACCGGGCGCTTTTGCGCACTCACCAATTACCGCGACCCGGGGGAAGAGGGAGAAGAAAAGAAATCACGCGGCCATATTGTCCGATCGTTCTTAGAAAGCCATCTGGAAACAGAGTTGTTTTTGAAAGAACTTGACCGGGAAAGAAATCGTTATCCGGGTTTTAATGTGATTGCCGGTACGGCTGAAGCATTATGGGTGTACAGCAGCCGCTCCGGAAGCCATCCATTTCGGCTGCCGCCGGGGATTCATGCGATCAGCAATGCCTTTTTAAATACGCCGTGGCCGAAAACCGTGAGAATCAAGAAAAAAATGGCCCAATCAATGGACAGCAAAGAGAAGCTGTTTTCGATGCTGCAGGATGGAAGGGCAGCGGCGGACGAAGACCTTCCAAATACCGGTGTATCTCTCGAGTGGGAACGGCTGCTGTCTTCTATTTTTATTGAAAGTGCCAACTACGGCACACGCTGCTCCACGGTTCTTGAAGTAAACAGCCGTAAGAGGGCAGTTTGGACAGAACGGACTTTTAAACCAGGCCAGCCATTTGAAGAACAAACCTTTACATTTGATTTTTTCTAATAACAAAATGTGCAAAATTCAAATAGAAAGGATAAAAGAAATGTCTCTTAAAAGAAACCATGATCCGAGAAAAAATGCCCAGCTCATTGAATCCTATTTTAAAGGCAGTGTCCCGCTGTCAGAAGCCGTCCGGGAAACAGATGCACTTTTTTTCGCTTCAGCGGCAGAGTGGAAGCCGACAGAAGAAAGAAGATCGCTGTTCGATCGGCTTAAACGGTTATGGACCAGAGGTGAAGAGCCGCTGAAACTTCATCACACGCTTGTTGATGAGACAGGCGCCTATCCGGACTGGAAACCGGTATTAGACCGGGAATACGGAATACTTGAAGAACGGGCAGCCCATACCGTTTACGTAAAGCCGGGAGAAGATATTCAAGCAGCTCTGGCCGGAGGGGGCAAAACCGTTAAACTCTCAGAAGGCACGTACATTGTAGACGAACTGCATGTGCCGTCCAATACCATCGTCAAGGGGGCTGGAGCAGGCAAAACGATTTTAAAGCTGCGAGATACGGCGCCAAAAAGAAGCTTTGTGATCACAAATGAAAATCATGTCAAAGGCAACCATCACATATTAATAGAAGGCATGACGCTCGATTGGTCGCTTGAACGGCTGCATCCGGAGGAAAAGTCAGCAAGCGGCAATAACCGCTCAAGCTGTGTAACCTTTGCGAATGTAGCCTACGGCTGGATACGAAACTGTGATGCCGTCAATCCCGGCCTTCATTGCTATGATGTGTCTTCAACGTTATATGATTATTCAGGAGACGGACACCGTGCCCGGGGCGGAAGCCGTTTTGTCTGGATTGACGGATGTACGGGTTCTGGCTTTGGGGATGACGGGGTTACGACTCACCATAGTGACTATATTTTGATTTCTAATTGCTTTATGTGTGACCCGTCGGGACGAAGTCATAAAAAAGGCGTTTCCAATTCGAATGGCTTTGAAGTTGACGACGGCTCACGCACCGTCTGGCTCATTAATAATGTGTCGGCCCGCTGCTTCGGCGGCGTTGAAATTAAAGCCCATGCAACAAGTTCAGCAGCAGCGAATGTTCATATTATCGGCCACCTGTCTGAGAATGATAACCGGTCATTTAATTTCCGGCATATCGGCCATCATACAGCAGAAGACCCGGATTCTAAAACAGCCCGCTTTATTACTGCCACACGTATCGTTTCCATTCGGCCTGTTTACACAGAGCTGTATACTGTATCAAAGCCGCGTGTTTTGACTGTGTCCGCTTACCGGCATGTTGTCGTAAACGGACTGCGTGCAGTCGGTGATCCGGCTTATGATTATCAAAATCTGCCTGTCGCGGGGATTCAATATAAAGCAAAATATGTGTATATTCGGGACATAGAGATGCGTGACTTTGCGACGGCCGGGGCTGCGCTGAAAGTATTTGGCGGCGACAACAGAGCGGATTATGTAACGATAGAGAATGCCCGCTTTGCGAATTGCGGAGCATGCCCGCTCTCGATTGCAGTGGATATGAAAAGTGCTTCGCCGAAAAACACGACAACCGCTTGAAACAAGCGGTTGTTTTCTATAATATAAGAATAGTATGAAAATATTATTTTATTAAAAAAACAATTCCGTTTAATTTTCCAAAAGAGAGGGTTGTATTCCACTCGAAAGACCGATATAATGTCTACTATACAAAAACAAATGTACATCAGAAAAATACATAGTTGAGGTGACGTTTAGGATGAAGGAGAATGTAAAGGTAGGATTACTCGGTCTTGGGACAGTCGGCACAGGCGTTGTCAAGATGATTCAGGATCATCAGGAGCAGCTTGCTCACCGCGTTGGCTGCTCGGTTGAAGTAACAAAAGTATTGGTTAAAAACGTAGAGAAAAAACGTGAAGTAGAATTGCCAAAAGAGTCCCTCACACTTGATCCATATGAAGTGATTAACGATCCGAACGTAGATGTGATCGTGGAAGTAATGGGCGGCGTAGATGAAACGAGAAAATTGCTGCTTGATGCATTTCATCAGAAAAAACATGTGGTCACTGCCAACAAAGACCTTGTCGCGCTGTACGGATCAGAGCTGATGAAAGCAGCGGCTGAAAACGGCTGTGACTTTTACTACGAAGCAAGTGTAGCCGGCGGTATTCCAATTATCCGTGGTCTTGCAGACGGACTTGCTTCTGATAAAATTAGAACGATGATGGGAATCGTGAACGGTACAACGAACTTTATCCTGACGAAAATGAACAAAGAAGGCATGTCTTATGAAGCCGCACTTCAAGAAGCACAGGATCTTGGCTTTGCAGAAGCAGATCCGACTTCTGACGTAGAAGGGCTTGATGCCGCACGTAAAATGGCGATTCTAGCACGCCTTGCTTTCTCAATGGATATTGAACTTGAAGACGTAGGTGTGAGCGGCATCTCAAAAGTATCAGACAGCGATTTAAAGCACGGCCAGACACTAGGCTATACAATGAAACTAATTGGATATGCAGATCAGCAAAACGGCGGAGCTGAAGTGAGCGTGCAGCCAACGTTCCTATCAAACAATCACCCGCTCGCATCGGTAAATGATGAGTATAATGCCGTTTACGTATACGGAGATGCAGTCGGTGAAACAATGTTCTACGGACCAGGGGCCGGCGGACTTCCAACAGCAACCTCAATCGTAAGTGACCTGGTTGCCGTTATTACCAATATGAGACTTGGTGTTAACGGAAAAAGCATTACAGTACCGCAATTTGAAAAGCAGCTGAAATCATCAGAAGAAAAGTTTGCAAAATACTTTGTTCGTCTTCACGTACAGGATGAAGTAGGCGCGTTTTCTGAGCTTACAAAGCTGTTTTCAGCCAACGGCATCAGCTTCGAAAAAATTCTTCAGCTGCCGCTTGAAGAAGAAGGCGTAGCTGAAATTGTAATTGTGACACATAAAGCATCACATGAAAGCTACCAAAAAATGCAGGAACAAATTAAAGATTTGGCGGTTGTTCGTTCAATTGAAAGTTTCTACCGCGTTGAAGGAGAAGGAGCATAATCATGGCAAAATGGGAAGGTTTATTACATCAGTACAAAGAATTCTTACCGGTTACCGAAAATACACCGGCACTTTCATTAATGGAAGGAAACACACCGCTTATTCCACTTGTGAACATTTCTAAAAAATTAGGTGTGAACATTCATGTTAAAGTAGAAGGTGCCAACCCGACCGGCTCCTTTAAAGACCGCGGTATGGTTATGGCTGTAGCCAAAGCAAAAGAAGAAGGAAGCAACACTGTCATCTGCGCGTCAACAGGGAATACATCAGCGGCAGCAGCTGCTTATGCATCCCGCGCTGGAATGAAAACAATCGTGGTTATTCCGGATGGCAAAATTGCTCTTGGTAAATTAGCGCAGGCCATGATGTACGGAGCAGAAATTGTTGCGATTGAAGGAAACTTCGACGAAGCACTGGCGATGGTCCGCAGTATCAGTGAGAAATCACCGATTACTCTTGTAAACTCAGTAAACCCGTACCGGATCGAAGGGCAAAAAACAGCTGCGTTTGAAGTATGCGACCAGCTTGGACAAGCACCGGACGTTTTAGCGATTCCAGTTGGAAATGCCGGCAATATTACGGCATACTGGAAAGGCTTTAAAGAATACAATGAAAAATTCGGCACAGGCCTTCCACGCATGCACGGATTTGAAGCTGAAGGAGCGGCAGCGATCGTTCAGGGTGCACCAATTGCACAGCCGGAAACAGTCGCAACGGCAATCCGTATCGGTAACCCGGCCAGCTGGAAATTTGCAGAAGCAGCGCGTGATGAATCTGGCGGTAAAATCGATTTTGTAACAGATGCAGAAATTCTAGAAGCGTATGAAATGATGACGCGCGAAGAAGGAATTTTCGCTGAGCCTGCTTCAAATGCTTCTATCGCTGGTATCATCAAACACGTAAAATCAGGTGAAATCGAGCAGGGAGCAAACATTGTCGCTGTACTGACTGGAAACGGCTTGAAAGATCCGCAAACAGCGATTTCTCAAATCGAGAAAAAACCAACAGTTCTGCCAAACAATGAAGAAGCGGTGTTCAACTTTATCCGTGGAGTGGTCGAAGCATGATGTTTTCCGGCTCTTTGAAAGTGCCGGCATCAACGGCCAATTTAGGGCCTGGATTTGACTCGATCGGCCTGGCTTTTAACCTTTATTTAACGGTGGACGTCAAGCAGGCGGAGGAGTGGGCATTCTCCCACGAATCCGATCTGCTTGCCGGTCTTCCGGAAGATGGCCGCCATTTAATTGCGGTCGTAGCGAAGAAAACAGCCGCCCTGCGCGGCGTCGAGATGACACCGGTAGAAGCTGTGCTGAAAAGTGAAATTCCGCTTGCACGCGGGCTTGGAAGCAGTGCAGCAGCAATTGCGGCAGGTATTGAAATTGCAGACCGTTTTGCAAACCTGGGGTTATCAGATGAAGAAAAATTAAACATTGGCGATCAATTTGAAGGGCATCCTGATAATATTGGTGCGTCTTTGTTTGGCGGAATGGTATGCGGCGTGTCCCTTGGCGAGCATGCCGAACTATTAACACTTCCTGCACCAGACGTAGACCTGGTTGCACTTGTGCCGCCGTATGAGCTGAAAACCGAGGATGCTCGTAATGCGCTGCCGGATTCGTTCAGCCGGAAAGATGCGGTTTTAGCGAGTGCGGTTTCCAATATGCTTGTTGCGGCTTTTATGCAGCATGATTATGAAACAGCAGGACGTATGATGGAGCGGGATGTTTTTCATGAGCCGTACCGTGCCGAACTCATTAAAGAATTTCATCCGGCACGTACACTGGCGAAATCATTGGATGCGTACGCAACGGTGATCAGCGGTGCAGGTCCAACCGTGCTGACACTTGCCCCGCGCGGCAAAGGTGAAAGCATTGCGGCGGCATTCCGGGAGCAGTTTTCGGATTGTGATGTTTTACAGTTAAATGTAGAAGCAAATGGCCCAGTGTGGCAGTAAAAAACCGGCGGAGCGTTTCGCCGGTTTTTTTGCATGAAAAAGGGCAGACAAAGGAGTTGACATTTTCATAAAACACTTTATAATTGAAATTGAGATTCATTCTCATTAACCCCCTCTTATGAGTATGAATTGAACATCCGACTTGTGACGGCTTTCGAGCCGTCTTTTTTTCTTGCAAAAAACGCCCATTTCTACTACCGTAGAAAAAGACGAAAGGGGCGACGAGCATGAAAATGAGAGTATCAGCCGTGCAGTATCACCTGCACACTATTGATTCATTTGATGAATTTGCAAAACAATGCGAACACTACATAAAAACAGCGATGGAATTTGAAGCAGAATTTATCCTATTTCCGGAGTTTTTTACAACACAGCTTTTGTCCATTGGCGATGAGAAAACGGGTGAAGCGCTTAAGATTACCGATCTGCCGCTGTTTACAGAAAGGTATGAGCGGCTGTTTTCAGGTTTTGCCAAAGAATATGACGTCCATATTATCGGCGGCACGCACGTAACAGAATGGAAAGGCGGCATTCAAAATACGGCGTATTTGTTTTATCCGGACGGTTCGTATCAAATGCAGTCGAAATTGCATATTACACCGGCCGAAGTAGAAGGCTGGAATATGCAGCAGGGTGAAACGTTCCGCATTTTCGAAACGGAAAAAGGAACGATTGCCATCCTGACCTGCTATGATATTGAATTTCCTGAAGTAGTCCGCATGGCAAAAGCGAAGGGTGCAGATGTGATTTTTTGCCCGTCTTGTACAGATGACATGCACGGTTTTCACCGTGTCCGCTATACGAGCCACGCCCGGGCGGTTGAAAACCAAATTTATGTGGTCGGCGCCGGCACGGTCGGCTCACTGCCAACGGTTGACTTAATGCGGTCGAATGTCGGGCAGGCGGTCGTAATTTCACCGAACGACATTCCATTCCCGCCGGGCGGAATTGTCGCAGAAGGGATTATGAATGATGATATGATTATTACAGCTGATCTGGATTTAGCGCTTTTGTACGAAGTACGCAAAAGAGGGTCCGTTACTACATGGCGTGACCGGCGGACAGACTTATATCCAGATTGGTGGGATCAGGATTGACCTATTACCAGGAATATTTTGCGTTTCAGGATAAAAAGCCGATAAAAGCCATTCTTCGTAATTATACGAAGCAGGACTTTAACGGACTGCTTGATGTGCAAAAAGCGGCTTTTCCGCCGCCATTCCCGCCGGAGCTATGGTGGAATACCGAGCAATTGCAAAATCATGTTGACCTTTTTCCAGAAGGAGCACTTTGTGTCGAGATCGAAGGAGAGATAGCCGGTTCGATGACCGCATTGATCATTCAATACGAGCCCGGCGATACACATTCGTGGGAAAAGGTAACGGACAATGGATATATCCGTAATCATAATCCAGACGGCAATACGCTGTATGTTGTCGATATTTGCGTCAAGCCGGCCTTTCGAAAGCTGGGCCTCGCGAAAAAAATGGTCGAGGCCATGTACCAAACCGTTGTTCACTTAAATCTTGAACGGCTGCTTGGCGGCGGACGGATGCCCGGCTATCATCTTTATGCAGATACGCTCACTCCGGAGCAGTATCTACAAAAAGTCATCTCCGGAGAGATTTATGACACAGTCGTTACGTTTTTGATGCGTGCCGGCCGCGTGCCCGTCGGCGTTCTGCGCGATTACCTGGATGATGAGGAATCCAAAAACTGTGCAGCTCTCATGGAATGGAAAAATCCTTTCCGAAAGGGTTGATATTTTAAATTGATTGTATTATGATAATAATCAGTCAAATAACAAAGCGTTGAAGAAGAAGAGTAACACTGTGAAATGCTAAAGAGAGCCGGCGGTTGGTGCAAGCCGGTGCGGGAAACAGTGTGAATGGGCTTCTGAGCTCCGGACCGAACATGATGAGTAGGCTCCGGCGTCCGTCTTACGTTACAAGGAACAGGCAGAAATGAATTCTGCTGTTAAAGTGGGCTGCAGTTTGCGGCCAATAAAGGTGGTACCACGGCTCCCCGTCCTTTTAGTGATGAGGGGGCCTTTTTGTATATAAAAATACGTTGATCGGAAAAAGTAAAGCAGACAAGCGCGTTAAAGAGAGCCGGGATGGTGGAAACCGGTACGAAGCCTCTGCTTGAATGGGTCCGTGAGTGGCAGCTTGAACAAGAAAGTAGAGCGCCCGGCAGCCGGCCGTTAACCGGTTTTAAGGGGAAGCATTTGCTTCAACGAGAGGTGGCACCGCGGGAAACCGTCCTCCATAGATGATGATCATCTATGGAGTTTTTTTATGCCTTGAAAGGAGAATGGAAGATGAATTTACAAACAACGCTAGCCTACAAACTAAAAGAAATAGAAGGGGATATGATTACACCGATCTCTATTTATCGTTTGCTTTCCGGCTCTAAAAAAATGCTGTTTGAATCATCAGCTAAACATGAAGAAAGCGGGCGCTACTCTTTTATTGCAGTAGATCCAATCGCCGAGTTCAAAGCGGATGCAGCCGGATATGAATTGAGCAAAAAAGATGGAACAAAAGAAACCGGGTCGGGCAAATTTATGGACAAGCTTAAGTCTATTATGCCTGTTCAGGAAGAGCAGCCGTATCCGTTCCCATTTTTCGGAGGAGCAGCCGGCTACATTGGCTATGATACGGTTTTCTTTGAAGAAAAAATTGGCGAGCCGCTCGCAGATGAGCTCGGCATGCCGGATGTGCACATGATGTTTTACGACACATTCGTCGTCTACGATCACTTGATGCAGCGTGTAACGATTGCTGCAGTTGACTTGTTCGGCGGCCGGACAGAAGAAGAAATGGAAACGGCGATCGAGACGATCTACAACGATATTCATACCGGCCAAAAGCCGGATAGCGGGCAAGAAACACAGGCACTTGTGTTCAGCTCGAGCCTTGAGCGGAATACCTTCTGCCAAATGGTTGAGCGGGCGAAGGAACATATCATTCGCGGAGACATTTTTCAAGTGGTTCTTTCTCAGCGCTTATCTTCTCCGTTCGAAGGCGATCCGTTTACGCTTTACCGCCGTCTGCGGACATCTAACCCGTCGCCGTATATGTTTTATATTGATTTTGAAGGCTATACCGTTCTTGGGACGTCACCAGAAAGCCTTGTAAAGGTAAGCGGCCGGACGGTTACAACCAATCCAATTGCCGGCACACGCCCGCGCGGCAGTTCACCGGAAGAAGATGCGCGCCTCGCAGAAGAGCTGCTCGTAGATGAAAAAGAAATCGCCGAGCACCGTATGCTCGTGGACCTTGGCCGTAACGATGTAGGAAAAATTTCTGAAATTGGTTCTGTTACACTCGATAAATATATGAAGATTGAAAGATATAAGCACGTCATGCATATCGTGTCAGAAGTATCGGGCGAATTAAAAGAAGACTATCATCCGCTTGATGCTTTAACCGCCTGCCTGCCTGCAGGAACTGTAAGTGGTGCACCAAAAATCCGCGCGATGCAGATTATTAACGATTTGGAGCCGGTAAAACGAGGCGTTTACTCGGGTGCAGTCGGCTATTTATCCGCAACCGGCAGCATGGACTTTGCGCTGGCGATCCGTACGATGGTCATTAAAGACGGCAAAGCGCACGTACAGGCTGGCGCAGGAATTGTGTATGATTCAGTGCCGGAAACCGAATACGAAGAAACAATGCACAAAGCAAAAGCATTACTGGAGGTGCAAAAATGATTTTATTGATTGATAATTATGACTCTTTTACTTATAACCTATATCAGCAAATCAGCCGGATCGGCAAAAACGTCCGAGTTGTGCGAAACGATGAAATAACGATTGATGAGATTGAAGCTCTTGAGCCGGAAGCGATCGTCATTTCTCCTGGACCTGGCACACCGGAAGAAGCGGGCATCTCAATTGATGTGGTTCATGCTTTTTACCACCGCATTCCAATACTCGGCATCTGCCTTGGACACCAGGCTATTGCGGCGGCATTTGGAACGGATATTATTCAGGCAAAAACAATTAAACACGGCAAACTATCCATGGTCCGCCATAAAGGAAAAGGGTTGTTTGCGGCTGTACAGGGCCCGGTTCCGGTCATGCGCTACCATTCTTTAGTCGCGGACCGCAAAACGCTCAGCCCGAAACTTGAAGTGATCGCAGAATCAATTGATGACAACGAAATTATGGCGCTCCGCCACAAAGAATATCCGGTATTTGGCCTGCAGTTCCATCCAGAATCAATCGGCACGGAGGCCGGGGATGAGCTGATTGCTGAATTTTTCCGTTCTTACCGGAAAGAGAAAAATATGAAAAAGTATTTATTGAAGCTTGCGGAAGGCCAGTCTCTTTCATTTGATGAAATGACAGATGCGGTTGAAGAAATTTTACAGGAAGATATTTCTGACAGTGAAATCGCTGCATTTTTAATGGCGCTGAAATCAAAAGGCGAAACCGTCAATGAAATTGCTGCACTGGTGCACGTGCTTCGTCAAAATGCCGTATCCACTCGCACTGCCTGGAAAAATGTCATGGACAACTGTGGAACGGGGGGTGACGGCTCTCAAAGTTTTAATATTTCGACGACTTCTGCTTTTGTACTGGCTGGTGCGGGCGTCACAGTCGCGAAACACGGCAACCGGAGCGTATCGAGCAAAACTGGAAGTGCCGACGTGCTTGAGCACCTTGGCGTGTCACTGGACTTTGTAGCGGATGAAACTGATAAACTTTTAGATGAAAATGGGATTACTTTCTTGTTTGCCCCGCACGTTCATCCGAAAATGAAACGGATTATGAAAGTACGGCGCGATTTGAAAATTCCGACCATTTTCAACTTGATCGGACCGTTAACGAATCCGGTTCAGCTTGATACACAGCTGCTCGGTATCTACCGTCGTGATATGCTTGAGATGATGGCAGACGTATTGAATCGGCTTGGACGCAAGCGGGCCGTTGTGCTGAACGGTGCCGGCTACATGGACGAAGCGTCTTTAGCAGGTGAAAACCATCTGGTTGTGCTTGAAAACGGCGAGGTGAACAAAATGATTATTACACCGGAATCTGTCGGCCTGCCTGTTTATTCACTTGATGAAATCAAAGGCGGCGAAGCGGTTGAAAATGCACAAATTTTAAAGCGTATTTTAGAAGGGGAAGAACAGGGTGCCTGCCGGGATACGGTTCTCCTCAATGCCGGCATTGGATTGTTTGCCTGCGGAAAAGCGAAAACGGTGAAAGAAGGCGTAGATATGGCGAGAGAAAGCATTAACTCGGGTGCTGCACTCTCGAAGCTGAACTACCTTGTTAACTACTCAAAATCCAGACAGAAAGAAGCGGTATTCGGATGACAACCATTTTAGATAAAATTATTGATAAAAAAAGAGAAGAAGTTACCCTGCTGAAAACAGCTAGTCTGTCCTATGTGGCGGACCGAAAACCGGTTTCATTTTACGAACGAATTGCCGCTTCCAAAACAATGGCACTTATCGCGGAAGTAAAGAGAGCATCGCCTTCAAAAGGGGATATAAATATCGGTGTGGATCCTGTCCAACAAGCATCTATTTATGCCGAAAACGGTGCAGATGCTGTATCGGTTTTAACGGATACGCCCTTTTTCAAAGGAACGATGAACGATTTAGAAGCGGTAAAAGCAAGTATTGAGATTCCTGTGCTGAACAAAGACTTTATCATTGACCCTATCCAGATCGACCGTGCTTTTGCATCAGGTGGAGATATTATTCTATTAATTGCAGCGGCGCTTGAAGACGAAGATATGAAGCGTCTGTACACACACGCAAAGGAGAAATCGCTTGATGTGCTTGTAGAAGTACACGATGAAGCGGAAATGGAACGGGCGCTCCGCCTTGGCGCAAACTTGATTGGGATTAACAACCGGAATTTAAAAACATTCGATATTGATTTGGCCGTGACAGAGCGGCTGCTTCGTTCATATGGACGGGAAAACGCCTTTTTTGTTTCCGAAAGCGGTATTCAGACAACGGATGATGCCGTCCGTATGAAAGAAGCGGGGGCACGTGCCTTGCTTGTGGGAGAAACGTTAATGAGAGCGGGTAATGTTGGGGAAACGGTCCGCTCATTGAAAGTAGGGCTATAAATGAACGTAAAAATTTGCGGCATTCAATCATTTGAAGCAGCGAGCTGGGCCAGGGAAGCGGGAGCGGATATGATCGGCTTTGTTTTTGCGGAAAGCAGCCGGAAAATTCCTTCCGAATTCGCACGCCAGCTTGCAGAAGCAGTAGGCTCGGATGTAAAGAAAGTCGGCGTTTTTGTAAACGAATCTGAAGAAACGATTCGCTCGATTGTTAACGAAGTTGGACTTGATTATGTACAGCTGCATGGCGATGAGACAGCGGAATTTGCGCGCCGGATGCCGGTGCCCGTCATTAAAGCTTTTTCTGCCAAAGACGATCTTTCCTTTGAAGAGATGTTCGCCTTCCCGGCCGATTATATTTTAGTCGACAGCCCGCCCGCTGCGTTCCGGGGTGGAAGCGGCCGGACGTTTGACTGGTCCATTTTAGAAAATCCAGGTGTAGATAAATCCCGCTTGATTTTGGCAGGCGGTCTGCATCCTGATAATATTGAGGAAGCGGTCCAGTCGGTTGGTCCATTTGCTGTTGATATATCAAGCGGGGTCGAAACCGATGGACGAAAAGATGAAACAAAAATATTTCAATTTGTAGAGCGTGCGAAAGGAGCCCATCAATCATGAGTAAAGTATATAACCAGCCGGATGAAAAAGGGCATTTTGGAGAATATGGAGGCCGGTACGTACCGGAATCCCTCATGCGTGCCGTAAAAGAATTAGAGGAAGCTTATCAGTCAGCGATGAAAGACGAAACGTTTTTATCCGAGCTGAACCGCTATTTAACCGACTATGTCGGACGCGAAAATCCGCTTTATTTTGCCGAAAACCTAACGAAAGCAGCAGGCGGCGCGAAAATCTATTTGAAGCGGGAAGATTTAAATCATACAGGCGCCCACAAAATCAATAACACGATCGGACAAGCTTTGCTTGCTGTAAGAATGGGCAAGAAAAAAGTCGTAGCCGAAACCGGTGCCGGCCAGCACGGAGTCGCAACAGCAACTGTATGTGCGCTTTTAAACCTCGAGTGCGTCATTTTTATGGGTGAAGAAGACATTCGCCGCCAGGAGCTAAACGTTTTCCGAATGGAGCTTCTTGGTGCGCGCGTTGAAAGTGTTTCCCAGGGAAGCGGCACGCTGAAAGATGCTGTTAATGAAGCGCTTCGCTACTGGGTAACGAACGTTGAAGATACCCATTACATTATGGGGTCCGTGCTGGGTCCGCATCCATTCCCGCAGATTGTACGTGATTTCCAGGCGGTCATTGGGCAGGAAACAAAAAAACAGCTGCAGGAAAAAGAAGGGCGTCTTCCGGATGCTGTTGTAGCCTGCATTGGCGGCGGCAGCAACGCGATGGGTATGTTCTATCCATTTATTGAAGATAAAAGCGTGAAAATGTACGGGGTTGAAGCATCCGGCAGCGGAATCGATACGGACAAGCATGCCGCATCCATGACGATGGGCAGCGTCGGCGTCCTGCATGGCAGTAAAATGTATTTGCTGCAGGATGAAGCGGGCCAAATTCAAGAAGCTCATTCGATTTCAGCCGGTCTTGATTATCCGGGTGTTGGACCGGAACATAGCTTTTTAAAAGATTCCGGACGGGTCATCTATGAACATATTACCGATGAAGAAGCACTTGAAGGATTTAAAGCACTGACAAAAACAGAAGGCATTATCCCGGCACTTGAAAGCTCTCATGCGATTGCGTACGCCCTAAAGCTTGCACCGAAAATGAATCAAGACGAGATTATTGCCATTTGTTTATCCGGCCGCGGCGACAAAGACGTGGCGCAAATTAAAGAGCGGTTTGAAAGAGAGGGCAAGCAGGCATGACCAAGTTTAAAATGGCCGAAGCATTTCAAAAAGTAGAGCAAGAAGGGAAAAAAGCATTCACCGCTTACATTATGGCGGGTGATGGCGGGCTTCACACA
This sequence comes from Domibacillus sp. 8LH, assembly GCF_038806185.1. NCBI lineage: Bacteria > Bacillati > Bacillota > Bacilli > Caryophanales > Bacillaceae > Domibacillus > Domibacillus sp. 8LH. Next base: position 59,002 of record NZ_JAVJNG010000001.1, on the reverse strand, counting down.
CTAAAAGATACCATTTTGCTTTTAGAGAAGTCCGGCGTAACTGTGATTGAGCTGGGTATACCGTTCTCCGATCCTGTCGCCGACGGCCCTGTTATTCAGGAAGCCGGCAAACGGGCGCTCAAAGAAAAAGTCACCCTTACTCAAATTTTGGGAGAGCTTGCTTCTTTTAAAGAAGAAATCAGCGTACCGATTGTGATTATGACCTATGCAAATCCAGTGTTTAAAGTAGGGGCAGAGCGTTTTGCCGAATTGTGTGAACAAGCAGGTGTATCAGGCGTGATTATTCCGGATGTGCCAATGGAGGAAGAAGCGGAGTTTCGGGAGCCGCTGGCGAAGCGGGACATCGCGATGATCCGCTTTGTGACACTAACCAGCTCAGACGAGCGCATCGCCCAAACGGTGAAAGATGCAGAAGGGTTTATTTACGCGGTCACCGTTAATGGTATTACCGGCGCACGTGCCGGCTTTGCAGACGATCTCAGTGTTCATCTGTCCCGTATTGCGGAGCAAAGCCCTGTCCCGGTTCTGGCCGGATTTGGTGTATCATCAAAAGAACAGGCAGAAACGCTGGGCGCAGCATGCGGCGGCGTCATCGTCGGCAGTAAAATTGTCCAGCTGCTTCATGAAGGAAAAGGCGAGGAAATCAAACAGCTTATCCCTTAAGTCCCTTTTTAGAAGCAGGACAGCAAACAATCAAAAACCACCCTTTTTCCTCCGAAAAAGGGTGGTTTTTTTAATTGGACAGCACTTTCAGCCAGCATCGCTCGTTCTGCCATTCAAGCTCAACCGGCAGGCCGAATGCCTCGGAAAGAATATGGCTGGTAAGCACACTTTTTTTCTCGCCTGCTGCGAGCATTCTTCCTTCTTTTAAAACAGCAACGTGTGTAATAGCCGGAAAAATTTCTTCAATATGATGCGTAACGTATAGAAGAGACGTATTATGCCATCCGGCCTGTTGTTCGAGCGCCGTGAGAAGCTCTTCTCGCGCTCTTACATCCAGGCCGGAGCATGGCTCATCTAAAATCATGGCATCAGGCTCAGCCATAAAAGCACGGGCAATAAGCACCCGCCGCTGTTCTCCCTGGGACATAAACCGGTACGGCTTGTCCGCTAAATAAGATAAACGAAGTGATGCCAGCAGTTCATCTGCTTTTTCCCAATCCGCGGCTTCTGTTTTTTCATAAAGACCAATAGAATTAAAACGGCCGCTCACGACAATCTCCCGGGCGCTCTCCGTATTCAGCGTTTCTAAAAAACGGTTTAATGTATTGCCGACGAAGCCGAGGCGCTTTTTCACATACTCCCAGTTATAACGCCCATATTCGTGACCAAAAACCCGGATTGTACCGCTTGTAGGGAATTCGTACCCGCCCATCATATTCAGCATCGTTGACTTGCCTGATCCATTTAACCCTAAAACAGCCCAATGCTCACCCTCTTTTACGGTCCAGTTTATATTGTTTAAAATGACTTTGTCCTGCCGGACGAAACGCACTTGCTCATATGAAATTAATTCTGTCATTATGTATCACTCCCGCTTTTATTGTAACAGAAAAAAATGGATGCTATAAACGGTAAAAGAAGAAAACCGTTCATCTCATATAGGAATTTTCAAGATACTTTGATATGCTGTTTCGGCATCGAATTAATGCCAAAAATGAAAGGATTTTAGTATAAGATTTCACTAATGAACAGAGGGTATTCTATAACACTTTTTTATCGGTTTGAGGTGAAAAAAACCGCATAACGGCGCCTATTGGAGCGTTTTCATAAAATATGAAAAATAATTAAGTAAATTTGCAAAAAAGCTTGGTTTTTTGAAAAAACAGTAGTAAGATTGTACTTGAAAAAGGCAGTCTCCAGTCAACTGGAACTTATCAACAGAATCAGCCTTTTTCGTTTAAATTGCATTCAGAGTGGTAAGGATGTTCTGAAAGCGTTTTTAGATTTTTTTGTACATATTTTGGTAAAATCGAACGTATACACGAAAATCAAATGGGCAACAAGTGGAGGTTTTTCAGTATGAACATGCAGATTAGCCAGGGAAACCCGTGGAAAAACTTTTCGGGTCCAAACCTTGGGTATGTAATGGAAGTGTACGAACAATACTTGGCCGATCCAGATGCAATCGACCAGGAGCTGCGCCAGTTATTTGATCAATGGGGTCCCCCGGAGTCGTTAACTGGAAATACAGCGCAGCATACCGCATCAGCGGGTGATCTTGATAAGCTGTTTCGTGCCGTGAAGCTTGCAGACAGCATTCGTATTTATGGTCATCTGGCAGCAGACATTAATCCGCTTGGTGACAGCAAAAAAGACACGCGTCGTATTGATCTTGAAACATATGAACTCACAGAAGCGGATCTTCGTCAAATACCGGTAGAGTATATTTGTCCAGGCGCCCCGGCACACGTTCAAAACGGATATGATGCCATTATGCACTTGAAAAAAGTGTACACGGATAAAGTGGCTTTTGAATTCGCGCAAGTACATGATCTGGAAGAGAAACAATGGCTTCGCCAGCAAATCGAATCGACAGATTACTATCCGACGTTTACAGACAGTGACAAGAAAAAGCTGTTAAAACGCCTTACACAGGTTGAAGGATTTGAGAAATTCATTCATAAAACATTTGTCGGCCAAAAGCGCTTTTCTATTGAAGGCTTAGATGCCATGGTGCCGCTTTTAGATGAGCTTGTTCACCATTCGGCCGTAAAAGGCGCACAAACGATTAATATTGGGATGGCTCACCGCGGCCGCTTGAACGTCCTTGCCCACATTCTCGGCAAACCGTACGAAATGATTTTTGCGGAATTTGCTCACGCACCAAGTAAAAAAATGCTGCCGCTTGGTTCTATGAAAATGAACTATTACGGCTGGACAGGTGACGTAAAGTATCACCTTGGTGCAGATCGCAGCTATAAAGAAGAAGATACACAAACAGCGCGTATTACCCTTGCGAACAATCCGAGCCACCTTGAGGTAGTTAGTCCAATTGTCGCCGGTTATACACGCGCCGCACAGGAAGACCGTACACAAAATGGAAAACCAGCGTTAGATGTTTCTAAAGCGATGTCTATTATCATCCACGGAGACGCAGCATTCCCTGGACAGGGAATTGTCGGTGAAACGTTCAATATGAGCCAGATTAATGGCTATAAAACGGGCGGATCGATTCATATTATTGCGAATAACATGATCGGCTTCACAACGGAAAGCTATGATTCACGTTCTACACGATATGCGTCCGATGTAGCCAAAGGCTTTGAAGTGCCAATCGTCCATGTAAACGCGGATGACCCGGAAGCATGTGTGGCTGCGGCATTTATGGCGGTCAACTACCGGTCACGCTTCGGTAAGGACTTTGTAATTGACTTGATTGGATACCGTCGTTTCGGCCATAACGAAATGGATGAGCCGATGACAACGAATCCAAACATGTACAATATTATTCATAAACATAAAACAGTTCGTGAACTGTATGCACAAAAACTCGCTGACCGCGGAGTTATTGAAAACGGGTATGCAGATGAAGTGTACCAAGAAAACGAGCAAAAGCTGAAAGACCTGTTTGAAACGGTTCCGAAAAAAGACGATAATCCGGATATTATTATGAATCCGCCGCAAGTCGTGGAGCAGGACCTGCCGTGCCATAAAACAGGTGTAAGTGAAGAAGACTTAAAAGTGATCAATCAAGAGCTTCTTCAATGGCCGGAAGGATTCCAGCCGTTTAAAAAGCTTGAACGGATTTTAAAACGCCGTGAGCAGCTGTTTGTGGAAGACGGCCAGGTTGATTGGGGTCATGCTGAAACACTGGCATTTGCTTCTATCCTAAAAGAAGGCACCCCGATCAGACTAACAGGTCAAGATTCACAGCGCGGAACATTTGCGCACCGTAATCTTGTTTTGCATGATGAAAACAATGGCAAAGAATACAATACGCTGCATGGTTTAAGCAACGTATCCGCTTCATTTGATGTCATTAACTCGCCTTTAACAGAAACAGCTGTGGTCGGATTTGAATATGGCTATAACGTATTTTCTCCGGAAACACTCGTTCTTTGGGAAGCGCAGTTTGGAGATTTTGCCAATATGGCCCAGGTAATGTTCGATCAGTTTGTTTCCTCAGGACGGGCGAAATGGGGGCAAAAATCAGGCTTGGTTATGCTTCTGCCGCATGGCTATGAAGGTCAGGGACCTGAGCATTCAAGCGGCCGCATCGAGCGCTTCCTGCAGTCTGCAGCTGAAAACAACTGGACGGTAGCGAATTTGTCATCAACGGCTCAATATTTCCACATTTTGCGCCGTCAGGCTTCCATCCTGCAAAAAGAAGAAGTTCGCCCGCTTGTCATTATGACACCGAAAAGCTTGCTTCGTCATCCGCTGGCTGCATCTAAAGCTTCCGAGTTTTCAAATGGAAACTTCAACATTATTGTGGAAGAGCCGAGAACAGGCAGCAAGCCGAAGAAAGTAGAGCGCATTGTGCTTTGCAGCGGGAAAGTGTCTATTGACCTTGCTGAGCAGATCGAGAAGTCAGAAGAAAATCTTGATTGGCTTCACGTATTGCGGGTAGAAGAGTTATATCCGTTCCCGAAAGAAGAAATTACGGCTATTCTAGAACGCTTCCCGAATGTAAAAGAAGTCATCTGGCTTCAGGAAGAACCGCAAAATATGGGTGCGTGGACATATATGGATCCAAGACTGCGTGATACAGTTCCAGAAGGCGCAACTGTCCGTTACGTAGGCCGCCGCCGCCGTTCTAGTCCATCAGAAGGCGATGCCATTGTTCACAAGAAAGAACAAGCTCGCATTCTGCGTACTGTATTAACGAAAGAACAGTAAAAATAACCGGCTCCATTCTGGAGCCGGAAATGTACATAAAACGACATGGAAATTACTGAGGAGGATTTTATCGTGGCTGAAATTAGAGTTCCTGAACTAGCAGAATCAATTACAGAAGGTACAATTGCACAATGGCTGAAACAACCAGGTGATTACGTTGAAAAAGGCGAATATATTGTTGAGCTTGAAACGGACAAAGTCAATGTAGAAGTTATTTCTGAAGAAGCAGGAACTATCAAAGAATTGCAAGCGGCAGAAGGCGACACGGTCGAAGTAGGCCAGGTAATTGCCATCGTAGAAGCAGGAGCGGGCAGTTCTGCAGGAACGTCTGCACCAGCTGAAACGGAAGCTGCGCCTGTTCAAACAGAGGCGAAAGCAAAAGAAGATATCGTAAAAGAAGAGCCTGCTCAAAAACAGGAAGAAGCAGCAAGCCGTACGGTTGCTTCACCAGCTGCTCGTAAGCTTGCCCGTGAAAAAGGCATCGATTTAAATGCTGTTAAAACGGTTGATCCACTTGGACGTGTACGCGTACAGGATGTAGAATCACATCAAAACACACCGGCTTCTGCACCAAAGCAGGCTGCTCCACAAAAACAAGCTGCTGCTGCACCGAAAGCACAGGACAACGGCAAACCGGTTGAGCGCGAGCGCATGAGCCGCCGCCGTCAGACGATTGCAAAACGCCTGGTGGAAGTACAGCAGACAGCAGCGATGCTGACAACGTTTAACGAAATCGATATGACGAATATTATGGACCTTCGTAAACGTAAAAAAGACAAGTTCTTTGATGATCATGATGTTCGCCTGGGCTTTATGTCGTTCTTTACAAAAGCAGTTGTAGCGGCGCTGAAAAAGTATCCATATGTAAATGCGGAAATTGACGGAGACGAAATTGTCTTGAAGAAGTTTTATGATATCGGCGTTGCCGTATCAACAGACGATGGCTTAGTTGTACCGGTCGTGCGTGACTGTGACCGCAAAAACTTTGCAGAAATCGAAGGCTCTATTATGGATATGGCCTTGAAAGCACGCGACAACAAGCTGGCGCTTGGTGACCTGCAGGGCGGTTCGTTTACGATCACGAACGGCGGTGTATTCGGTTCCCTTCTATCAACACCAATTTTAAACGGCTCGCAAGTGGGTATTCTTGGTATGCATACGATTCAAAGACGCCCGGTTGCGATTGGTGATGCGGTCGAAATTCGTCCGATGATGTATGTGGCTCTTTCATACGATCACCGCATTATTGATGGAAAAGAAGCGGTTGGATTCTTGAAAATGGTTAAAGAGTTAATTGAAAATCCAGAAGACCTTCTTCTTGAAGGATAAGAAAAAACCCGCAGCGCCTGCTGCGGGTTTTTCTTGTTTATGAGCTCTTTTCAAGTTTAGGAGAAAGACCTCGCTTATTCACTTCTGTTTTTAATGTTTCAATTTCAGATTTGTTTCGGTCTTGCTTCAATGCATCCCTGTAAGCAGCCACCAGCATCTCGTCACTCATAATTTTCATTTTATGACCTCCTTGGATATGGTGTTTAAATAAAGAGAAAAGAGTTTCTCTTTATTTTCTGATTATTATACTAGCAATAGAATAAAAGGCAAATGATAACAGTCAAAGGATAAAAAACGATATAATATTCCTAAATAATATACTAGTTTTTGAAAATTTTTAAGTAAAATCATGATAAAGGAGGTATTTTGTTGTATATTTATAAGAGTAGTGATATAAGCAAAACAGACCAGTTGGCTGATGAAAATGGTATGTCTTCTTTTACGTTAATGGAACTTGCCGGAGCTGGTTTATGGCAAAAAACAGCTTCTTCTTACAAAATAAGTGATCATTCATTTCTTATTTTAGCTGGGAAAGGAAACAACGGCGGTGATGGTATTGTGCTCGCACGTTACTTGAAACGGGCCGGGGCTGCCTGTCATCTTTTCTTTCCAGACGGACTGCCAAAAACAGGCGCGGCAAAGCAGCATTTAAGGTATTACGAAACATGCGGCTACTCCTATGAAACGGGTCTGCCGGATACCTCGGCCTCTATTGTCGTCGATGCGCTCTTAGGCGCTGGCACGCGGCTGCCGCTATCAAAAGCAATCCGGGATTGTGTGGATTGGATAAACGCGAAGAAGGCGCATGTTATCTCGATTGACCTGCCGACTGGTACAGCTTCTGATAATGGGGACTGTGATGAATCCGTTCTTCATGCACACAAAACGTACGTCCTTCATGGGTATAAGCCGTCCCGGTTTTTATACCCTGCGGCGGCTTGTTATGGAGAAACTGAAATTGTCGACATTGGACTCATACACACATCAAATTGGAAGGTGTACGAGCCGGCTCCTCGTTCCCATTCTTTTTATCATCTTGCGCATAATACCCATAAAGGCACATTTGGCCATGGCCTCCTGGCAGCCGGAACCGGTGAAATGCCTGGGAGTGCAGCGCTTGCTGCATTAGGAGCTGTGTCATGCGGAGCAGGTAAGCTGACCGTGCAAACGGATCAAGAAGCCGTCCCGGTCATTGCTTCTCATGTGCCAGAAGCAATGTATCATTTTAAAAAAGGAATAGACGACAATCATCCATACGAGGCGGTTGCTGCCGGCTGTGGCAGAGCAGCAGACGGAGAAATGGAAGAGATCGTTCAGCATTTATTGCAGCAGGAGAAGCCGGTCATTTTAGATGCAGGTGCACTAGGGCCGCGGAGTTACAAGGAAGCAAGGTGCCCGGTAGTAGTAACGCCGCATCCTGGTGAGTTTGCGCGGATGACCGGAAAACCGGTTGGCTTTATTCAAAAAAATCGGCTGCAGGAAGCCTCGGCATATGCAGTCGAACACGGCGTAACGGTTGTGTTAAAAGGGGAATATACCGTCATAGCATTCGCGGATGGAAGCGGCTTTGTTAATCAAACAGGAAATGAAGGGTTGTCTAAAGGCGGAAGTGGCGATACACTGACAGGTGTGATGCTGGCGCTTATCATGCGTAATCCTGATCTTAAGGCCGCTGTCGCGGATGCTGTTTATCTGCACGGAAAATGTGCGGATCATTGGAAACAGCTTTATCCGGCCCAAGCGATGCGCCCCCTTGGTATTCACGAGCTGATTCCGGATGCAATAAATGAAATAATAAAGGAGACCAACGAAACATGATTCATTTAAACTGGGACAAAACAAAAACGATTAAACAGGTAAAATGCGTTCATACAGACGCCAAAAAGTATGTTGTTGAAAATGCGCTGACAAAAGGAAACGTTTATGAGGTAAAAAACGAAACCGAGGAATTTTATTTTGTATTAGATAATAAGGGCCGTGTTTCCGGCTTTTACAAAGATTATTTTGAAGAAGTAACGGGATAAACGAATGTTAGCTGTAAGGGGGCAGAAAAATGTTTAACGAGCGCATGGCCTTAAAGATCAGGCTGGATCAATTAGCGGATGCGGAAGTTCGAGTAATGCAGGAATTTAAAAAAGAACGGGAAGCGATTTTTGCGCGGCTTCAGGAGCTGGATGAAACAGAAGAGAATCACACGCCTGACATAACAGCTGCTGCTGATATAACAGCTGTTACGACAGTTGGAGCACCGCCAAAAGTACGCAGAGGACGCCGGAGCGAAGGGTTAACAGAGCTTCGCGATACAACCATCCGCATTTTGAAAAAGCAGAATACGCCTATTCGCGGTATCGAGCTGCAGCGTTATGTAGAGGAGCAGTCCGGCAAGAAAATTGCAAACATGACCACTTTTATGAATAGTCTTGAGCGCGAAAATGCACATGTCCGCAAGCTTGGGCGGGGTCTTTACATTTATGAATATGATTTATAATGCAAAAAAAGCGGACGGACAGTCCGCTTTTTTGCGTTGTATGCCTTTTCAGGTGTATGATAAAGCGTGCACAGTTATGAGAAAGGAAGATTTATTTGAACACTACAACCTTGCCAGAATCGATTCAGTCGATCATTCATGAAAGAAAAAAACAGTTTGGACTCGAAGAAGATACACAGTCCACTTCTTATATAGCCCAAAGTGAAGAGATCGTATCAGATACGGTTATTTCTTTAGCGCTTGGCAAAAACATTTTGCTGAAAGGGCCAACAGGTTCCGGAAAAACAAAACTGTCAGAATCACTTGCTGCATTTTTTGGCCAGCCGGTTCACAGTATTAACTGTTCCATTGATCTGGACGCCGAGGCGATGCTTGGCTTTAAAACGATTGTCGAGGCAGAGGGCAAAACACAAATTGATTTTGTGGAAGGTCCTGTTATTCAAGCGATGAAAAAAGGACATCTTTTATATATTGATGAAATTAATATGGCAAAGCCGGAAACGCTGCCGATCTTAAACGGTGTATTGGACTATCGCCGTCAAATCACGAATCCGTTCACAGGAGAAGTCGTGACTGCAAAGCCGACATTCAGTGTTATTGCCGCTGTGAATGAAGGATATGCAGGTACAGCACCGATGAATGAAGCGCTGAAAAACCGTTTTATCGTATTTGAGATTCCGTACATTTCAGGAGATGTCCTGCTGCAGGTATTAAAGCAGCAGTCTGTTCTCCAGGATCAGGCGATGCTTGAGAAATTCGTTTCTCTGTCCGGTGACTTAACGACACTTGTCGAAAGCGGCCGTTTGCCGGAAGAAGCTTCTTCGATCCGCGCGCTGGTGGATGCATGCGACCTGGCTCTTTACATGCCGCCAATGCGGGCCGTGGAAAGCGCGATTGCCGGCAAGCTTGACGATGAACGCGAAAAAGCCGCAGTCCTAAACGCGGCGGAAACATGGTTCGCCTAACATGGAACGGTTCATACAGTTTAATGACGAAACAGTCAACTCCGCTTTTTGGATGGAACTGTCTGATCTTGCTGCGGCTCTGTCTCAAAATCCGGATTTAAAAGTGGAATTTGGCCCGCTTGCTTATTTGCAAAAAACGCCGGCCGTTCTGTTTGCCAGCCATTTCTGGCACCATCGTTCCAAAGAAGAAGAAACAGCGGGATTAAAAACGGACGTTTACCTGCGTGCACTTGGCACGATTCAGTGGACGGACGAAGCGGTCATCCGGTCATTCATGGCTCGGTTTAAAGGAGATTTCGCCCGGCAGCTGCTTGCAGCTGCCGAAGATATTCGCTTAGAGCCTATGTGTATGGGGGCGCGCCCTGGAACAAAAAGAGCTTTTCATATCCGCCGCCAGGTGCTGCGCCGTTACCATGAAGTACAGCTGTCGGTGAATCAATCCAAAGGCTTTTACATGGATGCCGTTTTTAATGCTCTGTTTGTTCTATGGCAGGCAGATGCACCTTTTGAATGGCCGGCTATTCATCCAGCTGTAGACCGTGCCGTGCCGTTTATCGATCGTACTGCCAGAGAGCTGTTTGATGCACGGTCGACAAAAGATGCAGCCAGAGTGGCCGGGGAGATCGCTGAGGTATTAGAAGAGCTCGAGCTGCGCAGCATGGTAAATAAGTACAGCCATCTTCCGGATTACCGGGAGCCGTTGGCGGATGAAGCCATGGTAGATCCAGGAAAGCGGCAGGATCCGCTTGTAAATGATGATGAGGCAGATGAAAAAGAAAACGAGCAGTTTGACGAACAGTTCTCTACCTGGCACCGCGAATCAGAGGAAACACGCGGTACCTTTATGCAGTTTGATCTTGACCAGGGAACGAAAACACCGATGATGGGAAACACAGCCCGTGAAGGAGACGAAGGGGATGCAGCCCTTGCTTCCGTGCAGGGACGCTCTAAGAAGTCTTCACGTGAGCAATATAACCGGCTGCTTGCCGAGCGGCGCGACGAAGAAAGCAAGGCAGATGAAGCGCATTACGGAAAAGAAAACATTGGCGCCAAAGCGATTTACGAAAAGCCGCGTACAGCAAGTGATATAGAACGGGAAGAGTACCGCCGGATGAGAGATGAAACGGCATCCGTTGTCCGGACGCTGAAACGGATGATTCAAAAATCGATTGAAAAGAAAAAAACAAGTCCGCGTACGGATTTGTTAACAGGACGCCTGGGACGTAAGCTGACGCGCTATTTTACCGATGAGAATCCACGGCTGTTTTACAAAAAGCAGGAGCCGTCCCGTGAAATTGATGCTGCTTTTTATTTATTGATTGATAGTTCTGCGTCTATGTACGATAAAATGGATGACGTGAAAAAAAGCGCCGTACTGTTTCATGAAACATTGTCCTCTCTTCGAGTGCCGCATGAAATTACCGGCTTTTGGGAGGATACGTCTCCTCTTTCAAAAGAAGTGAAGCCGAATTATTTCTTAACGGCTGTGCCTTTTCAAGCATCCCACCAAAAGGATGCGGGCTATGCCATTATGCAGCTTCGACCTGAAGAAGACAACCGGGATGGCTTTGCCCTCCGCCTGGCCATTGAAAAAATGGAACGCCGGAGTGAAGCGCGAAAATTCCTTATTGTTTTCTCAGACGGAGAGCCGTCCGCTGCTGATTACGATAAAAACGGTGTACTTGATACCCATGAAGCCGTAATGATGGCACGCAAAAAAGGGATGACCGTGTTTAATCTGTTCATTGGAGAAGAGGCGCTTGATGAAGCACGCCGCCAGACAATGAAGACCATTTACGGGCATGGCTCTATCATGGCTCCTGATGTATCAGAGCTTCCTCACGTGTTAACGCCTATTTTAAAAAAGCTGCTGTTTGAAAGTATTTAAGCCATCGTTTGATTAAATTCAAATACAAAAAGCTGCTCCACAGTGGAGCAGCTTTTTGTATTTGAATTTATTGTTTTAAACGCAGCAGCTGTTGTTTTAAATCGTCTTCCATCACAAGCAATTCGTCTTCCGCTGCTTTTCGTTTTGCACGCCCGTCCTGCTGGATGCGGATTGTTTCTTCAAGCGTTGTAATTAAGTTTTCCTGTGTTTTCTTTAATGTTTCAATATCAACAAGGCCGCGCTCATTTTCACGGGCAGTCTCGATCGAGTTGACTTTCAGCATTTCAGAGTTTTTCAGCAGCAGGTCATTTGTGGTTTTCGATACTTCTTTTTGTGCTTTTACGGCTTTTTGCTGGCGGACCAGCGTTAAAGCGATGGCGATTTGGTTTTTCCAGAGCGGCACAGCCGTTAAAATGGAAGACTGGATTTTTTCAGCCAGTGCCTGGTTTGTATTTTGAATCAAACGGATTTGCGGCGCACTTTGAATCGTAATCTGGCGGCTCAGCTTCAAGTCGTGCAGACGCTTTTCAAGACGGTCCGCAAAAGCAATCATATCATTGACTTCCTGGAAATCCATTTGGTCGCCCGTCTGCTCTGCTTTTTGGCGCAGCGCCGGGATCGTTTTTGTTTCGATTTCTTCGAGCTTTAATTCTCCAGCAGCAATGTAAATATTGAGCGCCTGAAAATATTCTTTGTTTTTTTCATAAAGCTGCTCAAGCATCCGGATATCTTCGATAAGTCCACGCTTGGAATGCTCAAGCTTGACCCCGATGCGGTCGATTTGAGCACCGACTTTTTGGTATCGCGTCATCACTTCCTGTACCGAATCCGATACTTTGCCAAACATACGGGAAAATACATTTCGCTTTTCCTCCCGCAGTTCATCTGGATTTACATTTTTTAAGTTTTTCATCAAATCATTTAAAATATCGCCAACCGGTCCGATATCCTTGCGCTGTACGTGATCAAGCATATGGTGTGAGAAATCAGACAGCTTTGTTTGGGCTGCAGTCCCGAAGGAAAAAACCGCCTGCTGGTTTCCAGCTTCAATTTGCGCGGCCAGCTGCTCTGCTTTCTGGCGGTGTTCAGCCGGAAGCAGATCGACAAGCCGTTTAGATTGTGGAGAAGGGACAGCTGCGCTTGGAGCAGAAGGCATGTCCCCAAATGGATCGGCAAGCAGGTCATTTAATAAATCATCGTTTTTTGCGCCCGTAACGGGTGCCTGTTGTGACTGTAGTTCGTTGTTCATCTTCGTTGTCTCCTTTCAAAGCAGGTTGTTCAGGTTCGATTAGTTTCTTCGTTTGAGTCGTGCGCTGCCGGGCAACATCAAGTTCGATTGTTAAATGCTCAATATCACGGGCGAGCACTTGACGAAGATCCGCTTCTAATGTTTGGGACAGATCACCAAGTGTTTCAGTCGTTTCAAGCAAGGATCGTTTCATGTCCGGGCCTTTTACTTTTTTGCTTGAGAGAAGCGCTGATTTTTCAGCCAGCTCCACCACTGAATCCAGATGAGAATAGAAAAAAGGCTCAATCTCGTAAAACCGCTTCGGTTCTTTTTTGACAACCGAATAAATACGCTTTACCAGACTGTTTAATTCAATCATTTGTTTAAGAGAACGAAGGCTCCGTACCTTTAAAAACAAATGCTGCAGCCGGGACAGCTTCGCTTTCGCTTCTTTTAGCTGATCAAGTATATAGTAATATTCTCTACGGCTTAATCCATATTTTTTTTGGATTCGTCTGTTGCCGAAATTGGTATACAGCATAAACATTCCTGCAAAACCGGCTGCGAATGCCGCCCATGCCAGCCATCCATCAAACGGCATTGTCAGCACGAGGGCTGCTGCGAGTGAAACGGCCAGGCGGCGGGACCAATAAAAAGAATATCGCATCGTTCATCCACTCCATTTTATCATTTTGCTCTTTTACATGAGCGTATTTTGTTTCTTTATACGGACAAGCCGCAGAAAAAGTTTCATCTATAGTCCATTGTTTACGTTTTTTTCTATGAAAAAACCCCTTTTTGAAAAAAGGGGCATTTCTTATTTTGCTGATTCTTCAGCCGGCGGGTGGTTCTGATAATATTTGCGCCCGATCCATGATTGGAAAATAAGAATCAGTCCACTGACGCTCCAGTAAATAGGAAGGGCAGCTGGTGCATTAAAAGAGAAAATTAAAATCATAATCGGCGACAGCAGGCCGATAAATTTCATTTGCTGCTGCTGTTCGGCCGGCATTGTCTGCATGGACAGACGGAATTGAACATAGTACATAATACCCGCAATAACGGCCATGGCAATGTCAGGCTGTCCGAGACGGAACCAAAGGAATTCATGCGTTTTTATATCTTCTGAGACGGTAATGGCGTAATAAAGGCCTGTCCAGACCGGCAGCTGTAAAAGCATCGGCAGGCAGCCCATGGCCATTGGATTGATGTCATTTTCTTTGTAAAGAGTCATCATTTCCATTTGAATCTTCCGCTGTTCTTCCTGTGTTTTAGCCGCTTTTGATCGTGCTTGAATATCAGTCATCTGCGGTTTTACTTTTTCCATCTTGTGGCGCATGGCGGCCTGCTTTTTCATCGAATTCAGCATAGACGGCATCAGAATCAATCGTACCGCAATAGTAATGACGATGATTGCCATTCCATAACTGCCAAACATTTCGCCGAGCCAGTGAATCAGTTCAACGAACGGATTCACGAGGTAATCATGGAAAAAATGGCCTTCTGTTTGTGCGCTTTGACAGCCGGACAACAAAACGGCCGATAAAGCAGTAAGCGCAATCGTTAATTGTTTTTTCAAATTCGTTCCTCCTGCGCCTGCTAGCAGGCTAGTTGCTTTAGACAAAAAAAGTATACTCCTTTTTTCCTGCAAAAACAATTAATCAATGATAAGGCGAAATGTAAACCTTTCGTTTTATTAGGTTGACAAAACAAAGGCCAATCCTTTAATCTGGAAAAAAAGGAGGGGTTACCATGTCAACATGGACTCAATTAGCTGTACAGATTTTAGAAGGTTACAAGCTTTCAGAAAGGGAAGCAGAGAATATTTTAACGTGTCCCGATGAAGAGGTTTTGCAGCTGCTCGAGGGCGCTTTTCATCTTCGCCGCCATTATTACGGAAAGAAAGTCAAACTGAATATGATCATCAATACAAAATCCGGCTTATGTCCGGAGGATTGCGGCTATTGTTCTCAATCGTCCCAGTCAACGGCTCCCATTCAAAAATACCGGATGATGAACCGTGAACAAATTGTGGACGGTGCCGAAAAAGCCCATTCCCTTGGCGCAAATACCTACTGCATCGTGGCGAGCGGAAGAGGACCGTCTAAAAAAGAACTCGACACTGTCACAGAGGCGGTAAAAGAGATAAAAAGCAAATATGGGATGCGCATTTGTGCATGCCTGGGACTCCTAAAACCGGAGCAGGCTGTACAGCTGAAAGAAGCAGGAGTGGACCGGTACAACCATAATATAAATACATCCAAAAACCACCACGAGTCGATTACGACTACTCATACATACAACGATCGTACAGAAACAGTCGGCCGCGTAAAAGAAAGCGGCATGTCCCCATGCTCCGGCGTCATTATCGGCATGGGTGAAACGAATGAAGATATTATCAATATGGCTTTTAGCCTGAGGGAGCTTGATGCCGACTCAATTCCGGTTAATTTCCTGCATGCCATACCGGGTACAAAGCTTGAGGACGCTAAGCCGCTGACGCCTCTTTTTTGCTTAAAAGTACTTGCGTTGTTCCGTTTTATCAATCCATCAAAAGAAATTCGGATTTCAGGCGGACGGGAAGTGAATTTGCGTTCCGTCCAGCCGCTTGGCTTGTACGCTGCCAATTCTATTTTTTTAGGAAGCTATTTGACGACTCCCGGCCAGGAAGTCACGGCAGATCATAAAATGATTGAGGATATGGGATTTGAAATAGAGCAGGCGCACGAGCAGGCTCCTGTTTAATAGATCAAAAAGGTCCATTTGTAGACAAATAAAATCTTTTACTCAAGTAACTCTTTGCTTCCTGTTGATGTAAGGAGTACGGGCGGTTGGGATAGGAGCCGATAGGGCGGCGGGCGCGCGGCTTCGCTTTCCATGGGGCAGGCGCTGAGCCCGTCTTTGCAGCACAACTGCCCAGCCGGTCTCAGCTGGCCCGCTCGTCCCATAGGAGTCTTCGCCGCACACCCGCCGCCTGTTGCGGTTGAACAAACATGCACAGCCTGACAGACACACTTTCCCCTATCGGCTCTATTTAAGAAGCACTATTTCTTGAAAAGATACCTGCCGCTTTCAGCAGTAAAAGCTTTCGTAAAAAAGACTGACGACTTTGTTGACAGCCTTAAAGATCCATGAATTCATGGACCTTTTTTACATACAGATATGGTAAAATCATTCAAAGAAAGGGTGAGAGCATGAAAGAAAAACAAGAGCTGTACCGGTATTCCTGCACGGTGGATGAGGAGAAAGTTTTTGCATTTAAACAAGCGGTTTCGGCTGCCGATACGGGGAGTGAGATACCGCCGACGTTTCTCACTGTACTTGATTTTCACGGCGGGTTGTCTTTTCAAAAATTAACGGAGCTTCTCCAGTTTGACCCCGCTTGTGTGCTGCACGGCAGCCAGTCTTATGAATACATAAAACCCATTTTTCCAGGCGACCACATTGAAGCCGTTGTGTATATTACAGGACGAACGGCCAAAAGAGGCATGACGTTCGCAAAGCTTGAAACGGTTTATTTAAAAGAAAACCATCCAGCCGTTATATCGCGTTCGACCTTGATTGAACAGAAAGGAGCAGCCCATGTTTAAACCCCTTTACTGGACGATTACCGCAGAAGAAATTCGTGAGTATGCAGCCGCTTCAGGTGATTTTAACCCGATTCATACAGACCCTGATTATGCACAAAAAGCCGGGCTGAAGGGCTGTATTGCACACGGGATGCTCGTAATGGCGCTTGGAAGCCGTGCGATCCGTGAATGGGAGGCAGGCGATTTAACGTCCTACGAGGTCCGTTTTCAGGCGATGACGTATCCCGACGAGCCGCTTGTGGTCAAAGGCAGCTGGACGGATGAGAAAGCAGGCAAAGGCAGTGTAACAGTTCAAAACGAGAAAGGCGAAATAAAAATGAAAGGCACCTTTACAGTGAAGTGAAGAAAGCGGCCGCTTTTCTTTTTCAGCTTGCGTTTCTGTCCGCTTTGTATTATGGATCTGAGTTTCTTGTTTCCTGGCTGCATATCCCGATTCCAGCCAGCGTTACCGGCATGGTGATCCTGCTTTTTCTTCTATCAAAAGGCTGGGTTCCTGTTCAAATGATTCAAAGTGGAGCTGCTTTTTTAAACAAGCATTTAGCTTTCTTTTTTATTCCTATTGCAGCCGGATTAATCACATACGGGGATCTGATCCAATCAGACGGTGCTGCCCTTATGGCAGTGATTGCCGGCAGTTCGGTTATGGGCCTTCTTATTACCTCTGGACTGTCTAGTGCATTGGCGAAGAGAAGCAGGGAAAAAGCATGACGATTATTTACATAATTGTAACCATTGCAATTTATCAACTGGCGCGATGGGCCGCTTTGCGGTTTCCATCCCCTTTCACAACGCCCGTTTTTACATCGACTGTGGTGATCATCAGCCTGCTGGCTGCCTCGGGCGTATCGTATAAAGAATATACACCGGCGAAAGAGATCATGACCTTTTTGCTCGGTCCGGCCACCGTAGCACTGGCTCTGCCGCTGTATTATAACCGGGCTGTACTGCGTGAGCGCTTTCTTCCAGCCGCCGCCAGCTTGATTGTCGGTACATTTGCAACAATTGTATCGGCTGTTTGGATGGCTTCTGCATTTGGCCTCTCCCGAACCATTCAAGCGACCGCCGCTGTAAAAGCCGTGACAACGCCCGTGGCGATGGAAGCCGCTGTGATTATTGGCGGCGATCCAGCCCTGGCCGCTGCTTTTGTTATCACAGCCGGTATTTTCGGAGCTGTATTTGGCCCGCCTTTATTAACGATGTTCAACATAAACGATCCTTTTTCAAGAGGCCTCGGTATCGGCACCATTTCTCACGGTATTGGAACAAGCCAGGCTGTACAGGAAGGACCTGTTCAAGGAACGGTGTCCAGCGCTGCAATGGGCGTCTCTGCCATTATTACCTCGCTTGTTCTGCCCTGGCTGTTCCCTTTTCTTTAATAAAATGACGAGCTACGCTCGTCATCTCAGGCTGCCCGCAAACGCCCGCTTTCGGTGTCACTTGCCGGCTGTAAATGCTCATGACCAAAAAAGGTCACTCCGCTTCCCAGCCGGCGGCGTTCCTTGAAAGACAGACGTTTTCAATCAGCCCGCTTTCTTATTTTGTCTACACTCTCAGATGACGAGCCCGGCTCGTCATCTTTTTTTGCGGAATAAATGTGAGAACGCTTTAAAAACAGACGAAAAGTTGTGACAACTTTTCTATAGACTTTCCATAAAGAGGGCGTATAATAAAAGTATAAATCAATTGTGAAATGTTTCACAAATTACCCCGAATGGTGAGTGAGAACAGTGAATAAAGAAGCGTATGAGGAAATAAATGCATGGGCGGTTAAAAAGTCAGCGATTTTGCGCCATAACCCTCTTCAATACATTGTAAAAGCGATGCTGGCAAGCTTTTTTATCGGCTTTGGCATTATGCTGTCCTTTAAACTGGCGGAACCCTTTTTTGATGCAGGATCACCAGCCACAGTCTTAATGCTCGGTGCGTTTTTCGGCATTGCCCTTGTGTTAATTCTTTACGGAGGAGCGGAACTGTTTACGGGCAATACGATGTATTTCACAATGAGTACAATGAGCGGCAAAACAAATTGGAAGGAAGCACTGGCCGTTCTTGGGGCGTGCTATACAGGAAACCTGCTCGGCGCTTTATGCTTCGCCCTATTTATCAGTGGATCAGGAATTTATCATGATACGGCGAATTCTCAATATTTAATGGATGTTGTTTCTCATAAAATGCATTACCCTGCATCTCAATTGTTTTTTAAAGCGATTTTGTGTAACTGGATCGTCTGTCTTGCTGTCTGGATTCCTATGCAGATGAAAGGGGACATGGCGAAAATCGTGACAATGCTGCTGTTCGTTATGACATTTGTTGTGGCCGGCTTTGAACACAGTGTGGCTAATATGGTTTTGTTCAGTCTGGCTCTGGCAGTGCCGCATCCTGAAGTGATTTCTGTAGTGAGCGCTGTTTATAATTTAATTCCTGTTACTTTAGGAAACATCATTGGCGGCAGCATGTTTGTCGGCATGGTATACATGTACCTGGCAAAACCAGTCCAAAAAAGCATACCGGGAGAAGCAAAGAAACGCATTACTGTTAAGCTTCTTGAAATGAATAAAAGCCGTCACTGAGCGACGGCTTTTTTTAACCAATTAAAATGCGTTCCTTCGGATAATGGTAAGAGTCTTTAATTTCTTTGCCGCGAATGAGGAAAAGGAGGGAAAACAGCCCTACCCGGCCAATAAACATAAGGACAATCAAAATCATTTTAGCCGGTGTGCCAATCACGCTTGTTACACCAAGGGTTGAACCCGTTGTACCAAATGCGGATGAAACCTCGTAAATAATAGGAAGCAGCGTGAGCTCCGGCTCTAAATAAGCGAGAGCAATAACGGAAACCGCCCAGATAAACGTTCCGGTCGCAAGGACGACAAACGACCGGTGCGCGTCAATGGGATGCACTTCCCGGTGAAACACTTTAATGGTGTTTTTTCCGCGCGCAAATGTAAATACACTGAGTGCCGCAATCGCGACGGTTGTGGTTCGCAAACCGCCGCCTACACTTGAAGGTGAGGCGCCGATAAACATGAGCACCGACAAAAGCAGCAGGGACGGCGATGAAAAGTCATTTAAATCCAATGTGGCCAAACCGCCGCTTCTCGATGCAACCGATTGAAAAAGAGCATAGAAAAACGATTCATGCCATACTTTATCCGCTAAGAAATGGTTTCGCTCAAACAAAAGCAGTCCCGCTGTGCCGATAACAGCCAGCAGCACGTACATGGTAACCGTTAATTTTGTAAACAAGCTGAACGCAAATTTACGTGATCCGCGGTAGGTTAAAAAATCTTTGATTTCAATCAATACGGGAAATCCGATCGCCCCAAGAATAATCAGCACCATATTCACAACTTGAACAAAATAGTCATTTGCGTACGGAATAAGGGAAGCGCCGGTAATATCAAAGCCGCCATTGGTTGTCGCACTGACCGAAGCGAACAGGCCGTGCAGGAATGCTTCGCTGATCGTCGGGTAGTACTGAATAAAATGAATGCCGAGTACGAGAGCTCCAACTGCTTCAATAGCAAGAATAAGGAGAAAAATTTCCCTCATTAATTTAACGAGGCCGCTTAAATCGGTCCGGTTCTGGTCCGCCATAATGAGCTGCCGCTCCCGCATGCCAATCCGTTTGCCAAAAAGGAGCCACACCATGGAACTAAACGTCATAATTCCGACGCCGCCTACCTGTAAGATAAGGAGGATAAAAAAGTACCCGGTCGTGCTGAAGGTGTCGACGGTGCTGACCGGGGTCAAGCCCGTTACACTGAGGGCACTGACAGCTACAAAAATTGCATCTATAAACGAAATATCTACGCCTGGCTTGTGAGCGGCCGGCAGCAGCAATAAAATACTGGCAAACACAGCACCGCTTAAATAAAGCAGGAAAATAACCTGAAAAGGAGAAAGCCGCAGCTGTTTTAACTTCATGCCCGGCACCATCCCCATTGTGTGTTTCTCTTCGTCATACAATCACCTTTTTAAGCCTCTCTGCTGCCTGTTTTAATAAGGGAACAGGCTGTACAAGGGCGATACGCACGTAGCCCGTGCCCGCTGTGCCAAATGCGCTTCCCGGCACCATTACAACGCCGGCTTTATCAATCGCTTCGAAAACAAAAGCGCGGTCATCGCTGCCGGACGGAATTTTCGTCCATAAAAACATGCCTCCTCCAGGCTGTTCAACCGACCATCCGATCTCTTGAAGCCCCAATGAGAGTGCTTCAGCCCGTGCCCGGAATTCCATCCGGAGCTTGTTTGTGATTTCCTCCGCATGATCAAGGGCAAAAATTGCTGCTTTCTGAACCGGAGCGAACACCCCATAATCCAAATTGGATTTGAGCTGCTTCAGCACACGAATCATGTCAGCATTTCCGGCAATATACGCAATGCGGGCCCCAGCCAGACTGAAGGTTTTAGAAAGAGAATTGATTTCCATCCCTACTTCCATTGCACCGGAAATGGAAAGAAAACTAAACGGTTCCCCGCCTTCAAAGTAAAACTCTGAATAAGCCGCGTCATGCAGTACAATGATATCGTGCTTTTTAGCAAAATCAATGACCTGCTCAAAAAATGCACGATTCGGCATCGCCGGTACAGGATTCCCAGGCAGATTGAGCAGCATCAGCTTTGCTTTTTGAGCTATATCTTCTGGAATAAGAGATAAATCCGGCAGAAATTGATTTTCAGGCAGAAGCGGCATAAAGTACGGCACCGCACCAGCAAGAGAAACGCCGGCTTCATACGCAACATAAGCAGGATTCGTCGTTAACACGATATCACCGGGATCACAAAATGCAAGAGGAAGATGCACAAGTCCTTCCTGAGATCCCATCGTTTGAACGATTTCTGTTTGCGGGTTTAAAAGGACGCGCGTGCGCCGCTTGTAATAATCGGCTACGGATTGATAAAACTGCGCGGTTCCGCCAAGTGTATAGCCGTAGGCATCCGCTTTCGCACTTTCATCGGCTAGAACGGCCCGAACGCGTTCATCCGGCGGTAAATCCGGGCTGCCAAGGCTTAGATCAATTAAAATGTCGCCTTGCTGCTTTTTTTGATCCGCATAGGCTTTTAAGTCACTAAAAATGGATGGACCAAAGGCCGCCATTCTTTTAGAAGGTTGAATCTTCAAGACAAGCACCTCGTTGCATGAAAATATGTATGTACGCGCCCTATTTTACCATATCAAATCAAAAAAGTATGCGGCTTGATTTGTTAACTATATAAAAAACAGGTTGACAATAGGAGGGAGCCCCTTTTACAATAAAAAAAACAATTCACTGGAGGGTTACATACATGAAAACAGTTCACTGGATGCAGGCGGCTATGTTTGCTGCTATTATGGCCGTGCTTGGATTCCTGCCGCCTATTCCGCTTTCTTTTACGCCTGTGCCGATTTCTTTTCAAACAATCGGTGTAATGATTGCAGGGGGCATACTCGGTGCCCGGCTGGGTGCACTCAGCCAGGTTATTTTTCTGCTGGCTGTCGCAGCAGGAGCTCCTATTCTTGCCGGAGGGCGGGGCGGTCTCGCTGTTTTTGCAGGACCAAGTGCCGGTTTTCTGATTTCCTGGATTGCGGGCGCATTTGTTGTCGGCTTCCTGGTTGAACGCGCCGCAAAATTATCAGCTAAGCGCACGTTTGCTGCTAACGTCATCGGAGGCGTTCTTGTTTTATATATCATTGGTATTCCCGTTCAGTCACTTGTGACAGGAGTCGGGCTGAAAGAAGTCGTGCTGGCAAGTGCCGCTTTTATTCCGGGTGACCTGCTAAAAGCAGCAGCGGCGGCACTTCTTGTTCCAAGACTGCGTACCGCCCTGCAGGCTGTACCGTCCTTTCGCCGCGCCGCATAAATTTTGCTATAGTACAGTGGGGGGATAAAAGATGAATTTAACGTCCACACAATCGCTCCGGGCACATTCGTGTCCGGAGCATATTTGTTTACAAACGCCGAATCGAACCTTTACATACCGGGAGTGGGAGGAGATGACGAAGCGCGCTGCCGCCTGGCTTTTATCATACGGGCAGCCAGGGGATACTGTCGCATTAACCGCTCGAAACAGATGGGAAACGCTCGCCTTATTTTGTGGTGCGGTGCGGGCCGGCTTTGTTTTTATGCCGCTTGATCCGCGGATGACAGAAGCAGAACAGGCCGAGCGGCTTCGGCTCGCAAAGCCGGTGCTGTTCATTCCGGCAGAGCAGCTTGAAAAAGCCGGTTCTTTGATCGAGCAGACCACTCCTTCTTCGTATTGCCATGAAGATGTTCATTGTATGTTTTACTCTGGGTTCACTTCTGGTTCAAGCGGCACGCCAAAGCAATTTATTCGAAGCCAGTGGTCCTGGCTGAAAAGTTTTGAAGCGGGGATGGCCGATTTTCCGCTAACCGGGCAGGAAACGGCCGTGATCGCCGGTCCTATTCACCATTCACTGTTTTTATATGGAGCCGCATTTGCTTTTTTTAGCGGACAGCCGATTCTTTTAATGGATAAGTTTGTGCCACAGCACACGGTTCAAGCATTAAACCGCCTGGATTCGTTTGTTTTCTACGCGGTACCGACGATGCTTGAAGCGCTGTACAATCGCTTTCACTTTGCTTCGAGAGGAATTGTTTTTTTATCCGGTGCAGGGTGGACAGCGGAGCGGAAGCAGCAATGGATCGATACATATCCAGCGGCACCGCTTTATGAGTTTTACGGTGCCTCCGAGCTCAGCTTTGTGTCTTATATGACACCAGAGGATTACAGAGTGAGGCCTGCTTCTTCCGGAAAACCGAGCACTGGTGTAACGGTCGATATCCGGTCAGGAGGTAAAAGTCTTTCTCCCGGACAGATCGGGACCATTTATGTGAAAAGCCCGATGCTGTTCAGCGGCTATGTGCACGAAGGCCGCTACAAGCTCGACATCGGTCAAGACGGCTTTTATACGGTCGGAGATGCGGGCTATGTAGATGAAGAAGGCTGTTTATATGTGGTGGGCAGAGAGCAGTTTATGATGATTACAGGCGGCGTGAATGTTTATCCGGAAGAAATAGAGCGGGTCGTTGTAAGATGTCCGGATGTACATGCAGCAGCGGTTACGTCTATTGAGGATGTGCATCTTGGCGACCGGATTGTCTGCTTTTATACAGGCGGGGCAGACAAGGGAGCCGTCCGCTTTTTTACAAAGCAGTTTCTATCTGTCCAAAAGCTGCCAAGACACTGGATTCAAACAAATAGTCTTCCACTCACAACGAATGGAAAAATCGACCGGAAAGCTCTTCGGGAAAAAGCAAAGGAGGTCCTGCAGTGACTGTTTACATTACGAATGCGAAAAGAACGCCGGTAGGAGTAAAAGATGGGATTTTTTCAACAATAGAAGCAGCCCATCTTGCAGTACCTGTTATCAAAACGCTGGCAGACTGCTCCACTGTTCCGCCCGACGAAGTGATTTTAGGCAATGTCACGGGGCCGGGCGGAAATATTGCGCGCTTGTCGGCTCTGCTGGCGGGACTTCCCCATTCGGTACCCGGCTTCACAGTGGACAGACAGTGCTCATCAGGGCTGGAAGCGATTCGGCTTGGTGCAGCATTGGTTGCTTCTGGCGAAGCACAGTACGTCATTGCCGGCGGCTGTGAAAGCTCCAGTACCTCATTGCGCCCGGAAAAAGCTGTGTTTTCTCCGCAATCGATTGGAGATCCGGAAATGGGTATAGCAGCAGAATGGCTGGCTGATCGAGAAGAAATTTCAAGAAAGGATCAGGATGATTACGCTGTATTAAGTTATCGGCGGTTTGCCGAATCGATCGCAACAGCGCGGTTCACTCATGAAATCGTCCCGGTCGGCGGATACTCAGTAGATGAGGCAGCTTTAAAAAAACGGCCGATTGAAAGGATGGCTCCACGGGCAAAAGCAGCTTTTCAGCCGGGAGGAACGGTGACCGCATTAAATGCATCTGCTTTTAATGATGCGGCTTGTGCAGTATTTATGACGTCTGTAGAAGTATCAGGCTTGAAAGTAATAGCCAGCGCTGCCTCCGGAGCCAATCCGAACTTTCCAGCCGCTTCGCCTGTGCCAGCGATTGAAAAGCTGCTGATGAAAACAGGACTCTCTGTATCAGATATTGACGTATGGGAAATAAACGAAGCATTCGCTGTGAAAATCATTTACGCAGCACGAAAGCTCGGTATTCCTTTTGAGAAAATAAATCCGGACGGGGGCGGATTGGCACTTGGCCATCCGTACGGGGCATCCGGCGCCATGCTTGTACTGCGGCTGTTTCACGGCATGCAGCGGCGGAATGAACAATTCGGCATTGCCGCAGTAGGAAGTGCAGGAGGCATTGGATTAGCCATGCTTTTTGAACGCGTTTAAAACCTCCAAATCGGTTTTTACCAGTACATGCACGGGTATAAAACGAGAAAGAAGAGAAGGAGGAAAGAAGAATGAAAAAAGAGCTGGATCGGAGAGGGAAATGGCGCTTGTTCGCCATTCTTTTTTTGTCTTTATATGTAGTGATCATGCTATTCAATGTGTACCGGCCGCTGCCGGAGCATATTTCATACGCAAGCAAAGAATGGGCCGTTCCGAGTGAAGATGTTGATTTTTTCTACAACCTGTCCGGTGAAAAAAACGGGGAAAAGTTTTATAAGGAAGAAATTTTCACAAGGACCCTCGACATTATAGACGAAGCAGAACAATTTATCATTTTAGACTTCTTTTTATTTAATTCCTATCATGAAAAAGAAAAAGAATACCCGGCTATCACAAAAAAGATAACAGATGCACTGCTGGCGAAAACAGCGGAAAATCCGCATATGCCGATTATTTTTATTACAGACGAAGTAAATTCATCTTATAGCTCTCATACCGTACCCGAATTTGAAGCGATGCAAAAAGCAGGGATTGAGGTCGTCGAAACAAACTTAGATGCGTTCCGGGACCCGAATCCCATTTACAGCGGCTTTTACCGCATGCTGTTTACGTGGTGGAGTGAGAGCAAAGAAGGATGGCTGCCGAATGGATTAACAGATATGGCGCCGGATATGACCGTACGTTCTTATTTAAAACTCATGAACGTAAAAGCGAATCACCGAAAAACCATTACAACCGAAAAAACGACCTTGATCAGTTCAGCGAATCCGCATGATGCTAGTTATTACTTCGCGAACGCAGCGTTTGAAGTAAAAGAAGCGCTCGTTGGAGATATGCTGAAAAGTGAAAAAGCCGTTGCCGATACAAGCCGGAACATCTCTTTTCCAAAATGGAAGAATGCGGCCGGAAAAGGTGGGGAAGTTCGTGTCCAGCTTTTAACAGAAGGCAAAATACAAGAAGCAATTGAACAAGAATTGGATCGTGCCCAAAAAGGAGACGAAATTTGGCTGGCTATGTTTTACTTAGCCGACCGGAATGTGATTGAAGGACTGACAGACGCGGCAGAGCGGGGGGCAGATATCCGCTTAATTTTAGATACAAATAAAAATTCGTTTGGACGCAAAAAAACAGGCCTGCCCAATATTCCAATGGCAGCTGAACTGCGTGAAGATACACATAACAGGGTAAAAGTGCGCTGGTTCGCCCAGTCGCCGGAACAATTTCATTCAAAAATGATGTACACAAGGCATGAAAATGAATCGGTTGTCATCAGCGGGTCCGCCAATCATACGTCCCGCAACTTAAACAACTACAATCCGGAAACAGACGTGAAAATAAGAGCTGCTCACAATCAACCTATTATAGAAGAAGTAGATGCGTATATGCATATGCTTTGGGAAAATAAAGGAGCTATTTACACAGATCCATATGAAAAGCATAACGAAAAAATATCTATTATGAAACGAACCATTTATTCATTTCAAAAACTGCTTCATTTTACAACCTTTTAAGAAGAAAATAAACTTTTTAACTGATTACATTATGTGCAAAATTCAAATTTGACATTTTTAAAAGAAAGAATTAAAATAAAAGAAAAAAGGTCGTGACAAAATGCCAAGAGGTGAAGGGAAGTTTTTAATCAAGCAGCGTGCATTTTTAAAACTGTATATGATTCGTTTTGTGGAAGAACATAAAATGTACGGTATGCAGGCAATGGATGAACTGAAAGCATCGTTTAAAGCATTTGGATACGAGCCAAACCATTCGGAAATTTACCGTTCTCTTCATGAACTGATTGATGATGGCATCTTAAAGCGCCAGAAAAAAGTGCAGGAAGGGGCAAAATACAAAGAAATCGTCATCTATCAATTTGCCGACTATGAAAAAGCAAAGTTATATAAGAAACAAGTGAAAACCGACCTCGACCGCAGCATGTCTTTGTTACGGAAAGCGCTGGAGGATGTTTATTAAGCTGAATAACTATCTGTTAAAAAAACCGCTTCTTTATTATAAGAGAAGCGGCTTTTTTGTATAAACAGAATCGTATTTTAGCAGTCAAAGTGATCAATTTTGGATTTTATGAACACAATTCACTTTAAAAATAAAATGTTTTTATTTTTCTTTTTATATACGTTTCTAGTTAAATTATTTAAATTATTCAATAATAAAGCGTTTTCAAAAAGCGAATGTAAAAAATGAAAGAAATGAGAAAAAGAAAAAAAGGAGTTGGTTTCCATGACAATGCTCGCCATTCTCGGATTTTCTATGGTAGCTGTTTTTATGTATCTGATAATGAGCGGAAGATTATCCGCGTTGATCGCACTGATGATTGTCCCGGCTGCATTTGCTCTTTTTGCCGGATTTGGATCTAAGATTGGAGAAATGGCTTTAACGGGTATTACTGATCTTGCACCAACCGGTGTTATGCTGATGTTTGCGATTCTTTACTTTGGAATTATGATCGATGCCGGCTTGTTTGATCCTGTAGTAGGAAAAATTTTAAAAGCGGTTAAAGGAGATCCAATGAAAATTGTGGTCGGTACCGCTGTACTTGCTATGATTGTTTCACTAGATGGAGACGGAACAACAACCTACATGATTACGATCTCAGCTATGCTTCCGCTTTACCAGCGTTTAAAAATGAATCCGCTTATTCTTCCGGCTGTGGCGCTTATGGCTGTTGGAGTAACCAACCTTACGCCTTGGGGCGGGCCGACTGCCCGTGCAGCAAGTGCCCTGAGCCTTGATATGCAGGAGCTGTTTAATCCTCTTATTCCAGTTATGGCTGCCGGTGCCCTTTGGGTGATTGCCGCTGCTTACTGGATGGGGAAAAAAGAACGGAACCGCCTTGGTGTCCTTTCATTGGAAGAACTCAATCAACCGGTTGAAGGAAAAAGCTATTTAACGTTTTTCGGAACAGCCGCTGTTTCAGAAGAAGATGCAAAATGGAAGCGTCCAAAGCTTCTTTGGTTTAACTTTGCGCTGACTATTGCACTTATGGTTATGCTCATTCTAGGCGTTATGCCGCTGCCAATCTTGTTTATGCTTGCTTTTGCTGTTGCCATTACGATCAACTACCCAAATGTAGCCAATCAAAAAGAACGTATTGCGGCACATGCAGGCAATGTGCTGGCTGTCGTATCACTCGTGTTTGCAGCCGGTATTTTCACAGGTATTTTATCTGGAACAGAAATGGTTGATGCGATGGCGAAAAGCTTGATTGCCATTATTCCAGATTCGATGGGGCCGCATCTTCCTGTTATCACAGCGCTTGCGAGCATGCCATTTACATTCTTCATGTCTAATGATGCTTTCTACTTCGGTGTTCTGCCTATTATCGCAGAGGCTGCTTCCAATTACGGTGTAAGTGCTGTTGAAATTGGACGTGCTTCACTTTTAGGCCAGCCGGTTCACTTGCTCAGCCCGCTTGTAGCTTCCACGTATCTGCTTGTCGGGATGGCAAAAGTAGACTTTGGCCAATACCAGCGCTTTACGATTCTATGGACAGTCGGAACAGCCGTTGTCATGACGGTAGCTGCCATTTTGCTTGGTGTTATTTCTCTATAAGAAAAAGTCCCGGATCAAACCGAATCCGGGATTTTTTCTTTTATTCTGACCTGTTTTTTCGTACAATTTGGTAAAAAGAAGATAGGAGTTCACATGAAAAGAAAAACCGTGCCGCTTCGAACGAAAATTTTTACACTCGTTTTTTGTCTGCTTTTTTTCATCGTAGCCGGCATGTCTGCGGTCTTTTACTGGATTCAGGCAAAAGAAACCGCCGATCAGGTACACCAGCTCTCTTTGCAGACTGCTCAAACGATTTCTTTTATGCCGGAAACGAGTGCTTTCTTAACCGACGAGCGCAAATCAGATACGCTGCTTCCCGTCTTAGAGCATATTCAGGAAAGAACCGCTGCGCAGTCCATATCGATTGCAGGCCGAAATGGAACCGCCTTATCTACGTTTCAAAAAGCACAGCCGCTTCATGAATCAGACAGCCGCTCTCTTATTTACGGAGGTTCTTACACAGTAGAGGAAAAGGGAACAGACGGCGAAGCAATTATCGGCAAAGCTCCGATTGTCCAAGCAGCAGACGGCCATTCAGAAGTGATTGGCACCGTCTCTGTTGAATTTTCCAAGAAATCGATTGCAGCCCAAATTGCTTCCCGGACGGGAAATATCCTGCTTGCCGCCGCGTTAGCGCTTTTAGTTGGGATTGCCGGCGGTTTATGGCTCACCAGAAGCATTTTATCTGATACACTTGGATTTGAGCCTGTAAAAATTGCATCCTTGTATAAAAAAACGATTGATGAAATACGGCTGTATTCCGATGAGCTCCGGGCTCAGACGCATGAATTTATGAACAAGCTGTATGTTTTATCCGGTCTTTTGCAGCTTGGCCGCCATGAAGCTGCCCTTGAGTTTATTCAAAGGGAAGCTGATAGCGTTTCCCTGCAGCAGCATATCGTTTTTAAACAAATTCAAGACGACTTGATTCAAGCTGTGCTGCTCGGAAAAACCGCTAAAGCATCAGAAAAAAAGATTTCCTTTACGATCGAACAGGAAAGCGTGCTGGCCGGTATTCCTTCCCATATGGACGGTCATGCGCTTTTAACCATTATCAGCAATTTAATTGATAATGCATTTGAAGCCGTCAGGCAAAAAGAAAGCCCCCGTGTTTCTTTTTTGATCACAGATGCGAGTCCAACTTTAATTATAGAAGTGACTGACAATGGGACTGGGATTGACGAACAAATGGTTTCTTCCTTGTTTGAGAAAGGAGTATCGACAAAAGGGGAAAACCGGGGTTTTGGCCTTTATAATGTAAAAGAAGCAGTTGATGCTTGTGGAGGCTTTATGGAGGTTCTGCCAAATGACCCTTCCGGCACTATTTTTACAATTTACATACCGAAGAACGCAGTTAAAGGAGATGGACATTTATGATACACGTTGCGATCGCGGAAGACGATTTTCGCATTGCCAGCATACAAGAAGAGTTTCTTAAACAATTAACCGGGTTTACGCTTGCAGGAAAGGCATTGAATGCAGAAGATACGCTTGCCCTGCTTGGAAAAAAGAGAGTGGATGTTTTGCTGCTTGATATTTATATGCCGGATATGCTTGGCACGGAGCTGCTGCCGATTATAAAGAACCGTTTCCCGAAAACCGACATTATTATGGTTACCGCAGCTTCCGAAAAAGAAATGCTTGAAGAAGCACTTCGTTACGGCGTTTTTCATTATTTAATCAAACCGGTTTCGCTTGAGAAGTTCACATCGGTGTTAAACGAATATAAAAAGAAAAAACAGCTGCTTCAGGACACAAGCCAGGTTACCCAGGATATAGTCGATGCTTATTTTGCCGGGAACGCCCAGGCATTGCCTCAAGCGGCCCAGCTGCCAACCGGTATCGACAGCGTGACGCTAAACCGTGTGTCGGAAGTATTAGAAAACCTGCGGGATGGCGTATCGATTGAAGAAATGGGCACCCAGATTGGCGCTTCCCGGACGACGGCACGCCGCTATCTTGAATACCTTGTTACAGTGGGGAAATGCCGGGTTGAACACGAATACGGCATCGTCGGGCGACCGGAACGCCGCTATTTCAAGGTGGGGTCATGAAGCAGCTTCTTTTGCTTGTCTTGATTTTTTTTACGGCCGGCTGTGAGGCGTCTTCTCCACCGCTTGAAGAAAAGGACCTGACCTTTATTGTCCCTGGCTCTCCAAACGGCGGCTGGGATGCACTCGCCAAATCGATTAAAACGGTTATTGAAAAAGAGCAGCTTATCAAAAAGCCCATACATATTGTGTACGAAGAAGGCGATGGCGGAAATGACGGCTGGGCCCGTTTAAACGAAGAAGACTCCAGTACAATCGCCATTAACTCAAGCCTGCTGCTCACAAATAAGCTGCTCGGGCACAGCAATCTTCAATACAAAGATTTTACGCCGCTTGCCACGATGGCCAGCGAGTGGCAGGCAGTGATTGTTTCTAACGATTCTTCTATCCAGTCGATTAATGACTTAATGGACAAGCTCAAAAGGGAGCCCGGCCGCTATCCCATCGGTATTGAGCCGCAATTTGGCAACGATGATCAAATTGCTTTCGCTCAGGCAGCACATACAAAAGGCATATCGTCGGCTTCCCTTCGTTTTTTTCGCTATCCTGATGGAAAAGCGCTCCTCGAAGCGCTTCAAAATGGAAAAATCGCTGCCGCTTCCCTGTCTTCCTCTCAGTCAGAAGATTTTGCGGCAAATGGAAACGTCCGCATTATCGCCATTTCCTCGCCGAAGCGACTTGGTCATCTCCCGGATGTGCCAACATGGAAGGAACAAGGCATTAATATCGTGTTTCCGCACTGGCGCGGCGTGATGGGGCCTGGCGATTTAACAGAAGCGGAGCAGAAATGGTGGAGCGAGCTTTTAAACGCGGTTCAATCTTCTCCTTATTGGAAAGAAGAGCTGAAGAAAAACCATTGGACTCATTTTTATCGGAACAGCGAGGATACGGAAGCGCTGCTCCGGTCTGATACAAAAAAATACCGCTATATGATGAACCAAAAATAAAAGCTGTCTCTAATGATTAGAGACAGCTTTTACGCTGTTTGCGGCAAAAGGCCAAGAACCGCGAAAAAGTGAAATATGGTGCCTGCCAGCACAAACAAGTGCCAGATCATGTGATGATACGGAAAACCGCGCCAGACATAAAAAACGGCGCCTGCTGTGTATAAAATCCCCCCGGTAACCAGAAAAGAAATCGTCATGGGTGACAGAGCGGCTGTAAGCGGCCCCCAGGCAAAAACGATCAGCCAGCCCATCATCACGTATAAAAGGGTAGACAGCCCGACAAACCTTTTTACAAAAAAGCATTTAAACACTGTACCTGCTATGGCCATTCCCCATATTAAACCAAACAGTGTCCAGCCGAGCGTTCCCTGGACGGCCACAAATAGAAATGGCGTATACGTACCTGCTATAAACAAATAAATAGACGCATGATCAAAAATTTCAAACAAGTCTTTTACTTTTCCTTGAGGAAAACTATGAACAAGCGTAGAAGACACATATAAAAGCAGCATCGTAATGCCAAAAACCATAAATCCTGCTAAATGCCAGCCGGTTCCGTAAATGGCCGAAAAAACAATCAATAAAACAAGAGCGGCTAAGCTGAGCAGGGCGCCAATTCCGTGGGTAATGGAGTTGGCAATTTCCTCACCCCTGGAAAATACATGTGTAGTCGAAGATTCTTTCATATGCGGCAGCTCCTCCCATTGGGTAAATGTCACAGTCGTATTGTAGCATATTCATTTCGAATTATTCTCGTTCCGCCTTTCAAAAAGGTTAGGATATACCGGAAAAACGGGTATACTGATAAAGACAATGGATGAAAGGGGTTTTTTTGAAATGGAACCAATTAAACATGAAAACGGCATTTTTTACATGGAGAAAGATGGCCAGCGTGTTGCGGAAATTACCTACGTCCCGGCTGGGGAAGGAAAAATTAATGCCAACCATACGTATGTCGCAAACGAGCTGCGCGGCGGCGGTATAGCCGAACAGCTGCTCGATACGCTTGCCGATTATGCAAGAGAAGAAAACCTGAAAATTATTCCTTCCTGCTCCTATGTCGTCGCAAAATTTGCAAGAGGTGGCAAATATGACGATGTGAATGCCCTGTCTACATGAAATATGTGGTGATTGGAGGAGACGCGGCCGGCATGAGTGCTGCCATGCAAATCGTGCGTAATGACAGCGAAGCAGAGATTACTGTGCTTGAAAAGGGAGCTATTTATTCCTATGGTCAGTGCGGGCTTCCTTATGTGGTCGGCGGTCTTATTCCCTCAACGGATAAAGTGATTGCCCGAAGCATTGAAACATTTCGCACGAAGTATGGGATCGATGCCCGCATTTTGCATGAAGCTACAGCGGTAGATCCGGTAAAACGGACTGTATCCGGCGTGAATCACGAAACAAAAGAAACGTTTACAGTTTCCTATGACCGGCTGTTAATTGCAACCGGAGCCAGCCCGGTTCTGCCGTCCTGGAAAGGAGCAGGTGTAGAAAGGGTACACGTCGTCAAAACCATTCCGGATACCGAGCGTTTAATGCGCCATCTCAGCTCAAAAGAGGTAAACGAAGTTGTCATTATCGGAGCAGGATATATCGGCCTTGAAATGGCTGAAAACATTCACCGGCTCAAAAAGCGGGTCCGGATTGTTCAAAGAAGCAGCCAAATTGCCGGCATGCTTGATTCGGATATGACCGAGGCGCTTCATCAGGAAGCCGAGCAGCACGGTGTGATTCTATCGTTGAATGAACACGTTGAGGCAATTGAAGCAGGACAGGTTGTAACGAGCAGCACTGCTTATCCGGCTGATCTCGTCATTGCTGCTGTCGGTATTCGTCCTAATACCGCTTTTTTAAAGAAAACAGGCATCCATATGTTTGAAAACGGAGCGCTTATCGTCAATGACCGAATGGAGACCTCGGTACCCGGTATATACGCAGCCGGTGACTGTGCCACACATTTTCATCTCGTAAAAGGAAAACCTGATTATATTCCGCTCGGCACAACTGCTAACAAGCAGGGAAGAGTTGCCGGACTGAACATGGCCGGCCGGACAAGATCCTTTAAAGGCGTTACCGGCACGTCCGTTTTTAAATTTTTTAACCTGGTAGCTGCATCAACCGGCTTAACGGAGAGGGAAGCGAAGCGGGAAGGGGTTTCCTACCAGGTCTCTGCGGTTGAAACAAAAAACAGAGCCGGCTATTACCCGGATGCTTCTCCTCTTCGTGTGAAAATTTTATATGATCCGGAGTCCAGGCTGCTGCTTGGCGGCCAGGCTGTGGGCGAGCGTGGGGCGGAGAAGCATATAGATGTGCTGTCGGCTGCCCTGTTTAACAACATGACTATCGAGGAACTGGAAGATTTGGATTTAAGCTATTCTCCGCCGGTTAACAGTGTATGGGACCCTATTCAGCAAGCGGCGCGCCGGGCCAGATAAAGCGGGAGGGAGCGCGTATGTATTCACATATTATTTTGGCAGCGGATGGTTCAGAGCATTCGTATCGTGCTGCCGAGCATGCTGCGGCGATAGCGGGTGCTTCTTCTTCATGTACGGTTACGATTGTGTTTGTTCCAAGGCCTGATAAATCAAAAGGAGCTTCTTTGCAGCAGGAACGCATGAATGCGGTTCAGTGGGAACGGCGGGACAAACTGGCTCGTCACGAAGCCCTTTTTACAGGAAAGGAAATTCCATATTCCGTCTTGGTACGGGAGGGAGATCCAGGTCCCGCTATTGTGAAGTACGCCAATGCCCAAAAGGCGGACCTGATTATTCTCGGCAGCAGGGGACTAAACCATCTTCAGCAGTTCGTTCTTGGCAGTGTAAGCCACAAAGTGATGAAACGGGTGAACTGTCCCGTGATGATCGTAAAATAAAAAATGGCACCTCCGCAGGGAGGTGCCATTTTTTATTTAGGAAGCATACATCTCTTTTACGCGTTTTTGAAGCTCTGTATCTTCTAAAAACTCGTCATACGTCATCATCTTATCGATGATTCCTTTCGGTGTAAGATCGATAATACGGTTCGCTGTTGACTGAACAAACTGATGGTCATGAGACGCGAAGATCATGGCGCCTTTAAACGCAATCAAGCCGTTGTTAAGAGCCGTAATAGATTCCAAGTCCAAGTGGTTGGTCGGTTCATCCAATAAAAGAACGTTTGAACCGGACAGCATCATCTTAGACAGCATGCAGCGGACTTTTTCGCCCCCGGACAGCACGCTTGCTTTTTTCAATGCTTCTTCACCAGAGAAAAGCATCCGGCCAAGGAATCCACGCAGGAAGCTTTCGCTTTCATCCGCCGGCGAAAATTGGCGCAGCCATTCTACAAGCGTCATTTCTGACCCCTCAAAGTATTCGGAGTTGTCTTTCGGGAAATAAGCCTTTGATGTCGTTACGCCCCATTTGAATGAGCCTTCGTCCGGCTCCATTTCGCCTGCTAAAATTTTAAACAGCGCCGTTTTGGCTGCTTCATTTGTGCCGACAAGCGCAATTTTATCTTCTCTGTTCATAATAAAGCTTACGTTATCAAGCACTTTCACGCCATCAATTGTTTTGGACAATCCATCTACACGCAGGACATCGTTCCCAATTTCACGCTCAGGCGTAAACTGTACATATGGGTAACGACGGGAAGAAGGCTTGATATCATCCAGCGTGATTTTATCCAAAGACTTTTTCCGTGAGGTCGCTTGTTTTGACTTTGAAGCATTGGCGCTGAAGCGAGCGATAAATGCTTGTAGTTCTTTGATTTTCTCTTCTTTTTTCTTGTTCGCATCTGACTGTAATTTTTGTGCAAGCTGGCTTGACTCATACCAGAAATCATAGTTACCGGCATAAATTTGAATTTTTCCAAAGTCAAGATCTGCCGTGTGCGTGCATACCTTGTTTAAGAAATGACGGTCATGGGATACGACAATAACAGTATTTTCAAAGTTAATTAGAAATTCTTCCAGCCAGCGGATCGCTTGAATGTCAAGGTGGTTGGTCGGCTCATCCAGCAAAAGAACGTCCGGCTTGCCGAATAAGGCCTGGGCAAGAAGCACTTTTACTTTGTCTGATCCATCAAGCTCTGACATTTTTTTGTCATGCAGTGCTTCTTGAATACCTAAACCTGAAAGGAGAATCGCGGCTTCGGATTCTGCTTCCCAGCCGTTCATTTCAGCAAACTCACCTTCGAGTTCCGCTGCGCGCATGCCGTCTTCATCCGTAAAATCAGCTTTCATGTAGATCGCATCTTTTTCTTTCATTACTTCATAAAGACGGGCATGGCCCATAATAACCGTTTCCATTACACTGAACTCTTCATATTCGAAGTGGTTCTGCTTTAATACGGCAAGACGCGCATCTTTTGGCATGGACACATGACCGGTCTGCGGCTCCAGGTCACCGGATAAAATTTTAACAAATGTAGACTTGCCGGCACCATTTGCGCCGATGAGTCCGTAGCAGTTTCCCGGTGTGAACTTTAAGTTAATATCTTCAAACAATTTTTTGTCGCCAAAGCGCAGGCTGACGTCTTGTACTGTAATCAAATGTTTTTTCCTCCCAATATGAATTCATCACCTCTGATTATATCATTCTTGGGAGAAAAAAAGAATAAACAGTAAATTGAAAAAGCGGGCAAATCTTTTTTAATTCCGAGTAAGCAAATAGGATTGACTTTGCATTATTTTCTGATAAACTAAACTCATTCGAAAAGAACAGATAATAAAGAGGGGGACATCAATGATTACCTTTGAATCGTGGAATGATATGCAGGATCAGATCCCTGACTTTCCGGCTGATTCAGAAACAAAAGGAGCACTTGAAGTGCTTCGGTGGGCATATGATACGTATGGCGACAAGCTTGTTTATGCCTGCAGCTTCGGAATTGAAGGCATTGTTTTAATTGACTTGATTGCTCAAGTGAAGCCGGATGCAGAAATCGTTTTTCTTGATACGCATTATCATTTTAAAGAAACATACGAGACCATCGATAAAGTAAAAGCTCGTTATCCTCAGCTGAATATTCGTATGCAGCAGCCAGAGATGACGATTGAAGAACAAGCGGCCAAGTTTGGACCAGACTTGTTTGCTACAAACCCAAATAAATGCTGCGAAATCCGGAAGATCATTCCGCTTCAAAAAGCATTGGCTCCGTCAACAGCTTGGATTTCCGGGCTGCGCCGTGAGCAATCGGAATCAAGAGCAAACACAAATTACTTAAATCTTGATAACCGATTCCAAAAAATTAAAGTGTGCCCGCTGATTCACTGGACGTGGAAAGAAGTGTGGCGTTATGTAACAAAGCATGAGCTTGACTATAATGTACTGCATGACCAGGGTTACCCAAGCATTGGCTGCGAACCATGCACAAAGCCTGCTTTTTCAATGGAGGACATTCGTTCCGGACGCTGGAGCGGATCCGGTAAAACAGAATGCGGTCTTCATACAACCAATCCGTAAGATCTTAAATTTTTTTAAAAATAATACCAAGTGTTTATCTATGAATTTTAACCTATTCGGAGGGACCTATACATGACGAACATTGCTGCCCATGGAGGCCAACTTATCAACCAATATCAACCGGATTTTGACCTATCCGGCATTTCAAAAGAAGTCGAACTTGATGCGACGGCTTTAAGTGATCTTGAATTAATCGCCACGGGCGCATTCAGCCCGCTTACTGGCTTCCTTACACAAAAAGATTATGACAGCGTCGTAAAAGATATGCGCCTCGCAGACGGCACAGTTTGGAGCATTCCGATTACGCTCCCTGTACAGGATGCATCTGGATATGAAAAAGGGGACACAGTCCTATTAAAACAAAACGGCACGGTATATGGCGTGCTGAACATTGAAGACATTTATGAGCCCGATCAAAAGCTTGAAGCACAAAATGTATATAAAACAACAGAAGAAGCACATCCAGGCGTAAAAAAAGTATACAGCCGCGGTCCGGTTTACCTAGGCGGCCCGATTACACTTGTGAAACGCATTGAGCGCGAGCAATTCGCAGAGTTCTACTTTGATCCAGTCGAAACACGCCGTATTTTCCGTGAAAATGGCTGGAACAAAATTGTCGGCTTCCAAACACGCAACCCGGTTCACCGTGCACATGAATACATTCAGAAATCAGCGCTCGAAATTGTAGACGCGCTTCTTTTAAATCCGCTTGTTGGCGAAACAAAATCCGATGATATTCCAGCTGATATCCGTATGGAAAGCTATCAGGTGCTTCTTCGCGATTACTACCCGGCAGACCGTGTGAAGCTTGCTGTATTCCCGGCAGCTATGCGCTATGCTGGACCGCGCGAAGCGATTTTTCATGCAATTGTCCGCAAAAATTATGGTTGCACACACTTTATCGTTGGCCGTGACCATGCAGGTGTTGGTGACTACTACGGTACGTATGAAGCACAAGAAATATTCTCAAACTTCACAGCAGAAGAAATCGGTATTACGCTTCTGTTCTTTGAACACAGCTTTTTCTGCAAAAAGTGCGGAAACATGGCTTCTTCCAAAACATGCCCGCATTCAAAAGAAGACCATGTGATTCTTTCTGGTACGAAAGTGCGTGAAATGCTTCGTGCAGGAGAAATTCCACCGGCAGAATTCAGCCGTAAAGAAGTGGTAGAAGTTCTAATCCGTGGAATGAAAGAAACATCAAACGCATAAGGGAGAGAAGAAACATGACGAACAACAATATCGTCTGGCATGAACAGTCACTAACAAAAGAAGAACGTCGCAAGAAAAACGGACACCACAGCGCGGTATTATGGTTTACCGGGCTGTCCGGTTCCGGCAAGTCAACGGTCGCAAATGCTGCGGCCCGCCGCTTGTTTGATCTTGGCGTAAGCACGTATGTATTAGACGGCGACAATGTGCGCCACGGCTTAAATAAAGATCTTGGTTTCTCAGATGAAGCACGTAAAGAAAATATCCGCCGTATTGGGGAAGTATCTAAACTGTTTGTAGATGGAGGCCAACTTGTATTCACAGCTTTTATTTCTCCATTCCGTGAAGATCGTGATACCGTTCGCGCACTTCTTGAAAACGACGAGTTTATTGAAGTATTCGTTGAGTGCCCGATTGAAAAATGTGAGCAGCGCGATCCAAAAGGCTTGTATAAAAAAGCAAGAGCAGGCGAGATTCCTGAGTTTACTGGTATTTCATCTCCGTATGAAGCACCGGAAAAACCGGAGCTTGTGTTAAATACGGATCAATATTCCGTTGAAGAGTGCGTGAACCAGCTTGTTGAGTACTTAAAGAAAAACAACTGGCTGTAAAAGAGCACCTTGCCTAAGCTTTTCATTCAGGCTATGATAAAAAGCATCAGATAGAGAGAAACGCATGATGAACGGGAGGTGGCACGATGGGCAAAATATGGCTTGTCGGTGCAGGTCCGGGGGATCCGGATTTAATTACGGTAAAAGGGTTACGGGCAATACAGAAGGCAGATGTGATTTTATATGACCGCTTAATCAGCATGGAGCTTCTTGACCATGCGAAAGAAGGAGCCGAGCTTCTTTTTTGCGGAAAGCTGCCAGACCGTCATTTTGTCCAGCAGGAAAACATTAACGAGCTTCTCGTTGAGCATGCCAAGCAGGGCAAGCAGGTCGTCCGGTTAAAAGGCGGCGATCCATACGTATTTGGCCGTGGCGGCGAGGAAGCGGCGTTTGCTGTACAAAACGGCGTTGAATTTGAAGTGATTCCAGGTATCACATCTGGTATCGCAGCGCCTGCGTATGCCGGTATTCCTGTAACTCACCGTGATTACGGCGCATCTTTTGCCATCGTAACCGGCCACCGTAAAGAAGGCGCAGACGAAGAAACAAAATGGGCGTCTCTTGCAAAAGGAATTGACACGATTGCCATTTACATGGGTGTCAAAAACCTTCCTTACATTCAGGAAAAATTAATTCGCTACGGAAAATCGCCCGAAACACCGGCGGCTCTGATTCATTGGGGAACAACGGAAAAGCAGCAGACGGTAACAGGCACACTCGAAAACATTTATGATGTTGCACAAGAAGAAGGGATTACCAATCCAAGCATGATCGTCATTGGTGAAGTGGTGAAAATGCGAGGAGAATTGCAATGGTTTAAAGAAAATGCGAAAAAGGTACAGGGGGGTGCAAAAGGATGAAAGCAGTTCTTTACATTTGCCATGGAACACGCATAAAAGAAGGCGCCAAGCAGGCGGCGGATTTTATCCGTGAAACCATGCCGCTTGTTGACATGCCCATCCAGGAGATTTGCTACCTTGAGCTTTCAGCCCC
Organism: Domibacillus sp. 8LH; assembly: GCF_038806185.1. NCBI lineage: Bacteria > Bacillati > Bacillota > Bacilli > Caryophanales > Bacillaceae > Domibacillus > Domibacillus sp. 8LH. The sequence goes on along the minus strand of NZ_JAVJNG010000001.1, from coordinate 19,504 downwards.
TTCTATTGAAGAAGGGCTTCGTACCTGTGTGGAAAGAGGAGCAACGGATATCACTGCGATTCCGTTTCTCCTCCTGACAGCAGGGCATGCAAAAGAAGATATTCCAGAGGAGCTTGCAAAAGCAGCCAAGCTTTTCCCTGATGTTGCGATTCGTTATGGACGCCCGCTGGGTGTACAGGAACAAATTATCGATGTGCTGATTGACCGGATGAAAGAAGCGGCGCCGATTTCAGCAAATGCGTCGGTTCTGCTTGTAGGACGGGGAAGCAGTGATCCGGCAACAAAGGAAGACTTCGGTCACATTCTCGATCTTTTTCAATCTAAAACCAAGTTAACTGATGTGACTATTGGTTATATGGCAGCTTGTGAACCTTCTTTTGAAGATGCTCTTCGCCAGGCGGTAGACAAGCAGCCTCATCAGCTGTTTATCGTGCCTTACCTGCTTTTTACCGGTATATTGACGAAAACGATGGAGCGAGCTGTGAAAAAGCTGAATTCAACCAGCGAGATTCATCTTTGTCGCCATCTCGGGTATGACCCGGTTATTGGCCGTATTTTAGCACAGCGTGTAGCAGAAGCTGCCCAATCGGAGCCTGTATGTTTCCCATCATGATTGACTTGAGCGGACAAAAGGTTGTCATTGCGGGCGGCGGTCCGATCGCTTTTCACAAAACCGAGAATTTACTTCGGTTCGGTATACATCCGCACATTGTCAGCCTCGATTTTCACCCGTCTATTGAACAATTGGCTATTGAAGGAAAAGTAGTGCTTCATCGTAAGAAAGTCGAGTGGACAGATCTTGAAGATGCGTTTTTAATTATGCTTGTCACAGACGACAAGCAGGCAAATGCCAAAATGGCTGAGCTTGCTGTCCGTCATGGAAAACTCGTTGTCCATGCAGAGCATAATGATCTTGGCAATGCACAGATTCCTGCTGTCATGATGCGCGGAAAGCTCATGATCAGTGTGTCTACAAGCGGTGCAAGCCCATCGCTCTCCACTCAAATCCGTAATCAGCTGGAAGAAGAATTTGACGAACGTTATGAAGCGTATGTAGATTTTTTGTATGAGGTCCGCCAGTATATTAAACGGCATATTCCTGAACGCCCTGAACGGCGAAAGTGGCTGAAAAGGGCAGCAGAGAACGATTATTTGGAATATCCAGAGAAAAGAAAACAGTACATGGCGGATCTTGAAATGCAGTATCCCGCCTTGTAGACAACAGGAGGAACGGTATGGAACGTTTTATCATTTTTGCACTCGTCGGGCTTGCTGCCCAGCTTGTGGACGGAGCCCTTGGGATGGGCTACGGCCTGACATCAACAACACTGCTTTTGTCTGCGGGAATTGCTCCGGCAGTTGCATCGGCTTCTGTTCACATGGCAGAGGTCGTGACAACGGCAGCATCGGGCATTAGTCACCGGAAATTTGGAAATGTCGATAAAGTCATGCTGAAAAAACTTATTATCCCTGGCTCTATTGGTGCGTTTGCCGGTGCAACTTTTCTAAGCAACTTGACGGGAGAATATGTACGTCTTTACGTTTCTACGTTCCTGCTTTGTCTCGGGCTATTTATATTAGGCCGTTTCCTTTTATTAAAGAATGCACAAAAGCAAGCGCCAAAAGCGCCAACGAATCGCTTTTTTATCCCTCTAGGCCTTATCGGCGGTTTTTTTGACGCCAGCGGAGGCGGAGGCTGGGGACCTATTGCAACACCAGCCCTGCTTTCACAAAAAGGCATGGAGCCCCGAATCGCTATTGGGACCGTAGCAGCCAGTGAATTTGCTGTTGCATTGTCCGCCACAATTGGATTCATGATTTCACTTGGCCCTGAGAAAATCAACTGGCTGTGGGCAGGAGCGATTATGCTTGGCGGTATTATCGCAGCGCCTATTGCTGCCTATATTGTGAAAAGCCTGCCAACACGTGTGTTAGCGGTTATTGTAAGCGGCATGCTGATTTTCACAAATTTAAATGCCATTTTCAAGTATACGGATATCCCTGGTGCAGCCCAATCGGCGGTATTTATTGCGCTCCTTATTATTTGGGTTCCACTAACGGTTTATATGGTTCGAAAAGAAAAGCAAATCGCCCGCAGTGAACAAAAAAGAGTATCTTAAAAACAAGACCTGTCATAGGTCTTGTTTTTTTATAACCAAATCAGAAAAATCGGGTATACGAAAAGTAAACAAAGGAGGGAGCTGCATGAAAATTCAGTTTGCTGCACTGGAGTCGTTTGTCAATGAAAAACGCCCTTCGGTGAACGCACAGCTGTATGCAGCTCCAAAAAGCGGTCCTTCCATTAAACGGTTCCGCATTCGTTCTAAAGGAGAATCGGAGGCGCTTATCGCTCTTGTTTTGGCCAAAAAACAACGGGCTGTGCAGGAGGGCACTTTTGTTAGTAAAGAAGCGGGGAAGATTTATTTTGATGTCTATTGATGCCTTACGTGCCCAATTAAAGACTTTAAAGCAGCTGCCGATCCGTGAGCGTATGTTTGAATTTGCGGGCCTTGTAACGGAATATATGAGTGCATTCGGCATTAAGCCTGTGGTCGTCGGCGGGCTGGCGGTGGAGCTATATACGCTAAGCCATTACACGACACACGATATGGATTTTATTTTCAGTGGTTGGACAGATGGTACAGGTTCTGTATGTACCTTTCCCTTTTCTTAAACTCAAATTGGAGAAAGAACCCAATTATACAATCCTGGGAAACGGCTGACACTTGAGAAGAAAGCCTGTTTTAACGAGTGTTTTTATGAAAAAACAGGAAAGAAATTTGGTACAAACAGTAAAAAAGGGATTGCGAGCATAAGGGCGTCCGTTATAAAATAAGTTAACAGTTTATTACCATACAAAAGGTGGTTCGAAAATGGATTACAAAAAAATGTGGGAAGAACTAAAGGACGCTGTAAATGACGAGGTCGCAATGTACGCTGCTTTTAGTACAAGCAGCAAGGAAGAACAGGCAAGAAAGCAGCAGGCAAGCTACATACAAAGTATGATGAACACGCTGGAAAAAGCAAATATCGTAAAATAAAAAGCCGGGTCTTCCCGGCTTTTTTTGTGTCCGCCTGGATCACGTCCAAAAGAAATGACCCGGCCGCTTTGCTTCCTTAAATGAGCAGTAAAAGCGCAGTATACGCTGCGATCCCCATGCTGAAAGCACCGAAGCTGCTTTCTCTTTCCTCCGGCAGCTCTTCTTTCATTACGTTTAAAATCACGCCTCCGGCAATAAAGGCAACAAGGAGCGAAATGATTAATTCATTCACCTCTGCTACGGCGCCGATGCACCATCCGATTAGGATAGCAGCTGTTAAAAGCAGCCTTCCATATCGATCATAGACAGCTTCATGGGCTTCACGAAGGCTGTGGTCATTAATAACGAAGTGAACACCCATGGCTAAAAAGAAAAAGAACATGCCCCACGTGCTCTTATACTCCTCACGAATTAAAAGATAGCCAATCACCATGTTATAAAGAAAAAATGAAGCCATATGAAGCCAAAATACACCGGCAGACGCTTTATTCGCTTCCCTGCCTGCTCCTTTCCGTTTGGACACTTTCACGAGGCGTTCCAATCCATAAAAAACGACAAGGCCCAGCAGGGAAACGAACAGAATATGGTTATCCATATAGCCGAGCACGCCCTGTTTCATCTCTTCTTCGATTTCATTTTGGTAGCGGTGTAATTCGGGAAGAAGATGAATAAATACATACGCGACGGCAATTCCACCAGCAATAGAAAGAAACCGGCTGCGCGGCTTCACTGACAGAAACGCCATGTTTTTCGAAAAAAAGTGAAGGAGAGCCAATCCAATGGCCAAAACGAAACTCCACCAAAAAAACATCCTATCCCTTCTTTCTTCTCAAAGCTCTTTATTTCTTACCCTATTACCTTAAAGAACTCCACTCAAACGCTGTCCTTTTTAAAAGAATGGAGGCTTGGTTCTTTCAGAATGGCCCTTCTTTTTCATCAAAAGCTCGTATACGGATGCTGACTCATGAGAATGGCGGGGGTATGAAATGAAAAAAGAATGCAGGGAAATTTGTTTTCGATTTTGCAACGGCGGTGGCCGGCTGTTATATGTCCGTAAAAATCATTTCTCTAAAGAAGAAAGGATGGAAGTGTGCTATTTATCTTTCAAGAGTAGGTATCCTTTTTATCGGGTATAGATATAGAAAAAAGGAGGCGGCTTATGGGAATTGGTTCTTTAATGCGAAAAGGAAACACGTCATCGGGTATTGCAGCACTGGGCAATACGGTGTTAGCGGTTTTAAAATTTATTGCCGCTGCTTTTAGCGGAAGCGGAACGATGTTTGCTTCTGCCATGCATTCACTGGCAGACGCCATTAATCAAGGATTTGTTTATTTCGGAAGCGCACTGGCTGAAATGCGGCCTTCAAAAAGATTTCCAACAGGATTTGGCCGGCTGGTAAATATCTTTTGTATGATTGCCGTGATTGTCGTTTCGATTATGGCGTATGAGACCATTTTAAAAGGCTGGAAGCTCCTTCAGCATCCTGAACAGGCAACGGACTTCTGGCTCAATGTGGTGGTTCTTTTAGCCGCTGTTATCATCGATGGCTTAATTTTGTTTAAAGCCATGAAGGAAATTTTAGAGGAAGCACGCGTAGAGAAAAAAGGAAATGTTTTCATACAGGCATTTAAAAACGTTGGTAAAGCGTCGCCGGCAACCCGGCTTGTTTTTTATGAAGATCTTGTAGCCACTTCCGGGGCGATTTTAGCGATTGTCGGCATTACGCTTGCTCAGTTTTTTGGCATTTTGGCCGCGGATGGCGTGATTACCATTTTGATCGGTTTGTTAATGATAGGTGTAGCGTTTCGTGTTGGATATGATAATATGATTGGCTTAATTGGCGTAGCCGCACCGGTTGAAATTGAACAAAAAACAGCTAATGCTATTTTACAGGATGAAGATACAGTCGATATCCACCACCTGCGTATTATACAGGAAGGCCGCTCTTATCATGTAGATGGGGTGATAGAGCTTCGAAAAGGCCTTTCCCTTGCTGAAGCCGATGACATTAAATTCCGTGTGAAAAATCGGCTTTTAGAGGAAAGCGAAATCAGTGATGTGACACTCGGCATTATCGAAGACGATAACCGGACAACCTGGCGCCCTGAGTCAGGGTTAACATAAGTAAGGACCGGATTGAGTAACTCAATCCGGTTTTTTCGTGCGTTTTCTCATTTCCTCGCTTACCACAAAAGCAAGGTCGTCGTTGCCATAAAGAGATAAGACATTCAGAAGGGTCTCATCAGAAATATGGCCGGCTTCTTCTTTCGGTACGGTTAATTCGATCGCCTGGTTTAACACATTGTTCTCCTTTTGGCCCGGATACGCACGCTTATATAAGTCGGCTGGATCAAGGTCATGGTTTACACACCACTGCGCAAACACAAGCACCATCATATGCTCATCCTGTTTGTATTGATTTATAATGTGTTCTTCAAGATCTTTTTTATTCATGAGACATACTCCTTTAGTTTGGATCTTTTATTTTAATATATACCATTTTTACACGTTCAGGTCGTAAGTGACAACATCAACCATGCTCATTTTTGAATAAATCGAGTTGGATGCCACACACTATTTGAGCATCACACTTTATTCAGGAGGCGATTTGGATGACTTCACCGCAATTTAACCATAGCGCACACGAGCTGCTTGATGTTCGCGAAGTACTCACTATGACAGTCAGCACATTAAACAAAATCACAATGCTGCGCCCAATGGTAAAGGATTCAGAACTGCTTGATATCCTAAACCGCCAGTACACATTTATCGAGCAGGAATACAATACGACACTTGATTGTTTCCGTTCCGGAAAAGATCCTGCTGTTCCAACAAAAAGCTATAAAATGAAACAGGACAATAACTTCCAATACGGTCTTCAATCAAAAGAGCCAATAGCTCCGATTGGGTCGGAAAATGAAATTAATGACCAAGTGATTTCAACCTTTCTACTCGGCGCTCATAAATCGGCAGCCTCATTTAAAACAGTGGCCGCGCTTGAATGTACAAACCCGGTTGTCCGCCGCGTTTTAGCGGATTCTCTTCCGAACTGCATTGAAATGGCATATGAAATTTCGATTTATCAAAATACAAACGGCTATTACCAAGTACCGCAGCTGGCTGAAGCGGACATGAAGATCATTCAGCAAACATACGCGCCAGCAATGCAGCCTGTAGGCGTCTAAAGAACAAAAAAACCGTCCTTGCGTTTTGGGACGGTTTTTTTGTACGATGGAAAAGAAAGGAGGGAAGAAAAGATGCTCCTGCGTGAAGCACTGCCAGAGGAACGGCAAAGATTTTATGAGCTTGGGCACCAGGAATGGCCCAAAGGACGGTCGCTTGCCGAGTACATAGAAGAAAACCAAAAAGAAGAGGCATACGGTACCCGTTATGTATTAGAAGGGGCGAATAGGGAGATTACGGCCTCATTAATGCTGCTTCGGCTGCGTCCTTACTTGTACGGCATTGGCTCTGTTGTCGTTGAACCTGGTTTCAGGAGACAGGGGCTTGGTACAGCTCTTCTTACACAATGCATGGACAAGCACTCAGCTGCTGCGTTTATGCTTTACAGCGAAATCGGTACAGCTTATTATGAAAAGCTTGGCTTTCAAGCGCTGCCTCCTGCTTATCAGCATCATGCCCATGGCTTATGTATGGTTCGGGCAGATCCGCTTTTATATGAGCGCATACTGCAGGAGCCGATTCCTGATTATTTTTAAGGAGGGATATACATGAAAGTTCTATCTGTTAATGTCGGCAAACCGGCGGATTTGCCGTATGGAAAAAAAGTTGTTCAATCCGGCATTCAAAAAGCACCTGTACACCAGGCCATTTTTTTATCGAAAACAGGATTTGAAGGAGACGGCCAGGCAGATCTTGTTCATCACGGCGGGGAAGACAAAGCAGTTTGTGTATACCCGTATGAGCACTATACATACTGGGCGGAAACATTAGGAAGACCAATGCCACAAGCTGCGTTTGGTGAAAATATTACAGCAGCCGGACTGCTTGAAACAAACGTCCATATCGGGGACATTTTTCAGCTTGATGAAGCGGTAGTGCAAATCAGCCAGCCGCGGCAGCCGTGTTTTAAACTGGCTGCACGCTATAATGAACCAACGCTTGTTTCCCTGGTGGATGAAACAGGCTATACAGGCTTTTACTTTCGCGTTTTAACAGAAGGAAAGGTAGGAGCAGAAAGCCGCCTGGAACGTAAACACATTCATCCAGCTGCTATAACCGTTGAAGAAGCCAACCAGATTATGAAGAAAAAAGAATCTTCACAAGAAGAAATCAAAAAGCTTGTTGATCTTGAAGAACTGGCCGAGAGCTGGAAAAAACCTTTGCTTAAAAGGCTTCACACATCATAACCCGGCGGGAAGATTTGCCTCTTCCTGTTTTTTTTGTGTTCAATTTTTGAAATAAATTTGAACATTTAACGAAAAATATTTGACAATTTTGTGAACCTGCGTAAAATAGATAGTAAGAAGGAGCTGATAAAAAATGACAGAAGAGCAAGTGAAAATACTTTCGTTTATCAAGTATTTCTCAGGAGCGGGCTGTGTTATTGGCGGATTAATCTTTCTTGTGAGTCTTTTTGCAAGCGGTTACAACGAAGGGTACATGATGTCCATTGTTGGTGCAACCATCCTTGTGAGTTCAATGTGGATCTTTGGCATATGGCTGGTATTCATTTTAATAGAGAAAGTAAGTTCAAGGTACGAGAAGATATAAAAAAACCGGAGCGATTTGCTCCGGTTTTTTCTTAATACATATAACCCCAGATCATGGTGAACAATGTTCCAAGGATCGTTACAACACCAACAAACAAAGCGTAAATGATGTTTGTGTAAAGTGTGTTTTTGTCTTCTGATTCCCCGATATGCATAAAGAGAAGAAGCTGAACCAAGGCTTGCGCAATAGCGGTAACAAGCAGGATTGCCATTCCCATCTTGTATGACATATCAAAAGCGAGAACCGCCAAGGCAACAATCGAGAGAACCATTGAAAATACAAAGCCCATCACGTGCTGCTTCGGGAACAATTGCTTCATCATCTTACATCATTCCTTTCAAATAAACGAAGCTGAAGATAAAGATCCAGACAACGTCTAGGAAGTGCCAGTAAAGCGAGAAGATAAACGATTTGTTCGCTGTTTCCGGTGTCAAGCCGCGTTTTGCTACTTGAATAAGAATTGCTACTCCCCAGAAAAAGCCGAACGTTACGTGCGCACCGTGAGTGCCAAGCAATGTCATCAAGCTTGATGTAAAGGCGCTTGTTTGAATCGTGGCACCTTCATGGATATATTCTACAAACTCATAAATCTCTGTACCAAGGAATCCAAGGCCGAGGACAAGGGTGATAACAAAGAAAGTCATCATCGCTTTTTTCAAGCCAAGACGCATCGCATGGATACCAAGACCAATCGTGAAACTACTTGTTAAAAGCAAAACCGTTTCGATCATAACCGGCGTAATTTTAAACAGTTCCTCTGCGCTCGGTCCATCGCCGTGGCCGTTATGAAGCGTAAAGTAAACCGCGAACAGCGTGGAGAAAAGGGCGATCTCGGCGCCAAGGAAAATCCAGAAGCCGAGAATCTTCAGCCGGTTTTCTTCTGTACTATATTCAAGCGGCAGCGATTCATCAATTTTCATTATTTTTCACCTCCAAGTTCCCGTTCTATCCGTTCAACTTCTTCGACAGAAACGTAGTAGCCGTGATCTTGTTCAAATGAACGAAGGGCCATAAAGACAAAGATCAAGATTGTGAAAATAATGGTCGGGATCCACCAGCTGAATACGAGGCAGAAGCCAGCACCGAAAAACGCACCACTCATAAGGAACGGCATGCCACTGTTGTTTGGCATGTGAATCTTTTCAATTGGGCCGCTCCAAAGCGGTTTGTTGTGTTTCTTCGCATACCAGAATGCATCAAGATCGTTCACTTGTGGAATGCGTGCAAAGTTGTAGAACGGTACAGGGCCGTGTGTTGCCCATTCAAGAGAGCGGGCATCCCATGGATCGCCTGTTTCATCGCGCGGGCTGTAACGGATACTCCAGTACAAGTTATACACGAGGATGATAAAGCCGATCCCCAAGCCAACCGCGCCAAGGAATGAAAGCATGTTAAGCGGGCCGTAGCCAGTGCTTTCAGAATATGTGTACATACGGCGAGTCATACCGTTTAGTCCAAGAATGAACAGCGGGAAGAACGCCACGTTAAAGCTGATTGTAATAAACCAGAAAGCAAGTTTTCCAAGCTTCTCATTTAAACGGAAACCGAAGACTTTCGGGAACCAGAAATGGAAGCCGGCAATAACGGCGAATACCGTACCTGGAATTAATACATAGTGGAAATGCGCCACTAGGAACATTGTGTTGTGGTACTGGTAATCGGCACTTGCCATCGCAAGCATAACCCCAGTAACACCACCGATTGTGAAAATCGGAATAAATGCAAGCGAGTAAAGCATTGGTGTCGTAAAACTAATTTTCCCTTTATGAAGGGTAAGCAGCCAGTTGAATATTTTTACACCGGTTGGAACGGCAATCAGCATCGTTGTGATGGAGAATACGCTGTTGACCATAACGCCGTGGCCCATTGTGTAAAAGTGGTGCGCCCAAACAACGAAAGAAAGAAGGGAAATCGCCACCATACTAATAACCATTGATTTGTAGCCATACAAGTTTTTACGTGCAAACGTTGAAATAATTTCACTGTAAATACCGAAAGCAGGAAGGATAACGATATATACTTCAGGATGTCCCCAAACCCAGAATAAGTTGGCCCAAAGCATGTCCATTCCGCCGTCCTGCATGGCGAAAAACTTCGTGCCAAACTGACGGTCCATTGTCATCAATGCAAGTGCCACTGTTAAAACAGGGAACGCGAATACGATGATAACGTTTGTGATCAAGATAGACCAAGTAAACATTGGCATTTTCATTAATGTCATGCCTGGTGCACGCATTTTCAAAATCGTTACAAGGAAGTTAATCCCCGTTGCCAATGTACCAAGACCTGCGATTTGCAGGGAAATTGCGTAATAGTTATTTCCGACTGTCGGGCTGAATTCCAAGCTCGCCAGCGGGAAGTAAGCAGACCAGCCGGCATCCGGTGATCCCCCGATGATAAATGAAATGTTAAACAAGCCTGTCCCAACCGCGAACAGCCAGAAGCTGACGGAGTTCAGGCGCGGGAATGCTACGTCACGCGCACCAATTTGAAGTGGTGTGACAACGTTCATTAATCCAATGATAAATGGCATCGCCATAAAGAGGATCATGATAACGCCGTGTGTTGTAAAGATTTCGTTGTAATGCTGCGCATCAAGCAGGCCGTTTTCCGGCATCGCTGTTTGTCCGCGCATGAGGAGGGCGTCAACGCCTCCACGGAATAGCATTACAAGGGCGACTAAGATGTACATAACGCCGATTTTTTTATGGTCAACCGTTGTGATCCATTCACGCCATAAGTAGCCCCACTTTTTAAAGTAGGTTATCCCAATAAAAAGGGATAGCGCACCGACCACAATACTGATCATCGCTCCGACGATCATGGGTTCGTTAAGAATGAGAAATTGTTGCTCATGCGACTCCATGTTAAGTGTCTCCTTTCATTGTTGTGTCCATCACTCAGTATGATTCGGATGGGTGTGTGGCTCTGAAGAAGGAGCTGTTTTGTCTCCATCTTCTTCTGTGTTAGGTGTTCCTTCATTAGGTGTTCCATGATGCTGTCCTTCTGGCGGCGGGTTAAACTCAAGGTGAGTAGATGAGTACGATTTGCGGCCTACGAAATCTGTTTCAAGCAGCTTATCGTAATCAGCGTCAGTCAGCTTTGGTGCTGTTGTTTTGACGTCATTTACCCATTCGTCATAATCCGCTTGTGTCATGGCCTGTGCTTCAAATTCCATTTGAGCATAACCTTGACCATTAAAGTTTGAGTTACGGCCCATGTATGATCCAGGCACATCTGCTGCCATATGAATCTTTGTAACGTGGGCGCTCATCGCGTACTTCTGACCAGCCAGCTGTGGAATCCAGAAGCTCGTGATTGGTCCGTATGAATACAAACGGAACTCTACTGGACGATCTACCGGAAGGTTTACATAGTTAACTGTTTCAATGCCTTCCTCTGGATAGCTGAAATGCCATTTCCAGTTAGACGATGCTGCATAGATAACAAGCGGCTCTTCATTTTCATAGCCAACCGGCTTGCTTTCTACTTTACTTGTTGATTGAACTGTAATAACGGACAAAAACACAACAATTATGATCGGAATAACCGTCCAAATAATTTCTAGTTTTGTGCTCCCATGTTCGTGAGGAGGCTCGTAATCCTCTCCCATTCTGGACGCCCGATACTTGATAAGCATGTACGCATACAACACGTAAACAACAAATAAAATACCGCACATCACAATGATTGACATAATAATGGTGTCAGATAGCGTTTTGGCATTCGGCCCTTTTGGATCAAGTACCATTAGCGGATTTTCGCATCCTGCAAGCACTGTAGCAATAGTGAAAATCGCTGGTAATAACAACCATTTCTTTTTCATGCTGTACCCCTTTCTTATGTAGTTCCGTAGTTCAAAGCGTAAAGAATGTTAACAACTTCACAATTGCTTGTTTTCAGTAGATAAACCTAGTTGTAACGATCTTTTCACCACTCTCTATGCTAATCCTATTAGCCGCAAAAAACAATATTTTCACGACAGTGTCACAAAAAATTCAACAGTTTTCGCCTTTGTTTGTACAAAATGAAAATTCTTAGTAGATTCTTTCGTGAAAATATGTCTATAAAACTGTTTTACAAAGAGCTGCATGTAAAGTATTGCCAAGTTGAAAAAGGGCTTATTACCGGTATTTTGTTTCGGATCTGCTATAATAAAGATCACTCAATTGAAAATGGAGGAATATAAATGGATTCATTCCGGATTGCTGAAGAACGGATCAAGAAAGCAATGGAGGAAGGCGCATTTGATCGCCTGCCAGGTGCTGGAAAACCGCTGCCGAAGGATGAATTTCAATCACTGCCGCCGGAAATGCGAATGGCTGCAAGAATGCTGGAAAATGCTGGTTTTACACAGGAAGACGCTCATTTGCGCCAGGATATCCGCGAGCTCGAACGATTAGTAAGCAATTGTGACGATCCAGACCAGGCACGGTCGTTAAACGAGCAGCTGAATGAAAAAAGACTTCGTTACAATCAGCTGCTGTCTAAAAGAAGAATTAAAACGAATTCCGCCATGTTTAAGCAATATGAGGATAAAATCGAACGAAAACTGTTTGATAAGTAAAAGCTGGATATGAAGTGAAAGGAAGGAAAAAAGGGGGAATATATAAAAGGCTTGCTTCGTTTTTTTTATTTTAAAGTTAACATAATATTTATTGAGGGTCTTACAGAATGGAGTTATGAGGTTGTTGACATAATTATAAGGTCGAACCCGCAACTTATTGCTCATGACCAGGGGGATTATGTTTATTTTTTTAATGAACATAAAATTTTAATTTCTTATTAAAACTATACCAAAAAGTACAATGTGGAATAACGTTAAAACAACTCCATGATTAACAATTCTTTGGTTTCTCTATGGTTTGTTCTTTTGAATAAGAAACAAATTGACTCATGATTTAGCTGTATTAAATAAACTGAAAATTTGGACTATATAAATTAATTTGAGATATAGTCAATAATAAGCTTAATTCATCATCCAATTCTACTTTGGAGTATTATATTGGCTACATAAAAATTAATTTAAAAAGATATTTCCTCCCAAAGATTATCAATCCTTGCCTCTTCTTTTCGTGTGCAGTATCGCTTCCATATTCATTTTTAGATTTAGACATTTTGCTTCCAAACATCCAGGTAATTCGGCTTTCAAAAGGGGAAAAACAAATATCTGAAGAGATTATTTTCTTTGATTAATGAAGAAGAACTACTGTAATTACAGCAACTCTGTTTTGAATCTTAAAAGGAAGCCAGCTACATACTTTCTTTTGTCACAATTAACTCTTGACCTGACAGATTACATATATCTAATGAAGACGTATCGTTGATGTTCAATAATCCATTACTATCGGAAATTGGGTCTGAAAAATATAATTTCCTAGCTCCTTTTAAGCAAAGAACTGTTAGTAAATTATTAAAAAAAGACCGACATGCTATCTTCAGGTGAATAATAAAGGTCTGATTTGAAATTGGAGTTTAATTTATTAGTTAAATCCTTTCTTTCATATTCTTTCCAGTAAGCGCCGATGGAAGTCAACAAAGCTAATGCTCATTCTTTGTAGGAATCCAAATCACTATTAGTCATCACCTCCTGCCAAGAAACGGATTTTCCGAGTGTAAGTATCTCTTCATCATCGGGGTATATATGCTCAAATGGATTTTTCCTCTTTGTCTTTTCCCACCCTGGCGGCATTTGAACAAAAGGATGGAGTAATGGTGCTGCGGATTTAAAACGTCTTGGTAGTTGATATAAAATGGGCGGCTTATCATCCAGCCAAATATAATCTAACAAAGGAGTGCCTCCTTTTAGAAGCTAAATAGTATATTCGGGATATGTCAATTTCCATTAGTATTCGCCATTTCAAATCATTAAGTAACCATGACAAACATGTCAGGGGATAGATACCCCTTTTAATTACGTCAATTCCCCTATAAACCAAATTTCTCCTGTATGATAGTATTCATCTTCATCGTCAATAACTTCTTCTTTAAAACCCTTTATTTTCATTCCGTTTGAAATAAATAATCCCCATTCGGTTTCAATATTTCTTTCCTTTGTCAGTGGAGTCCATCTTTGATAGTCCTCGTTTCGATTAAAGAAATTCTTAAAGTGACTATCGCTTTTAAAAACAACGATTTGTGAGTCCCATAAATGAGGAAAATCAATACATGCCATAACCCGAAGCTTTTCTTTGCTGTCGGGCTTTACTTCAATAAGATGTTTTGTCCTATCTATTAAAGTTTGAATGCATAGCTGCTTAACATTGTAGGGAGTCTTATCAGAATCTATAAAATCTTGAGCCACCGGCAAGTGCAAATGCCAGTATCCTTTATAAAATTCTGAAGGGAATTCCATTGTACTCTCTTCAATTCGTTTAATCATATTTTTCGTTTTTCGCTTAATGCCGCGAACTTTTTTTTCTCGCATGGCCTTTTCTCCTTATTAACTAATAATAAAATTATGTACTTTGAGCTTCTAAATAAACAAGCAGGTTCTTACTTAACAGTACGTCCATCTAGATAAGCAGGACTAATTCTAGCTTAAGCGGCAGTTGACCGATACTGTTGAGTACGAGGTCTTATAAAAGAAAGTCCACTAAAGTATTATGGTGAACTAATGGAGTAGCAACAAATATCTTTATTTTTACAGTTATTCCATTATTGGTTATAATGAATCTAATCTTTCAAGTGGGGTGAATGGAATGTTTTTCTACGCTGTTCGAAGTAATTAGTTTCCGGGCTGGAAAAAACGCGTACCAGCCATCAAGGGGAAAGTCTGCCCTTTATTCAAAAACTACAATTTGGACCAGTGTAGGAAATAATTCTCTTTTACATTTGAAAGGTGTGTCTCTTAAAATGAATGAATTAGACTTTTACGAAAAGATTGGAAAAATAAATGGGTGGGATTTTAGCAATTTACAAGTTACAACCGAAGGCGTTAAGTGGAATTTTTATGAAGAAGTAATGAAAAGATCCCAAAGGTCAGATATTCTTTTAGACGTTGGCACAGGCGGAGGAGAAAACATATTAAAAATCGCTACTTCGTTTCTTTTCTTGGTTGGAATTGATTTATCCAGCGGGATGATCGAGACAGCTCAATCAAACCTTAGAAAATTAAACGCGTTAAATGTTCGGTTTTCCCAAATGTCTGCTGAGGATTTGCAATTTCCTGCTGGTTTTTTTGATGTCATCTCAAGCTGCCACGCACCGTTTGTTTCAACTGAAATAGCCAGGGTGCTAAAAACTGGGGGGACTTTTTTGACACAGCAAGTCAGTGAAGCAGATAAGCTAAATTTAAAAACGGCTTTCGGCCGGGGTCAATCTCTTGGGAAATTGGATGGAACGTTAAAAGAAAAGTATATAAAGGAACTAAGAGAAGCGGGTTTTACTGACGTTCAATCTTTTGAATACGATGCAACGGATTATTATCAAAGACCCGAAGATCTGATTTTCTTACTTAAACATACACCGATCATTCCTGATTTTGGTCAAGGAGAGAAAGACATGGACATTCTGAGGAATTTTATTCAACGCAACAAAACCGAAAAAGGAATCCGTACAAATAGTAAAAGGTTACTGATAATAGCTACTAAGTAATTTATTTTGTTCAACTAACAGATGCTCCGATTGAATAAGGAATAAAGCAAGGGACGATTTTTTTGTCCCTTTTTTCTTTTCTATAAAATACCACCAACATCGTTTGGCAGGTCTTAAACATTAAAATATTCTAATCAACAGTACGACTATATAAATGAACAACACCATCTTCAAATTAAGCAGCAGTTGACCAATATTGTTGATTATCTTGGTAAATTATAAACAAGGTTAGTTGAAGAAGGAAGAAAACTTCATCATATAGAAACTGCTATAGAATTCTAGGGAAGATAATGGAGGAGAGAAATAAAATGAACTATAAAGTTATTATAAACATTCCAATATCTAATGATAAAGTACCTGAGTTACGGGAACTTGTTGGCTGGGGTAGGCCAGATAAAGATTACCCTATATTGTTTGAACGCTGCAATTCTTGGGCTGGGGTAAGAGATAATAAAAATAAACTGATTGCTTTTGGTTATGTTTGTGGAATGGGTTTAGAACATGGTTATATGGAAGATGTAATAGTTCACCCCAGATATCAAGGACAAGGAATCGGGGGTAAGTTGGTAAAGGAATTACTGCGAGAATCTGAACGTTTTGGATTAAGCATTATAACGGTATCATATGAGGAAAACAAAACTAACTTTTATAAAGCATGTGGTTTTACACCAGGTTCGGGAGGATTATGGCAATCATCTAATTTGAAATAGCTATTTGAAATAACAAGTAGTTCTTTTTGTATGTTGGAATTAGATTTTCATCTGTTAATGTAGCAAAAATCTTGGATATTTATTGGAGCTTAGATAAACGATCAAATTCTATTACGAATAAGTCTGCAAAGGCTGGAAAAGGTAATCTGAAGGCTTCTGATGGGTAGGAATAGCAAGGGTAATGCAACACACTCAGCTTGCGGTTTTAATTACAATGATTTATTTGAAGCAAATCTTAGCAGACCGAAGACTCTATTGTCATTACACCATCTTTAATACATTAACTCATACAGTTCGTGCTACATTACTTGTGGGTCAAGCCGGGTAAAGGAGGATAAAACAATGTCTACATTTGAAATTGAGCAGTTTGAAGTCATTCCCGCACTTACAAATTAGAAGTAGATTCAAAAGACAGAGCATTAAAAAGTTATTTTGCAGTGAAAACGAACAAAGCGGTCCGGCGAAGTATCACTCCATTAACCTTGAACTTGGAATGAGTAAAGAGGAATTAAGTGAGAAACTTTATTATGAATTGCCGGGAAAAATTTCTCACTTCTTTGCCTATGGTTAGATTGAGTTCATTAAATCGATTGAAGAAGTAAAGGAGGAAGTTGTTGCATGATTCGAGTTGCCTTTTTGCTGAATGTTATCCGGCCAGTGTATATCGCAGATTTTAAAGAAGATGGCACTTTGGTCCGAAATCTTGATGGAGAAATTTTAGATCCTCGGCTTTCAGAAGAAGAGCTGGAGGTAACGTTTGAAGATAAAACCGTCATTTTAGCCATTAAGTATTTTGAAAAGGAAAAAGAAGTGTGGGATGAAAGGGCTCGAATAGCAAAAGAGCACCGGGTTTATAAAAGCCGCATTCAACTTATTTTTCTTGATCCAAATAAAAAGCCTGTTTTACCGCCAGAAGAGGAAGTGGATCAAGAATAGTAACAAGCTGCCACAAACAGTTACCAAAAAGTTATGTGAATGAAGCCACATAGCTTTCGTTGAAGTTTTTTCACGTATTTAATAAAGAAACAGGAACGGATAATTATAGCGTTAAGATGTGAAAAATAAAGAGCTGACTTAGAGAAGTCAGCTCCAATTTTGATTGGGTGCTTGAAAATAATTACTTCGGTTTTGCTCGTATTTATACACTTCTTCAAGGATCCCCGCCGCAATATCGTGCATACTCTTGCCTTTCTGTTCTCCTTTGTTCCATACATAAGGGGTGATACCTGTGTTTCTTTAATTCCTTAATGTGTATTAAGGATAAGGAACGAAAAAATAGCCATTATAAAGATTGTACAACATAGTATAAGCTTGTGCTATATTCTTAAGTATACCGAAAATAGGTTTATGCTTCGGAAGATATGAAAAATGGAAAATGAATTAAAAATTCTTGGGAAAACAATATTAGAAGCAAAGTATGAAATCGCCAAAAAGGTTCATGAAAATAGATTATCTGAGTCTACCGAGTCACACAAACAACTCCTATCTCAGTTAGAAGAACAAGAAGCTATAAATATTAGAGCCAATCTTGTAGCTCTTTTTGGAGAAGCCCTTGTAAAAGATGCAGGTGGGGAAAAAGCATACGATTATTTAGAGAATTGGGGCAAAGAAACAGGGCAATTTGTGTATAGTTTAGGCATATCATTAGATGAAGCACTTAAAGGTACAACCTCTTATCGCACTTTTATAAGTGAAGCCATAGAAGAAGCAGTAATGAAACATAACATGTCTGTAAAAACCGTGTTTGCAGCTTCCAGGATTGTTGACCCTCTTCTTGACCATGCTGTTTATTACTTTAGTTTAACCTATATTCATTTCTACAAGGAAAGCCTTGAAAATGCCAAAAAGGCATTTTTAGAGTTATCGGTGCCAGTTGTTCCTCTTTCGAAGGGTATAGCTGTTTTGCCTTTGGTTGGTAACATAGATCCAGAAAGAGCTGTATTATTGATGGAGGAAACATTGAAAGAAGCTGGAAGGTTAAAGTTATCACACCTGATACTTGATTTATCTGGTGTAGTATTGGGCGATACAATGGCGGCAGACCAAATCTTTAAAGTAATGGATGGATTAGAGCTGCTTGGTGTGCAGACTATTATTACAGGAATCCGACCTGAAATTGCACAGACTGTAGTAAGTCTTGGCTTAAATTTCAATAAACAAGTAACTAGAGCAAATCTCGAACAAGCTTTAGCTAATGTTCATCTTTTGCATAATTAATTTGCGCGTTAGACAAAAATGTCAAAACCAACCTTTAGAAGTGAATAAAGGTTTGCAGCTAATCGGCCAAACTGCAAAGTCGACTTTTATCAACCCCTCTTTATCACTGGAAAACTCAAAAGCAGAATGTGTAATTGTTTAAAGATTCTAACAAAGGGTAACTATGCAATCAGGTCCTTCCCAAAGCGGAGCAGTTTGGTGACGGCTGTTCCGTTTTCTTTAGAAAAATAATGGTTTGCTCTCTCGTCTTTCGGGGTATTATCA
This sequence comes from Domibacillus sp. 8LH, assembly GCF_038806185.1. Lineage (NCBI taxonomy): Bacteria > Bacillati > Bacillota > Bacilli > Caryophanales > Bacillaceae > Domibacillus > Domibacillus sp. 8LH. The sequence continues at coordinate 941 of NZ_JAVJNG010000001.1, read as the reverse complement.
ATAAGTACCAAACTATTTTCTTCCATCCTATTGTTTCATATTTTTCCGAAGAACATTTGTTTCTTCGGCTTTTTTTGATTATTTTTCTGAAAATGTCGAATGAGCCTTTTTCGTTTCTAATTAATCAGGTAGTCATAACTTTAAAAGTTTCGGAATAGAATAGTTACCTCTCACAACTTGGTTTCGTCTCACAGACATAAGGGTATATGAATCACATTATGCTTCGGGGGAGCAATGGAAAATGACCACTATAAAACCAAGGAAGAGATATACTGTTAAAATCGAGCGAAATGGTGAAACAATACAAATTGTGATTATTGCTAAAAGTCTTGAGAGTATGTACAAAGAAGTTTACCGACTATACGCAGATTTTCTTATTGATGAAAAAGGAAATGATACAGGAACCATTTCGTTTGAGGAAATAGCTTTATTTTCTACTGTGAAACAAGAGTTATACATACAAGCAAGCAATAGATGTCAAGAATAGGACTGTCAATAGACGGTCTTTTTTTATCCCCTTGAGGTTCATAACTTAAAAGTTTTGAACAAAGTCTAATTTCGTGCATATTTATATAACCTTCTAGCTTTGCTACTCTTTATAACTTGTAGCAAAATCAAGGGTAAAGCGTGATTATAACTCGGAGTCAAAAGTGGGAACTATTAACAGCATCATAAGTTATTTCATATATATGCATTCGTCTTCTCTATATTGGTTTTTATTATTATGTGCTAAATTCAAACATATATTTTATCAAAAGATGTATAAACATAGTTTGCAATTAATGAGGATGCAGAGTATAAGCCTTTCTGTAGAAAATTTAGTTTAAATATAGAACGCTTAATAACTAAAAAGCTATGTGGCTTTGATCTGACCCAATAAAGTTAGACAAAAAAGTTTAGGCAGCTTCCAAGACCTGAGTCCGGTATTCTATTGGACTTAG